>NZ_JBHWEN010000002.1:0-540824 GCF_042734215.1 Kitasatospora sp. NPDC059673 | reverse complement strand
GTGGTGCGGCGCCGGCCCGGCCGTGGCGTCAGGGCCGTCAGGGCCGTCAGGGCCGTCAGGGCCGTCGGGGCCGTCGGGGCCGTCGGGGCCGTCGGGGCCGTCGGGGCTGTCAGGGCTGTCAGGGCCTTCAGGGACGGGACTGGGGGGCGTTCTCGGCGGTCTTCGCGGGGTCGAACTGGGCGACGGGAGCGAGGATTTCGTCCATCCGGGCGAGCAGCTCCGGCTCCAGCTTCACGCCGGCGGCCTTGACGTTCTCGGTGACCTGCTCGGGCCGGGAGGCGCCGATGATCGCCGCGGACACGTTGGGGTTCTGCAGCACCCAGGCGACGGCCAGTTGGGCGAGCGACAGGCCCGCCTGGTCGGCGAGCGGGCGCAGCTGCTGGACGCGCTCCAGGACGTCGTCGCGCAGCCAGCGGGCGACGAAGTTCGCGCCGCCCTTCTCGTCGGTGGCGCGGGAGCCCGCCGGCGGCGCCGCGCCGGGCCGGTACTTGCCGGTGAGCACGCCCTGCGCGATCGGCGACCAGACCACCTGGCCGAGGCCCAACTCCTCTGACACCGGGACGACTTCGCCCTCGATGACCCGCCACAGCGCACTGTACTGGGGCTGGTTGGAGACGAACGGCACGCGCAGTTCGCGGGCGAGCGCATGCCCGGCCCGGATCTGGTCGGCGGTCCACTCGGAGACGCCGATGTAGTGGGCCTTGCCGGAGCGGACCACGTCGGCGAACGCCTCCATGGTCTCCTCCAGCGGCGTGGACGGGTCGAAGCGGTGCGCCTGGTACACGTCGACGTAGTCGGTCTGCAGGCGGCGCAGCGAGCCGTTGATCGACTCCATGATGTGCTTGCGGCTCAGCCCGCGGTCGTTGCGGCCGGGGCCGGTGGGCCAGAACACCTTGGTGAGGATCTCCAGCCCTTCGCGGCGCTCGCCCTTGAGGGCCCGGCCCAGGACCGCCTCGGCGCGGGTCTCCGCGTACACGTCGGCGGTGTCGAAGGTGGTGATGCCCGCGTCGAGGGCGGCGCGGATGCACGCGGCCGCGGTGTCCTCCTCGACCTGCGAGCCGTGGGTGAGCCAGTTGCCGTAGGCGATTTCACTGACGATCAGGCCGCTGCGGCCCAGGTGACGGAATTCCATGATCTGTACGGTACGTCAGCCGACGCTTCCGGTGGGTACCATCGCCGTGCTGCGGGAACCGGGAGCGGGCCGGTGTCCGGCGGGCGTGTCGGTGCCGGATGTGCGGTGCCGGGGCGGGTGTGACGACCTGGACGTGGACGACAGTTGAGTCTGTGACGGTGTTGCCGGCGGGGGCGGGCGGACTGTCCCGACCGGAGAAGAGGAAGCATGACCCACCCGCAAGCGATGCCCGTCGCGCGGAGACGGCCGGCGGGCCTGGTGCCCGAGCCGGCCCGGTGGAGCCGGCAGCGGTTGCGCAGCAACAACGAGTGGCTGCTGCTGGAGCTGCTGCGTACCGGAGGCCCGTCCTCGCGGGCCCAGCTCGCCCGGGACACCGGCCTGTCGAAGCCGACGGTGTCCGCCGCGCTGGGTTCGCTGGAGACGGCCGGGCTGGTCCGTGAGGCGGGCACGCTGGCCCCCGACCGGGGCCGCACCGCCGTCCTGTACCGGGCCGACGCCGGCGCCGGGTACGTGCTCGGGATGGACGTCGGCCGGGCCCGCGTGCGGGTCGCGGTCGCCGACCTGGCGGGCCGGGTGGTGGCCCGCCGGGACGTCCCCAACCGCGGCCGTTCCGGCCCCGCCGTCGCGGACGCACTGATCGCCACCGCCCGGGACACCCTCGCCGACGCCGGGCTGGCGGAGGGCGGCTCGGCGGGCTGCCCCGGGGCCGCCCCGGCGGACGGGGTGGTGCGGGCGGTGATCGGCAGCCCCGGGGTGTGGGACGAGCGCCTGCGGGCGGTGCGGCACGCCCCGCACCTGCCCGGCTGGGCCCGGCCCGGCCTGGTCGACCGGATATCGGACGGCCTCGGCATGCAGGTGCAGGTCGCCAACGACGCCAACCTCGCCGCCCTCGGCGAGTACACCTACGGTGCGGGGGCGGGCAGTTCGGTCTTCGCCTACCTGCTGGTCGGGACGGGCGTCGGGGTCGGCCTGGTGCGTGACGGCGAACTGTGGACCGGGGCGCACGGTGCGGCCGGGGAGATCGGAATGCTTCAACTGCCCTACCTGTCCGGTGAACTGACGGGACGTCAGGAAGTGCGGCTGGAGGAGGTGGTGGCGGCGGACGCCGTGGTCGGCGAGGCATGGCGGCTCGGGCTGACCAGCGCGACCACCGCCGAGGAGGTGTGCGAGGCGGCCCGCTCCGGCGATCCGGCCGCGCGGGCGGCGATCGACCGGCAGGCGCAGCAACTCGCTTTCGCGGTCGCCGTGGTGGCCGCCGTCGCCGATCCGGAACTGGTCGTCCTGGGCGGCGGCCTCGGCCGCAGCGCGGACCTGCTGCTGCCGCCACTGGAGGAGGCGCTGCACCGCACCTGCGCGCTGCGTCCCCGGGTGGTGGCGAGCACGCTCGGCGAGGACGCGGTGCTACTGGGCGCGGTGGCGACCGCTCTGGAGTCGGCCCGGCTGGAGGTGTTCGAGCGGCGCACCGCGTCGGCGTGAGCGTGTTTCGGGTGCCCCCGGGCCAGCGGGATCAGGCCCTGCCGGGTTCGGGCACTGCCGGGTTCGGGCACTGCCGGGTCAAGCCCTGCTGGATCAAGAAGCGGGACGGAGGTCGTCCGGTGGGGGCCTTTGGGCCCTACCGGCAGGGCCGGGCCGAGGTGCACGCTCAAGCTACAGAGTCACGTGGAACGCGACGAGGAGTGATCCGCGATGGTCGAGTCGACGAGTGGTGCGAGGGGCGGCCCGGGGGCGGCGCTGAGCGTGCAGGAACTACGGGAGCTGGTGGCGGCGGCCGGAGCCGCGCCGTCGCTGCACAACTCCCAACCCTGGCAGTTCCGGCCCGCCGACGACGGCCACGGAGTCCTGGTGTTCGCCGATCCGGAGCGGGCCGTCCCGGTGGCGGACCCCGACGGTCGCGGCATGCTGCTGTCCGTCGGCGCGGCGCTGTTCAACCTGCGGGTCGCGGCCGCCCGGCAGGGCCTGCCCGTGGAGGAACTGGAACTGATGCCCGGCCCCGTCGAGGCGGACGCCCCGGTCGCGGTGGTGCACTTCGGCCCGCGCGGAGTCCCCGACGAGACGGCCGAGTTGGCGGAGGCGATCACGGTGCGGCACTCCAGCCGCGAGCCGTTCAACAACCGCGACGTCCCCGAGGCGGTGATCGGTGAACTGATCGCCGCCGCCGCCGCCGAGGACACCGTCCTCGACGCGCTGGAGGAAGCCGAGGCGCGCCGGGTGCTGGCGCTCACCACCGAGGCCGAAGCCCGGATCGTCGCCGACGACGCCCGCCTTGCGGAGACCGGGAGCTGGCTGCGCGAGGCGCCCTCGACGGACGGCATCCCGGTGGCCGCGCTCGGCCCGCAGGACCACGAAGCCCACGTCCCCATGCGGGACTTCACCGGACGCCCCGACCGCTCGCAGCGCTTCGAGGCGCTCCCGCAGCTGGTCACCATCTCCACCCGCGGCGACACGCCGGCCGACTGGCTGCGGGCCGGCCAGGCCATGGAACGCGTCTGGCTGGTCGCCACCGCGCACGGCGTCCGGGTCTCCGTCCTCCACCAGGCCGTCGAACTCCCCGAGACCCGCTGGCGGTTGCGCAACCCCGAAGCCGGCATCGGCACCGTCCAGGTGCTCCTGCGCATCGGCTACGGCCCCCGCGGCGCGACGACCCCGCGGCGCGACGTCGACGAACTCCTGCGCGGAACAGTCCACACGTCCTGAGCGCCCTGCGGCCCGCGGGCTGTCGGTGCTCGGGCTGTCGGCGCTCGGAGGGATGATCGGCACGAGATTCCCCGAGTGGGCGGGCCCGAGTGGATGGAGCGGCCGGATGGCGATCGGTAACGAGCAGGTGGCGGGGCGCGAGTTCCTGGGCGAGCTGGCCGGGGACCCGTACTACCCCGCCCACCTGGTCGAACGCGGCCGCGAGGTGCTGCGCAGGCTGTGCGAGCGGATCGAGTCCGAACGCCCGCACGGGCTACGGGAGTTGTACGCGCTGACGCACGCCGCGACGGAGGAGTTCAACTGCCTGGGCGAGGCGCTGGAGGAGGCCGGCAGCGAGATCGAGACCGTGGCCCGGGACGCGATCGGCGCGGATTTCGCATTCGTCGCGGCGGCGTACGGCTTCGCCGACGCGGACGGGGAGGAGCTGATCGCGCCGCGCGAGTGGTGAGCGACTGGGCCCGAGCGGCGGGCCCGGGGACGACGTGGCGGCGGAGCAGGGTGCGGTCGTCCTCCTCGCGTGCGACCGCGCGGTCGGAGTGGCTGTTCCGAGGTCTGGGCGCGCCTACGCGGTGCCCGTGGCAAGGAGGGCGGCGTGGGGGAGGGCGAGGGTGCCGTCCGGGGTGCGGAAGGCTTCGGCGAGGCGATTGTAGTGGCGGCGGGCCTCGGACTGGGTTTCGGGGGTCTGGGCGCGCAGGGTGCGGCCGATCGTGGCGATGCCGGAGGCCGGGCCGGCCCACCAGTCCTCGGCGGTGGTGCGGTGCTCCCAGGTGAGGGTGCGGCAAGTGGCGTGGTGCAGGCCGGCGGTGGTGAGGAGGGCGGTCAGGCCGGCCGGGGTACGCGGGAAGTCGTCGGCAGGGTCGAGCGGGGCCAGGTGTGGTGGGTGGACGGCACCGGCGGCCTGGAGGGCCTGCGGGATCAGCGTCTGGCCCGGGGCCGGGGTGCCGGACCAGATGGTCAGGGCGAGGCGGCCGCCGGGCCGCAGGACGCGGCGCAGTTCCCCGAGGGCGAGCAGTGGGCGGCCGACGTGGTTGAGCACGAAGTTGGCCACCAGTGCGTCGAACTCGTCGTCCGGACAGGGAAGTTCGGGCAGCGTGGCAAGCTCGACGCGCGCGGACGGGGCGGCGCGGCGGGCGAGTTCGAGCATGCTCGGCTCGGCGTCCACGGCGGTCACCTCGGCGCCCCGGGCGCAGGCGGCCGCGGCGATCGTGCCCGGTCCAGTACCCACGTCCAACAGTCGGGTGCCGGTGGACACTTCGGCGGCGTCCAGGAGTTCCGGCGCGGTGTACGCGCAGAGCCGGCCGAAGGTCGCGGCATAGGCGTCGGCCCGTCCGGCCCAGGCAGTGCGTTCGTTGGCGTCGAAGCTCGTGGTGGCTGCGGATGGCGACGGCATGGTTCCCCCTGGGCGGTCGGCCGGTTGACGGGCGATCATAGCCCGGCGCGCGCAGGCCGCTGCCGGGGGAGGAAGGTGGTCCGTGCGGTCGTGGTCGAGCGCTGCACAGGACGCCGTGGGTGTGAAGCCGTGGTCAGCCCCGCGTCCCCGCCGAGGGCCAGGTGATGCGTCGGTGATCACGAGCGGATCCGGCGGACGGCCGCGATGCCGCGCCTGTGCAGGTGGCAGGTTCGACGGTTGCGGCAGGCCTCGTCGGCGCCGACGCCGTCCGGGCTGGTGCAGGGCCGTCCAGTCGTGGACCTCGGCACGAGGGCCTTGCCGATTATCGGCTCGAACCGGCGCACCCGGCGCGGTGTTTCGCCTGCAGGGCGCGTGCGGCTCCGGGTGTCCGCATCCGCGGCAAGGCTCGTTCGGCAGTTCGGCAAGTCTGCCGCGAGCTCACCGCCCCCGGCCGACTCCTCGACAGGCTTCCCCGAGGGCGAGTTAGGACAGGCTGGCCTAACTGCGGTTAGGCTAACCTGGTGATGAATTTGCTGCTGGCCGCGAACACGGCCGAATACACCACGCCCGCAATCTGGCGGATCCTCACCAAGACCGGCTACTTCCTCGGCCTGAGCGGCGCGATCGGCAGTGTTGTCACGTACATCGCCGCCGTGCGCCCGGCGCTCAGGGCCGCGAGCACTGCCCCGGGGGACGCCGCCGTGCTGCTCAGGCGGGCGGCGGGTTACCTGGCCTGGGCGGGCGTCGTTCTGCTGGTCGCCGGGTACTTTCAGCTAGTGGCGCGCGTCGCTCGGGCCGGAAAGGGCATGCCGTTCGGTGATGCCATGGGCCCCGGCAGGATCGTGGACTTTCTTGACGCGCCTGCGGCCAAGGGGGCGTGGGTCGCGCAGGGCACGCTCTACCTCCTGCAGAACATCGTGCTCGTCGCCACTGCCGTCGCGCTGATCGCGCTGTTCGTCCCGGCGGTGCGCCGCCATCTCGACCGCCTTGCCCTCGCTGCTGTGCCCGCCACCCTCGCGGTCACCCTGATCGCCGGTATACCGGCCACCGCACCCACCGAACTCGACCGCTGGCTCGACCCGGTGTTCTCCCAGACCCACATCGTCTCCGGCGTCGTATGGGTCGGCGGTCTGGCGTTGCTGGTCGCGCTCGCGGCCACCCGCAGCCGCCTCGGCGAAGGCGCGGGCCTGCTGTGGGCCGACATCTGGCGCCGCTTCAGCCTGGTCGCCATGGTGTGCGTCGGCGCGGTCACCATCTCCGGCCTGTGGATCAGCTGGAAGCACGTCGGCGGCGTCTCCCAGCTGTGGACCACCGGCTACGGCATCGCCCTCCTGGTCAAGATCTTCCTGGTCCTGGGGCTGGTCACGGCCGGGGCCTTCAACCAGTTCTGGCTGATGCCGCGGATCGCGCAGGCCCGCCGGGCCGACGACTCCGCCTCCCTGTTCCAGCTCACGCTGCGTCACTTCCCGAAGGTGGTCTGGGGCGAGGTCGTCCTCGGTGTCGCGGTGCTGGTGGTCCTGCCGTTCATCGCCGGGTCCGCCCGCAGCGAGGCGGGCAGCGCGAAGGCGGTCTCCGACGGCAGCATCTTCGCTGCTGGTGTCGCGCTGGTGGTCGCGCTCGCGGTCTCGCTGTACGCCACCGCGAAGGTGTCCGACGCCCTGTCACGCCGCCGTGCGACAGGCGAGCCCGCCACGACGTGATCCCCCAGGGGGTCGGGATGTGCCGGGGGCCTTCGTCCGGCGTGCGGGTGCTGCACGGGCCCTGCTGAATCGGCCATTTGCGGGAGGCCGCGCGTGCTGGTCCAGCCTGCTGCGGAGCGGTGGGGCGGTGCTCGGGGGCGGGGTGGCGGATGGCGCGGAAGGATCCCTGCCCGTTGACCGGAGCCGAGTGCTCCGGATATCACCGCGTAGCGGAAGCCCCGGCGGAGTGCGTTCCACCGGCAGCGACCGGTGGGGCCGCCGCCGGGGCTCCGAACCCGGCAAGGAGCGCACCGTCCCGTCAAGCGTGCCCCGGCCGGGGCCGCCGGGGCGGGGCGCCGGATCCATGGGGAGGGATCACGTGTCTCACGCATCAGTTGCGACGCGCAGCGGTCGATGGGGAGCGCTGCTGAGTGCGCTCGCACTGGCGGCCGCGGGCCTGAGCGTCGCGGCGGCGCCGCCCGCGCACGCGGCGAGCGGTCCGCTGGGCTACGTCGCGAATTTCGCGAGCAACACCGTCTCGGTCATCGACACCGGCACCAACACGGCCGTCGCGACCATCCCGGTCGACGACGGCCCGGTGGGGGTGGCGATCGCCCCGAACGGCCACGCCGTCTACGTCGCCAACCAGGGCAACAGCGGCGGCGCCGGTCTCGCCGCCGGCGGCAACAGCGTCTCCGTGATCGACACCGCCACGAACACCGTCACCACCACCGTCCCCGTCGGCAACGCCCCGCTCGGCATCGCGGTCACCCCGTCCGGGGGCGCGGTGTACGTGACCAACAAGTCGTCCAACACGGTCTCGGTGATCGACACGGCCACCAATGCCGTCACCGCCACCATCCCGGTCGGCGCAGGTCCGGCCGATGTGGCGATCTCCCCGTCCGGGGCGACGGCGTACGTGACCAACCTGTTCGGCGACACCGTGTCGGTGATCAGCACGGCCGGCAATACCGTCACCGCCACCGTCCCGGTCGGCTCCCAGCCGGTCGGAGTCGCGATCAACCCCGCCGGTACCGCGGCCTACGTGGCCAACCACGGCCCCAACACCGTCTCGGTGATCGACACCGCCAGCAACACCGTGACCGCCAGTGTTGGCGTTGGCTCCAGCCCGCAGGACCTGGTCGTCACGCCGTCCGGGGACGCGGTCTACGTCGCCAACACCGGCGGCAACAGCGTCAGTGTGATCAGCGCCGCCACCAACACCGTCACCGCCACCATCGGCGGGCTCGGCGGTCCGGTCGGCATCGCGGTCAACCCCGCAGGCACCGCCGTCTACGCGGCCAACGAGAACCACAACACCGTGTCGGTGATCAGCACCGCCACCAACACCGCCACTGCCGGCATCGGCGTCGGCAGTGTGCCGATCGCGCTCGCCATCACCCCGCAGGCCGCCCCCGCTCCGCCGACCGTCGGCGGTGTCAGCCCGAACACCGGCCCCGTGGCCGGTGGCAGCGCCGTGACCGTCACCGGTACCGGCTTCACCGGGGCCACCGGCGTCGCCTTCGGCGCCACGGCGGCCGCCTCGTTCACGGTGAACAGCGACACCTCCATCACCGCGACCGCCCCCGCTGCCACCGCCTCCGGCGCCGTGGACGTCACCGTCACCACCGCCGCGGGCACCAGTGCCACTGCGCCGGCCGACCAGTACGCCTACACCAAGGACGCCACCAGCCTGACCGCGCAGCCGCTGCTGTTCTCGCTCAGTGGCGGCCTGAACATCACGCTGCACCCGCAGGCCACGCTCACCGACACCACCACCGGCAAGCCCGTTCCCGGGCAGACCATCACCTTCACCGTCGGCACGCACACGGTGTGCACCGCCACCACCAACGCGCAGGGCGTGGCCTCCTGCGCCGGCCTGTGCCCGCTGACGGCGATCCTGCTGAGCGGTTCCTACACCGCCACCTTCGCGGGCACCCCTGCCCTGGCCCCCGCCACCGCCACCGCCGGACTCATCCAGCTCTGATCCACCCCGTCCGGTCGTCCGATGAGACGCCCGCCGCGTCCGCTCCCGTGTGGGAGCGGACGCGTGCGTGGGCCTCGTTCCAGCTACCGACAAATTTTTTTGTCTTGACAGGTTTCCTGTTCGGCGCAATGCTGGAATCACTCCGGGGGACGCCGGGGACGCCGGGGGGATTGGGGAACGGAGGGTGAAGAGATGCTGGACATTGCCGTGATCGAAGAACCCGGCGCAGCCGAGTCCTCGCTGGACCCGATACGGTCCCGGATCCTGGCCGCCCTTGCGGAGCCCGGGTCGGCGGCCATGTTGGCCGGGCGGTTGGGGTTGCCCCGGCAGAAGGTCAACTACCACCTGAAGGAGCTGGAGCGGCACGGGCTGGTCGAATTGGCCGAGGAGCGCCGCAAGGGCAATGTCACGGAGCGGGTGTATCGCGCCACGGCTGCCTCGTACGTGATCTCGCCCAGTGCGCTGGCGGCGGTCAGTCCGGATCCGGCCCGGTCGCCCGATCAGCTTTCGGCCCGGTGGCTGTTGGCGCTGGGGGCCCGGTTGGTGCAGGAGGTCGGCGCGCTGGTGACGGGCGCGGCCCGGGCCGGGCAGCGGGTGGCGAGCTTCGGGATCGATGCCGAGGTGCGGTTCGCCTCCGCCGCCGATCGGGCGGCGTTCGCCGAGGAGCTGGCGCAGAGCGTGGCCGGCCTGGTCAGCCGCTACCACGACGAATCGGCGCCGCAGGGGCGAAGGCACCGGGTGGTCGTCGGCCTGCACCAGATCCCCGACCCGCCGTCGTCCCGTGCGGACAGCCACCGATCCGACGCACCACAGGAGAACCCGCGATGACGCACCCCTTCGAGATCGAGCGGGAGATCCTCCTGCCGGCAGACCCGGAACAGGTCTGGGAGGCGATCGCCACCGGGCCCGGCATCGAGTCGTGGTTCATGGGCCGCAACGAGGTCGAGGCGCGTGAGGGCGGCACCGCCGTCATGGACGTGGGCGGCCACCGGGAGGAGGCCGTGGTCACCGCGTACGAGCCCGGCAAGCGGTTCGCCACCCGGACGGCCACCGGCGCGGACGGCCGGTTCATGGCCTTCGAGTACCTCATCGAGGGCCGCGAGGGCGGCAGCACCGTCCTGCGCGTCGTCCACAGCGGCATGCTCGGCGACGACTGGCAGGACGAGTACGATGCGCTGCGCCGCGGCTGGCCGTTCCACCTGCACACGCTCCGCGAGTATCTGGCGCACTTCCCCGGGCGCGCCGGCCGTCCCGTTTTCGCCATGGCGCAGAGCGGCGAGCGGTCCGCGCGGCAGGTCCGGGCCGCGCTCGCCCGGGGCCTGTCGCTGCCGGCCGCTGTCGCCGTCGGCGCGCCGGTGCACGCCGAGCCGGCCGGGGTGCCGCCGCTGGCCGGGGAGGTGACCTGGTCCGACGAGGAGCGCTTCGAGGTCCGCACCGGCGACGGGCTCTACACCTTCCACCACAGCCCCGGTGTGGTGCTGCTGTTCCACCACCTCTTCGGCCCGGACGGCGAGGCCGCGGCTGCCGCCGAGGCCGGGTGGCAGCGGTGGTTGGCGGGCGTCCTCGCCGAGCGGCCTTGAGTGGCCGAGCAGTAGGCAGTGAGCACCACGTACTGAAGACAGTCACACCTGTACAGAGGAGAGCACCATCATGCGCACCCTGATCAGCACGGCCTTTGTCTCGCTCGACGGCGTCGTGGAGGGCCCGGGCGGCGAGCCCGGCTACCGGAACTCGGGCTGGACGTTCAAGGACATCGAGTTCGTTCCCGAGGCGTTCGAGATCAAGTCACGGGAGCAGGAGGAGTCCACCGCGATGCTGATGGGCCGGGTGAGCTACGAGGCGTTCAGCCCGGTCTGGCCGGACATGGCGGAGTTCGCCCGCTACCGGACGCTGCCGAAGTACGTCGTCTCGAACACCCTCACCGAGGACCGACTGGTCTCGAACTGGGGCGAGATCAGCATTCTGCGCTCGCTGGACGAGGTCGCCGCGCTGAAGCAGACCGAGGGCGGTCCGATCATCGTCCACGGCAGCGCCACCCTGAACCAGGCCCTGTCCGACGCGGGGCTGATCGACCGGTACCACCTGCTGGTCTTCCCGCTGCTGCTCGGCGCCGGCAAGCGGCTGTTCAGCACCACCGACAAGGACGCCCAGAAGCTGGCGCTGGTCGAGCACGAGGTGTACCGCAACGGCGTGCAGAAGCAGGTCTTCGACGTCGTCCGCTGAGTGGGTTCCCGCGAATAGGTTCTTCGCGAGTGTGTCCGCCCGCCCGCCGTTGACGAGTCCGTCAGCGGCGGGCGGTGCGCGTGCGGCGCAGTTCGAGGGCGAGCGGGACGAGGGAGAGGACGATGATCACCGCGATGGCGGGGAGCAGGTAGCGGTCGACGCTCGGGATGGTCGAGCCGAGCGCGTAGCCGCCGAGGACCAGGCCGACGGTCCAGATGAGGCCGCCGACGGTCTGCCAGAGGGCGAAGGTGCGGGTCGGGACACCGAGGGCGCCGGCCAGCGGGTTGAGGACGGTGCGGACCACGGGGACGAAGCGGGCCAGCGTGATCGCCTTGGCGTGGCCGTAGCGGGCGAGCAGTTCCTCGGCGCGCTGGGCGCCCTCGTGCAGGCGGCGGTTGCGGGAACGTTCCAGCAGGGCGCGGCCACCCTTGCGGCCGAGCAGGTGGCCGACCTGGGCACCGGCGAGGGCGCCGACGACGGCGGCCACCAGGACCTGCGCGAGGTTCAGGTGCGGGCCGGAGTGCAGGCCGGGGGTGCAGAGCAGGCCCGCCGTGAACAGCAGGGAGTCGCCGGGCAGGAAGAACCCGACCAGCAGTCCCGTCTCGGCGAACAGGACGGCGGCGATACCGAGCGCGCCGAATGCTGCGAGCAAGGAGGATGCGTCGAGCGGGTTGACCGCCAACAGGGCGGAGTGGGCGTACACGGCGTGGCCTCCGGGCGCTCTGCGTCTACACGGGAGTAGACCGTCTACGCGACTGTAGACGAAAGTGGTGGGGGTGGCGCAAGCGCGGGTCTCCGACGGGTGTGGCGCGCGGGGCGAGGGCGGTGGGTCGGCAGCGCCACGGGCGAGGGTGCGGCGCACAGGGCGAGGGGGTGTGGTCGGCAGCGCCATGGGCGAGGGTGCCGCAGGGTCCGGTGGCCGGGTTGACGGGCGGCCGGACCCTGCGCTGCTCGGGATGCCCCCGCGAGCGGGGTCGTGGTCAGGCGGTGATGACGGTGGTGCCCGCCGCTTCGAGTGCGGTGATCTCGTCGGCGGGGGCGGCGGTGTCGGTGACGAGCGTGTGCAGGAGTCCGGCGGGGGCGACGTGGGCGAAGGCGGTGCGGCCGAGTTTGCCGCTGTCGGTGGCCGCGATCGTCCGGCGGGCGGCGGCCGTGGCGGCCTTCTTCACGGTGGCGTCGTCGAGGTCGTAGGCGGTAAGCCCGTCGGCGGCGGTGAGGCCGCAGCAGCCGAGGACGGCGGTGTCGAATCGCAGGGCGGAGATCGAGGCGAGGGCGAGCGGGCCGGTCAGGGCGCCTTCGCCGGTGCGGGGCTGCCCGCCGGGAACGAGCAGGGTGGCCGGTCCGGGGGTGTCGCCGAAGACGTGGACGGCCGGCAGGGACAGCGGCATCACGGTGACGGGGCGCTCGCGCAGCAGACGGGCGATCTCCACGCAGGTGGTGCCGCTGTCGAGGAGCACGGTCTCGCCGTCGGCGACGAGATCGCAGACCGCGACGGCGATGCGGCGCTTGGCATCGACGGCCTCGCGGGCGCGCAGCGCGAACGGGGGCTCCTCGCCGCGCAGCAGCAGGGTGCGCGCCCCGCCCCGAAAGCGTTCCAGGGCGCCCTGGGCGGCGAGCGCGTCGAGGTCGCGCCGGATGGTCATCTCGGACGCGCCGGTGAGCTCGGCGAGTTCGAGGACGGTGGCGCTGCCCGCGTCCCGGACGGCCTGGGCGATCAGGGTGTGGCGCTCCGCGGTGTTCATACCGAGATTGAACCGCACCCCGCAACGCACAAGCAAGTTGTTCGATTGGTGGACTTTCGAACATGGGGAATGTTCATTATGGTCGGTGGCATGGAACGCTCGCTTCGGGCCGCCCGCGTGGCGACCTATGTCTACTTCGTCCTGTGCGGCACCCTGATGGGCGCCTGGGTGGTGCACATCCCCGCCGTCGAGACCCGGGTCGGCATCAGTCACGCCGCGCTCGGCGGCCTGCTGGTGCTGCTCGGCCTCGGCGCGTTCGGTGGCATGCAGGTGGCCGGCCGGCTGACCGACCGCCTCGGCGCCCGCGTCGTCGTCCCCGCCTCCGGCGCCGTGTGCGCCGCGTCGCTGGTGCTGCCCGGCCTCGCGCCGAACCCGTGGACGCTGGCCGGCGCGCTGGTGCTCTTCGGGTTCGCCAACGGCTGCCTGGACGTCAGCATGAACGCCCACGCCGTCCACGTGGAGAAGGCGTACGGGCGGCCCGTCATGTCCGGCTTCCACGCCACGTTCTCGGTCGGCGGGGTGATCGCCGCGCTGGCCGCCGCCGCGGCCGGCGCCGCCAGCCTGGGCCCGGCCGCCACCCTCGCCGTCCTCGGTGCCGCCGGTCTCGCCGTCGCCCTGCTGGCCGCGCGCAGCCTGCTGCCCGGCACCGCACCGTCCGCCGAGGACGGGCAGGCGACCGAGGCCCCGATGCCCGCCGCCAGGAACGGCGCCCGCCGCCAGATCCGGGTGCTCGCCATCCTGGCACTGCTGGTCATGCTGTGCGAGGGCGCGGCCAACGACTGGAGTGCCCTGCACCTCAAGGACGTCCTCAAAGCGCCCGCCGGCACCGCCGCGTTCGCCTACGGCACCTACGCCGCCGCGATGACCACCGGTCGCCTGCTCGCCGACCGGATCGTGACCCGCTACGGCTCGATGGCCGTCCTGCGCCACGGCGCGCTCACCGCCGCCGTCGGCATCACCCTCGCCGCGCTGACTCCCTGGGTGTGGGCGGCGTTCGCCGGGTGGGCGCTGTTCGGCCTCGGCCTGTCCGGCTGCGTCCCCCAGCTGCTCAGCGCCGCCGGCCACGCCGAGGCCGCCGCCGGAGCCAACGTCTCCCGCGTCGCCGGAATCGGCTACCTCGGCATGCTCGCCGGCCCCGCCGTCATCGGCTGGCTCACCCACCTCACCGCCCTCAACCACACCTTCTTGTTGCTCACCGTGATGTGCGCCGCCACCGCCGCGACCGCCGGCGTCCTGCGTACCGCCGCCACCCCCGGCGCCGGGCGCAGGTCGCCGGGCCCGACGCCGGCGAGCCCCGCCCGCTGACCGCCTGCGGGGCCTGCGGCGCGGGGAACGGCGGAAGGGCGCGACCGTGGTGGTCGCGCCCTTCCGGGGTGGTGCTGGTGGGCCGTCAGCCGGCCTTGACCTCGCCGGTGAGCTGGGGGAGGACGGTGAAGAGGTCGCCGACGACGCCGTAGTCGACGAGTTCGAAGATCGGGGCCTCGGGGTCCTTGTTGACCGCGACGATGGTCTTCGAGGTCTGCATGCCCGCGCGGTGCTGGATCGCGCCGGAGATGCCCGCCGCGATGTACAGCTGCGGGGAGACCTGCTTGCCGGTCTGGCCGACCTGGTTGGTGTGCGGGTACCAGCCCGCGTCGACCGCGGCACGGGAGGCGCCGACGGCCGCGCCGAGCGCGTCCGCGAGCTCCTCGACGACACCGAAACCCTCGGCCGCGCCGACACCCCGGCCGCCGGAGACCACGATCGCGGCCTCGGTCAGCTCCGGGCGCCCGGTGGACACCCGCGGGGTACGGGAGGTCACCGTCGCCGCCCTCCCGCCGAACTCCACGCTCACGCTCTCCACGGTGCCGGCGGCCGGCGCGGCCTCGGGGGCCGTGCTGTTCGGCTTCACCGTGATCACCGGCGCACCCGTCGTGACAGTCGACTTCACCTGGAACGACGCGGCGAACACCGACTGCGTCGCCACCGGACCGCCCGCACCGGCCTCCAGGTCCACCGCGTCGGTGATGATGCCCGAACCCAGGCGCAGCGCGGTGCGGGCGGCGATCTCCTTGCCCTCGCCGCTGGAGGTGACCAGCACGGCGGCGGCGCCGGAGGCCTTGGCGATCTGGGTGAGGGCGTCGACCTTGGGGACGACGAGCTGGGTGGTGAAGGCCTCGCCGTCGGCGACGTACACCTTCTGCGCGCCGAACTCGGCGGCCTTCGCGGCGATCGCGGCGGCACCGTCACCGGCGCCCAGGACGACGGCGGCGGGCGTGCCCAGCCGGCGGGCGAGGGTCAGCAGCTCCAGGGCGGGCTTGCGCACCGCACCCTCGGCGTGGTCGACCAGGACCAGGATCTCACTCATGACTACTCCACAACCCTTCGATGATTCCCGGCGGCCCGTCAGATGAACTTCTGCTCGGCGAGGTAGGACGCCAGCGCCTTGCCGCCCTCACCGTCGTCGGTCACGATCACGCCCTTGCTGCGCGCGGGGCGGGCGGTGATGTCGGCGACCTTCGTCCACGCGCCGGCCAGGCCCACCGTGTCGGCGTCGATGCCCAGGTCGTCCAGGTCGAGGGAGGTGACCGGCTTCTTCTTCGCGGCCATGATGCCCTTGAACGAGGGGTAGCGGGCCTCGCCGGACTGGTCGGTCACCGAGACCACCGCCGGCAGCGCGGCCTGAACCGTCTCGGTCGCGGCGTCGCCGTCGCGGCGGCCGGTCACCACGCCGCCGGAGACCGAGACCTCGGACAGCAGGGTGGCCTGCGGAACACCGAGGCGCTCGGCGAGGAGGGCGGGCAGCACGCCCATCGTGCCGTCGGTGGAGGCCATGCCGCACACCACCAGGTCGTAGCCGGTCTTCTCCAGCGCCGCCGCGAGGATCGCGGAGGTACCCATCACATCGGTGCCGTGGATGTCGTCGTCATTGACGTGCACGGCCTTGTCCGCGCCCATCGACAGCGCCTTGCGCAGCGCGTCCTTCGCGTCGTCCGGGCCCACCGTCAGCACCGTCACCTCGGCGCCGTCGTTCGCCTCCGCGATCCGCAGCGCCTGCTCGACGCCGTACTCGTCCAGCTCCGACAGGAGGCCGTCCACGCCCTCCCGGTCGGTGGTCGCATCGTCCGCGAAGCGACGATCACCGGTCGCGTCGGGCACGTACTTCACACAGACAACGATCCTCAAGCTCACGGCCACCTTGTCCTTTCACGGCGCGGAGGGAACTCAGTACCCCCACTAGACCACACTCCGTGCCACAGATCCACTCTTTGATGGTTTGGCGTGAAGTGTGAGGGGACTCAGTGTCCCGGATGAGGGAACTGAGTGTCAGGTGGTCGGGGTGGGGTGGAGTGCGGCGGCCCAGCGCAGGGAGTACCAGGAGAGGCCTGCGAGCAGGGCGGCGCTGGGGAGTTCGGCGACGTAGGCGCATATCTCGGCGGTGCGGAAGGCGTCGCCGCGGTGGGCGGACCAGAGGTCGAAGAACGCGTCCATGGCCAGCAGGACAGCGGTGGCGGCGGCGATCGGGCTGGTGGCGCGGTGGCGGCGGCGGACCAGGGAGGCCAGCAGGAGCAGCGCGGCGGATTCGAGCAGGTCCAGCCAGACCCAGGAGTTGGACAGGTTGCGGGCGCCGAAGTGGCCGCGGACGTTCAGCGCCAGGTCGACGATCCACGGCAGGAGGAGCACGGCGGCGATCCGGAACACGATCGGCAGCCGGCGCAGCACCGCGTCCTCGTGGTTGGCCAGGGCCTTGCGGACGGCGGGGAGGGCCGGGGGGCGGATCGTGGGGCGGAATGCGGGCACGCCGTGATCATAGGGCTGACGCGTTCGCCGGGCGGGTGGACGGGTGGTCGGGCGGGTGGACGAAAACGTCGGCCGCCCGCGTGTGCGCGCGGGCGGCCGAACAGGAGGGGTGCGGGGCGGGTCAGGGCTCGCGGCGCAGGCGGACGGTGGAGTCGCGGTTCGGGCGGCCGTCGGGCTCGGTGACGGGGTGCTCGGGGTGGTCGTGCCGGGGGTGTTCCTCGGCGCGCTCCACCGTCCAGGCGCCCGGGGTCAGGTGCAGGGAGTCGAGCAGCTCGGCGGGGGTGGGGAAGGTCATTCCGGAGTGGTCGTGCCCGTGATTGTGCGAGGGCGCGTGGTCGTGGGCGTCGCTGTGGTTGTGGTCGTGGTCGTGGTCGTGGTCGTGGTCGTGGGTGTGCTTGTGCGAGTTGTCCTGCGCGTGGTTGTGCCGGGCGGGGGCGACGGCGTGGCTGACGATCAGCAGGGTGCCGCCGGGGGCGACCGCGTCGGCGGCGCGGCGCAGCACCCGTTCGCGCGGGAACTCGGCGGGGGAGTGCAGGAACTGGGCGGAGACCAGGTCGTAGGAACCCAACGGGAAAGCGTTTGCCAGGTCGGTGCGCTGCCAGCTGATCCGGTCGGCGACGCCGGCGGCCGCGGCGCGGGCGGCGGCCCGGTCCAGGGCGACCTGGGAGATGTCGACGGCGGTGACCCGCCAGCCCTGCTGGGCCAGCCAGATCGCGTCGCCGCCCTCGCCGCAGCCGAGATCGAGGGCGTGGCCGGGGGCGAGGCCGGTGACCTCGCGGGTGAGCGAGGCGTTGGGCCGGCCGCTCCAGATCTGCTCGCTCTCGCCGTAACGGTTCTCCCAGAACTCGACGGCCTCGACGGCGAGCCTGGTCTCCTCGGCGATCAGGTCGGCGTTGATCGCGAGGGCGGCCCGCAGGCCGTCGGCGGCGGCGACGGCGACCTGGGCCATCGGGTCGGTGAGGTTGCCGGCCGCCCACACGCCGGGGACCTCGGTGGCGCCGGACGGGTCGGTGGTGGCGAGGCGTTCGCCCAGCTTGACGCCGTCGCGGACCAGGGCGGTCGGGGTGAGGCCGAGGCCGGCGAGGAACGGCGCGTGCACGGTCAGGCCGGTGGCGACGCCGAGCGCGTCACAGTCGATCACGGTGCCGTCGGCGAGCCGGACGCCGGTGAGCGGGCCGGCCTCGTTCTCCGGCAGGACGGCGACGACCTCGCCGGTGTGCACGGTGATGCCGCGGGCGGCGAGTTCGCGCTGCTGCTGCTCGGTGAACGGCGCGGCGGTGTGGGCGAGCAGCGTGACGTCGGAGCTCCACTGGCGCCACAGCAGCGCCTGGTGGACGGCGAGTGCGGGTTCGGTGGCGAGCACCGCGATCCGGCGGTCGCGGACCTCCCAGCCGTGGCAGTACGGGCAGTGCAGCACCTGGCGTCCCCAGCGTTCGGCGAGGCCGGGCAGCTCGGGCAGTACGTCGGTGGTGCCGGTGGCCAGCAGCACCCGGCGGGCGTGCACGGCGCTGCCGTCGGACAGTTCGGCGCGGAAGGCGCCGTCCGGCTGCCGGGTGATGGCGCGCACCTCGGCGTCGTGGAACTCGCCGTCGTACGAGGCGACTTCGGCCCGGCCGCGGGCGAGGAGTTCGGTGGGCGGCACGCCCTCCTGGCCGAGCAGGCCGTGGGCGCCCTCGGCGGGCGCGTTGCGCGGTCGGCCGGCGTCGAGGACCAGGACGGAGCGGCGGGCCCGGGCCAGGACGAGGGCGCCGCTCAGTCCGGCGGCGCCGCCGCCGACGACCAGGACGTCGTGGTGGCGGGCGGGGTGCGGGTGCGAGTCGCGGTGCGTGGCGGTCATGGCTCGATGGTGCGCCGCTGTGGCCGGATTGACAAACAATGTTGCTGAGGTGGCAAATGGAGGGAGTGGGCCGATGTCGAACGGAAGGGGTCGCGTGGTGGGCGCGGAGGACGAGGACTTCGAGGCGGTGCTGAGCGCGGTCGGGCCGCGGCTGCGGGCGATCCGGCAGCAGCGCGGCACCACGCTCGCGCAGCTCAGTGAGGAGACCGGTATCTCGGTGAGCACGCTCTCCCGGTTGGAGTCGGGTGGCCGCCGGCCGACCCTGGAGCTGCTGCTGCCACTGGCCCGGGCGCACGGGGTGGCGCTGGACGAGCTGGTGGACGCACCGCCGACGGGTGACCCCCGGGTGCGGCTGCGCCCGTTCGTCCGGCACGGCTGGACGTACCTGCCGCTGGCCCGCAACCTCGGCGGAATGCAGGCGTACAAGATGATCGTCCCGCCGGGGACTCGGGAGAACGCCGAACAGCGCACCCACGAGGGCCACGAGTGGCTGTACGTGCTGTCGGGTCAGCTGCGGCTGCGGCTCGGCGAGCACGACGTGGTGCTGAAGGCGGGCGAGGCGGCGGAGTTCGACACCCGCACGCCGCACGTGTTCACCAACGCGGGCCCGACGACGGTGGAGTTCCTGAGCCTGTTCGGGCCGCAGGGGGAGCGGGTGCATGTGCGGGCCAGGACCACCGGCAAGGAGAGTTGACGGTCCGGCATGGCCAAGCGCCGAGCCCTGGGCGGGCGCGGCGCCGAAGTGCTGTGTGTGGCAGGTCAGTTGACGAGGGCGGTGGCGCCGCCGTACGTGATCGGGCTGTAGGAAGCCGAGAATTCGATGCTCGGGAAGCAGATGCTCGGGCCGGAGCTCTTGGTGAGGGGCTGTTTGACCAGGTTGATCTGCGTCAGGTTGTTGGTGGCGTAGCCGTTCAGGACGTTCGCGCGGAAGAAGCAAGTGGCGTTTCCGGCCAGCGTCTTGAGGACGACGGTGGCCTGGAGGATGCTGCCCGCGGAGGGGGTGAGGGTCACCGGGTAGCCGGTCGAGTCGGAGATGGCGAGCGTGTACGGCAGGTAGTTCATGGTCAGGCTGAGCACGGAGATGATTCCGACCTCGTTGGAGGTGCAGGCGCTGAAGGTGAGCGTGTCGACCGGGCCGGACACGATGACCGGGGGGTTCGGGTTGACGGCGAGCGTGCCGCCGATGTGGGAGGCGAGGCACTTGACGCCGGTGGTGGTGCCAGGGTTGTACATCGTCGCCACGGTGCCGGCGACCAGGTCGGCGGACAGCGGGTTGCCGGTGTTGACGGCGGGGCCGGTGGTGTGGAGAACCGGGGTTCCGGGCATGGCGCCGGCGGTACCGGCCGGGAGGGCGAGCAGGACGGTGGCGGCGGCCAGGGCGGCGGTGCGGGCGAAGAGGCGGTTGCGCACGAGAGTTCCTTCCGGTGGGTGGGGGGCGTCCGGTGAGGGTGGCCGAGTTCGACGCCCGCACGCCGCACGTGTGCACCGACGCGGGCTCGTTCTACGCCGGCGGAGTTCCTGAGCCTGTTCGGGCCGCAGCGGAGCGGGTGCATGTGCGGGCGCGGACCACGGGCACGGAGAGTTGACGGTCCGGAACGGCAAAGCGCCGCGCCCCGGCCGGGCGCGGCGCCGAAGTGCCGGGTGTGGAACGTCAGTTGACGAGGACGACCTGGCCGTTGCCCGGAGCGGTGTCGGTGACCGGGCCGTAGGAGGCCGAGAAGTCGATGGACGGGAAGCAGATGCTCGGACCGGTGGTCTTGGTGAAGTTCTGGGTGCTCAGGTTGATCTGCGCCGGGACGTTGGTGGCGGAGCCGGCCAGGTTCGGCGAGGTGGAGTGGTAGACGCAGGTGGCGGTTCCGGCCAGCGTCTTGAGGACGACGGTGGCCTGGATGACGCCCGCCGAGGTCGGGTCGAGACTGACCGGGAAGCCGGTCGAGTCGGAGATGCTCAGCGTGTAGGGCAGGTGGTCCATGGTCAGGCTGATCACGGAGGACACACCGACCACGTTGGAGGTGCAGCTGCCGAAGGTGAGCGTGTTGACCGGGCCGGAGGCGGTGCCCGGGGCGGGCGGGTTGACGCCGACCTTGCCGCCGATGTGGGAGGCGCCGCACTTGACGCCGGTGGTGGTGCCCGGGTTGTACATCGTCGCCACGGTGCCGGCGACCAGGTCCGCGGACAGCGGGTCGCCGACGTTGACGGCGGGGCCGCTGGTGTAGAGAACCGGGGAGCCGGGCACGGTGGCGTTGGCGGTGCCGGTCTGGAGGGCGATCAGGGCGGTCGCGGCGGCCAGGGCGGCGAAGAGGCGGTTGCGCACGAGGGTTCCTTCCGGTGGGTGGGGGGCGTCCGGTGAGGGTGGCCGAGTTCGACACCCGCACGCCGCACGTGTGTACCGACGCGGGCTCGACGCCGGTGGAGTTCCTGAGGCTGTTCGGGCCGCAGGGGAGCGGGTGCATGTGCGGGCGCGGACGGCCAAGGGCCGTTCAGACAGGGAGCTGACGGCAGGTCATGGCAGAGCGCCGCGCCGTGGGGCGGGGCGGCACCCGAAGTGCCGGGTCGGGGACGTCAGTTGACGAGGACGGTGGCGCCGCCGTCGGTGACCGGGCCGTAGGAGGCCGTGAACTCGATGCTCGGGAAGCAGATGCCCGGGCCGGAGGACTTGGTGAGGAGCTGCTTGACCAGGTTGATCTGCGGCGGGACGTTGGTGGCGTTGCCGTTCAGGACGTTCGCCTTGAGGACGCAAGTGGCGGTTCCGGCCAGCGTCTTGAGGACGGCGGTGGCCTGGATGACGTTGCCTGCGGAGGGGGTGAGAGACACCGGGTAGCCGGCCGTGTCGGAGATGGCGAGTGTGTACGGCAGGTTGTTCATGGTCAGGCTGGTCACGGAGATGACGCCGGGCACGTTGGAGGTGCAGCCGCTGAACGTCAGCACGTTGACCAGGCCGGACGCGGTGCCGGGGGTGGTCGGGCCGACGATGGGGTTGGAGCCGACGGTGCCGCCGATGTGGGAGGCGGTGCACGTGACGCCGGTGGTGGTGCCGGGATTGAACATGGTCGCCACGGTGCCGGCGACCAGGTCGGCGGACAGCGGGTCGTTGACGTTCACGGCGCCGCTGCTGGTGTAGAGGAGGGGCCCGGCCACGGTGGCGTTGGCGGTGCCGGCCTGAAGGGCGACCAGGGCGGTGGCGGCGACCAGGGCGGCGGTGCCGGCGACGAGACGGTTGCGCATGAGGGTTCCTTCCGGTGGGTGGGGGCGTCCGGTGAGGGCGGCTCCGGCCGGGTGGCCGGGGCGGGGCTCCGGTGGTGCGGAGCGCGTGCCCGCCCGTGGCGGGGCGGGCACGAGTCGGTGGGGGAGCGGCCGGCCGGCGGGCGGCCGCCGCGTCAGGGAGCGGATCAGTGGCCGGCGCTGGCGGCCATCGCGGCGGTCAGGTCGGAGATGCTCTCGTCCAGCGCGAAGTTGGCGTTGGTCTGCTGGAAGCTCACCGAGTTCTTGCCGGGCGTGGCAGGCAGGTTCATGGTCCAGTTGATGATCTGGTTGAGCGAGCCGAGCAGGCCGCAGCCGTTGGCGCCGGGCACCGAGAAGGTGTTGTCGACCAGGTTCGCGTTGCTCTCGGAGACCACCAGCGCGTTGTGGCCGGCCGGGTCCATGGTGAAGTCGATGGTGCCGGGGTCACCGGTCATCGGGGCGGTCGGCGCGGGCGGGGCGGTGGTGCCGGTGGTGGGCTTGAGGATCAGCGGCGCGGAGTTCGAGCCGACGTAGCAGTCCGGGCCGAACAGCGCGTTGAACAGGTGCAGCTTGATCGGCAGTTGGAAGACGGGGTACGGCTCGCCGGTCGCCATGGGGGCGAACTTGCTGACGGAGCCCGCCAGTTCGACCTGGGCGAAGACGCTGGTGATGCCCGGCAGGAAGTTCTGGATGCCGGGGATGGTGATCTCCACCATGGGCGCGCTCATCAGCGGGCCGTTGGTGGGCGGCACCACGTTGTACAGGTTGGCGGTGGTGCCGTCCGGGAAGGTCACCGAGGGCGCGGACTTGTCCCAGTAGAAGCCGAATTGAAGCTTGATCGGCGAGTTGAACGGCACCACCGTGCTGCCCAGGGTGAACTTCCCGGCATTGGTGATCGACACCAGGCAGCCGACCTGGAGGTTCTCCGGGTTCGTCATGGCGGGTGCGCTCAGCGGGCAGTTGCCCATGCCGGTGTACGGCCCGCCCGGCGCGGCGGCGGAGGCCGGGACGGTGCCGGCCAGCAGCGCGGCGCAGGCCAGCGCGGCCGGGACGGCGAGACGGCCGAGCAGTCGACGGGAGCCGCGGCGGGCGGCGGAGCGGTCGGAGCTGCTGGCGGAGTGGTCCGGCAGGGTACGGCGCATGGTGGGGGAACTCCTCAAGGCAAGGGATCGGGGGGGTGGCGGGCCCGTGCTGGACGCTTCAACGGCGGTGCGGCATACGGGTGTTCAGCGAGCGGCCGGGTCGCTCGACGCCACGAGCGGCCGAAACGAAGGCGCACGTCCGCACCTGCCGCCGGGGCGGTCCGTGGTACCGGGGCGGTCCGTACCGCCGGGGCGGAAAGTCACCCGGGGCCGCGCCGTGACAGCGCGCGGTTACCGCCGGGTACATCGCCAAGTTCTATGGGGGGCCGGACGGCAACGTCAAGGAGATGTGCGGAAGTTGGCAGGTCGGTGAGTGGAGTTCCAGTGCCTCCTCGCCACAATAGGCATTCCAGTCACAGGAGTTGACTGGTATTCAGATGTGTGGGGACGGTGCGCGAAGTATTGACCCGCCATGTACCCCGGGGTAACTTCCAGACAGCTCGCAGGTATGAGAAAGATCGTCAACTTCCTTGCAGAAAAAGATCGTTGACGCATCCGTCCACGCCAGGACCTCACCGCCGGCGAGGAGCGCACCCCCACTCGAACCCTCTGGAGCTGCACATGCCCCACCCCGCAGAACAGCCCGCCGTCACCCCTTCGGGGCGTGGCCGGGTCCGGCTGCGCCGCGCCGCACTGATGGCGATTCCCGCCTGCGTGACCGCCGGCGTCCTGGTGACCCTGACCGCGCAGAACGTCCTCGCCAACCAGTTCTCCATCTCGGGCATGGCCTTCGAGGTCACTGCCGACCGTTTGCACGGCACCGGGGTCGCGCAGTTCGGCGTACTGGACAACATGATCGAGAACAGCCCGAACGCCGGTGACACCGGCGGCCAGCTGTTCCTGATCCAGACCGCCGTCAAGTCGGCCGATCTGACGAAGCTCTGTCAGAGCGTCAACCTGGGCGGCATCAACCTGCTGATCACGGCGGGCGACAAGGGCACCCCTGTCCACGCCGAGAACCTCACCACCGACTCCGACCTGATGAGCGGCGAGGCCGAGTTCAAGGGTCTCGAAGTCGGCCGTGACGCCAGCACCTTCGACAAGGGCCCGGTCCAGGGCCCGCCCGGAATGTTCGGCCAGCAGGGCGACGAGGTGACCGTCGACCACTTCCGCCAGCGGAACTACGCCACCACCGCCGGAGTGTTCCGGCTGCCCAACATGCACCTCAGCTTCAGCACCGATGGCTGCTGAGTTCGACTCGGCACCGGACCGGGCGGCCGAGCACACCGCGGCCGCCCGGCCCACCGGTTCCGAGCACCCCGCCGTGGACGTTCCACCGGCCCCCGCCGCCCGCACCGGCTTCGCCGGCTGGCGCGACCGCCGCCCGTTCTGGGGCGGACTGCTGGTCACCCTCGCCGGCGCCGAGATCCTGTTCACCGAGAAAGCCCCGATGCACATGGTCATCCGCATCGGACTGCTCGGCCTGGCCGGCTATGTCATCCCGGCGCTCATGGTGCTCTGCGGACTGCTGCTGATCTTCCACCCCGTGCAACGGCTCTTCTACTCCCTGGTCGCGGTCCTCGCCACCCTCGGCAGCTGGATCACCTCCAACATCGGAGGGTTCTTCATCGGCCTGATCCTCGGCCTGATCGGCAGCACCCTGGCCTTCGGCTGGCTCCCCGACCAGCCCCTGAGCAAGCGCAAGGCGCGCCGCCTCGCCGAACGCGAAGCGACCCCGGCCTAGACCGGGGCGGCCCACGGCGCAGGAGCGTGGCCTGCGCCGTGCACACCGTCCGCGACCCCCGCACACCGAGCGGTCGGGGGCCGCGGACGGCATTCCTGCGCCCTCCCGCCGGTGCGGACGGCATTCCTGTGACCTCCCGCCGGTGCGGACGGCATTCCTGCGATCTCCCGCCGGTGCGGAGGGCACCCCTCGCGGCCGCTGCCCGGCCCCGACGGTGCTCCGGTGTACGGCGTACGCAACGCACCCGCCGCACGCTTGGTAGCTTGAGCCGAGGACGGCCCAGCAGCGGCCGGGCGAACGGAACAGGACGGTCCGGTGCGAGTACTGCCATGCGGAAGCGACGCCGTCCTGATCGAGGCCGACACCGCCGAGCAGGTTCAGCAACTGCACGGTGCACTGCACACCGCACCACCCATCGGCGTCACCGAACTCGTCCCCGCCGCGCGCACCGTGCTGGTCCGCTACGACCCCCGGGTCACCGACCCGGGCCGCCTGCGCGCCGCCATCACCGCCCTCGCAGCCCTCGCCGCACTGCCCCGCGCCGACGCCGCCACCTCCGCCGACGTGGCCCGGACCGTCCGCGTCCCCGTCCGCTACGACGGGCCCGACCTCGCGGAGGTCGCCGCGCGCACCGGGCTGACCGAACGCCAGGTGATCGAACGCCACACCGCCGCGCACTACCGCGTCGCGTTCTGCGGCTTCGCCCCCGGATTCGCCTACCTCACCGGCCTCGACCCGCAGCTGCGCCTGCCCCGCCGCACCGAACCCCGCACCCGGGTGCCCGCCGGGTCCGTCGCCGTCGCCGACGAGTACACCGGTATCTACCCCAGCCCCTCGCCCGGCGGTTGGCACCTGCTCGGCAGCACCACCCTCACCCTGTGGGACCCCACCGCCGACCCGCCCACCCGGCTGCGCCCCGGCACCGCCGTCCGCTTCGTCGAGGTCGTCGAGGTCGTCGAGGTCGTCGAGGTCGTCGAGGTCGTCGAGATTGTCGAAGTTGTCGGAGCCGTGGGAGCAGCCGGAGCCGTCGAAGGTGTCAATGGTGTCGAAGCCCGGGAGAGCGCCGGGAGCGAGTCATGACGCGCGCCGAACTGCTGGTCCTGCGCGCCGGGTTCGGCGCCACCCTGCAGGACCTCGGACGCCCCGGGCTGGCCGCGCTCGGCGTCGGCCGGGCCGGGGCCGCCGACCGGGACGCGCTGCGGCTGGCCAACCGCCTGGTCGGCAACCCCGAGGACGCCGCAGGCCTCGAAGCCCCCATGGGCGGGCTGGAGTTGGCCTTCTCCCGCGCCGCCACCTGCGCGCTCACCGGCGCCGACTGCCCGGCCTGGATCGACGGCCGCCCCGCCGCCGCCCGCACCCCGCTGCACCTCCCCGCCGGCGCCCGGCTGCGCCTCGGCACCCCCACCCGCGGCCTGCGGGTCTACCTCGCCGTCCGCGGCGGCCTGGACGTCCCCCCGGTGCTCGGCTCGCGCGCCACCGACACCCTCGCCGGGATCGGCCCCGACCGGCTGGCGGCCGGGCAACTGCTGCCCCTCGGCGACGCCGCCACCGGCTGGCCCACCGCCGACCACGCCCCGCCCCCCGCCCCCGCCGACCGCACCGTCCTGCAGGTGCTGCCCGGCCCCCGCGAGGACTGGTTCACCGCCGACGCGCTGCGCACCCTGCTCACCGAGCCGTACACCGTCACCCCCGACAGCGACCGGGTCGGCATGCGCCTGGACGGGCCCGCCCTGGAGCGTGCCCGCACCGGCGAACTCCCCTCCGAGGGCATGGTCGGCGGAGCGCTGCAAGTACCGCCGTCCGGGCGGCCGATCCTGTTCCTGGCCGACCACCCCGTCACTGGCGGCTACCCCGTCATCGCGGTGGTCCGCCGCGCCGACCTCGGCGCCGCCGCGCAGGCCCGCCCCGGCGACACCCTGCACTTCCGGCTTGCCTGAACTCGCGGCGCTGTCAGCCGAGTTGCACCACCCGCGCCCACTCCGGCGGCAGGTCCGGCCGATAGTTCGGATCGTTCTCGTTGACGTAGGACGGGCGGCGGAACAGGCCGACCACCGTCCGGCAGGCCGGCTGACGCGAGGGCCAGGGGGTCTGGCCGTCCGTCAGCGCCACCACCACGTCCGGGCCCGGGCGCAGCCGCAGCGCGGCCGCGAAGCCCTCCCGCAGGTCGGTGCCGCCACCGCCGATCAGTGTCAACATGCCGTCGCCGCCGATCCGTTGAACCTGCTGGGCGGCGGCGTCGCAGGAGATCACCGACAGCACCTCGCGCCGTCCGCCGAGGGTGCGGGCGATTGCGGAGATCTCCAGCAGCGCGGTGCCGAGCTCCTGGTCACTGACCGAGCCGGAGGTGTCCACCACGACGGCCACGCGCGGCAGTTGGTGGCGCAGCGCGGGCAGCACGACACCAGGTAGCGCGGTGGCTCGGCGCGCCGGGCGGCCGTAGGTGTAGTCGGAGCCCGCGCCCGCTCCGGCCACCGCCGAGCGGACCGCCGCGCCGAGCAACTCCCGCCACGGCTGCGGCGGATGGAACGCCTCCCGGGCCCAGCGCCGCCAGCCCGCCGGGGCCTCGCCCGGCCGCCCGAGGATGCCCTCGGCGACCCGGAACCGGACCAGGTCGCTCTCGTGCGCCTGAAGTCCTCGGCCGCCGTCCGGGCCGAGCTCCCACTCCCGGTCGTACCCGTCCGCTCCGCTGCCGCACTCCAGCCAACTGAAGCTCTGCGTCCGGGCGTTGAGTGTGAAACTCGGCAGGTAGTCCTCCATCAGCAGGTTCGGTGGCAGGCCGAGGGTCTCGGGGAGGACGGCGTCCTCGGGGCGGAGCAGGCCGTCGCCGAACACGTCGTCGTTGATCTCGCAGTCCGCCGCCAGGTTGATCCGCAGCCGGTCCCGGGGCCCGGCCAGGCCGAACTTGCGCATCGCCCGGTCGCTGCGGCGGGCGTGGTCGCGCAGCAGGTGGGAGACCTCGTGCACCCAGATCGAGGCGAGTTCCTCCTCCGGTCGGGCGGCCACGAACGCGGGGGAGACGTAGCAGCGCCAGTACTGGTCCACTGCCATGGTCGGCACCCGCATCGACTCGACCACCTGCATGGCGAACAGCGCGGTGGCCAGGTACGGGCGGGCCCGGACGGCCTGCAGGCGGGCCGCGTACAGCTTCTCCAGGTCCAGCGGCGGCCCGGCCGGGCGGGGTGCGGGCGGCCGGGGTGCGTGCGGCCGGGGTGCGTGCGGGTGCGGTGCGTAGGGCCGGGTCGGGACGGGCGCCGGGCGGGCCCGCGGCGGGCGCGGCTTCGGCGGGTCGGGCATCGGGTGGGGCGCGTTCGGCTTCGGGGCAGGAATCGGGTTGGCCTTCGGGTCGGCCTTCGGGTCGGCCTTCGGGTTCGGCTTCGGTTTCGGCGGGCCCTGGGTCGGGCGGGACGTGCTCATCGGCGGCCCGCGCCGGCGGCGGCGGAGACCCGGGCGGTGGCCCGGTCGGCGCGGCGGGACAGCTCCAGTGCGCCCGCGAAGCGTTCGATCAACGCCGGTACCTCCCAGTCGGGTTGGCGCAGCGAGGCGAGTGTGGTGACGGGCACCACCATGACGTCCGCCGTGCCGGTCTGCAGCGCCCGGGCCATCAACGCCCAGGCGGCGTCCCAGCGTTGCCGGGTCGGCCGGGTGCGTACGGCGGCGACCACCGCGTCCAGCACGGTCTGCCGGAGGTCGCCGCGGGCCGGGAGTTCCGCGTTGTCCGGGTCGGCGAGCAGGTCCTCGGGGGCGGGCAGGTCCATCCGGTCGATGGTGGCCAGCAGTTCGAGCCCGGGCCCGTCGCCGACCGTGCCGCGCACCAGCGCCGACAGCACCTCGCGGGACGACCCGGCGGCCGCACCGAACGCCAGCAGCCGCACCGTCATCTCCCAACTGCGCGGCGACGGCCATGCCTTGCCGCGCCGGGTCTCGGCGGACGGCAGCCGGTGGGTCAGCTCGGGCCGCACCGTCAGCAGGTCGCACACCGCGCGGCGGGCGAACTCGACGGCGGCGGGCAGCCGTTCGGCGTCCAGCCGGGGCAGCTCGGCGCGGGGCCACACCCCGCCGAGGCCGCGCACCACCACCTCCGGGTCGTGCACCCAGTCCAGGTGGACGAACCGGTTGGCGAGCGGCGCGCTCAGGTCCCAGCCGTCGGCGGCAGAGGCGCGCGGGTTGGCCGCCGCCACGATCCGCACCCCCGGCGGGAGCCGGAGTGCCCCGATGCGGCGCTCCAGCACCAGGCGCAGCAGCGCCGCCTGCACGGCCGGTGGGGCGGTGGAGAGTTCGTCGAGGAACAGCAGCCCGCGCCCCTGCCGGACCAGACGCACCGCCCAGTCCGGCGGCGCGAGCGGCACCCCGTCGGTGGCCGGGTCCGCGCCGATCACCGGCAGGCCGGAAAAGTCGGACGGCTCGTGCACGCTGGCGATCACCGTGGTGAGCGGCAGGTCGAGTTCGGCGGCGAGCTGGTTCAGCGCGGCGGTCTTTCCGATACCTGGCTCCCCCCAGAGAAGGACCGGCAGGTCGGCGGCGACGGCGAGGGTCAGGGCCTCGATCCGGAGGTCCTGGCGGGGTTCGGTGGCGGACTCGGCGAGTAGTGCCAACAGGCGGTCGGTGACGGCGAGTTGGGTGGTGGAAGACATGGGTGATCACCTGGGGAGGGAAGAGTCGGATCCCGGCGCGGCGGGCGCCGGGTGAAGGTCAGATCCGGTGCGCGAAGGCGCACGCGGTGTGTCGGTTGCACCACCTGTGGCCGCGAGGCGCGCGGGGGCGATGCGGGCGGCCGTTCGGCATGGGGTCGGGAGCGGGTTCGTGGGTACTGGGCCGGCGGCCGGGGCCGAGCCCGGCCCGGTGCAGCGCGGCCACCAGCCGTTGGTCGTCGTCCTCGGCCAGCCGGTCGGCGAGCGCCCCGGGGAGCAACGGCGCGTCCTCGCCGATCAGTTGACGGACGGCCGTGAGCGCGCCGGTTCGGTCGCCGTGCAGCAGGCGCTGCATGATGGCGTCCAGGTCGTCGGGCTGCCGGTGCGCACGGTCGATGGTCCGAAGGCAGGGCAGCGGTGGGCCGCCGAACGCCAACAGCAGCTCCTCCCGGCGCAGTTGCTCCGGTGGATGGTCCAGGGCGGTGAGCCGGCCGTCCACCAGCGCGACCCGGTGCCGGGCGCCCCGGCAGTCCACCAGCAGCGGATCCGCCGCGGACGGCGGCGCCGCGCGCACCGGGCGGTGGCCCGGGACGAGCGCCGCCATGACCAGCGGATGCAACCGGTCGGCGTCCAGCGCCCCGGAGCGCAGCAGCCAGAGGTCCGGCGGCGCCCAAGTGGCGGCGTCCGGGAGCACGGGCAGGCCGCCTGCGGCGCGCAGTTCCGTGCCGGTGGCGACTGTGGCGACGGTGGCGGGGCCGAGCAGCAGGAACCGGCGAGCGGCCAGCCGTGCCGCGACCGGCGTGTCGGGTGGCAGTCCGTCGGCGGCACGCAGCAGCGCTGCCTCGAACTCCCAGGCGCCGTTGGTGACCTGACCATCCGTCAGATCTGCTGTCCGGTCGGCGAGTTCGGGAGCGCGGCGGGCGTCCCACAGGTGTCGGTGCAGGTCGAGGCGGAAGCGCGGCTGCGGGCGGGGGCCTGCGGCCGGGGTGGCCGGGTGCCACAGGGTCAGGGCGACCCGCTGGTCCCTCGACGCATGGCGCGGCGCGGTGCGGGCCACCAGGTGGAACGCGGTCGGCCCGTCCCGTGGATAGCGGGCCAGCGTGGCGCGCAGCCCCGGCCGCAGCAGCCCGTCAGGGGCCGTGCGGGGCAGGTGCCAGCGAAGCAGGTCCGGTGCCAAGTGGCGCAGGTCGGCGCGCAGTTGACCGGCAAGCTCGGAACCGTGCGCGCGGGCCACGGCCCGGACGTCGAATTCCACGTCGAACCGGGCAGCAGCGCAGGCGCCGCCCCAGTCGCCGGCCTCGCGGCGGGCGGTGGCGGTCTCGATCATGGCCGGGGGAACGGCGAACTGCCGTACGCGCGGCCAGAAGCAGGTACGAGTGTCCTCGTCCGTCAGCGAAGTGTGGTGCATCAGCACTCACTTCGAAGGGACAGGACCTCCAATCCGTGAGTAGTCATCGCCGGTGATCGTAGCGGGTCGCCGGGCGTGCTGTCAGCCCCGTTCGCCGGCGGGGCTGTGCGGCGTAGGGTGGCGGCAGGGAAGACCGGGGCAGAACCGGGGCGGGAGGTGCACGGCGGTGACAGGCGGGTGGCGGCGGCCGGTTCAGGTGCTGCGGCGGAGGCTGTTGCGGGAGATCAACGCCACGGTGCACGGCGCCGACCTGCATCTGGAACGCTACGACCGGCCGCCCGGCGACCCCGGCCTGTTCGGCCCGTCCAGCGTGGTCTGGCGGGTGCACGAGCAGTCCGCCGGGATGCTGGTGGGCGGGTTCGCCGCGCTGATGCTCCAGTCGCTGCACCCCGTGGCGATGCGGGCCGTCGCCGAGCACTCCGACTTCCGCACCGACCCCACCGGGCGGCTGCACCGCACCGCACGCTTCGTCTCCACCACCACGCTCGGCTCCTCCTCCGCCGCCGAGGCCGCGATCGCGGACGTGCGCCGCATCCACCGTTACGTTCGCGGCTTCGACGCGACGGGTCGGCCGTACCGGGCCGACGAGCCGGAACTGCTGTGCTGGGTGCACACGGCGGAGGTGTCCTGCTTCCTGCTCGGCCATCAAGTCTTCGCCGGGAAGCGGAGGTTGACCGGCGCCGGGTGCGATGCTTACCTGGCCGAGGTGGCACTGATCGGCGAACTGCTCGGCGCGGACGGGGTGCCCGCCTCACGCGCCGAGGTCGCCGCCTACCTGGCCCGGGTGCGCGGCGAACTGCGGGCCGGTCCTGAGGCGTTGGAGGCGGTCGCGCTGCTGCGGGGCTTCGGGCGCAGCCGACGGGAGCGCCTCGCGGTGCGGGTGCTCACCAACGCGGCGGTCGGGCTGCTGCCCGGCTGGGTCCGCGACGAACTCGGCATCCGCAGGCCGTGGATGGTGCGACGGTTGTGGGACCGGCCGCTGGCCCGGCTGCTCGGCGCGGTGATGGTGTGGGCGTGCGGCCTGTCCCCGGTCAGGGCGGCCGCCCACGCGCGGGTGCGGGCGCGCGTCCGGACGGCGGGGTAAGGCCGGGCGTACGGACGACGGGGTGAGGTCGGGCGTACGGGGAGTGGGCTTACCGGCCGGGCATGTTCGGGCGCGTTCGGGCGTGTTCGGGCGTGTTCGGGGGGTTGGAGCGGAGCGCGGAAGCGGCCGCTGTCCGGGGCTGGGTCCGGGCTTTGCGGCCGCTTCGGTGTGCCAGGGTTCGGTGTTGGGCACTGCGGGGAACGCGGGTGGGCCTCAGTACTGGGGCCGACGGCCGTGGTTCGCCTTGTGCCGGGCGCGGGTCTTCTTCTTGCGGCGTCGCTTTGACGACATGGCCACACTCTCCTCTCGCGACAGTGGACAACGGCCCCCCGTCCACGGTGCGCCTGTCGCCGTGCTGGTGCCAGCCGGGGCCGGGGACGCTCCGTTGCGAGGCGGACGCGCCCCGCACCGGCCGGGTGCGGCGGCGGATGGGGACGCACCATGGAGACGAGGGGGTCGAACCACTGCCGCGGGAGGCGAGATGTCGCACCACACGCACGGAACGCACGGAACGCACGGAACGCACGGAACGCACGGAACGCACGGCACTCACGACGCACCGGCCGACGAGTGGCCGCCCACCGAGACGCCGGAGGCCGGGATGACCGCCGAGGGCTCGCCGCCGCCGGACGAGAGCGAGAAGACGGCGGAGGACGGCCCCGAGTTCGCCGTGCCGGTCTCCTCGCCGCCGGAGCCGGAGGAGGACTGACCGCAGCGGCCCGCAAGCCGCGCAGGCGGTAGGGCCCGCAGGCAGGAGCGCCCTACGCCAGTAATGCCCTGCGCGCGTAGGCGGGGGGCGTCGACCTCCGCCCAGATGGACTTGCCCTGGGCGCGCGGGTCGGCGCCCCCCGCGGTCGGCGGTGTGTTGCCCGATGTACAGGCTGTGACCGCCGTGACCGCCGTGACCGCCGTGACGGCCGGGGAGGCCGGGGCAGCCGGGGCGGTGAGGGGTGCGCAGGGCGGGCAGCGCGGAGGACACGTCGGCCCGGCCGGAGGCGGCGGCTCTCAGCGGCGGGCGAGGCGCCGTTCGCCGCCTGCGCCGGTGGCGTAGTCGATGTTGTAGTGAGCGAACACCTCGGGTTCCTGGTCGGCGGGCAGGATGCCGTCGGGGTCGATGGACGGGGCGTTCTTCACGTCGTCGCGGCCGTACGGGACCCGCAGGTAGCCCGGGCCGGCCACCGCGTTCACGATCGGGACGAACACCAGGCGTTTCTGCCGGCCGAACATGCCGACCGTGACGGTGGCGAAGTACGGCAGGTCGGTGGCGGTGTCCACGTAGACGTTCTCCAGGGTGCCGATCTTCTTGCTGTCCTGGTCGACCACGTCGTGGCCGCGCCACTCGCGGATTTCGGCGATCTCGATCATTGACGGCCTCCGATGGCTGGATGGTCCGCCGGTGGTGCGGCCTGCCGCTGGTACGGCCTGCCGGTGCTACGGACCGTGGCTGGACGGGGATTCCCGACCTGTCCATGGTCATCGACGGTGCGCGGGTCCGCCCGTTCGCGCATCGGCGTCCTGCGGGAGCAGCAGGCCGGCCAGCTCGTCGAGGAGTTCGGTGACCCGGCGGGCCTGCGCCGGGTCGGGGACGGCCTTGGCGATGACGGGTTCGGCCGGGCGGGCGACCCGGGCGCGGATGTGTCCGCGGGCGAGTTCGGAGGCGCGCAGCAGGGTGCGGCGGCCGTCCGCCGGGTCGGGCGTGGCGTCCAGCAGGCCGCGTTCGCGCAGACGGGCGACGGAGGTGGAGACGTGGCTCTGGGCGAAGCCGGTGCGCGCCCGGATGTCCTGCACCGAGGTGTCCGGGTGCCGGTACACGTCGGAGATCACCGCGATCTCGCCGGGGGAGAGGGTCGCCGAGGCGTGGTCGGTGACCAGCTCCCGGCCGAGCTCGGTCAGTCGCTTGCCGAGCCGCAGAAGTCGTACGCCGTCCATGCGCGGCAGAATACATCTTCACAGATGCATCGGCGCCGATGTATTTTTCCGGCATGACGACCCAAGAGCCGGCCCGCCCCGGCCTGCCAGCCGCCGAGCAGTCGAGCCCCGCACATTCCGGCCGGCCGGCCGCCGAGCGGCTGAGCCCCGTGTCGCGCACCGCCGTCGCCGTGGCCCGGGTCCGCGCCTACGAGAGCGCCCAGCCCGACCCGCTGTTCACCGACCCGTACGCGCTCGCCTTCGTCACCGCCGCCGGCCACCCGCCCCGCCCCGGCGGCGCACCGCTCGGGCCGTTCGCCCAGCGCCTGCTCCTGCACGGCATCCTGCGCACCCGGCACTACGACGACCGGCTGCTCGCCGTCGGTGCCCGCCAGGTCGTGCTGCTCGCCGCCGGACTCGACACCCGCGCCCACCGGCTGCCCTGGCCGGACGGCACCCGCCTGTTCGAACTCGACCTGCCGCCCGTCCTCGCCTTCAAGGACCGGATCCTCGCCGAACGCGGCGCCCGGCCGCAGTGCGAGCGCATCACGCTGCCCGCCGACCTCACCGACCCCGGCTGGCCCGAACTGCTGCGGAGCGCCGGCTTCGACCCCGGGCAGCCCGCCGCCTGGCTGGTGGAGGGACTGCTGGTCTACCTCGACGCCGACCAGGCCGCCCAACTGCTCACCACCGTCGGCGAGTTGTCCGCCCCAGGCAGCCGCCTGCTGGTCGAGAAGGGCCGCGACACCAGCCGCACCCCCGTCGAGGAGGGCCTCACCGAGATGACCGCCCTGTGGCGCGGCGGCCTCGGACCCGGCACCGCCGACTGGCTCGACACCCACGGCTGGACCACCCGCTTCACCGCCCTCGACGAACTCGCCGCCACCCACGGCCGGTTGCTGCCGCCAGGCGTTGCCGGGGGCGAGCCGTCCGGGTTCCTGGAGGCCGTCCGCAGCTGACCGCCAACGCGGCTGCCACATCCGCGTCAGGAGTGCGCCGAAAGGTACATCGCCCGGCGGTGACACCCCCCCGGGCCGGTCCGCGTTGACGCGGGGTGGGTCGCGGTGATGGAGTCCGGACCGGTGCTGTGCGTTCGCCCTGATGGGAGGCTGGTTTCGATGGCGGGTCGGTCGATCACCGTGGTCGGGGAGTGCGTCGCCGACGCCTTCGTGGAGCGCGGCGCGGCGCGGCCGGGTGAGCTGGCGCTGCGGGTGCTGCCGGGTGGGGGTCCGGCGAACACCGCTGTCGCGCTGGCCCGGCTGGGCACGCCCACGCGGTTCCTCGGCCGGATCTCCACCGACCCGTACGGCGAACTGTTCCGCGAGCGTCTGGCCGGCTCCGGCGTGGACCTGTCGGGCACGGTACGGGCCGCCGAGCCGAGCACCCTGGCGCTGGCCGCGCTCGACGGCGACGGCCACGCCGACTACTCGTTCCACGCCGAGGGGACCGCCGACTGGCAGTGGACGGAACGGGAGTTGACCGCGGCCCGCTCCGACGGCGCGGTGTGCGTGCACACCGGTTCGCTCGCGCTGGTGCGCGAGCCCGGCGGGCCACGGATCGAGGACCTGCTGGCCGAGGTGCGGGCCGAGGCCACCGTCTCGATCGACCCGAACGTCCGCCCGCTGCTGGTCGACCCGGCCGCCTACCGGCGGCGGCTGGCCCGCTGGTGCGAACTCGCCGACATCCTGCGACTGAGCGCCGACGACCTCGCGCATCTGCTCCCCGGCGCCACGCCCGAGCAGGCCTGCGACCACTGGCACGAGGCGGGCGCCCGACTGGTGGTGATCACCCTGGCCGAACACGGCGCGCTCGCCTCCCTGGACGGCCGGCGGATCCGGGTGCCCGCACCGCCGACCATCGTGGTGGACACCGTCGGCGCGGGCGACTCGTTCACCGCCGGACTGCTCCACTCGCTGGCCGAACAGGGCGCCCTGGGAGGGAGGTTGGACCCGCTGACGGTCGAGGGCCTGGAGCGGGCGGGTGGCTTCGCGTCGCGGGTCGCGGCACGGACGGTGGCGGTGGCGGGCGCGAATCCGCCGTGGGCAGGAGAGCTCTGAGCACGGGCTGACGCACCGTCATCAGGGCGAGGGGCCAACCTCGTTGGGGAGTTGCGTGATCGCGTCGGCCGAACGCGGCATGCCGACCCCGCCGGGCCGGCCGGGCGCATGGGGAGGACGGCTGCGCCCGCTGACCGGAGTCGAGCGTCGGCGCGAGCCCGGGTGCCGTCACCAGGGCAGCGGGCCGTCCTCGTTGAAGAACTGTCCGTTCGGGCCTCCGGCGGGCAGGGTGGCCAGGCGGACGGCGATCACCGCGCCCTGGGCAGGAGTTCGGGTGCCGCGGTGGCCGTTGAGGTCGGTGTCGCAGTAACCCGGGCAGGCGAGGTTGACCAGGATGCCGGTGTCGCTCAACTCCTTGGCATACTGCAGGGTCACGGCGTTCAGGAGGGTCTTGGACGGCCCGTAGGCGGCCGAGGCCGGTCCGGTGAACGCCTCGGGATCGGACTGGAGCGTCAACGAGCCGACGGCGCTGGACATGTTGACGATACGCGGGGCGGCCGAGCGGCGCAGCAGCGGCAGGACCGCGTTGGTCATCCGGATCACCCCGAGCACGTTGGTCTCCATCACCAGCCGCACCGCTGCGAGGTCGGCCGTGCTCGGCTGCTGCGACCAACCACCCGCCACCGCCGCGTTGTTGACCAACACGTCGAGCCGCCCGAAGCGCTCCGCGAGCAGCTCGGCGGCGGCCGTCGCGGAGTCGTCGTCGGTGACGTCGAGCGGAACCCCGAACGCGTCCGCACCGCCAGCGCGCAGCGCCCGCACGGCGTCCTCGCGCCGCCGCTCGTCGCGGGCTCCCACGCCGACCTGCCAGCCCAACGCGCCGAGGCCCGCCGCGATTTCGTACCCGATGCCCTTGTTCGCGCCGGTCACCAGCGCCACGGTCCGCCCGTTCGTGTTCTCGTTCATGCCGCCATCCTCCGGCCCGGCCGGGGCGGGTGGCCAAGACCGATCCGGTGGCCCGGCGATACCGGGCGGGTATCGCCGTAGGCTGGGGCAATGGAGACCAGGGAACTGCGCTACTTCGTGGCCGTGGCCGAGGAGTTGAACTTCGGCCGGGCGGCGCGGCGGCTGGGGATGGCACAGCCGCCGCTGTCGCGGGCGATCGCGCAGTTGGAGCGACGGCTCGGCACCGTCCTGCTGGAACGCGACAGCCACGGCGTGGCACTGACCGGCGCGGGTCACGTCCTGCTGCGCGAGGGCCGCACCGTGCTGGCGGCGGTGGCCGCGGCGGAGGCGCGCACCCGGCGGGCCGGACAGGCGCCCGGTCTGGCCCTGGCGGCGAAGGCCGGCGCGTCCACCGAACTGCTGGCGGCCCTGCTCGACGCGTACGCCGCCGGGCTGGACCCAGTGCCGGTGGACCTGCGGCTGTGCCGGTTCGGCGAGCAGGAACGCCTGCTGCGCGAAGGCGCGGTGGACGCGGCGCTGCTGCACCTGCCGTTCGACTCCACCGACGGCCTGGACAGCGAGGAACTGCACACCGAGGGACGGGTCGCACTGCTCCCGGCCGGCCACCCGCTGGCCGCCCGCCCGTCCCTGCGGCTCGCGGAACTCGCCGCCCTGCCGGACCTGCCCGCCCCGCGCTTCCCCCGCCGCGACGGCAGCTACCCCGAAGGCCCCGGCCCCGAGATCCGCGACAGCACCCAGCTCACCGAACTGGTCGCGCTCGGTCGGATGCACGCCGTGCTGCCGGACTCCGCCCGCAGCCAGCTGCGCCCCGGCGTCGCCGTCGTCCCCGTGCCCGACGCCCCGCCCGTCACCACCGTGCTGGCCTGGGACCCGGCCGCCCGCTCCCGCCCGCTGGCCGAGCTGGTGCGGGCGGCGAACGTGGCCCTCGGCGGCCCGAACGGTGCTGCTGGGCACGGTGGTTGACCGATCGGGTCAGCGCCCCGCGAGGGTGTCGAGGGCGGGCGGCTGCCAGGTGAACGTGGGCGCGGAGCGGTCGAGCAGGACGCGGGCGGGCAGGCGTCCGGCGAGGGCGAGTGCGCCGTCGCGCAGCAGGACGCCCGGGCGGGAGTGGGTGGCGACCAGGCGGCCCATGGTGTGGGAGCCCGCGACGATCCGCGAGGTGCGGGGCAGACGGGCGTCCGAGTAGGCGCGGAGGGCGGCCAGCGGGTCCGAGGCGTGCTGCGGGGAGGGGAGGGCGGCGAGCGGGTCCGGCGCGTGCTGCGGGGAGGGGAGGGCGGCGAGCGGGTCCGGCGCGTGCTGCGGGGAAGGGAGCGCGGCGGCGAGGACCACCGCATCCTCGATGGCCTGGCAGGCGCCCTGCCCCTGGAACGGCGACATGGCGTGCGCGGCGTCGCCGAGCAGCGCGACCCGTCCGCGATGGAATGCGGGCAGCGGGTCGGTGAGCGCCCACACGTCGTGGCGGAGCACCCGGTCGGCGTCGGTGCGGCGGAGCAGTTCCGGCAGCGGGGCGCACCAACTGCCGTACCGGCGCAGCATTTCGGCATGCTCGTCGCCGCCGTCCGCGCGCTGCCCCGCCGGTGCGAGGGCGGCCGCGTACACGTACACCCGCCCCCCGGCGAGCGGCACGATGCCCGCGAGCGCGCCGCGTCCCCACACCTCGCCGACGACGGCCGGCGGGCGTTCGGGGTCGTCGATGACGGTGCGCCACGTGGTGAACCCCGAGTAGCGCGGCCCCGGGTGCTCCGGGAAGAGCTGCGTGCGGGTGGCGGAGCGGATGCCGTCGGCCGCGACGACGAGGGACGCCTCGCGCCGGCCGTCCCCGGTCTCGACCAGGGCCGGGGAGTGGGCGTCGCCGGCGTCGAGCAGGGTGGCCGGGGAGTCGGTGCGTACGGTGCCGGGCGGGAGGGCGTCCAGCAGTGCGGCGATCAGCTCGGCCCGCGCGACCCCCAGCACCGGATCGCCGAAGTGCTGCTGCACGGCCTCGGTGTCGGTCCGGGCCAGCCACCGGCCGGACGGGCGGCGCAGGCCGACGGCCGGGTGCCGCACCGCGAGGGCGCGCAGGCGCCCACCGACACCGAGAACGTCCAGCGCCCGCAAGGCATTTGGCGCCAGCGCCAGCCCCGCGCCGACCGGTTCGAGGCTCGCGGCGCGCTCGTGCACGGTGACGGGGATGCCGCGGCGGTGCAGGGCGAGGGCGGCGGCGAGGCCGCCGATGCCACCACCGAGAACGATCGCGGGGCGCGGGTCGGTGGCGGGGTGCGGGGAGGGGTGCGGGGCGGAGGGCATGGCGGGCTCCGATCGGCCGGTTGACTACAGCTGTAGTTCCGAGTGCTGAGGCTGAGCGTACTACGGCTGTAGTGCGGGTGGGGAGGGGGTCTCGCCGGGGGAGGGGGAGCCGACTCAGGCGAGCGCTGCCGGCCCTGCGGGCGCTGCGGAGGCTGAGTGGATGGCCTGCAGGGCGGATCGGGGCGTCCAGCGGGTGGTGGCGCCCGGGCGGGTGGCGAGGTAGGCGGCGGCTTGGGCGGGCGTCCAGCCGTGGGATTCGGCGAGGCCGGTGGCGACGGTGGCGAGATAGGCGGCGGTGGGCGGGTTGAGGTCGGCGTCGGCGAGCGTCCAGGGGGAGGTGAAGGTGAGGACGGGAATGCCGTCGATGTTGCCGAGGTGGAGCAGGGTCTCGTAGCGGCCGGGGCCGAGCTGGTCGCGGCCGGTGGTCAGGACGCGGGTGAGGTCGAGGTCGGCGCCGGGTTCGCGGCCCATCTCCTGGGCGGCGATATCGGCGAACTGCCCGGCGGTGACGAGGTGGGCCCGGGCCGGCATCTCGCCGTGGCGGGTGGGGTCGTAGAAGGCGATGCCGCCCGTCCACACCAGGGATTCGTGCGCGAAGTACAGGATTCCGGGCAGCCGGATCGGCAACGTCCGTTCGGGCGGCGTGCGGTCGCGACAGCCCGGGTGCACGCGGGTGCCGTCGTTCGGGCGCCCGCCGGTGATGTAGTGCGCGAGGCGGCCGGCGCTCATGTTCGAGCCGTAGGCCGCGTACCACACCTTGGTGCCGGGGCCGGTCGGCGCAGGCTGGGGGCGGGGTGGCGCAGGCTGGGGGCTCGGCGGCGCGGGTTGGGGGCGGGGTGGCGCGGGTTGGGGGCGGGGTGGCGCGGGTTGGGGGCGGGGCGGCCGAATCTCGTTCATGTGGCAGACGGTAGTGGTGACCTGACGTTCCGTGCGCGAGGGTGTGGCGGGGTTTGGGAGTTGCGGGCGGGGCGCGGGATGATCGGGACCATGACTGTGGCGCGACCGACCCGGATTGCCGATGCGGCCATTGCCGTGATTGCGGAGCGAGGCCTGCGCGGCCTGACGCACCGGGCGGTGGACGAGGCGGCGGGCCTTCCGCTGGGATCGACGTCGAACGTGGCCCGGACGCGGTCCGCGCTGCTCGAGGCGGCGCTGGTGCGGATCGCCGAGGTCGAGGCGGCCGGCATGCTGGGCGAGGTGCCGACGACCCGGCCGGTGGGGGACGGCGCGGCGGCGCGGCGGCGGTTGGTGCGAGTGGTGGCGGACGGGCTGGAGCAGGCGCTGACCCCGGCCGGACGGGTGCTGACGGTGGCCCGGATCGAGCTGGCGCTGGAGGCCGCCCGGCGACCCGAACTCCGTTCCGTCTACGACCGGTTGGGCGCGGGCTTCGTGGAGGTGGCGGTGCAGTTGCTGCAGGCGTGCGGCTCTGCGGAACCGGTCGCCGACGCGCGCCGCCTGGTGCGCTGGTGCGAGGGCGTGCTGTTCAACGCGACGGCGGGCGGCGGGCACGCGTACCCGCCCGGCCGCGCCGAGCTGGCGGCGGACGCCGACCGGTACCTGGCCGCCCTGCTCGACGGCTGACCACGGACGTCCAATGACGATCGAGCTGCCCGAAGGGTCCTGGTGGGACTGGGACGTGGTCTCCTGGGACCCGTCCCGCCTGGTGCTGGGTGCGGACCACGACCTGACGTACCACCACTCGCTCGAACTGCGCTTCGACGAGCCCGAGTTGGTGACCTGCCCGGCCTCGTTCCAGGACCCGGTCTTCCGCGCCCCGACACCGGCCGAGACGACCGGCGTCCAACGCCAACTCGGCGCGACGCCAGCCGTGTTGGTCGCCTTCACCGCCGACGCGGGCGGCCCCGACCCGGCCGACGGGCTGATCGCCGCCGGTCGGCTGAGTATCGTCCGGGGGACGGTCTTCCGGTACTGGCGCGAGGAGTTGAGGCCGGGGGAGCGTCACGCGCCGTGGGTGCGGCCGCCGGTGGCGTGACCGCATTGCGGGCGCCGTGAAGACGCGGTGCGGCCCCGCGTGGCGGACCGCGCCGTGAAGACGCGGTGCGGCCCCGCGTGGCGGACCGTGGGCTCAGTGTCCGGGGAGCAGCGGACAGGCGCGCGGAGCTTGGGGAACAGGCAGCGTGGGAGCGGGAGTTTCCGCTCCGCTACCTCCTGGTGCGGGAGGACATGGATGGTGACGACGAGGAGCTGTGGGCGCGGTGCGCGGAGGCCGAGGGCTTGGCCGTCGGTGGTGCGCGGGTCGGGTCAGCCGGCGGCGTGGGCGAGGGGTGGGGCGATGGCCTGGGCGTCGGCGTGTTCGCCGATCCAGAGGCCGATGAAGAGGGCGGCGGTGGCCTCCAGCAGGTGGGCGCGGGAGAGGGCGCCGGCGTGGACGGGGGTGCAGCCGAGGTCGCGGACCAGGGCGGCGGTGCGGGCGAGGGCGTCCGGATGGTCGCCGCAGAGCGGGACGGCGAGGGGGCGGCCGTCGAAGACCGGGGGCTGGCGGCGCCAGACGTCCTCGTGGCACAGGTTGAACGCCTTCACCACCCGGGCGTCGGGTGCCGCCTCGGACAACTGCTGGGCGGCGGACGGACCTTGGCCGGTGAGCAGGCGGAAGCCGGGGCCGACCGGGTTGGCGCAGTCGATGAGGGTGCGGCCGGCCAGCGCGTCACGCAGCTCGCGGACCACCTCCGTTCCCGCACCGTACGGCAGCGCCGCGAGCACCACCTCTCCGGACTCCGCCGCCGCGCGCAGGCCGGCCGGGCGGGCGCCATGGCCGATCCGGTCGGCGAGTCGGCGGGCCTTGGCCGCGTCCCGGCCGCCGATGGTGACCCGGTGACCGGCCCGCGCCCACTGGGTGGCGAGGGCGTCGGCCATTCCGCCGGTCCCGAGGACGCCGATCGTCATCGAGGTGTTCATCAACTGGCTCCACTCTGCGCGGGTTTGGAAGATCTCCTTCGACAGTACGGAGCTCGCCGGGCACCATTCGGTACGTGACGACCAATGCCTTCCTCGCCGACTGCCGAGCCCGGCTCGCCTTCGACCTGCTCTCCAACACCTGGAACGCCGTAGTGCTCTGGGCCCTGCGCGACGGCCCGCGCCGCCCCGTCGAACTGCGGGAACGGATCGGCGGCATCAGCTCGAAGGTCCTCACGCAGACGCTGCGTCGCCTCCAGTACCACGGCCTGGTTGAGCGTCACCCGCAACGCCCCGGCGTGGCGTACGAACTGACCGCGCTCGGCCGTACCCTGCTGACCCCGATCGACGCCTTCGGGGCCTGGGCGTTCGAGCACGGCGACGAGGTGATGGCCGCGCAGGAAGCCGCGGAGGGGCGGTCGTGAACCAGCCGCAGCCAGGGGCTTCCGAGATCGCGGAGTGGCTCGGCGCCGTCGCCGAGGGCCGGGTGGATCGGGACGCGGCGGACCGGTGGGCGGGATGGTGGATGGAGGACGACGCGCTGGACTGGGACGAGGCGTGCTGGTGGGGGCTGGACCTGCTGTACGGCATCGATCTGCGCACCGGGCCCGGCGGGCCGTACCTGCACGATGACGAGCAAGTGCGGGGATGGGCGGCGGAGTTGATGGAGTGGGGCTCGTGTGGGTGAGAGGGCAGGGGCGCGGGCCGACAGTCGCTGCCGCTGAGCGCTGCTGGTGACGGTGGGCCAGGGAGGAGGAGTGCGCCGCGCGGATGGCCGGAAAGCGGATGGCCGGAAAGCGGTGGGTCGTAGCCCGGTGGACGGTGCGGGACGCGCTGGTCCCGGCGAGCGGGACGCCGCGCCGAGCACCACCGCTGACTTCGGGTGCGGCGGCTGCGCCTTTCTGACGTGGCACCAGCTGCAGAGCGGGTCGCCGGTGTGATCGGCTTGATCGGCACCGTGGCGATCAACTGCGCCGGGCGATACGGGGCCCGACCGTCGCCGTGTCCGGGAAGGGCAGGGCAGGGCAGCGTGGCCGTGTGCGGCGTCGATCACGAGTACCCGAGTGGTTGCCAGGACCTACTCCGGCCTCGGCGAGATCGGGTCGAAGCCGTTCGGGCGAGCCCCTCGCCGCGACCGGTGCGAACCTGTGCGGGCACCTGGAGCAGGGGGTGAAGCGGCGGGCGCGGCGTCGGCCGGCGGGGTGCGGGCGGTGCGGAGGGAGCGGGAGAAGGGTGAACTAACTGATGGTCCGTCGGTATGGAATGCGGAGCGCGGCGGCAGAAACATTTTGACGGGCGGTTAGGTATTCGGGCAGTCCCACTCACCCCGTCCACTGGGTCGGGCCCGCCGCCACAGAGTGTGCCGCCCGGCCGGGATCACGAGGAACCTTCCATGGCACCACAGTTCCGAGGCACCGCGATGCTCGCGGCCGCCGCGATCACCCTGCTCCTGGCCCCCACCGCCGCTGCCGTCGGCGCCCCGGTCAGCCCCTCCGAGTCCACCGCCGCCGACACCACGGCCGCGAAGCCGACCAACACGACGGCCGCGAAGCCGACCAACACGACGGCCGCGAAGCCGACCAACACGACGGCTTCGAAGCCGGCCAACACCGCTGCCACCAAGCCGGCGAAGACGACGGCCGCGAAGCCGGGTGCGGCGCCTGCCGGTACGACGGACGCCAAGCCGGCCGACACGACGGCGGCGAAGCCGGGCGTGGCCCCTGCGGGCACCACGGCCGACAAGCCGAGCCTGTCGCCCGCCGGCACGACCGCCGACAAGCCGAGCTTGTCGCCCACCAGCGCCACGGGCGCCAAGCCCGGTCACGCTCCCGGGTTCGGAGAGCTTCTCGGCTTCCTCGGCATGAAGACCCCCGCCGGCCTCCAGCAGCCGGGAGATGTGGCCACGCCCGGTGGTGTCCCGCTGACCGGTGACGTCGCCACGCCCGGCGGGGCCCCTGCGGGGGGTGGCGTTCCCGGGAGCGAGGAGGGCGACGCACCGGTCGCCGTTCGGCCCGTCGACAAGGTCTACCCCGCGCTGCCGCCGCCCGGCCGACTCGTTCACGGCGAACCCGTCGAGCGTGCCGCCGTCGCGCCCGGACGCTGACGCCCTGCCCATCCGGTAGGTCCCCTCCACGGGAGGAGTCCCCGGCACCTCCCGCTCGCCCGCGCCTTGGCCGGGCCGCCCCTGGGGTGCGCCGCCCCCGTCGATGACCTGCTGCTGCGGGCCCAGGGCCATGTCACCACAAGGTAGTTCGGTGACGGTGCCGCCAACTCGCGGTGTTTCAGCCTGAGTTCGGTGGTCGGCCCGTCCGGAGTCGAGCTGAACCAGGTCGCTGAGGTTTCAACCTCGCCAACTGAGGCCCCATGACCGGATATCGGAGGCCCGCACCGGAGGCCGGTGCGGGCCTCCGGCGCTTGCTGTGGCGGTTTGGGTGAGCACGGTTTCCAGGTCGAGGTGTGTGGACGCGGTTCTGGGGCAATGGCGGCGGCGAGGAACGCCGTCCCGGCGCCTGGCGTGTGCAGCGATCTCAACTCACCGAGGCCGTCCGGCGATGGTTGCGCGGCGGCCGACCCCTGGCAATCCACTTCGGGCGGTCAGCGCAGGCGCCTCAAGCAGCGCTCGGATCCGCGCCGCGCCCGAGCTCCGCGGCGGATCCGGGCGGTGGTTGAACGTCGGGCAGTGGTGGGCAGTCAGAACCTGTTGGTAGGGCGGGAGAGGGGGCGTCGTAAGGTGAGGCCGAGCCGAGACGATCAGGAGTTGCCCCCTCATGCCGGACGCGATCACGCTGCGACCCGTCACCGTTGACGACCTCGACCTGTTCGAGCGCGAGTTCGGCGGGCCGGAAGGGGTCGGTGCCTACCAGTGGTTCGGGTTTCGGTCGGCGGACGGTCTGCGACGGCGCTTCGCGGAGAACGGCCTGCTCGGTCCGGACGGTGGCGTGCTCTCCGTTGCCGAGGCCGGGCGTACGGTGGGCCGGGTCGAGTGGTTCGCCGGGAGCTGGGGGCGGCCCGAGACCTCCGCCTGCTGGACGCTTGCCATCGGCCTGATTCCCGCCGCCCAGGGGCGCGGTATCGGCACCCGGGCCCAAGGTCTGCTCGCCGACTACCTGTTCGCCCACACCCGCGCCGAGCGGCTCCAGGCCTGGACGGACTGCGCCAACCTTGCCGAACAGCGGGCCCTGGAGAAGGCGGGGTTCGTTCGTGAGGGTGTCCTGCGTTCCGCGCAGTGGCGCGGCGGTCGGTGGCACGACCAGGTGATCTATTCGCTGCTCCGCACCGATCCTGGGCCGGCCGCGGTCACCGGGGGAGCGTAGCCGGGCACCGCATCGCGTTCCACCGCGCGGGGGGCACTCAACCGCGGTCGGGCCGGGACGGGGGCGCGGGGCTGCCGAGTTGGTGGACGGTGAGGTGGTGGGGCGGGAACTGCTCCTGGCCGATCAGGTGGGGTGGGGCTGTCCCCTCGGGAACGGTGAGGACCAGTGGGAGGTGGTGGGGGAGCTGCGTCAGGTCGAGTGAGGTGCAGTGGGGGGCGACGATCAGGCTCAGCTCTTCCAGGCCGGGGAACAGCGGGAGAAGCGGGGCGAGCGGGTAGTCGGTGGGGACGTCGATCAGCGTCAGGTACCACACACCGGTCAGTGGTTCCCGTCCGGTGAGTGCGGCCGGGTCGGGTGTCAGCAGGGAGAGGATGCGCAGTTTCCGCATGTCGCGCAGGATCGCCCACAGCTCGTCGAACCGCTGCTCGGCGGCCCGGACGGATCGAATGGCGAGGGCCTCAAGTGGCAAGCCACGCAAGGGAGTCAGATCGTCCAGCTCCGGGCACTGGTAGAGGCCGAGACCGCTGAGCTGCGTCCACTGCCCCAGGAAGGAGATGTCCTGCAGCCCGGGGATCGCCGACAGGGTCAAGTACTCGATTCTGTCCGCCAGTTGGCTCCATCGCCATGGATCGACGGGCATGGCCGGACCGCCGAGCCAGACCTGACGCAGCGTCGGGTGGTCGACCAGGGCGTCGAGCTGCGCGGGCGAATGGAGCTGCACATGGACGGCGGAGAGGTCGGCCCGGTCCACCACCTGCCGGGCGAAGGCGTCGACCTCGAAGCGCGGCCACTGGTGGACCACGTTCGGCAACGGGTCCTCCTGCTCGGCCAGGGTCGCCAGCAGGGCCAGGGCGTCGGCGCCGCCGATGAGACCCAGGACGTTCGGGACCAGGTGGCGGGTTCCGGCCAGCAGGTCCGGCTCGTTTTCGGCGAACTCCCGTAGCAGGGGGACGAGTTCTTCTCCGACGCCGGCCAGTTGGAGGGCGGTGGCATCGCCGGTGAGCAGCGCGGGGAGGTGGTCGCGGAGCCGGGCAAGGACGGTGTCACGGACCTCGCCGTCGAGTTCCGGGGCGCTCGGGAGGCAGGTGGCGGCGAGGAGGTGGATGACGGGCTTGAGCTCGTCGGGGGCGGTGTGCGCGGCGGCGAGGACGGTGGTGAGGAGTTCGGCGCGTTCGCGGCGGCCGCAGTGGCCGACGGTCATCCGGATCACGTCGCCCCACTGCTCGTCGGCGGCGTGGCCCGCGAGCAGGCCGAAGTCGCGTTCCTCGCGGAACTCCATCGCGGCCAGGTACTCCTGGAAGGTGCGGTGGATGAACTGGAAGGTGTCCGGGCCGGTTTCGGTGATCAGGCCGGTGCGGTTGAGGAGGTGGACGTACGCCTGCTCGGCGTCGGTGCGACGGGCGACGGCGGGCAAGTCCCGCAGGGCCTTGGCGAGTTGGGCGATCGCGTCCCGTCGTCGGCCCTCGGCCTGGTTGTTGCGCACCAGCCAGTGAGCAAGTCGGCGGAGCATCGCCAGCTGCTCCTCCTCGGAGGCCTGGAGCTGCTCCGCGCCCTGCACCCGGCGGCCTTCGTCGCGCTTGACCAGCATCATGGACATCGCGTCGCGGTACAGCGCCATGCGGTGGCGCGGCAGCGCGCCGTCCGACTCGCGGTTCAGGGCACAGATCATCGCGCACAGCAGGGGGCTGTCGGTGAGTTGGGCGACCTCCGGCACGGTGTCGAGGGTGCGGAGGAGATCGGCCTGGTCCAGGTCGATCTCGCGGCGCCAGCGCTGCGCCTCGGCCTCGGTGTGCTGGGCGGTGAGGAGTTCGCGCAGGGCGGCTTCGTGCCAGCGTTCGACGAAGTGGCGGCGGTCCTGGCGGTTCATCGGGCAGAGCTGCAACTCGTCGAAGCCCAGGTGGCCGAGCCAGCCGTGCGGGACGGCGGAGGGGCGGACGGTGGCCAGCGTCCAGGTGTCGGGGTAGTGGTCGAGCAGTCGGTCCAGCCAGTCGAGGGCCTCCTCGCGCTGGTCGGTCGGCACCTCGTCCAGGCCGTCCACCAGGAGCAGGGCGCGGCCGGTGGAGAGGAGGCGGTGTGCCCAGCCGAGTGGTTGGCGCTCGGCGCACATGCGGTCGTCGAGGGTGAGGAACTCCTCGGGGCGGGGCTGCATGACGCCCTTGCGGTGCAGCTTGCGGAGCTGGAGGACCAGCGGGACGCGGTGGTTGAACCTGGCGAGGTCCTCGCCGAGGGTGCCGTTCATGGCGCCGACGGCCAGCCACTGCACGAGGGTGGTCTTGCCGGAGCCCGCCTCGCCGCGGATCAGGACGCGGCGGCGGCCCGCGAGGATGCGCTCGGCGCGCTGTGGGCCGGGGCCGGGGTCGGGGCCGGTGGTGGTGGCGGTGGACCGGATTTCCAGGCTGAGGTAGGAGGTGGTGAGGTCCCAGCCGCGGCGGCCGTGGCCGGCGGCCTGGCGGAGGCCGAAGATGCGGATGCGGCCGTAGTCGGCCTCGATGGCGGCGGCGTAGTCGCGTTCGAAGTCGGAGTCGGCGATTTCGGTGGCGGAGATGCCCTCGGGGTAAGGGAGTTCACCCAGGTTCGAGATGAGTGCCGCACAGAAGCCGGGGTCGGTGAGCAGCGCGGCCATCGGGACGAGGTCGAACTGGGAGTGTTCCCAGGTGTCCGGTGTCCGGTCCTGGACGGCGATGCCGAGCAGGCGGTCGCGGAACACGGCGCCGGCGCCCGACAGGCCCGACCATGGTGAGTCCGTCTCGCGGCGGCGTCGGGGCGGGTGCTGCTGGACGACCAGGACCTGACGGCCGGTCCGCTGTCCGGCGGCCGGGGTCAGGGTGGCCAGCACCTGGACGGTGTCGAGGCGGCCCTCCCGGTCGCGTCCGGCGAGCGGGAAGCCGGTCAGGTGGCAGCCGGCCACCGGGTCGAGCGTGGTGACGGTGCCCCAGCGGAGCGGTTCGAAGCGACCGGCGGGGATCAGTTCCCGATCCGCGAGCAGCAGGGCGGCGTCGAGGCCGGTGGAGCGCCAGACCGTGGTGCAGGGCGTCCACCCGGTGCCGTCCAGGACGGCGGCCTCCGGCGACGACCCGCCGACGTGGGCCGCCGTCAGGACCAGCCGAGGGCCGAGCAGGAAGCCGCTGCCCTGCGTGGCACCCCGGACGGCCGCCACGTGGTGAGCGAGGAACGGCACGGTCAGAACCCGTCCCGGCTGCCCAGGTCGTCGTTGGAGATGGTGACGCTGCCGCCGGTGTCCGCGTCCTTCGGGGTGAGGGTGACGGAGACCTTGTGGGTCCGGCCATGAGCCAGGCCCGCTTCGGCGTCGGCGGACAGCACCCAGGCCTTGATGCCGCCCTTGGCGCGGGCATCGCGCTTCAGCTCCACGGTGAAGTCCAGGGTGACCGGGCCGACCTCGAACTGGATGGCCTGGCCGCGGCCGCGCTCGGAGGCGTCGAGCAGTTCCAGCCTGATCGCCTCGATCGCGTCGGCCAGTTCGATGTCATGACGGTCCATTGCGCGCCCCCACAGCTTGAAGTCTTCGAGGGCCGAGCGTAGAGGGTCGGTCCGTCAACGGTGGTGCGGTTGGGTCAATTCGAGCGGAGGTAGGCGGCCAGGTACGGCGCGGTCGGGCTGCCCGCGGTGGTGGTGAGGGCCGCAGGGGTGCCCGTGGCGAGGACGCGGCCGCCGGCCGTCCCGCCGGACGGGCCGAGGTCGATGAGGTGGTCGGCGGTGGCGATCAGCGGGAGGTGGTGTTCGGCGAGCAGGACGGTCGCGCCGGCGTCGACCAGACGGTGGAGCTGGGCGGTGAGGACCTCGCTGTCGGCGGGGTGCAGGCCGGTGGTGGGTTCGTCGAGGAGGTAGAGGGTGTGGTGGCGGCGGGCATGGTGCAACTCCGCGGCGAGTTTGACGCGTTGGGCCTCGCCGCCGGAGAGTTCGGGCGCGGGCTGGCCCAGCCGCAGGTAGCCGAGGCCGACCTGCTGGAGGACCGTCAGGACGCGGGCGGCGGCGGGGACGTCGGCGAGGAACGGGGCGGCGGCGTCAACGGTCAGCGCGAGGACGTCGGCCACGGTGGCGCCGCGGTAGGTGATCTCCAGGGTCTGCGGGTTGTAGCGGCTGCCGTGGCAGTCCGGGCACGGGCTCCAGGCCGTGGGCAGGAAGAGCAGCTCCACCTCGATCGCGCCCGCGCCCTCGCAGGTCGGGCAGCGCCCGGACGCCACGTTGAACGAGAACCGCCCGGCGTCGTAGCCGCGCCGGCGGGCCTCGTCGGTGGCCGCGAACAGTTTCCGGACGGTGTCCAACAGGCCGGTGTACGTGGCCAGGTTGGAACGCGGGGTGCGGCCCAGCGGCGTCTGGTCGACCGTCACCACCCGGCCCACGGACGGGTCGGCGGCCGCCGCGTCGGCCGCCGCGCCCAGCAGCGTCGACTTGCCCGCGCCGGAGACGCCCGTCACGGCCGTCAGCACGCCCAGCGGCACGTCCACGTCCACGCCGCTCAGATTGTGCCGGGTCACCTCGCGCAGGCGCAGCACGCCGGTCGGGGTGCGGCCCCGGGAGGCGGGTGCGGGCGGCGGGTCGAAGAGGAAGCGGCGGGTCGCCGAGCCGGTCACCTCGCGCAGGCCGTCCACCGGCCCGCTGTACAGCACCTGGCCGCCGCCGGTGCCCGCGCCCGGGCCGACGTCCACCAGCCAGTCCGCGCCGCGCACCACCGTCATGTCGTGCTCCACCACGAACACCGAGTTGCCCGCGGCGCGCAGCTCGGCGAGGACCTCGCGCAGCGCCTCGGTGTCCGCCGGGTGCAGGCCCGCCGAGGGCTCGTCCAGCACGTACACCACGCCGAACAGGCCCGAGCGCAACTGGCTTGCCAGGCGCAGGCGTTGCAACTCGCCGGTGGACAGGGTGGGGGCGGCACGGTCGAGCGAGAGATAGCCGAGGCCGAGGCGGCGCAGGGCCGCGAGCCGGTCCGTCAGATCGGCGGTGAGCAGACCTGCCGGGCCCTCGTCGCCGGTGAACGGGTGCAGCAGGGCGGCGAGACGGTCGGCCGGGAGAGCCGCGAGCCCGGTGACCGGCAGGCCCGCGAAGGTCACCGCCAGGGCCTCGGGACGCAGCCGGTGGCCATGGCAGACCGGGCACGGGGACTGCGTCATGAACGCGGCGGCCTTGGCGCGGGTGGCCTCGCTGCGGGACTCGGAAAACGCTTTCAGCACCAGCCGGCGGGCACTGCTGTACTTGCCCTGGTAAGGGCGCTGGATCCGGCCCGGCTCGCGCTCCGGGTGGACGGTCACCACCGGCTGCTCGTCCGTGAACAGGATCCACTCGCGGTCGCGTGCGGGCAGTTCCCGCCAGGGCCGGTCCAGGTCCTGGCCGAGCGCGCCCAGGATGTCCCGCAGGTTCTTGCCCTGCCACGCACCCGGCCAGGACGCGACCGCGCCCTGCCGGATCGACAACGACGGATCGGGTACCAACGACTGCTCGGTGACCCGGTGCAGCACCCCCTGCCCGTGGCACTCCGGGCAGGCGCCGGCCGGGGTGTTCGGCGAGAACGCGTCCGAATCCAGCCGCGACGCGCCCGCCGGGTAGTCGCCGCACCGCGACAGCAGCATCCGCAGCAGGTTCGACATGGTGGAGATGGTGCCCACCGAGGAGCGCGAGGACGGCACCGAACGGCGCTGCTCCAGCGCGACCGCCGGCGGCATTCCCGTCACCGAGTCCACTTGCGGCGCCTCCACCTGCCGCAACAGCCGCCGCGCGTACGGCGAGACCGACTCCAGGTACCGGTGCTGCGCCTGCGCGAACAGCGTCCCGAACGCCAGCGAGGACTTCCCCGACCCCGAGACCCCCGTGAACGCCACCACCGCCCCGCGCGGCACCGCCACCGCCACGTCGCGCAGGTTGTGCACCCGCGCGCCGCGCACCCGCACCATGCCGTCGTCGTTGCCGCCGCTGTTGATCTCCGTGCCGTTCACCGGGCCACGCTACCGTGCGGCGCACCCTTCGGCGGGCTGCGCCACCTGCCCGGCGAGCGGGGCCAGGTTGGCGAGCGCGGCCTTGAAGCGGGCCTCGGTGTCGCGGGCGGTGCGGCCGTGGAAGAAGAGCGCGAGCAGGCCGGTGAAGCGTTCGCGCTGGACGACCCGGACCCGGCCGTCGCCGAGGTCGGTGATCAGGTAGGAGTGCGTGTTGTCGAGCAGCCTGGGCACCAGGAGGCGGCCGGCGCGGGAGAGTTCGCGGCCCGGGGCGACCACGGTGAGCACCGGGTGGAAGGTCAGCTCGCGGCCCGAGGCGGTGCGGACCACCTCGGTCTGGCGGGCGCCGACGGCGAGTTCGCCCTCGACCCGGACCACCACCGGGTGCCACTGCGGGTAGCGGTCGTGGTCGGTGATCAGCTGCCAGACGGCCTCCGGGGTGCCCGGGAACTCGGCTTCGGCGCTGGCCTCGCAGGTGAACAGGCTCATGATGGTCTCCCCCTGGTGACTGCTTGTCGTGTGTTTCAGCGGTGGCGCGCCAGGGTGGTGTCCACCAGGGCGCGCGCGAAGTGGTCGTCGATCGGGTCGCCGCTGATCAGCACCCGGTAGTAGAGCGGGCCGACCAGCTGGTCGATGATCAGCGCGGGGTCGGCGTCGGCCGCCAACTCGCCACGGGCGGTGGCCCGGGCGAGCAGCTCGGCGGCCGCGGTGCGGCGCTGCGTCCACAACGGGCGCAGCGCGTCGCCGAGTTCGGGGTGGCGGGTGCCGGCGGCGATCAACTCGGCCACCAGGGCGCGGGTGGCGGGCAGGCGCAGGCCGGCCGCGATCGCGGTGAGGGTGGCGGTCAGATCGGCCCGGACGTCGGCGGTCTCCCGGATCGGCGCGGTCTCGAACATGGTGGCGAAGGCGGCGACCACCAGGTGGTCCTTGGTGGGCCAGCGCCGGTACACGGTGGTGCGGGCGACCTCGGCGCGGGCGGCGGCCTCGTCGAGTGCGAACCCTGCGTACCCGCGCTCGCGCAGCAGCCCGCGCGCCGCCTCCAGCACCTTGGCGTCAACACCGGTGTCCCGCGGCCTGGCCATGTCTCCCGCCCCTCATTTCGCTACGCGTGTCTCGTAATGAGGACGAGGCTAGCGGGGGACGGCGCCATTGCGCAACGCGTGTAGCGGAATCGAGGGCCGGGCGTCAGGAGGAGCTTGGCCAGGTCCAGTTGAGAAGGGCCTCGCGCATCAGCCCGGCGGCGGGGGAGAGGCGGGCGGACTCGGACCAGTGCAGGGTGAGGGTCCGCCGGCACGCGGGATGGTCGACGGCGAGGAGGGCGAGCGGGAGGCGGGTGGCGCTCTGCCGGCCGACGGCGGGGATCAGGCCGACGCCGAGGCCCGCCGTGATCAGGTCGGCGATGGCGGCGAGTTCGTCGCTCTCGCAGACGATGCGGGGCGGGTGGCCGAGGTCGGCGAAGAGCTGGTCGAGCAGACGGCGGTTCCAGTGACCGGGGCGGGCGGTGATGAACGGGAGCGCGGCGAGGTCGGGCAGGGCGACGGAGCTGCGCCCGGCCAACGGGTGGCTGCGGTGGACGGCCAACCAGACCGGCTCGTCCAGGAGTTGGGCGCTCTGCAGGCCCTCGGTGCGGATCGGCTGCGAGGCGACGCACAAGTCCACTTCCTGAGCGCGGAGTTGGCGTGGCATCAGATCGGCCGGGAGCTGCCGCAGGTCGATCTCGGCGGCGGGGTGGGCGCGTTTGTACGCGGCCAGTGGGGCGGTGAAGGTCAGGAAGGTCTCGGACGCCAGCCGGACCGTTCCGAAGCCGTTGCCCGCCGCCTCCGCGACGGCCCGGCGGCCGGCCTCCAGCTCGCCGAGGGCCCGCTCCGCGTAGCCGCGGAACAGCCGGCCCGCCTCGTTCAGGCGCAGCCGCCCGCCCCGGTCGAACAGCGGGGTGCCGAGGTCCTCCTCCAGGCGGGCGATGGTGCGGCTCAACGAGGGCTGGGCGACCCGGAGTTCCTCGGCGGCCCGGCTCAGGTGCTCCAGACGTGCCACCACCAGGAACTGGGTCAGCGCGTGCAGATCCATGGCCGCTCCCCGTGTTGCTGCAACCGTCCGGCGACGGCCGGCGACGGCCGACACCGCCCGAGACCGCCCGGCACGTCCGGCACCGGCCATGCCGGAAACGGCATAACCCCATAGCAATATTGATCTTAGACGGGATAGCCGCCGGGGCATAGCGTCGAGGAGGTGCAAGTTCCGTACCCCGTACCAGGATTGAGGGAGAACTCTGCCATGGCTGTGTCAGCCGTCCCCGAACACGCCGAAGCGGCCGACCGCGCCGACCGCGCCGGCCGGACCGGTCCCGCCGGGCAGGTGCTGCGCGTGCTGGCCGCCGTGCACATGGTGGCCGTGTACGGGCAACCGGTGTTCGCCGGCGTCTACCTCAGCGGCTCGTACGACGGCCTCGGCTGGCACCTCGCCGGGGCCAACGCCGTCACCAGTCTCGGCTACCTGCAACTGATCGCCGCCATGGTGTTCTGGTACCGCCGCCGGATCGCCTGGCCGCTGACCGGCACCGCGCTGGTGGTGATCGCCGAGACCGTCCAGTACTTCGCCGGACTCGACGGCGCGCTGTGGCTGCACCTGCCGCTCGGCGTGGCCACCATCGCCGCCCTCACCGTCCTCACCATCGGCCTGCTGCGCGCCCCGCTGCCCGGACAGGCGCCGGAGGTGCGCGGTGAGTGAGCCCCAACTCCAGCTCAGCAGGCGGCGGTTGCTCGCGCTCGGTGGCGCGTTCGGACTGCTGACGGCGGGTGGTCTGGCCTCCGCCGCGACGCTCGCCCACCGCCCGGCCGGGACGGGCGGCCTGCTGCGCAGCGCGATCGAGCTGCCGCCCGCGTTCCAAGTGCCGCTGCCCCGGCCGCAGGTGCTGGCGCCGGTGTCCACCACCGGCGGTGTCGACCGGTACGAGATCACCCAGCGGGAGGCCGTCGCCGAGATCCTGCCCGGCGTGCACACCCCGGTGTGGACGTACGGCGGCAGCTTCCCCGGTCCGACCATCGAGGCCCGGCGCGGCCGTCCCGCCGTGGTCACGCACCGCAACGAACTGCCCGTTCCCACCGTGGTCCACCTGCACGGGGGCCGTACCCCCGCCGAGTTCGACGGCTACCCCACCGACTTTGTGCTGCCCGCGAGTTGGCCGGAGAGCGGCGGCCACGGTGGACATGGCGGCCATGGCGGCACCATGGCGGATCCGAGGGCCGTGCAGAGCCGAGTGGTGCGCGAGTACACCTTCCCGAACGAGCAGCGCGCCACCATGCTCTGGTACCACGACCACCGGATGGACTACACCGCCCCCGCGATCTGGCGCGGCCTGGCCGGGCTGCACATCATCCGCGAGGACAGCGAGAAGGCGCTCGAACTCCCGGACGGAGAACGGGAGTTGCCGCTGGTGATCACCGACCGCGCGTTCGCTGCCGACGGGAGCCTGGAGTACCCGTCGCTCGACCCCTCGCTTCGCGACCGGCCCGGGGTTCAAGAACCTTACATGGCCGGGGTGTTGGGCGATGTGATCCTGGTCAACGGCGCGCCGTGGCCGGTGCACGAAGTGGCGGCGGTGCGGCACCGGCTGCGCGTGCTCAACGGCTCCAACGCCCGCCACTACGAGCTGGAGGCGGTCGATCAGGACGGGCGGGCCCTGGAGTTGGTGCAGATCGGCGCGGACCAGGGTCTGCTGTCCGCGCCGGTGACGCACCGCCGACTGCCGCTCGCGCCCGCCGAACGGTACGACCTGCTGGTCGACTTCGGCGCGGTGCCGGTGGGCGGGACGGTCCGGCTGCTGAACCGCATGGGCAGCGGGCGGACCCGGGAGGTGATGGCGTTCCGCGTGGTCCGGGCGCAGCGGGAGGACACCCCGGTGCCGCAAACGCTGGCCACCGACCTGCCGGAGTGGCGACGCGAAGAGGCCGTCCGAACCAGGGAGTTCGCGTTCCGGGCCGGCCGGATGGGCGAGGGCCACGGCTGGCTGATCGGCGGCCGCCCGTTCGACCCGGCGCGCGAGGACGTCGGCGTCCGGCTCGGCGACCTGGAGGTGTGGCGGCTGATCGCGGACGTCCACCACCCCATCCACCTGCACCTGGTCGGCTTCCGCATCCTGAGCCGGGGCGGCCGCGCACCGCTGCCGCACGACGCCGGGCTGAAGGACACGGTCTCGCTGCGGCCCGGCGAGGCGGCCGAGATCATCTCCCGCTTCGACGGCTACCGGGGGCGGTACCTGTTCCACTGCCACAACGCGGAGCACGAGGACATGGGGATGATGGCGAACCTGGAGGTGCGGTGAGGCGCGACGCGTTCGAGGAGTGGTTCTGCGCCCTGTTCGAACGCGTCCCGGGCCTGCGGCCGACCCTCCGCGAGGTGGTCGTCCGGGGCCGGCCCTGGCGCACCACAGTGGGCCGCTGGCCTGACTGACCGTCAATATCGCTACGTGGCACGTCAATTGGTGATGGCAACGGGCGAGGAGGCGCCGGTGGCCAGCAGATGGGGCCGGCCGGAGCCGTCCGCCGGGACGGACCAGAGGTCGGTGGCGTGGCCCTCCTTCGCGGGGAGGGCGTAGCCGAGGGTCCGGGCGTCCAGCCAGGCGGCCTGGTCGTTCACGGCGCGGGTCTCGGCCACGGGATGGTCGCGCAGGTCGGCGAGGTCGAGGACATAGAGGCGCCAGGGGTCGGCGGGGTCGGCGGAGACGCGCTTGCGGAAGGCGATCTGCGTGCCGTCGGGGGAGAGGGACGGACATTCGACGTTCTCCCGCAGGGTGTGTGCCGACCAGGCCTTCAGGTCGCCCTCGACCAGGTGGGTGTGGCCGTCGGCGGAGACGGTGGCGTAGAAGCGGTTGTCGTCGGCGGCGAAGTTGACGCTCCAGTAGTTGAGGTCGGTGGCGTGGGAGGGGACGCCATCGACGGTCAGCGGGATGTTCTCGACGGCCCTGACCAGGGAGCCGGAGCGCAGGTCGAGGATCGAGGTGCGGGTGGAGTAGCCGGCGGTGGCGTGGGTGCCTCTGGTGAGGGTCGTCCAGGACAGCACCTGCCCGGACGGGGAGACCCGGGCCCGGTTCGGCAGGCCCGGGAGGGCGAGGGTCTGGAGCCGGTGGAAGTGCCGGTCGTAGACCACCGCTTCGGTACCGGCGGGCCGGCCCGGCCTGGTGCGCAGGCACAGTGCGCGGTTGCCCGCGGCATAGAAGCGTTCGCAGGACGGGCCGCCGACCGCCGCCGGATCGCCGACGGTGTGCGCGGCGCGGGCGATCCGGCCGGAGGCGGCGTCCCGGTAGTACAGGCCGGGCTCGTCGAGGGTGAAGGTGGCGTCGGCCGGGACGATCTGGTGCGGGCCGTCGCGGTGGCAGGTGTGCAGGGCGAACCCGAGCGCGGAGCCGAGCATCGTGACCACGACCACCACCAGGACCACCAGACGTGCCCCGGCCGCCGGACGCTCCGCCAAGTCCGGTGCGAAGTCCGTGTCTTGGGCTGGATCGGTGTCTTGGGCTGGGTCGGATGCGGCTCCGGGTGTGGTCTCGGTCGTCATGAGGGTTCCCTTCGGACAGGGCGCGCCGCGGCGCGAGTCCTGGATGCCGAGGACGGGGCCACGCCGGGCCGTTTCCCCGGAGCGTAGGTGAAAGGAAAGTTTCCTACCAGTAAGTCCGGACAAAGTCACCACCGCGAACTGCCGTACGGGAAAGGCGTGCTGACGACGCAACGGATTGTCGGAAAGTGTGGGTAACGCTGTTACCGGTGGGCTACGGTGTTACCCGTGAACACGCCCTACCAGGACGCGCAACGCATCGGCCAGAGTGCTGTGCGGACCGCGATCCTCGACCACGCCATCGACCTCCTGGTCACCGAGGGGCCCGCCGCGCTGACGATGCGCCGGATCGCCACCGGCATCGGTGCCTCGACCAAGGTCCTGTACACCATGTTCGGCGGCAAGGAAGGCCTGGCCGACGCGCTCTACCGGGAAGGCTTCGCCCGGCTGCGCCGCGCCCAGCAGCAAGTCCCGTGCGCCGACGACCCGTTGACCGCACTGAACGACCTCGGCACCGCGTACCGGGCGCACGCCCTCGCCGAACCCGCCTACTACCGGGTGATGTTCGAGCAGGCGGTGCCCGGCTACCAGCCCGGACCGGAGGCGCTCGCCACCGCCGACCACGCCTTCGACGCCTCGGTGGCGGCCGTCCAGGCCTGCATCGACGCGGGCGTCTTCGCGCCCGGCGACGCACACGAGATCTCCAAGCTCCTCTGGGCGGCGGCCCACGGCGCGGTGAGCCTGGAACTCGCCGGCCACTTCCCGCCGGAGAGCGCCGCCCACCGCTTCGACGCGCTGATGGCGGCGGTGGGGCGGGCGTTCCTCGCCGAGCCGCAGTGACCGTCCCTCGTCGAACCGCACCGCACGAACCGCGCGCCTCGCACGGACTGCGCGCACCGCACGAACCGCACGGACCGCGCGCCTCGCACGGACTGCGCGCACCGCACGAACCGCACGTACCGCACGGAAAAGGACAGCCGGCATGACGATCAACCGCTATCTGACGGGCAGCTTCGCCCCGGTCACCGAAGAGGTCACCGCCCACGGCCTTCCCGTCACCGGCCGCATCCCGGCCCACCTGAACGGCCGTTACCTGCGCAATGGCCCCAACGCGCTGGGCATCGAGGACCCCGCCGCGCACATCTGGACCCTCGGCCCGGGCATGGTGCACGGCGTGCGGATCCGCGACGGCCGTGCCGAGTGGTACCGCAACCGCTGGGTGCGCTCGGGCGCCGTCGCCGACCACCTCGGCGAGCCGCACCGCGGCACACCCGTCGATCCGCGGCTGGACTTCGCGCCGAACGTCCAGGTCGCCGGGCTGAACGGCCGTACCTTCGCGCTGATCGAGGGCGGCATACGTCCCTACGAACTCGGATACGAACTCGACACCTTGGGTCCCTGCGAGCTCGGCGCCACCCCCGAGGGCTACAGCGCCAACGCGCACTCCGTCTTCGACCCGCACACCCGGGAACTGCACTCGCTGGCGTTCCTGTACGGCACCGAGTACGTCCAGCACATCGTGATGGACCACCACGGCACCGTCCGCCGGACCACGCTGATCCACACCCCCGGCAACCCGTACATGCACGACTTCGCGCTGACCGAGCACTACGTCGTACTGTTCGACGCCCCCGTGGTGTTCAGCCCCGCCCACCTGCCCACCGGCGTGCCGTTCACCTGGGACGACACCCACCAGGCGCGGGTCGGCATCATGCCGCGCGGCGGCGGGCCGGTGCGCTGGTTCGACGTCGCCCCCTGCCTGGTCGGGCACACCCTCAACGCGTACGAGGACGGCACCGAGGTGGTGATCGACGTGGTCCGCCACCCCGAGGGCTTCAGCATCCGGGACTTCGGCCGCAGCCGCCCCACCCTGGACCGCTGGCGGATCGACCTGGCGGCGAACAGGATCCGCGAGGAGCGGCTGGACGACCGAACCCAGGAGTTCCCGCGCGTCGACCCCCGCCGGGTCGCCCGCCCGCACCGCTACGGCTACGCCGCCGTGGCCGAGCTGTACGCCACGCCCACCGGCCCCGACGACCCGCGCCCCGACGAGGGGTTCAGCAGCGCCCTGCTCAAGCACGACCTGCTGCGCGGCACCGTCGAGGCCCACGAGTTCGGACGGTACGGGGCCGTCGGCGAGGGCGTGTTCGTCCCCGCCGAGTCGCCCACCGCCGAGGACGACGGCTACGTGATGGCCTACGCGCACAACCCCGAACGCGGCGCGGCCGACCTGGTGATCCTCGCCGCGCAGGACTTCGCCGGCGAGCCCGTCGCCCGCATCCACCTGCCGGTCCGGGTGCCGCTCGGCCTGCACGGCAACTGGGTCCCCGACGGACGGTCAACTCACTGAAGGAGCACCGGCTTTCGGGATCGCCGTCCCGGTGGCCGCCGAGATCGTGTGCCGGGTCGGCGCCGGGAGCGCGGTGTGGCGGCGGCGTTCGCGGTGCAGCTCGACGTGCACGGCGACCTTCGCGCGCAGCGCCCACGGATCGACAGGCTTCGGGATGAAGTCGACCGCACCCGCCGCATAGCCGCGCATCGAGTGGTCCGGGTCCGTGCCGATCGCCGTGACGAAGATGATCGGGATGTCGCGGGTACGGGCCCGGCGCTTGATGTGCGCGGCGGTCTCGTAGCCGTCCATCCCCGGCATCTGCACATCCAGCAGGATCACCGCGAACTCGTCCGGCTCCAACAGCGCCCGCAACGCGTCCGGCCCCGACGCGGCCCGCACCAGCCGGTGCCCGTGCGGCCCCAGGACGGCCTCCAGCACCATCAGGTTGTCCGGCCGGTCGTCCACCAGCAGCACCTTCGGCGGCGGGCCCTCGTTCGACGGGCCCGGCGGAGCCGGGGGAGCGGGCGGAGCCGGCGGACGTGCGGGCTGCAACGGGATCTCCGCGAGGCCCTGTTGCTGCTCCACCAGGGCGAGTTGACGCTCGAACAGGTCGCAGCGGGTCTCCGCGCACGCCGCCCGCTCCCGGGCGCGGGCCAACTCCTCGGCCAGCCGCTCCACTTCGCGGGCGAGCGCGTCGCGCTCGGCGAGCAGCGCATCCCGGTCCGGCGCCGAGAGTGGTTCGGCCTGCTCGGCCTGCTCGGTGTGCCCGGCCTGCTCGGCCTGCCCGGTGTGCCCGGTGTGCCCGGCGCGTTCGGCTTGTTCGGTGCGGTCCTGCGGTGCGGGCAGGAGGGGGCGGGACTCCAGGCGGACCAGCCGGGCGTCCAGGTCGGCGATGCTCTGCCGAGTGTCGTCCAGCGCGTGGTCGAGCTGCTCCTCGCGCGCCCCCGCCCGGCGGGCCTCCCGGTCCGCCGCCTGCAACTGGTCCTCCAGTTGCTGCACCGCCCGGCCGATCGACGCCGCCGTGCGCAGCGCCGCCACGTGCCTGCGGCGCAGCCCCTCCAGGGCCGACGGGTCGAGTCGGGTGCCGCAGTCCTCGTCGAGGTGGTGCAGCAACTCCTCGACGAACTGCCACGGTGCGATCCGCGACCCCGCCAAGTACCGGGACAGCGTGCCCGGGTTGAGGTAGCAGCGGGTGGCGTACCGGCGCACCGAGATGCCGAGCTCCAGGAACAGTTCGCGCAATGATTCGGCGAACTCCCGGCACTCCCTGTTCAGTTCACGATCCAGCGGCTGGAGCCCGCCGTCCCGGACAGGCCCTGCCATCACGCTCCGCACCCCCGTCGGCCGTTCATCGATCCGCCGGGTCGCCATGTACGCCGCACCCGAATCCTCCACCCGTACCCGCCGGCCCGTCACGGTCCGGTCGCGCCAACCCCGGCCGCCGCTGCGCCGGGGTGGACAGCAGCATGCCGGATCGTGAGGGTGTTGCGCGCCCCGCAACGCGCAGACGCGCCGGACCGGCAACAGGATTGGCGTCCCGCAATTCTGATGCTGCGTCAGATTGACGAGACCCCCGACGGTACGCCGGTGCACAGCTTTCAGCGACCCCCGCGTTCACCTGCACGGGTGACGCCGAGGAGGGTGACCCCGGGCCCGCGAGGCCGCGTGCACGCCAGCGGCGCGGCTCCGAACGACCGGATGGTGACGAGGAAGCGGCAGGGCCTGCGGGGGCCGTGCCCTGGTGGCGGTCGGGGCGTTAGTCAGGGTGGCAGGATCAGCGCGAGTAGGAGGACTCCTTGATTGCATCTCAGGTCCGCAGGGTTGCCCTGGCCGCGGCTGCGGCGGCCGTGGCCGTGATGACGGTGATGCAGCCCGCGACGGCTGCCGGTCCGGTGCGGCGGGCGTTCACGGACCGAACCGACAGCGGGTTCCAGAACGACTGCCTCGCGGCCATCAACGCCTACCGGGCCAAGCATCAGGCACCTCCACTCACCGTCGATCCGCAGATCGTGGAATACGCCAAGTCCCGGGCGCAGAAGGTGTCGGAGCCGGGCGGCTTCCAGCACGACGGCCTTGCCCGTGGGTACGGCGAGACCCTGAGCTGGAGTTCGTTCGCCGGTGAGAACCCCGGGAGCGGCTATGCGCCGGACAGTTGCAGGGTCGCGGTGGACGCCTGGTACGAGGGGAGCGCGCACTACGACTACAGCAAGCCCGGCTTCTCCCGCGAGACCGGCAACTTCACCCAGCTGGTGTGGAAGTCCACGACGAAGATCGGCTGCGCCCGGGTGGGCGGACCGCGCGACGGCGGCCCCGACAAGGACGGCTTCTTCTGGTTCGACACCTACATCGCCTGCGACTTCGCGCCGCGCGGGAACACCGCGACGGATCCGCAGGACCCGGGCAAGTCCTATCGGGAGAACGTCCTGCCGGCCAGGTCGTAGGGGCGGCCGCGCACAGGTGAACGCGCGCACGGGTCCCGGCGGCGGAGTCCTCCAGGGCGCTGCCGGGTCCCGGTGGACGGCGTGGAGGGCGGCGACCGCGAGCAGCAGGTGGCTGCCTGGAGCGCGCGGCGCCGGGCGAGCCCCGGTGGCCCGCGCCGAGTGGCGCGGAGGGCGTCGAAGGGAGCGGACGGGTGAGGGAGTTCGGGCTCCGGGCCCGTCCACTCCGGGGGAGGGGCGGGGATCAGTCCTCGGTGCGGCGCAGCAGGTAGCTGTCCATGATCCAGCCCTTGCGTTCGCGGGCCTGTTCGCGCAACTCGGCGATGCGGTCGGCCTGTTCGGCGAGTGGGCCGGCGGCCAGGATCTCGTCCTCGGTGCCCAGGTAGGCGCCGTAGTGGATGTGCACGCCCGCCGGGTCGATCTTGGTGAAGGCCGCCTGCCCGTCCAGCATCACCACCGCGTCCTCCGAGCCCGGGCCGAAGCCCTCGGCGGCCAGGCGGCGCCCGGTGGTGATCCGAACCGGCCGCGCGGTGCGGGTCAGGGTGGTGCGGTGACGGGCCGCCAGGACGGAGATGCTGCTGATGCCGGGGATGACGGTGTAGTCGAATTCGGTGCGGCCGCGCGCCAGGATCCGGTCCAGGACGGCGATCACACTGTCGTACAGTGCCGGGTCGCCCCAGACCAGCAGGGCGCCGGTCTGACCGTCCGCCAGTTCCTCGATCACCGCCTGCTCGACCAGGTCGGCGCGCCGCTCCCGCCACTCCTCGACGGCCTCCCGGTACGCGGCCGTGCCACGGTCGCGCGCCGGGTCGATCAGCTCGACGACCCGGTGCCCGGGCCGCCCGTGCTCGGCGATCATCCGGCGCCGCAGCCGGATCAGGTCCTGGCGCTCCTCGGGCTTGTCCAGCAGCAGGAACGCATCCGTGCGGCCGATCGCCTTGACCGCCTCCAGAGTGAGGTGGTCGGGATCGCCTGCACCGATGCCGATGACGAGAAGGGTACGCATGACGCCGATTCTGCCTGGTCCCTCCCGCGCAGCCGCAGGTGGGAGTCCTGCTGGGCGCAGGGATGCGCGGTCGGCCGGCTGCCGTCCTCGAACTCGGCCGGGATCTCGTCCTCCCCACGGGTCGATCCCGAGGCGCTCCCGCGTGCCGTACCACCGCTCGCGCAGCGACTCCGGCAGGCGCCCGCCCCGGTCGGTCGTCGTCCCGCAGCAGTGCTCGGTCATCGGCCCCGGTGTCCCGTTCGGCTTGTCGGGCGGGCAGGCGAGGTGCGGCGGAGCGCGGCGGCGGTACACAGCGGTACACGGGTGGGCGAACGGTTTTCGGCCGTGTTCCGGCGGTGTCGCAGCAGGTGGGAGGCGGTCTGTTCACGGGCCCGGCGGCCTGTCAGGCTCGCCGCTCCGGACACCGACCAGGAGGGGCAACGGAGATGAGACGAATTCGGCAGGCACTGACCCGATGGATCGCGGTGATGGCCGTCCTGCTGGGCGCCGTCGCACTGACGGCACAACCCGCAGACGCGGCTCCGGCCGCCGCGCAGGGAGCGACGACGACCATCTGCGGCTACACCCCCGTGCCCGCCGGCTGGGTGATCACCAGCGAGAACTGGGCCGGGTGCAGCGGCTACGGGCTGTTCACCATCACGGAGTTGGGCGACGCCACCACCATCCAGGCCTGCTCCAACTCGCCCGTGCCCGCCGGCTGGGTGATCACGGCAATGCAGAACGGCCCGACCTGCGGCAGCAGTTACCCGCTGTACTCGCTGCTGAAGGTGACCACCCAGACCACGCTTCAGGACTGCGGCCAGTCCGCGATCCTGCCCGGCTGGGTGATCACCGCGATCCAGACCGTCTCCTCCGCCTGCGGCACCTACGGGACGTACACCGTCACGCTGATCCCGCCGGGGGCGACCTCGTACCAGGCGTGTGCGATCTCGCCGATCCAGAACGGCTGGGTGATCACCTCCTCGCAGAACGGCGCGGGCTGCGGCAACTATCCGCTGTACTCGCTGCTGAAGGTGACCACCCAGACCACGCTCCAGGACTGCGGCCAGTCCGCGATCCTGCCCGGTTGGGTGGTCACCGCGATCCAGCCCAACTCGCCCGCCTGCGGCTCGTACGGGACGTTCACGGTGACGCTGGTGACCACCCAGACCTCGCTCCAGGTGTGCGCCAACTCGCGCGTCCCCGACGGCTGGGTGATCACCGCGATGCAGAATCTGGCCGGCTGCGGCAGCTACCAGGTGTACTCGCTCGTCAAGCTCGCCGACCAACCGTCGATCCAGGCCTGCGCGCAGTCCGCGATCCCGGCCGGATACGTCATCACCCAGGTGCAGAGCGGCAGTTCGGTCTGCGGCGCGTACAACGTCAACACCCTGACGAAGGTGACCACCCAGACCACCCTGACCGTCTGCGGACAGTCGCCGATCCCGGCCGGCTGGGTGATCACCCAGGCGGGCAGCTCCGGGCAGTGCGGGACGTACACCATGTACACCCTGGTGAAGGTGACCACGCAGACCAGCATGGTGGTCTGCGGCCCGTCCCCGATCCCGGCCGGCTGGGTGGTCAGCAACCAGGTCAACGGCTCCCAGTGCGGGGTGTACACCGTGCTGCTCATCACCAAGACCTCCTGACACCCGCTCTCCCGCGCACCGGGTCTCCGCCTGCGAGGCCCGGCACGCGGGCCCGACCGTCCTCCACCCGGGCGGGAGCGTGGTGCGGGGAGGCTTTGACGGCCGGCCGGGCCGGATTGTCAGTGGCGGCTGCCATGCTGCCGGGATGATCCCGTGGAATCTGCTCGACCTCGACAGGGCGCTGCGCGCCAGCTGGGCCGCCGACACCTGCTCGCCCGACGACCTGGAGCGGGCCGGGTGGCAGCCCGAGAATCCGGCGTGGGGCCAGTGCGACATCACGGCGCTCGTGGTGCACGACATCTTCGGCGGGGATCTCCTGGTCGGGGAGGTGCACTGCGAGGGCGAGCAGCGGGGGTTCCACTGGTGGAACCGGCTGCCGAGCGGGGTGGAGCTCGACCTGACGCTCGAGCAGTTCCGGGCGGGGGAGACCGTGACGGAGGCGCGGGTTGTCGAGCGCCCGGCCGGGCCGACCCGTCGGCGGTGGGCGGAGTACCTGCTGCTGCGGGAGCGGGTCGGCGAGCGTCTCGAGGGGTTCCCGGAGTTGACTCACTGACGCGGCGTGGTGCCGAGACCCGCCAGGCCCGGCTCGGCGCACCCGGTGGGTGAATCAACCGCGTCGACGATTCGCCGCCGGACCGGGGCGGTGCCCACGACCGCGAACGGCCCGGCCGGCGCCGGGAGTTGTGCTCCGGCCCGGTGTGCGGTCGGCTGCTGCCACCCCGGGTGCGCACGTCAGCAGCGCCGATCGCCGCCAGCAGCGCCCCCACAGCCCGCCCCCGACCGTTCCTCGCCCGTCCTCCTCGGTCACAGCAATCAGACCTGTCGTCACCGGGCCCGGTCAGGACCCACGGCGCAGCAGGTAGGCGCCGGAGGCCGCCGCCAGGGCGGCCATGCAGGCCGCGAAGACCAGGCCCGCGTGGGTGAGGCCGAGCGGGCCGCTGAGCAGGCCGATGCCGATCACCGGCACCGAGATGCCGAAGTACGCCACCACGAACAGCGCCGACAGCACCCCGCCGCGCTCCCCGGCCGGGGACGCGTCCGCGACCTCGTCGACCGCACCGCGCAGCCCCATGCCCTGGCCGGTGCCGCCGACCAGCGCCGCCAGCACGAGGGGCGCAAGGGTGCCGGTGGCGAGGGAGAGGGAGAGCAGGCCGAGTCCGGCGATCAGCACCAGGCAGCCGAGCGGGATCGCCCGGGCCGCGCCCAGCCGGGGCACCAGCAGCTGGCCGCCGGTGGAGGCGAAGAACGCCAGGCAGACGATCGCGCCGACCGCGGCGTGGTTGTGCACGTCCAGGCTCTCGGCGAGGAACGCCGGGCTGACGGACGTGAACACCCCGAGCAGCGAGAACCCGGCGAACGCGGCGATCCCGGCCGGCACGAACACTCCGCGCACCTGCGGCGGCAGACTCGGCCGCCGGGGGCGCGCCGCCCGCAGTGGGACGGTGTCCGCGACCGTCTCCGGCAGCGACCAGGTGACGGCGAACGAGGCCGCCAGCAGCACCAGATGGACCAGGTACGGCAGCGTCAGCGGGTGCGAGGTGTACTCGGCGAGCAGCCCGGACAGCAGCGGTCCGAGGCCGAGACCGCCCATGTTGGCAGCGGTGGCCACGAACCCGGCGCGGGCGCGGCGGCCGGGCGGGGCGAGTTCCAGCACGTACGCGGTGGCGGTGCCGGTGAACAGGCCCGCCGACAGTCCGGACAGCAGCCGGCCCAGGCAGAGCAGCGGCAGACCCCCCTCGGCCAGGAACGCGACCGCGGCCGCCGCCGCGCAGCCGAGGCCGACCAGCAGCACCGGGCGCCGCCCCACCGCGTCCGAGACGTTGCCGACCAGCAGCAGCACGCCGATCACCCCGAACGCGTAGATGGCGAACACCACCGTCACCATCAGCTCGGAGAAGCCGATCTGTTCCTGGTACAGCCCGTACAGCGGCGTGGGCAGCGTGGTGCCCGCCATGCAGACGGCGAACGCGCCCGCCGCCCCCAGGTATCCCGGGTGCTGACGATCGGTCATGTGCCCACCGTAACCACGGGCCCGGCGCCCCCGCCCCCGGGCGGAGCGAACGCGCAGGTCAGCGCTGTCGGTGACGCACTGTTGAATGGCCGCCATGAACGTTCACGACCTGCTGCCCCTGCTGCCCGAACCGGCTGTGCTGCGCGCCCGCTGCCGGGCGATCGCCCTGCTCGACGCGGTCCTCGACCCGTCGGACCCCAGGCACACGTACCTGCCCGGCTGGCGGGAGGGCGTGGATCTGGCGTGCATGGACAACGGCGGGGGCGACCGGTACGCGATCGTGTTCGACCCGGCCGCCGGGGTGTTCCTTCACGGCTTCGACCACGAGAGCGCCGCGACGCCGTGGCGGGAGGAGGACCGCGCGCACTGGCCCGGGCTGCTCGACGGCCTGCCCGCCTCGCTCGCGCACTACGCGCAGGATCCGGCGTTCCGGTTCGAGGGGTTCTTCGACGCCTCGGTGTGCGTCTGGCGCGAGGCCGGCGACAGCGCGTGGCGGTGCGGGCCGGTTCGGTTCGGCCCCGGCGAGTCGGACGGCGCGGGCTGGCTGTTCGACCTCCTGGTGGACGGGAGCACGGACGGGTACCTGAGCTTCGCCGAGGACTACTACGAGCGGCCCGTGGACCGGGACGCGGTGGCGGCGGTGATGGCGGGCGCCCCGCTGACCAGGGCCACGGTCGCGGCGCTCAGCGCCACCGCGCACCACGGCACCGTCGCCGAGCGGGCCCGCGAGCTGGGCTGGGCGGTCGCGGAGGAGGCTGCGCCGGCCAGGTGAGATGTGGGGGGTGTCGGGGTCGGCCTGCGGGGGAGTGGGCGGGGCGGGTGGCACAGTGGCCGGGTTCCGATCATCCGATGGATGCGCGGCGGCCGGTGGGTCCCGGGGGACCCGACCGGTCGGTGGCGCGTCCGGTGCAGTTTGTAGCTAGGGCGGTGGACTCCCATGTCCCGTGGCACCTCCCGGTCCTGGCGGTCGGCGGTGGTCGCGCCGGTCGTGGCGCTGCTGCTGACGATCGCCGCACCCGCCGGCGCCGAGCCGTTGCCCGTTCCCGACAACGAGTCCGCCGGCGAAGCAGCCGGCGGCGAGCAGGCCGGGGAGGCACCCGAGAGCGAGGCCGCCGGGGAGGCCCCCGAGAGCGCGGTCGCCGGGGCGGCACTCGACCAGTTGGCCCAGGACCTCGCGCAGGCCCGGCACACGGCGGAGACGGCCGAGCAGCGCTCCACCGCCGCCGGTGCCCAACTCGACCGCAGGAAAAAGGAATCCGCGGACGCGGCGGTGCAGGCCGACCGGGAGCGGGCCCGGGTCGCGGAGGCCGAGACGCAGGCCGAGCGGCTGGTCGGCGAGCAGTACCGCAACGGCCCGCTCGGCTCGCTCGGCCCGCTGGCCCGGCTGCTGCTCTCCGACCGGCCCGAGGAGTTCCTCGGCCGCCGGCGCCAGGCGTTCGAAGGGTCCCACAGCGCCGCCGAGGTGCTGAGCGAACTGCGCGAGGCCCGGGGACGGCTGGTGCTGGCCGCCGACCAGGCCCGGCAGGCCGAGGAGTCGGCGGCCGCCGCCGCGCAGGACTCCCAGCAGGCCCTGGACCAGGCCCGCACCGCCGCCGACCGCACCGCCCAGCTGCTCGACTCCACCCCCGCCGACCAGCTCGAACTGCTGGAGCAGCTGGACTACGACCGCGCCGACCAGTCCCGCCAACAGATGCTCGCCGCCGGGGTGTTCGGCCCCGGCGGCAGCGCGTCCGAGGCCGGCCGCCAGGCCATCGCCTTCGCCCTCGACCAGCGCGACAAGCCGTACCTGTGGGGCGGCACCGGCCCCGACGCGTTCGACTGCTCCGGCCTCACCTCGCAGGCCTGGCTGGCCGCCGGCGTCACCATCCCGCGCACCAGCCAGGAGCAGTGGGCCGCGCTGCACCGGATCCCGCTGCGCGAACTGCGGCCCGGCGACCTCGTCATCTACCAGAACGACGCCAGCCACGTCGCGCTCTACCTGGGCGGCGGCACCGTCGTGCACGCCCCGCACGCCGGGACGGTGATCAAACTCGCCCCCGTCACCATGCTGCCCATCCTCGGCGCGATCCGTCCCGACCCGAACTCCCCGTCCGCGTCCTGACGTTCCGACAGATCGCCGCTCAGCGGGTGGCGGCGATCGGACGGACCTGGGTGCCCGGCTGAGGGGCGGTGCGGCGGTCCTGCGGGTTGGCGCCCTCCCAGTGGACGGTGAGCCGGCCGGTGTCGTTCGGCGGGGTCAGCACCATCGAGGTGACCTTGAACTCGTCCTGGCCGCGCTGCCCGCGCCCCCGGTAGGGCAGGTAGTCGATCAGCAGGTACGCCGTCCCGCCGGGCGGCAGCGTCACCGTCCGGGCCTGCGCCGAACGGGAGCGCGGCAGACTCCAGGTCGTCTCCCCGCTCACCAGATCGACGCCCGGGAAACCCTGCATGGTGCAGGTGGCGGTGCCCCGGTTGGCCAGCTCGATCCGCTCCACCACCGGCCCGTCCGAGGCCGGCACCACCGAGGCCGCCGCCACCGTCGCCCGCAGGTCCGCCGCCGTGCACGGGCGGGTCCCCTTCGCGGCCGGGGAGCTCGCCACCACGGGCGACACCGGGAGTTCCGCCGCGACCGGCGCCACCGGCCCGGCGGGCGCGACAGGGCCGGACGGCCGGTCGTCGGCGCACGCGGTGAGGGACACGCCCAGGGCCGCCACCACGGCGGCGGCGGAGAGCTGACGGATACGCATGATCTGTTCCCCGTGATCTCGGCGGCCCCGCAGCGGGTACCGCGCCGAAACTGACGGCCGGCCACCACTCGAACCCACCCCCGGGACCGGCACGTCTCCCATGCTGGCCTCCGCCGATCAACAACGGATCAACAGCCACGGGACGCCCGTCGCCAGCGGAGCCGAGCGGCGGCCACGGGCCGGGCGCGGCAAAGGACTTGCGGCCCCGCGCGGGCCGCGCGGAGGGGCCGGACGGCCCGGGGCGCGGGGACGTACGGGACCTGCGACGGCACGGGCGGGGTTCGTAGCGTGGAGGCACGCCCGTGCGGGGGGTCCGCCGGCCCCGGGGCGAGGTGCACGAGTCCAGGAGGACCGCATGTTCTGTTACCAGTGCGAGCAGACCGACCGTACCGGTACGGTTCCCGGGTGCGCGGGCGCGATCGGCAACTGCGGCAAGGACGCTGCCACGTCCGACCTGCAGGACCTGCTGATCCACGCGGCGAAGGGCATCGCCCAGTACGCCGCCGAGGCGCGCACCCTCGGCGCGGCGGACGACGAGGCGTCGCGGTTCCTGCTGTACGCGATGTTCACCACCCTCACCAACGTGAACTTCAACCCGTCGCGGTTCGGCGCACTGATCCAGCAGGCCGTCGCCCACCGCGACCGCGCCCGCGCCGCCTACCAGCGGGCCGCCCGCGCCGCCGGACAGGAACCGCGCGAACTGACCGGCCCCGCGGCCTGGCAGCCCGCCGACGACCCGGACGCGCTGATGCGCCAGGCCGCCGAGGTGGGCGTGGACGCCGGCCTGGCCCTGGTCGGACCGGACGTGGTCGGCCTGCGCGCGCTGCACCTGTACGCACTGAAGGGCATCTGCGCGTACGCGCACCACGCGCACGTCCTCGGCAAGGAGAGCGCCGAGGTGTTCGGCGGCGTGGAGAGCGCCCTCTCCTACCTCGCGGGCGAACCCACCGACGCCGCCGACCTGGTGGAACGCGCGGTCGGCCTCGGCCGGCTCAACCTCGCCACCATCGAACTGCTGGACGCCGCCAACACCGGCGCGTACGGCGCCCAGCAGCCCACCGCGGTGCGCACCACGCCCGTCGCCGGGAAGGCGATCCTGGTCAGCGGCCACGACCTGCACGACCTGGAGCAACTGCTGGAGCAGACCGCCGGCCAGGGCATCAACGTGTACACCCACGGCGAGATGCTGCCCGCGCACGCCTACCCGACGCTGAAGGCCTACCCGCACCTGGTCGGCAACTACGGCGGCGCCTGGCAGGACCAGCAGCGCGAGTTCGCCGCGTTCCCCGGCCCGATCCTGATGACCTCCAACTGCATCATCGAACCCCACGCCGGTTACCGGCGGCGGATCTTCACCACCGGCCCGGTCGGCTGGCCCGGCGTGCGCCACCTCGCCCAGGGCGACTTCGGCCCCGTCCTGCAGGCCGCCCGCGCGCTGCCCGGCTTCCCCGCCGAACCGGAGGGCGAGCCCGAGCGGATGCTCACCGTCGGCTTCGGCGCCGACGCCGTACTCGCCGTCGCCGACCGGGTCACCGCCGCCGTCCGCAGCGGCGCGATCCGCCACTTCTTCGTGGTCGGCGGATGCGACGGGCCCACCCCCGGACGCGACTACTACACCGACTTCGCGGTCGGCGCGCCCGCCGACAGCGTGGTCCTCACCCTGGGCTGCGCCAAGTACCGTTTCAACGGGCACGACTTCGGCGACATCGACGGCATCCCGCGGCTGCTCGACCTCGGCCAGTGCAACGACACCCACTCGGCGATCCGGATCGCCGCCGCCCTCGCCGAGGCGTTCGACTGCGAGCTGAACGACCTGCCGCTGACCCTGGTGCTGTCCTGGACCGAGCAGAAGGCCGTCGCCGTGCTGCTCGCCCTGCTCGCCCTCGGCATCCGCAACATCCACCTCGGCCCGACGCTGCCGGGCTTCCTCACCCCGAACCTGATCGACGCCCTCGTACAGCGCTTCGACCTGCGGCTGGTCGGCGACCCGGCCGCCGACCTCGCCGCCGCGCTGGAAACGGCCGCGAAATGACGGAGCAGCAAGTAGCGGGCCACCAGGTGGTGCTGACCACCACCGACGGCGCCCGGCTGGAGCTGTGCTGCCCGCCCGGCGGCACCGTACTGGAGGCGGCCGCCGAGGCCGGGGCCGCGCTGCCCGCCTCCTGCAAGCAGGGCACCTGCGGCTCCTGCCACGCCACCGTCACCTCCGGCGAGTACCACCTCGGCCCGCACAGCGAGCAGGCCCTGTCGCCCGAACAACTCTCCTGCGGCGGCGTGCTGTTGTGCCGCACCGTGCCGTGCGGGCCGCTCACCGCCGAACTGCCCTACCCGCAGTCGCGGATCCTGTACGGCGGGGTGCCGCAGCGGGCCGCCGAGGTGGCGTCGGTCACCGCCGTCGCCCGGGACACCGTCCGGCTGGAGGTCACCCTCACCGACAGCCCCGACTGCCAGTTCGACGCCGGGCAGTTCGTCGAACTCGAACTGCCCGGCACCGGCGTCAAACGCGCCTACTCGCTCGCCAACACCGGCAACTGGGAAGGCCGGATGGAGTTCTTCATCCGGCTCCGCCCCGGCGGCGCCTTCTCCGGGGCGCTCGCCGAACGGCTCCGCCCAGGCGACCCGTTGACGGTGCACGGCCCGCAAGGCGCCTTCGGCCTGCACGAGACCGGGCTGCGCCCGCGCTGGCTGCTGGCCGGCGGCACCGGCCTGGCCCCGCTGCTCGCGATGGCCCGGCAGATGGCCGAGTGGCAGGACCCGCAGCCGGCCCGGCTGTTCCTCGGCGTCAACACGCCCGAGGAACTGTTCGGCGACGCCGAGCTCAAGGCGGTCGCCGCCGAACTGCCCGGCTTCCGCCACGAGTTCTGCGTCCGTGAGCCCGACCCGACCTGGACCGGCCCGATCGGCACCCCCGCCGACCTGCTCGCCCGGGCCCTCGCCGAACACACCGGCCCCGCCCCCGACCTCTACGTCTGCGGGCCCCCGCCGATGATCGACGCGGTCCGCCGGGCCGCCCCCGACTGCCAGGTCTTCCACGAACGCTTCCTGGCCACCTGAAAGCCCGCGGCCACCTGGCGCACCCGGCACCCACACCCGGGCCGCCAGGTGGCCGCCGGCACAGTCGGAGGCACTCCCCGGCACGGCACCATGGGCGCAAGGCGTAACGGAGGCCGGGGGAGAGCATCGTCGGAAGCCTGCGGGCGGGCAAGCCGGTCGCCGTCATCACCGCCTCCCCCGCCACCACCGGCGGCGAACGCGCCCGCGCCTGGACCGCCGGCACGTTCCGCACTCCCGTACTTCGAGCACGACCTGGAGGTGGCCGCCCCGCCCGCCGACGTGCTGCACCAATCCGTCGATCCCGGCCGCCGAAGGCCGAGTGGGCAGCCGCCGTACCGTCAGGTTCCGGGTGTGGCCCGCCAGTTGGTACCGTGGCACTCCTCGCGTGCGCGAGTGTCGGGGCCGGGCTGGTGGGTGGGAGCGGGCAGTGGCAGTCGATCGGGTCAAGCCGCAGCTGGTGTTCGTGCACGGGATCGGCCGGCCGCGCGACCCCGAGGCGGAACTCACCGAGTGGAAGCGGGCGCTGGCGGACGGGGCCCGTGCGGCGGGCTACGCCGAGGAGATCTCCGCGCTGACCATGGACTGGTCCGCCGACGCCTCGTTCGCCCACTACGGAGACCTGTTCTACGCCGGCGACGCCCAGGGCGCGGGCGGGCCGGGGGAGGGGGACGAGGAGCAGGACGCGATCATGCTCGGCCTGCTGGCCGAGTTCGTCGAGGAGCTCCTCGAACTGCCCCAGCACAGCGGCAACCGCGACCTGCGGCGGATCCGGGCCCAACTCGGCCCGGACGAGCAGGCGCAGGGCCTCGGGAACGTCGCCAGGACGCTGGCCACCGGCGTCGCCGCACTCGCCGCCGTCCCCGGACTGAACGTGGGCCTGCGGGCACTCAGCCGGCAGAAGCTGCTCAGCATCGTCTCCCAGCCGGGCCGCTACCTGCGCAGGCACCAACCCGACGCCGCCGGAAGGACCCTGGACCAGCGCGTCCGCGAGCGGGTACTGGCCTGCCTGGACCCGGCCCGGCCCGCGATCGTGGTGGCACACTCGCTCGGCACGGTCGTCGCCCTCGAGGCGCTGGCCGAATACCCGGGCGCCGTACCGCTGTTCGTCACGCTCGGATCCCCGATCACCACCCACGCCGTTGTGTGGCCGCTGCTGCGTCCCCGGCCGCCGGCCACCCCGGAGACGGTGGAGGCCTGGGCGGACTTCCGCGACAGCGACGACCTGGTGGTCCCGAAGCGACGCCTCGCCAAGGCGATGGCCCCGAACAGCCGCGGCGTGCAGCCGCTCTCCGACCGGATGGAGTCGGCCACCCTGTGGCCGCACGACGCCACCACCTACCTGCGCCGCGCCGAGGTGGCCGAACCGGTGATGCGCACCCTGGCGGCCCTGGCCGCCCGGCAGTGAGCGTTCGTCAGCCGCCGCCCAGGCACCTGCTGCTGATCGCCACCCAGTCGGACGGCGCGGAGAACAAGCTGGACGGCCTGGAGACCGCGGCGGGCGAGCTGCACACCGTGCTGACCGACCCGGCGATCGGCGGCTGCACCGACAGCCCCGGCCTGGACGCCGCCCACCTGCGCTCCGGCCGGGTGCTGCGCGCGGAGATCGACAGCGCCGTGCGGTCCGCCGTCGCGGCCGCCGGAGAAGCCCGGGCCACCCTTGTGCTGGCCTTCCTCGGCCACGGCCAGGTCGCCGGCCGGCTCCGGTACATGGCGGCCGACAGCAAGGACGGCCAGAGCCTGGACTGCGTGGATGTCGCCCACCTGGTCGAGCTGGCCGCCGACCACCCGGGCGTCGCCGGGCTGGTCGTGCTGATCGACACCTGCCACGCCGCGGCCGGGCTCCCCGACACCGGCAGCCTGATCGGCGGCTTCGGGGTCGGCGCGAAGAAGGTCGCCGTCCTGGCCGCCTGCGCCGCCCACGAACGGGCCTTCGGCCTGGCGCTGAGCCGACGCCTCGCCGCGCTGCTGGCCGAAGGGCTCCCGGGCGAAGGGGAGTTGCTGCGGGTCGGGGCGCTCGCCCCGCACATCCGCGACGCCCTGGACCGCCAACTGGCCGCCGACTTCGCCTACAACGGGACCGACGGCGGACTCTGGCTGGCCCGCAACCGCCACTCGGCCCGGCCACCGGGCGGCAGGGCGGGCACCCTGGGCGCCGAGATCCTCGCCGCAGCCCTGCGCACGTGGCCGCAGGCGCCGCCCGGCCCGCTGCCGCACACCCGCGACGGCCTTGCCGCGCTCGCCGACCAGGCCGCGGCGGCCGGGATCTGGCCGGTGCACGACGCGGCCGACGACATCCTCGCCGCCATGGACACCGCCGACGTGCTGGTCGAACTCGCCGGAGCCTCCCTGACCACCGACCAACTGCGGCTGCTCGCCGCCGAGTTCAACCGCCAATGGATCGGGGACCGGCCCGGCCCGGTCGAGCCGCCCGAAGGGCTCGGCGACCGTACGCTGCTCCAGTACCTGCTGGAGGACGCCGTGGTGCTGGCACCCGCCACGGCCTCCCGGCACGGCGCGCTCGCCTGGTACCTGGTCGCCGCCGCCCACGCCTGCGGCCGCGACCCCCGGGACGCGCTGATCGGCGACTGGGCGCGCGACAACGAAGCCGAGATCGCCCTCAACGACGCCCTGGCCAGGTACACCGCGCACCGCGCGAAGGCGTCCGAACGCCGGCTGGTGGTCAGCCTGGACGCCGCCCAGATCGACTGGCCCGACTCGCTCTCGGTGTGCGTGCGCGACGGAGCGGCCTGCGTCGACCACCGGCACTTCGCCTGCCCGCCCGACCAGGCCGGCGTCGAAGCAACCCTGGCCGAGGTCATCGACTGGGCCGACGGCCTGCCGACCGCGACCGGCCCGATCAGCACCATCGACCTGGTGGTGAACGCCCCCGTCCTGCTCGACTGGCACCCCGAGGAGGCCCTCACCGGCCTCCACCACCTCGGCGTCGACCACACCGTGGCACTGCGCTGGGCCGGCCGGCTGGTCGAACCCGGCCACCTGCGCGGCATGAACCGCAGAGCCCGAACCCAACTCGAAGAGCTGCGGCGCGCCCCGGGCGGCCAAGGCCCGCCCCTCTCCCGGATCGACCCCGCCGCGACCCCCCTCGACACCCTGCGCACCGACCTGCGCCGGGGCCGCTACCGGCCCGCCGTCCTGCTCACCGACCGGGCCACCGCCCCGAGCGCCGTCCGCGACCTGGTCGAGGCCTTCCTCCCGTACGCCCCGATCGTCCTGTGGCCGCGCGCCGACAGCGCGCCCTCGGCCGCCGACTGGGAATGCCTGAGGCACTTCTGGGACGGCCTGCCCGCCCGCTTCGGCACCGCCTACCGCCGGATGCTCACCGGCCCCGACGACCTCGCGCCGGCCGACCCAGTCACCGACGCCCACCTGGTCCGCCTCGCCCAGCTGCGCACCGCCTGGCACGACGTCGAGTGGCTCGACTTCTGCGCCCGCTACGACCGGCACCAGCCCGGCTCCGCACCCGCCGCCGCACCTGCCGCCGTGCTCAACGCCGCACCTGCCGCCGTACCCGCCCCGAGGAGCACCTGATGTCCTGGAACACCTACTACCGCGGCGACGGCGAACCCCGCGAGGTGACACTCGCACCCCCGCCGCCCTGGCGCCGCCTCGGCACCCACCAGCCGCACCGCGCCTTTCTGCCGCCCGAGGGCCTCACCGACGCCGTCAACGCCGCCCTCTACCTGCACCGCCCGCTGCTCATCACCGGCAGCGCCGGCACCGGCAAGTCGACCGTCATCGAACAGGTCGCCGCCGAACTACGGCTGGGCCCCGTCCTGAAATGGCACATCACCTCCCGCAGCACCCTCCCGGACGCGCTGTGCCGCTACGACGCACTCGGCCACATCCACGCCCTGCGCATCGGCGAAGCCACCGAACGCGACGCCGCCCCGATCGAGTCCTTCCTCAAACTCGGCCCACTGGGAACGGCGTTGCTGCCCAGCGAGCGCCCCCGGGCGCTGCTGATCGACGAGATCGACAAGAGCGACATCGACCTGCCCGCCGACCTGCTCGACGTCCTGGAGACCGGCACCTTCGAGATCCCCGAACTCGTTCGGCAGCCCGCCGGCCGGCTGACCGTCAGCACCTGGGTGTCCACCGACACCGCCGAGATCGAGGACGGCCGGGTGCAGTGCACCACCTTCCCGTTCATCGTCATGACCAGCAACGGCGAACGGGACTTCCCCGCACCGTTCCTGCGCCGCTGCATCCGCTACGACATGCCCAGGCCCACCGCCGACACCCTGCACCGCGCCGTCCAGGCCCACCTCGGACTGGACGGGACGCCGCTGTCGCCCGATGCCACCGCGCTGATCGCGCTGTTCGCCGAGCGAGTCGCCCGCGGCGACCAGCTGGCGATCGACCAACTCCTGAACGCCGTACGCCTGGTGACCGACGCCGGCGCCCCGACCGGTGAGCGCCGCAGCAGGCTGCTCGACCTGATGCTCCGGGACCTGTCCGGTGCGTGACCACACCGCCGAGCTGGTCGCGAAGCTGACCGCGCTGCTGCCGCCCGACACCGACGGCGCGGCGGTGGCGGACGCGCTCTGGCTCGCAGCCGGTTTGGCGCCTGATGGCCCGCCAGTCCATTTGTCCGACCCGTCTGTTCCGCGTTCGTTCTCGGTCTCCCATCCCGCCGCCCCCGCAGCTTCCGCTGCTGTCGAGGCACCGCCCGAGGAACCCGAGCACCGGCCCGCCACCCCGCTGTACGAACCGCCGACCGGCGACCCCGCCGCGCCCCGCGTCGAGGTCGCCGCCGCCCGCGCCCTCCCGCACGCCCTGGACGCCGGCCGCGCCCTGCGCCCGTTCAAACGCCGCTACCCGCACGGCCCCCGGCGCACCGTGGACCTCGACGCGACCGTCAGCGCGTACACCCGCACGGGTGAACTCCTGCCCGTGCTCAGCCCCACGCCCGAACGCTGGTTCGAGGTCGTGGTGCTCGTCGAACGCAGCCCCACCATGGAGATCTGGCAGGACACCCTCGACGAGTTCACCACCCTGCTCACCGGACTCGGCGCATTCCGCCGGGTCCGCCGACTCCACCTCGACCTCGACCCCCACCCCACCGTCACCGACACCCACGGCCGCCCCGTCCCCCCGGCCCGACTGCCGCAGCAACGCCGGCTCCTCCTCGTCCTGACCGACTGCGCCGGACCCCACTGGCGCACCCCCGCCATCTGGCAACTCCTGCACACCTGGGGCGCCCACGGCCCCGTCGCCCTGCTCAACCCGCTGCCCGGACGCCTGCGCCACCGCACCGCCCTCGACCTCCCCGCCGTCCGGGTCCGCCACCGCCGACCCGACGCCCGCAACACCGAACTCGCCCACGCCGTACCACTGATGCTCACCGCCACCTTCGGCCCCGAGGCCGGCTGGGTGCCGCTGCCCACCCCGTCCCTCACCCCGCACTCGCTGCGCCGCTGGGCCGACGCCATGATGCGCGGCACCCCCGCCGGCCACGACGCCGTCCTCGTCCCCGCCACCGGCACCCTCACCTCGCCGTTCGCCGACGACGACCCCACCGATGCCGACGACCCCGCCCGCCGGGCCGCCGCGTTCCTGCACACCGCCACCCCCGCCGCCCGCCGACTCGCCGCCCTGTGCAGCCCGTTCAGCCGCCTCAGCCTCCCGCTGCTGCGCCTGGTCCGGCAGGAAGCCGTCCCCGAGGCCGACACCGACGACCTCGCCGAAGTCCTCACCGCCGGCCTGCTCGACACCCGCACCCCCGCCGCCCTCACCTTCCACCCCGAAGCCCGCGCCGCCCTCACCCCCCACCTCACCCGCCACGACGCCTGGACCGTCCACGCCGCCCTCACCCACCACCTCGCCACCCACCACCCCCGCCCCGGCCACGCCTTCTCGGCCATCGCCCCCGAACACCTCGACGAGCTCCCCGCCGACCTCCAGCCCTTCGCCACCGCCACCGCCGACCTGCTCACCCTCCTCGCCCCCGCCCGCCGGAGAGCGCCACGCGGGCGACCGGCCACACCGGCGCCGCCCCGATTCCCCGATCCGGCGCGGAGCGCGGCGGTACTGATCGGGATCCCGGGGCCGGCGGAGCGCGACTCGCCCGAGAACCTGCGGACGTCCCTCGACGAGCTCAAGTCCGTTCTGACCTCGCCGATGAGCTGGAACCTTCCGCCGGAGCGGTGCCACGTCCTGCTCGGGGCGAGCACCCCGGAGCAGGTGCAAGTCCTGCTGGCGGCCGCGGACTTGGGAGCGGAGGACGCGCTGCTGGTGTACGTGCAGGGAGACTTCCCCGAGGCCGTTTCCGACGATGGGCCGCCCGGTGGGGTGCGGCAAGCGATCAGCGACCTGCTGGACAACCGCCCGGCGGCCACCACCGTGCTGATGATGGACGGCAACGACGCGACCCAGCTGGCGAGGCCGATCGAGCGGCGGCTCCCCCGGCTGGCCGGTGCCGTCGCGATTCTTTCCGCCGAGCGCCAGGGTGCGGACGACGACTTCAGCCTGGCCCGGAGCCTGGCGAAGGATGCCGAGGAAGGCATCCCCGGCGGACCGGACGTCATCGGGCTGGACACCCTCCTGCGGCTGCCGCGCCGCCGCCCGTCCGGGTCGAGCGCAAGCTTTCGCCTGTCGGCCCACGGGCCGGTGGAGGTGCCCGCGATCCTGCGCAACCGGCAGGCCCTGCAGTACAGCCGAGCCGAGGTGCGGATGGACTTCCTCGGACTCCGGGCGGAACTCGAAGCCCGAGGCATCCAGGTCTCGGACGAGATCGCCCCGATTCTCCTGGCGCTGGTCTCGTTCTCGCACAGCTACGCACAGCAGGTGGCGAGCGGAGAGGTCCGGGAAGCCGACGTCCGGGACGCCCTCGCCGATTTCCTGGGGCCGGCCCTGGTCCTGGCATCCGACCCGGACGGAGGGCCTGACCTGTCCTGTCGGCGGCGGGAGGGCGGACCTGGGGTGCCGTTCGAGCTGCTGGTGGCTTCTCAGGCCGACCCGACGCTGCCGGCCTCGGTCGGCCCACTGGTGAACCACCCGCTCCGGATCCAGATGCTCGTCGGCCGCTTCGAGAACCCGATGGGACCGCTGGTCTTCCGACACAAGGAGCAGAACGTCCACGTCGTCGCTCTCTTCGTTCCGGCTCCGGGCTCGGACAACAACCGGGCAGCCGGGCGGGTGACCGCGACGGCCGACGTCCTGGTGCTTCCCGACCATGAAGGGCAGGGTCCGCTCTCGGATGCCGGGCTGCGTCAACTCGCGGAAATCCGTGCCCAGGTGCGGGCGGCAACCGACCCCGAACACCCCGCTGCCTTCCGGGTCGAGGAGCTGGCGACCCTCGTCGACAACCTTCGTCGGCGCAGAGCAGAACTCGCGGGGCGGCAACTCTGCCTGGCTGTCGGCCACGCGCCCTTCGACAGCGCCGTGGTGGGCAAGGGCACCGCCGCCATGTCGCGGCTGTGGAACGGTCTCGACGCCCTCCCTTGGGCACTCGGTGCTCCGGGCCAGGGGCTGGCTGTCCTCCTCACGGACGAGGTTCATCAGGAGATGCGGCCCGGCAGTCAGGGCACCACGGTGCTGGAGTACGTACCGTTCCGGCCGACCGGAGAATCCGGCGATGTCCAGGCCTGGTTCGGCATGCTCGGGTCCACCGGAGCAGCGCTGATCACGAGGCTGCGCCCCACGGCGGACCCAAGCTCCCCGCAGAGTGTCGGCTACTCCCACACCCGGCTCTGCCGCCAGCTGCGCGACCTGGGCGTCAGGCCCGGCGGAGTGCTGTTCGTCCAGGTGTCGGAGCGGGCCATCAGGGCAGTGCTCCCCGAGCAGTTGATGGCAGCACTCCATGAGGTGCTGGGGCCGGACGGCACGGTGGTGATGTCGGCCGCCACTCCCGAGAACTCCCTCAACTCCGCGTACACCAAGGGCGCCCTTGCCGGTCTGACACCCGACGCGCAGGAGGTTTACCGGTCGTACATGCCGCCCTTCGACCCCCTGGTGACCCCGGTCTCGGCCTCGGCGGGGTCACTCGCAGAGTGGCTTCGGCGCGATCAGGCCAGCAACAGCGTCCGCAGTGCTCACCCCCAGCACTCGTTTGTCGCGTCCGGCCGGTGGGCCCAGTACCTGATGGCCGATCACCGGCTGGACTCACCCCACGGTGAGCACTCTCCACTCCTGAAGCTCCATCAGAGTCGCGCGCAGGCCCTGCTGTTGGGTGTGCCGGTGAACGAATGCCTGGCGTGGAACCTGGCAGCCTCGCGGATCCCGAACCCGCCGATGGTGACGGAGTCCTGCGTCGTGAAGTCCAGCGCGGGCACCGGCCGGGAATGGGTCACGTTCACGACCGTCGCTGCTCCTGAGCTGGACGCGCCGGAGCTGAGGGAACGGCTGGAGGCGCAACTCCCGCTCCGCCGGGGCGTCCTGGCGGACGAGGCGGCCGTCCTGGCCCCGGTGGAGGAAGGCGTCGAGCTGGTCGCCGCGTGGCTGGCGGACACGCGCCATTGAATATCCGGCGGATGACGGTACTTTGAGACAGCTCGGGCTGGTGGGTCGTCGGAGGCAGGGGGGACGTATGCGGGGTCTGTTGGCGCTGTCGCACCTGGACGCGCTGGAGGCGGAGTCGGTGCACATCTTCCGTGAGGTGGCGGGTGAGTTCGAGCGGCCGGTGATCCTGTTCTCCGGCGGCAAGGACTCCATCGTGATGCTGCACCTGGCGCTGAAGGCGTTCGCGCCCGCCCCGGTGCCGTTCGCGCTGCTGCACGTGGACACCGGCCACAACTTCCCCGAGGTCATCGAGTACCGCGACCGCACCGTGGCCCGGCACGGCCTGCGCCTGCACGTCGCCTCCGTCCAGGAGTTCATCGACCGCGGCGTGCTGCGCGAACGCCCCGACGGCACCCGCAACCCGCTGCAGACCGTGCCACTGCTGGACGCCATCGAAACGGGCCGGTTCGACGCGGTCTTCGGCGGCGGCCGCCGCGACGAGGAGAAAGCCCGCGCCAAGGAACGCGTCTTCTCCCTGCGCGACGAGTTCGGCGCCTGGGACCCGCGCCGCCAGCGCCCCGAACTCTGGTCCCTCTACAACGGCCGCCACGCACCCGGCGAACACGTCCGCGTCTTCCCGCTGTCCAACTGGACCGAACTCGACGTCTGGCAGTACATCCAGCGCGAGAACATCGAACTCCCCGCCATCTACTACGCCCACCACCGCGAGGTGTTCCGGCGCGACGGCATGTGGCTGACCGCCGGCGACTGGGGCGGCCCCAAGCAGAACGAAACCACCCAAACCCGCCTGGTGCGCTACCGCACCGTGGGCGACATGTCCTGCACCGGCGCCGTCGACTCCGACGCGGGCACCATCGACGCCGTCATCACCGAGATCGCCGCCTCCCGCCTCACCGAACGCGGCGCCACCCGCGCCGACGACAAACTCTCCGAGGCCGCCATGGAAGACCGCAAGCGCGAGGGGTACTTCTAACCCATGCCCACCCGAACCCCCACCACCCTCCTGCGCTTCGCCACCGCCGGAAGCGTCGACGACGGCAAATCCACCCTCGTCGGCCGACTCCTCCACGACTCCAAATCCGTCCTCACCGACCAGCTCGAAGCCGTCGAACACGCCTCCCGCCGCCGCGGCCAGAACACCCCCGACCTCGCCCTCCTCACCGACGGCCTGCGCGCCGAGCGCGAACAGGGCATCACCATCGACGTCGCCCACCGCTACTTCGCCACCGCCCGCCGCCGCTTCATCCTCGCCGACACCCCCGGCCACGTGCAGTACACCCGCAACATGGTCACCGGCGCCTCCACCGCCGAACTCGCCGTCGTCCTCGTCGACGCCCGCAACGGCATCGTCGAACAGACCCGCCGCCACGCCGCCGTCGCCGCCCTCCTGCGCGTCCCCCACCTCGTCCTCGCCGTCAACAAAATGGACCTCACCGGCTACGCGGAGGACGTCTTCGCGGCGATCGCCGAAGAGTTCACCGCCTACACCGCCACCCTCGGCGTCAAGGACGTCACGGCGATCCCGATATCCGCCCTCGCCGGCGACAACGTCGTCGAACCCTCCGCCCACACGCACTGGTACTGCGGCCCGACCCTCCTCGAACACCTGGAGACCGTCCCCGTCGGCACCGACCCCCACACCGAACCGGCCCGCTTCCCCGTCCAGTACGTCATCCGCCCGCAGAGCGAGGAATTCCACGACTACCGCGGCTACGCCGGACAACTGGCGTCCGGCGTCCTGCACGTCGGCGACCCGGTCACCGTCCTGCCCTCGGGCCACACCACCACCATCGCCGCGATCGACGCACTCGGCACCCCCACCGACACCGCCCGCGCCCCGCAGTCGGTGACCCTCCGCCTCACCCACGACCTCGACATCTCCCGCGGCGACCTCATCGCCACCGGCCGGGCCGCCCCACCCACCAAGGACATCGAAGCCACCGTCTGCCACCTGAACGAACGCCCCCTGCACACCGGCGCCAAAGTGCTCCTCAAACACACCACCCGCACCGTGCGCGCACTCGTCAAGGACATCTCCTACCGCATCGACATCGACACCCTCCAACAACGGCCCGCCACCGAAGGCCTGAACGTCAACGACATCGGCCACGTGACCCTGCGCACCGCCGAACCACTCGCCCTCGACAACTACGCCGACAACCGCCGCACCGGCTCGTTCATCCTGATCGACCCGGCCGACGGCACCACCCTCACCGCCGGCATGGCGGGAACCGATCTTCGGGCCCAATGATGCTGATCCACTCCCACGAACGCTCCGAGACGGTAGATTCGAGCACACTCCGCACGGTGGGAGCGGGGCAGTGTCAGACGGCAGATCGGAAGTCCGGTCCATGAGTCAAGCGCACAACTACGCTCCACCGCCCGGCTCCAGTGAGCCGGGCCGGCTGCTGGCCGTGAGCGATCTGCACGTCGGGATCGCCGACAACCGGCCGCTGGTCGAGTCGCTCCGGCCGACGTCCGAGCGGGACTGGCTGATCGTCGCGGGCGACGTGGCCGAGCAGGTACGGGACGTCGAGTGGGCGCTGCGGCTGCTCGCGGGCCGGTTCGCGCGGGTGGTGTGGACACCCGGCAACCACGAGCTGTGGAGCACCGCGAAGGACCCCGTGCAGTTGGGCGGGCGGGACCGCTACGAGCATCTGGTGGCGGTCTGCCGGGAACTCGGGGTGGCCACCCCGGAGGATCCCTTCCCGCACTTCCAGGGGCCGGACGGGCCGTACGCGGTCGCCCCGGTGTTCGCGCTGTACGACTACTCGTTCCGGATGCCGGGGACGGCGAGCAAACAGGAGTCGCTGGCCCGGGCCCGGGAGGCGGGCGTGGTGTGCACCGACGAGTACCTGCTGCGGCCGGACCCGTACGGATCGATCGAGGAGTGGTGCCGGCAGCGGGTGGCGCTCACCGAGCGGCGGCTCGCCGCGCACGATCCGGACGTGCCCTTGGTGCTGGTCTCGCACTGGCCGCTGGTGCGGCAGCCGACCGAGCTGATGCGCTATCAGGAGTTCACCCAGTGGTGCGGTACCGAGCTGACCGCCGACTGGCACCGCCGTTTCCACGTGGCGGCGGTGGTCTACGGGCACCTGCACATACCGCGGACCACCTGGTACGACGGCGTGCGGTTCGAGGAGGTGTCGATCGGCTACCCCCGGGAGTGGGGCCGCCGCGGGCATCCGCTGGGGCTGCTGCGGCAGGTGCTGCCCGCGCCGGACGCCGGCGAGCGGCCGGGCGTCCGACGGGAGTTGCTCCGGCGCGGGACGGACGCGTGATAGCCGGGCTGCTGCCGGACGAGGTCCGGTGCGTGGTGCGGCGGGAGGACGGTTCGCCCAGCGAGCCGCTGTTCCCGGCGGAGGAGGCCCTGCTGGTACAGGCGGGGCCCAAGCGCCGGGCGGAGTTCACCACGGTGCGTGGCTGCGCCCGGCGGGCGCTGGCGGGGCTGGGGCTGCCTCCGGTCCCGGTCCTGCCCGGGCAACGGGGTGCGCCCCAGTGGCCTGCGGGGGTGGTGGGCAGTCTGACGCACTGCGAGGGCTTTCGGGCGGCGGCGGTGGCCCGGGCGGGCCGCATCCGGTCGCTGGGCATCGACGCCGAGCCGAATCTGCCGCTGCCGCCGGGCGTGCGCGAGGTCGTCCTGCGGCCGGCCGAGCTGCGGCTGCCGGACGGGCCGCAGGGCAGCGGGGAGGTCCACCTGGACCGGCTGGTGTTCAGTGCGAAGGAGAGCGTCTTCAAGGCCTGGTACCCGCTGACCGGGCTGGAGCTGGATTTCCTGGAGGCCGAGCTGAGGCTGAGCCCGGCGGCTCCGGGGAGCGCCGACGGATCCTTCGAGGCCAGGCTGCTGCGCAGCGCGCCGGGCTTGTCCGGAACCCTTCACGGGCGATGGTCGGTGCGCGACGGAATTGTGGCGACCGCGGTCGTGGTGAATACCGGTTGAAGAGTCGGGATTTCCCCGGGGAAATGTCGGTGAGTGCCCTCCCCGGCATTTTGATCAAGGAGCGGTGTTGATCATGGTCGGGGCTCAGGAGCACTTCGGAAAGCCTTGACGCGATTGCATCGGGCCGACTATAAAAGGACCGTCTCTGCGGCTAATCTGCTTGTGTGGTACGTCGTTCCACCGCAGGAGGAGGGGACCGGTGTCGGACGGAATTCTCACTTCACCCGAGCTTCGGGATGTCAGTACAAATGGCTCGCCAATCTATACGCTTTTCGATGTGGAAACGGTGGACGAGCTTACTGCCGACCATATTCTGAGGCTCGCGGCGGGTGTTCTCGGCGCGGTCCGGATCAGAAACTTCGCACCATTGCAGGACTGTGCCGACGTGATGGCGAGTCTGGAGACGTGCGAGCTGGGCGCGTACGACGAGGCGCTGATCTACCCGCGGATCGCCAAGCTGGGCCCGGCCGCCTACGACTTCTACAGCGCGTACGGCCTGGACAAGACCTACTGGGAGCACGCCGAGCAGTCCCGGGCGACCCGGTCGACCCTGCTGCGCGGCGGTGACCCGATGGACGTGGCGGTGGAGCGGCTCCAGCGGGCCTGGGGCGGCGAGCTGATCCCGGCGACGTCCGGCGGGCGGCCGATGTTCTCCGGCATGATCCGGGAGATCACCAAGGGCGCGAAGATCCACTTCGATGAGATCGTCCGCGAATTCCCGGGCGCGATGGATGCCCCGCCGGCCAGCTTCCTGACCTTCAACTGGTACCTCTCGATGCCGAGTTCGGGCGGCGAGACGGTGGTGCACCGGCACCGCTGGCAGCCCTCCGACGAGCAGTACCGGGACGGCTACGGGTACGTCGACGCGTCGGTCGAGGGCCTGCCGTCGGTGACGGTCGCACCGGAGACGGGCGACGCGATCCTCTTCGACTCACGGAACTTCCACGCGGTGCTGCCGGTGGACGGGGAGGGGCGGCGGGTCAGCCTGTCCTTCTTCCTCGGCGTCACGGGGCGCGGCCCGCTCGCGCTCTGGTCCTGAACGGGGCTGGGTGCGGCCGGCGGCCGAACATCCGATTCTCGACATCCAGGGGGATGCCATGCGCCTCAGCGAGGAACAGGTCCACAACTACCGGGACCGCGGATATCTGACGGTGGAGTCGGTCTTCGACGAGCAGGAGGTGGCCGCCCTTCGGGAGGCCTTCCTGCGGGACTGCCAGGTCCCGGGCGAACAGCGCATCATGGAGGACAAGGGCGACGCGGTCCGCGCGATCTACAGCTCGCACGTGCGGCAGTCCGAGTTCGCCGCCCTGATCCGCACGCCACGGCTGCTCGGACCGGTCAAGCAGCTGCTCGGCGAACAGGTCTACCTGTTCCAGCTCAAGGTCAACGCCAAGGGCCCGTTCACCGGCGACCTGTGGGCCTGGCACCAGGACTTCCTGGCCTGGAAGCTGGCGGACAACCTGCCCGCCCCCAGGCTGGTGAACGTCGGCATCTACCTGGACGAGGTCACCGAGTTCAACGGCCCGGTGATCTTCGTCCCCGGCTCCCATCAGGGCGGCCTGGTCGGGGACGGCCGCCGGCACGCCACCAAGTCGATCCAGCACCTCGACCCCGACGACATCAGCCTGACCCCTGCCCAGCTCGCCGAACTGGTCGAGGAGCGCGGGATGGAAAGCCCCAAGGGTCCGGCCGGCACGGTGATCTTCTTCGACCCGCAGATCGTGCACGGGTCCGCACCGAACATGTCCCCGCTGCCGCGCAAGCTGCTGATCGCGACCTACAACCAGGTGGGCAACGAGCCCCGGCCGGTCGCCGAGCCCCGGCCGGACTACCTGATCTGCCGTGACAACCGGCCGCTGCAGGCCACCGACGAACCGTTGGTTCCCACGACGTGAGGAGTGACCAGGTGACCGATCGTGCCACCGAGGCGAGGACCGGCAAGGCCGTCGTGCTGGAGCGGTTCGGCGAGCCGCTGGTGCTGCGGGAGTTCCCCGTACCGCCCGCGCCGCCCCAGGGGATGGTCGTGGCCAGTCGCTACGGCGGGATCTGTGGCACCGATCTGCACCTGCAGCAGGGCCATCTGCCCATCCCGACCCCGCTGGTGCTCGGGCACGAGGGCCTCGGCACCGTGGAGGAGCTCGGCGAGGGGGCCGGACCGGACGCCAACGGCGAACAGCTGGCCGTCGGCGACCAGGTGATGTGGGCCTCCTCGATCGCCTGCGGGGAGTGTCCGCCCTGCCGGACCCACCGCGAGCCGACCCTGTGCGAGAACCGGCGGACCTACGGGGTCAACCGGCCGGTCACCGAGGAACCGGCGCTCTCCGGCTCCTGGGCCGAGCGGATCGTGCTGCGCCCGCGCACCACCGTGGTGAAGGTGCCGGAGGGCGTGGACCCGCTGGCCGCGATGTCGCTGGCCTGCGCCGGACCGACCATGGTGCACGCGCTGTACGAGCGCCGGCCGGTACGGCTCGGCGAGGTGGTCGTGGTCCAGGGCAGCGGGCCGGTCGGCCTGGCCGCCGCGGCCCTGGCGCAGCTGTCCGGTGCGGCGAAGGTGATCCTGGTCGGCGGCCCCGCCGAGCGGCTGGAGCGGGCCGCCAAGGCCGGGATCGGCGACCACCACGTCAATCTGGTGGAGGCCGAGGACCGGTCCGCGGCGCTGGCGCAGGTCCTGGAACTGACCGGCGGACGCGGGGCCGATCTGGTGATCGAGTGCACCGGCGTCCCCGAGGCGGTGGACCAGGGTCTGCGGCTGTGCCGGCGCGGTGGCTCGTACCTGATCGTCGGTCAGTACACCGACAGCGGCGACACGCTGATCAACCCGCACCAGATCGTCTACCGGCAGCTCGACGTGGTCGGCTCCTGGGCCTTCGGCGGAGCGCATCTGGTCGAATACGTACGGCTACTGCCGGCACTGGTCGGGCGCTTCGACCTGGGCAGTCTGGTGACGCCCTTCCCGCTCGCCGAGCACGCGGCGGCGACGGCTGCCGTGGCCCGCGGCGCGGTCTTGAAGGCAGTCCTGCTGGGCTAGGGTGGCGCATGTCAACTTGCTTGCCGGGCAGGGCATTTCGCTGATCTGCCCGGCGGTCCGGCCGGGTGTGCACAGGGAGCGTGCGTGAAGATCAGTTGGGACCAGGCGCTGGCCTGGCGGTTGCGCCGGCAGTACGTCGACCCGCCCCAGGGCGCGGACGCCGTACAGGTCGTCAGCCGGCTGTGCGGCGTCCAGGCCCAGGTCGGCTCGTCCGCCGAACTGGCGGTCGCACTGCGGCGGCGCACCGACGACCCCGGCGCGGTGGCCGAGGCCCTCGCCGAGCGGCGACTCATGAAGACCTGGGCGATGCGCGGCACCCTGCACCTGCTGGAGCCCGCCGAGGCCGGGGACTACCTGTCGCTGATCGCCTCCGCCCGGACCTGGGAGAAGCCCGCCTGGCAGCGCGAGTTCGGAGCCACCCCGGAGCAGATCGCGGCCCTGGTCGAGAGCGTGTCCAAGGTGCTCGACGGCGAGTCACTCACCCGCGAGGAACTGGCCGTCGAACTGCTGAAGGACCGCCGGTTCGCCGGCATGGAGAAGCAGCTCAAGTCCGGCTGGGGCGCGCTGCTCAAGCCGCTGGCCTGGCAGGGCGCGCTCTGCTACGGCCTCGGGCAGAGCAACAAGGTGACCTTCACCCGCCCCGACGGCTTCCCCGGCTGGCGCGGCCTGCCCCACCCCGACGAGGCCGGCCCCCGGGCGATCACCGCCTACCTGGGCGCGTACGGGCCGTCCACCCCCGAGCTCTTCGACGCCTGGCTGTCCCGCAACAGCCTGCGCAAGACCGCGCTGCGCCGCTGGTTCGACCAGCTCGGCGACCGGCTGACCCAGGTCGACGTCGAGGGCCGGGCGGCGTACGTCCTCACCGAGCACGCCGAGGAACTCGCGCGGACCGAACCGAGCCGTTCGGTGCGGCTGCTCGGCGCCTTCGACCAGTACGTGCTCGGCCCCGGCACCAAGTCCGTCGAACTCCTCCCGGCCGAGCACCGGGCCAAGGTCAGCAAGGCCGCCGGATGGATCGCACCGATCCTGGTCGTCGGCGGGCGGATCACCGGAGTCTGGGAATTGACCGACCGTCGGATCGACGTGACGCTGTTCCCCGGCGTCGCACGGCCGGCGCAGAAAGAACTCGAGGCGGAAGCGGCGAACGTCGCCCGGGCCAGCGGCCTGAGCCGCCTCGACATCCACCTGTCCTGACGCCGCCCGCCTCCGGTCGGTCGGCACACTCACGAAAGGGCGCAGCACACCATGGAGACCAAGACCAAGTCCGTCCTGTTCAGGAACCGCGATTTCGCCTTAGTGTGGTCGGGCGAGACAGTGAGCCTGCTCGGCAGCGAGATCAGCGTCATCGCGCTGCCCTCGATGGCCGTCCTCGTCTTCGACGAGGGGACGCTCGGCGTGGGCCTGCTGATGGCGCTGCAGTGGATACCCTTCGTTCTGCTCGCCCCGCTGATGGGCGTGTTCACCGACCGGATGCGCCGCAAGCCACTGATGCACGTGGCGAACATCGGCCGCTTCGTCGTCCTCGGCTCGCTGCCGCTGCTCGCCGTGCTCGGCCACCTGACCCTGGCCCAGCTGTACGTCGCCGCCGTGGTCAAGGGCGTCTTCGACGTGGTGTACCAACTCGCCTACCAGGCCTACCTGCCGCAGCTGCTGCAGCGGGAGGACCTGATGGACGCGAACGCCAAGACCCAGCTCAGCCGCTCGCTGGCGATCGTGTTCGGCCGCTCCGCCGGCGGCGGCCTGGTCGGCCTGATCGGCGCGGCCAAGGCGGTCACCGCCGACGCCTTCTCCTACCTCGTCTCCAGCCTGGCGCTGCTGCTGATCCGCCACGAGGAACCGGCCCCCGCGCCGGCCCAGCGCGGGCTGGCCGCCACCCTCGCCGACCTGCGCGGCGGCGTCCAGCTGACCTTCGGCAACCGGCTGCTGCGCAACCTCACCCTGATGGCCACCTTCGGCAACACCGCGGTGTCCATGACGCTGGCCATGGTCATCGCGTACGCCTACAACGACCTGGGCTTCAGCGCCGGGCAGGTCGGTCTCGCCCTGGCCGCCGGCGGCGTCGCCGTGGTCGCCGGCGCACTCCTGTCGCGCCGGATCACCGCCAAGGTGGGGGTCGGCAAGGTACTGATCTACACCCACCTCGGGCTCGGCGTGGCGTTCCTCGTCCTGCCGCTCGCCCAGCACAGCACCAAGCCGGTCGCCTTCGCCGTGGTGGCGCTCTCGCAGTGCATCGCCGCGTTCACCACGCCGATCGGCAACGTCGGGATCATGACGCTCATCCAGAAGGCCACCCCGCCCCAGGCGATGGGCCGGGTCGGTGGCGTCGCACTGCCCTTCGTCTGGGGCGCCAACGCGCTCGGCCCGCTGGCCGGAGCCGCCATCGCCGCAGCGCTCAGCACCGTCTCCACCTTCTACGTGGCGACCGCGCTGGCCTGGACCGCCACCATCTGGATCGTGCTCGGCTCGGTCCACGAGCTCACCGACGAGGTGCCCGAAAGGCTGCGGGTAGCCGTCTGACCACCTGACACCACCGGACCACAGAAAGGGCTGCCGTGCAGGAGCCGGGATTGACCGACAGCATTGCCGAGAAGCGCCGACTGCTCGCCGCACGACTGGCCGATCCCGGCCGGAGCCCCGAACACCGCACCGGTCCGGTCTCCTTCGCCCAGCGACGGCTCTGGATCCTCGACCGGCTGGTCCCGGGCAGCAGCGCGTACAACGTCCCCATCGTGCTGCGCACCCCGACCGCGCCCGACCCGGAGGCACTGGGCCGGGCGCTGGCCGAGGTGATCCGCCGCCACGAGGTGCTGCGCACGGTCTTCAGCAGCCGGGACGGCGCGCCGGTCCAACGGGTCCGGCCGCCGTTCCGGCCCACGGTCGAGACCAGGGACGTCAGCGCGGCCGAGGATCCGGCGGCCGCCGCCGACCAGCTGGTCCGGGATTCGGTCCGGCAGCCCTTCGACCTGGCGGAGGGGCCGCTGCTGCGGGTCCTGGTCGTCACCGTCGGCCCGCAGGAACACCTGATAGCCCTGACCGTCCATCACATCGTCTGTGACGGATGGTCGATCATCACCCTCTTCCGGGAGCTGGACGCCCTCTACGAGCAGGTCCGCGGCGGCGCCGAGGCCGGGCTGCCGGAGGTCGAGCAGCAGTACATCGACTTCGCGCTCTGGCAGCGGGCCAGGCTCTCCGGCGACCGCGTGGAGGCACTCAACGCCTACTGGCGGGAGCGGCTGGAGGGCGCGCCCGGCCTGCTCCAACTGCCGCTGGACGCGGCCCGCCCGGTGCACCACCGGGCCAACGGCGGGGTCCACGAGTTCCGCTTCCGGCAGGGCCTGCGGGAGAAGATCCTCGCCCTCGCCGCACAGGAACGCAGCACCCCGTTCGCCGTGGTGCTGTCCTGCTTCTCGGCCCTGCTGCAGCGCTTCAGCGGACAGGACGACATCGTGGTCGGCGTCCCGGCCGCCGGGCAGACCCACGGCGCGCTGCAGGGAATGATCGGCTTCTTCGTCAACACCCTGGTGATGCGCACCGACCTGCGCGGCACACCGGGACTGCGCGAGGCGGTGGCCAGGACGCGGGACGTCGCGCTCGGCGCGTTCGCCCACCAGGACATGCCGTTCGAGAAGCTGGTGGTGGAACTCCAGCCCGACCGCAACCCCACCGTCACCCCGATCTTCCAGGTGCTGTTCAACTTCCAGACCGCCTCGGACGAACGGGTGCGGCTGCCGCACCTGGACGCCGACCTGGTGCCGTTCGACACCGGAATCGTCCGGTTCGACCTGGAATTCAACGTCTTCGTCGGCGAGAACGAGATGGGCGGCACCTGGCTGTACAACCGGGACCTCTTCCCGGCGGCGGCCGTGGCCCGGATGGCCGACCTGCTGGAGCGGCTGCTCGCCGCGGCGGTCGAGGCCCCCGACACCCCGCTCGCCGCACTCGACCTGTTCGGGCCGGACGACCTGGCCGAACTCGGCCGGATCGGCGGATCGGCGACCCCCGGGCAGCCGCTGCCCGCCGCCGGACAGTGGCCCGACGTCAAGGTCGGCGACCGCACCGGCCCGGCCGAGCAGCTGTGCCCCGGCTGGAACGCCACCGACCCCACCACGGCCCGCGCCGCCGACCGCCGCCGGCGCACCTTCGACCTGCCGCCCGGCGCGAACGTGCTGTTCGCCGCCCGGGCCGGCGCCGTCGCGCCCGACGAACTGCGCTGGGCACTGGACAGCGGCGCCCGGCCGGTCCTGGCCGGCCCGGAGGAGGACCTCGCGGACCGCGTCCTGCGCACCCTCGCCGAAGGGGACATCGACACGCTCTGCATCGCCCCGGCGCTGCTTGCCCGGGTGGTCCGGGCCGTGGAGCGCGGGGAGAGCTCCCCGAAGCCCCGCCGGATCATCGTCGGCGACGAACCGCTCGGCCTCGACCTGGAGCGCCGCTGCCTGCGCGCCCTCCCCGAGGCGGAGCTGTGGACCGTCCACCGCGCCACCGGAATCGGCGACCTGGCCGTCCGGCGCTGCCACGGCGACGTCCCGCCCGGCCACCAGGTGGCCGGCACCGTCCTGCCCGGGCTGGCCGTCCGGATCCGCGACGAGGCCGGACGGCTGGTCCCGGTCGGCGCGCCCGGCCGCATCCACGCGGGCGACGAGGCCGACCAGGGCGACGGGCAGCCCACCGAGGAACTCGGCAGGTTCCGCGAGGACGGCGCACTGGAGATCCTCGGCACCGCCCGCGACCAACTGCACGTCCGACAGGTCCGGGTGGTGCGCGGCGAGATCGAGGAGACCCTGGTCGCCCACCGGGCGATCGGCGACGCCCGGATCGTCGCCGCCCCCGACGCGCACGGCACCACCCTGATCACCGCCTACCTGACCCCCGCCGACGGCGCGGCCACCGGCGGCGAGTGGGCCGACCACGGGAAGCTGCGCGACGCCGTACGGGCCCACGCCCAGCGCGTCCTGCCCGGCGTCCTGGTACCGCACCGCTACGCGCTGCTCCCCGAACTGCCGCTGACCGCGCGCGGCGCGGCCGACCTGGCGGCGCTCGGCGCGATCGACCCGGGCGAGCAGCGCGGGACCGAGCGGGTCGCGCCGCGCACCGAGCTGGAACGTCTGCTGGCCGAGATCTGGTGCGCGGTGCTGGGCGTCGACGAGGTCGGCGTGCACGACAACTTCTTCCTGCTAGGCGGCCACTCGCTGCTCGCGATCCAGCTGATGACCAGGATCCGCCGGGCCACCCGGGTCGACCTGCCGGTGAGCGTGCTCTTCCGCTACCGCACGGTGGCCGACCTGGCCGCCCGGGTGGAGACCGTCTCGGCCGGCGGTGACGCGGGCGACGCCAACCTGGTGCGGATGCAGTCCGGCACCTCGCCGGTTCCCTTGGTGGCCGTGCACCCGGCCGGTGGCGGGGTGTTCTGCTACGGGCCGCTGGCCGCCGCACTGCCGAGCCGCACCGTCTACGCCTTCGAGGGCCGGCACCCCGGGGCGACCCTGACCGCGCTGGCCGAGCGCTACCTCGACCAGCTGCCCGCGGAGGTCGCCGAGGCGCCCTTCGTCCTGGCCGGCTGGTCCTTCGGCGGCGTGGTGGCGCTCGAAATGGCTCGGATCCACGCCGAACGCGGCGGCCCGCTGACCCCGGTGACGATGGTCGACTCCTTCCTCTTCGAGGTGGACGTCAACGCGCCGGACGCCGAGGAGCGCATCCTGGCCGGCTTCCTGGAGGGCCTGCGGGCCGACTTCGACCTGGACCTGCCGCCGGTGGCGACGGCGGGGCTCAGCCCGCGCCGGATCTTCGCCGACCTGCTGGAGCAGCTAGGCGCCGAGGCGCCCGAGGTACTGGACCTGGAAGAGCTGATGCGGCAGTACGCGGTGTACCGCTCGCACATCCTCAACCTCGCCGAGTACCGGCCGGCCACCCCCTACCCGGGAGCCGTCCACCTGATCAAGGCCACGCGTTCGCCCGAGACGGTGGACAGCTGGCACCGGCACCTGCCGGACCTGACGGTCGGCCGGGTCGAGGGCGACCACTACAGCGTCATGCGCAACCCCGGGCTGGCCGCAGTGGTGGCGCAGTTCGACCGGGCCCCGCAGCGGGCCGCCGAGCAGGGGAGGGGACAGCAGTGGTGAGCAAGCCGAGCGGAGCCGGCACGGTGGTCGGCCTGATGGCTGAAGCGGCGGCCGCACACCCGGCCGTCCCCGCGGTGCTGGACGGCGAACAGGTCCTGACCTACCGGGAGTTCTGGCAGGCCACCGAGCAGGTGGCGCGGCGGCTGCTGGCCCTGGGGGTGCGCACCGGGGACACGGTGGCACTCGCCGCCGAGCGCTCGGCGGGCCTGCTGGTCGGGCTGGTCGGCGTCCTGCGGGCCGGCGCGGTGGTGCTGCCGCTGGACATCACCTACCCGCGCGCCCGGCTGCTGATGATGCTCGAGGACAGCGGAGCCGAGGTGGTGGTCGGCCAGGAGCACACGGTGGGGGAGTTCACCGGTGACGGCCGCCGGGCCTGCCTGCTGAGCGAGGCGCTCGCCGCCCCGCTCGACCCGGCCGCCCCGGCGCTGCCCGAGCCCGACCCCGCCGACGGCTGCTACCTGCTCTACACCTCCGGCTCCACCGGCGGCCCCAAGGCCGTGCTGATGCCGCACTCCTCGATCGCCGGGCTGGTCCGCTGGCAGGCGGCGACCTCGCAGGTCGGCCCCGGCAGCCGCACCCTGCAGTACGGCGCGATCTCCTTCGACGTCGCGCTGCAGGAGATCTTCTCCACCTTCGCCACCGCCGGCACCCTGGTCTGCGTGGACGACGACACCCGGCGCAACCCGCTGCTCACCTGGGAGCTGCTGATCCGCACCCGGGTCGAGCGGATCTTCCTGCCGTACGTCGGCCTCCAGGCGCTGGTGATGGTCGCCGACGCGGTGGACGCCGAGTCCGCCGCCCTGCGCGAACTCATCCCCGGCGGCGAGCAGCTCCAGGTCACCCGCGCCCTGCGTGAACTGATGGCCCGGATGCCGCAGTGCCGGATCAGCAACCACTACGGGCCGGTCGAGACCCACGCCGTCACCTGGCACCCGCTGGAGCAGGACCCCGCCCGCTGGCTCGCCCTTCCGCCGATCGGCACGGCCATCCCCGGCAACCGGGTGTTCGTGCTGGACGAGAACACCCGCGAGGTGCCCGTCGGCCAGGTCGGCGAACTGTACGTGGCCGGCGACCAGGTGAGCTACGGCTACTGGGGGCGGCCCGCGCTGACCGCGGAACGCTTCCTGCCGGCGCCCGACGGCGACGGCGGCCGGATGTACCGCACCGGGGACCTGGCCCGCCGCCGCCCGGACGGCGCGCTGGACTTCCTCGGGCGGGCCGACGACCAGGTCAAGATCCGCGGCTTCCGGGTGGAACTGGCCGAGGTGGAGGCCGCGGTCAGCGACCACCCGGAGGTGGCCGCCTGCGGCGCCACGGTGGCCGGCGAGGAGGGCATCGACCGGATCCTGGTGGCCTTCGTGCTCGCCAGGACCGGGGATCTGGACCCCGACGCGGTGCGCGAGGACCTGCGCGGCCGACTGCCCGGACACCTGGTGCCCGAGACGGTCCGCGTCGTCGACACCCTGCCCCAGCTGCCGAGCGGCAAGCTCGACCGCCGGGGCCTGCAGCTGATGGCGGAGCGGCAGATCAGGGTGTGACGGTGCGGCAGATCAGGGCGTGACGGTCATCCGGTGCGCCATCAGCCGCTCGTAGTACGGCAGATGGAAGTCGAGGTAGTCGGCCAGCAGCGGGTGGTTCTCCGGCGTACTGGAGTACGCGGCGGCCACCCGCTGGAAGCCACTGGTCTCACTGGCCGAGCGGTGCCAGCGCTCGGTGCGCCGCCACTCCTCGCGCATCCCCGGCCGCCAGGACAGCGCCTGCTCCAGGAACGGGATGCCGACCCGGGCGCAGTACTCCTCGACGGTCCGCTCCGGCAGGGCCAGCAGGTCGTCGGAGTCCACCACCACCGGCTGCCGGCCGGCGGCCACGGCCGCGTCGAAGATCTCGGCGAGCAGGGCGAAACCGATCTCGTCCCGGCTCAGCTCCGGGTTGAGCGCGAAGTGCGAGGCGATCGCCTCGCGCGGGTGGCGGAGAATGAAGGAGTGCGACACCTCGGCCAGGAAGGCCTGGTCGGCGAGCAGCCCCGGGTAGCGGAAGTCCGTGGTGTCCTTGAAGAACACCGGCTGCTCCAGGGACAGTTCGCGCAGCAGAGCGATCAGCTCGGCCTCGCTGCCCACCCGCCGCCCGGCCACCTCGGCCGCGCCGAAGTCGGCCACGTGGGAGAACGGCTCGTGCACCACCAGGAAGTCGCCCCGCTCGGCCATCATCCGCATGAACGCGGTCGATCGGCAGCGCGGCGCACTCCACAGTGCGATCAGACGTGGGCCGTTGTGCTCGGTCACCGGGAACTCCCGTCGTCGGTCGGGGACGGCCGGCCGGCCAGTTCGGACAGCCGGGAATCGGGCGCGGCGGTGAGCCGTGCCAGCAGGGCGGTCAGCTCGTCGATCCACCGCAGGCCGGTCTCCGGCTTCCACAGGGCGGTGTCGATCTCGAGCATCGTCATCAGGTCGCTCTCGCGGACCATGCCGTGGAACGACAGGTCGTAGCGGGCGGTGCCGTGCGAGAGGAGCTCGTAGCGGACCTCGCAGCCCGGCAGCTCCACCGGCATCCAGCCGGCCAGCTGGAGCTCGCAGGTCACCTGGTAGACCGGGTGCCGGTCGCTCTGCCGGTCCGGCCGGACCGCCTCCAGGATCTCGGAGAACGGCAGCCGCTGGTGGTCGTAGCACTCCAGCAGGCGCGCCCCGACCCGGTCGAGCAGCTCGGCGGCGGTCGGATCGCCCGAACAGTCCACCCGGACCGGCAGCACGTTGAGGAAACAGCCCATCAGGTGCTCGCTGCCGCGCCGGGACCGGTTCTCGGTCGGCACGCCGACCACGAAGTCCGACTGGCCGCTCAACCGGTGCAGCAGCGCCACCACGGCGGTGAGGAAGACCGTGTACGCCGTCGTCCGGCGCTCCGCGGCCAGGGCGATCACCGCGTCGGCGAGCTCCCGGGGAGCGGGCCGGCCCAGGAACTCGCCCTGGTACGCGGGCCGCTCCGGGCGCGCCCGGTCGGTGGGCAGCTCCAGCCGGGGCGCGCCGGCCAGCGTGGCGGACCAGAACCGGCGCAGCCGCTCGCCCTCCCGGCCGGACAGCAACTCCTGCTCGGCCGCCGCGAGTTCGGCGAAGCCGAGGCCGAGCTCGGGCAGCCGGGCCGGCCGCGCACCGGTCCGCTCCAGGTAGTACTCGGACAGCTCGCGCATGAACAGCGTCATCGACACCTCGTCGGTGACCAGGTGGTGGAACAGCAGGTGCAGCACGTGCTCCCGCTCGCCGAACCTGACCAGCCGGGCCCGCAGCAGCGGGCCGGTGGCGATGTCGAAGCCGCCGTACGCGGTCTCCTCCTCCAGCGCCCGGCCGCGCTCGCGCCGCTCCCCGGCGGGCAGCGCCGCCAGATCGGTCAGCGGCACCTCGAACCCGGTGAACGGGACGATGCGTTGCATCGGCACGCCGTCCACCTCCACGAACACCCCGCGCAGCCCGGGCTGCCGGGCGACCACGTCGGCCACCGCGGCGCGCAGCGCCCCGCCGTCCAGCGGGCCGTCGATCCGCAGCAGCACCGGGATGGTGTGGGTCAGCCGGCCCGGGTTCAGCTGCTCGGCCAGCCACAGCTGGCGCTGCCCGGACAGCAGCGGCACCAGCTGCTCGGCCGGCTCCCGCTCGGCGGCCGGGCCGTCGGGCTGCTCCCCGGGGTCGGATTGTTCCGCGAAGTCGGACTGTTCCCCGGGGTCGAGCTCGCCGACCAGGCGCAGCAGTTCGTCCAGTTCCGGGTTGCGGCGGCGCAGCTCCTCGGTGAGCAGACCGGGGGTGGGGTTCTCGAACAGCATCCGGACGGTCATCTCCCGGCCGAGGCTGTCGCGCAGGTTCTCGACCAGGCGGGCGGCGAGCATCGAGTGCCCGCCGAGGACGAAGAAGTCGTCGTCGGGGCCCACCGCGGGGACGTCCATGGTCTCCGTCCACAGCTCGCAGACCAGGGCGAGCAGGGCGTCCCCGGCGCCGCCGGCGGCGGGGGAGGGCTGGGGCGATCCGCTGAGGAACTCCACGCCGCCGGTCAGCTCGATCTCCCCGGACGGCGCGAGGCGGCCGGTCAGTCCGGTCGGCACGGCGTGCCCGTCGCGGACCAGGTGCAGCGGTGCGGGGGTGCGCGGGGAGAGCCCCGCCGCCGGGAGCAGCCGGCCGGGGCCGGCCACCCGGAGGGTCGGCCAGCGCTCGGGCAGCCCGGTGAAGTCGGCCACCAGCAGGGCGCCGGCGCCGTCCGGGCGGATCAGTCGCAGCGCGCGCCGGCCGGGCCGCTCGCGGAGCCGGGCCAGGTCGGCGGCGGGGACCGGGCCGTCCACCACCAGGTCCCCCGGCCCGCTCTCGCGGGCGAGGCGGCCGAACTCCGCGGCGGACAGCACCGGTTCGGGATCGGCCCCGATGACGGCCGGGGGCTCGGCGGCGGCCCGGTCGGCCAGGGCGAGCCCGGTGAGCGGCCGGGCGGGGTCGGCCAACCAGTCGGTGAGCAGCTGCTCGAAGTCGGCCATCAGGTCGGCGATGCCCTGCTCGGTGTAGAGCGCGCTGTCGTACTCCACCCAGGCCGTGGCCTCCGTGTCGGTGGCGGCGAACTCGACGATGGTGTCGAAGCGTCCGCGACCGCGCTCCACCTCCCACTCGGTGACCGGCAGCCCGGCGAAGCGGGTGGTCCCGATCGCGTCGAGCCGGGGGACGAACAGGTGCTGGATCAGGGGAGTGCGGCTGGGATCGCGCTCGGGCCGGGTCAGTTCGAGGATCCGGCCGAAGGCCAGCCGGCTGTGCTCGACCGCGCCCGCCACCACCCGGCCGCAGCGTGCGGTCAGGTCGGCGAAGTCCGGCTCCCCGGTGAGGTCCAGGCGCAGCGGCACGGTGTTGGAGAACTGGCCGACCAGTCGCTCCACGCCCGGTGCGGTGCGGTTGGCGGCCAGCACACCCAGGACGAAGTCGGCGGCGCCGGTGGAGCGGTGGACCAGCGCGGTGAAGGCGGCCAGCGCCGCCGTGTAGGGCGTGGCGCGGTGCGCGCGGGCGAAGGCGAGCAGCCGCGGGCCCAGCGCGGGGTCGAACCGGAACTCCGTCCGGCGGCCCGCCAGGCCCTTGACCGGCGGCCGCGGCCGGTCCGTCCGCAGGTCCAGCGCGGCCGGCACACCGGCCAGCGCGTTCTGCCAGAACGGCCCGTCGGTGCGTTCCGCGACCGGCAGCAGCACCTCGCGCTCCCAGCGGGCGAAGTCCGGGTACTGGAGCGCCGGAGGGGCCACCGGACCGGGTTGCCCGGCCAGCTGTGCGGCGTAGTCGCGGCTCAGCTCGTCCACCATGACGCGGACGGAGGTGGCGTCGGCGACCAAATGGTGCACGGCGAGCACCAGCACGTGGTCGTCCCCGGCCAGCCGGACCGCCAGGACGCGCAGCAGCGGGCCGGTCGACGGATCGGTCTCGGCTTCCGCGAACTCCCGGGCCGCCGCCGCTGCCGCCTGCTCGGGGCCGGGCCGGCCGGTGAGCTCCAGCCACGTCACCGGGGGGTGCGCGGGGGCGTCGTGCACGTGCAGGAACGCCTCGCCGCTCTCCGTGGAAATGGTGCTGCGAAGTATTTCGTGCCGCTCGACCAGCGCCGCCACCGCGTGCTCCAGAACGGGCCGGAGGATCGGCCCGCGGATCCGCAGTGCGGCGCATTCGCTCTGCGATCCGCCGAACGCCCCGGAATTCAGGAAGTGCTGTTGAATCGGAGCCAACGGCACACTGAACTGCGCCCCCTGCATCGAACCCCCTGAGCATACGGCGGAAGGGCCAGCGGCCACTCGAAGTGCGGTGCGAAGCCGCAGCCTAGCAGCCACAACTGACGTACTGCTAGCTGATGTTGAGTCGAATCGCTACCATCGTGGGCATGCCGATTCCGAAGTGGTTCCTGCGGGCGCCCGCGCCCGACGCCGAATTCCGGCTGTTCCTCTTCCCCTATTCGGGGTGCGGTGCCTCGATGTTCCTGAAATGGCCGGAGCGGATCGGTGGGGTCGAACTCCTCCCGCTCCAGCTGCCCGGCCGGGAGAACCGGATGCGCGAGCCGCATTTCGGTACCTACGAAAACCTCGCGGTCGATCTGGTGGACGGGATCTCCGACTACCTGGACCGGCCGTACGGGGTGTTCGGGCACTGCGGCGGCGCGCTGCCCGCCTTCGAGAGCGTGCTGCGGGTGCAGGAACTGGGCCTGCGCCCACCGGCCCGGTGCTTCCTCTCCTCCCAGGTCGCCCCGCAGGACGGACCGTACGGGCGGTTCCTCGGGCTGTCCGAGGAGGAGCTGCGCGACGAACTGCGCGGGCTGTTCGGCGCGCTGGGCTCGGCGAACCCGCCGGCCGACCTGGTCGACCTCTTCATGGAGGTGATGACCGCCGACGTGGAGGCCAACCGGCGCTACCGCAAGCCGGCCGCCGGCCGGGCCCCCTGCCCGCTCACCGCGATCGGCTGGGACGCCGACGTGGAGGTGCCGTACCGGCTGATGGACGGCTGGGCGAAGTGGGCGCCGACCGAGGACGTCCTCCTGCCGGGCACCCACTACACCTTCCTCGACCCGCCGGCCGCCCTGCTGGAGCGGCTGCACGCCGACCTGACGGCCGGCTGAGCGCCCGGCCGCCAGGGTCTGTCCGGCCGGTCCTGCCGGGCGCGCGACGCCGGATCATCCCGCTGGACCGACCGGACAGACCCTGGGCGCATTCGCCGGGCCGGGTGCTCAGCCGGTCAGGCCGGGCGCGGCCCGCCCCGCCGCCAGGTGCGCCCGGCCGGCCTCCGCCCAGAGCCGGGCGGGCGGACCCATCCGGGTGGCCTCCAGCGAGGCCAGGCGGTACGCGGTCGCGGCGGTCGAGTGCGCCAGCATGCCGCGTGCGCCGTGCAGTTGGATGCACAGCCGGGTGGCCGTGAGGGCGTGTTCGGCCGCCGCGGCCAGCGCCTGCGCGGCCTCGCCGGTGCACGGCTCGCCCAGGTCGTGCCGCCAGGCGGCCTCGTGCACGAGCAGCCGCCACCCGTCCGCCAGGCCCACCAGCCGGGCCAGTCGGTGCGCCACCGTCTGCAGCTCGACCAGCGGGCGGCCGAACTGCGTCCGGCGGTTCACATGGGTGCGGGTGGCCGCCACCGCCCGGTCGGCCAGGCCGAGCAGGACGGCGGCCTGCCGGATGCGGGCCGCGTCCAGCTCGGAGCGGAGCAGTTCGTCCGGCACCTCGATCTCGGTGGCCCGGGTGCCGGCGAACCGCACCGTCCGGCCCGGAACGCCCAACAGGCTTCCGTCGCCGGCCGGTTCGTCCGCCGGGTCGGGCCGCACAACGTACCAGCGCGGGACGCCGCCGGGGGCCGTCGCGCGGACCACCGCCAGCGCCGGCTCGCCGGACGGCAGCGGCCCGCTCTCCCCCCACAGCCCGCCCGCCTGGTCGGCCCGCAGGGTGGGCCGGTCGTGCACCCCGATGGTCACCACGTGTGCGGCGCCTTTGAGCACCTGTTCCAGCAGGCCGTCGGGCAGCTGCTCGGCAGTCAGCAGGCCGAGCGCGAACAGGGTCTCCCGCCCGGCCGGGAGCGGCTGGAGGTGGTGGCCGAGCCGGAGGTTGACGACCACGTCGGCGCCCAGCCCGAGGCCGTACCCGCCGAGCCGGGCCGGCAGGCTCAGCTCGGGCACGCCGATGGCGGCCAGTTCGGCGTACGGGTCGCCGGTGCGGCTGAGCGCGGCGTCCACGGCCTCGGCCAGTCGGCGCTGGACCGGATCCGTCCGAAGATCCATCAGTTGCCCCCCGTCTCCACGTCCTCGAGCAGCCGGGCACCGGTCACGATGTCCAGCAGAACCTCCGACGCGCCGCCGGAGATGGTCATCCCCGGGGCCTCCCGGTACGCGGCCTCCAGGACACCCTCGTCCCGGCCTGGGTCCAGCAGTGGTACCCCGATCACCTCCAGCGACCACCAGGAGATCGCCTGCGCGGTCTCACTGCAGTGCCACTTCGACATTGACGCGCGGGCGATGTCCGGCCGGTCCTCCTGGAGCTGCTGCATCGCCCGGCAGGTGAGCAGCCGGCCGGCGTCCAGCCGGGCCCGGTGCCGGGCCAGGTCGGCCAGCTCGGTGGAGTCGGGCTCGCGGCCGGCGTCGGTGAGGCGCTCGGCCGTCAGGTCGAGCCAGTGCCGGGCGCGGGCGTAGTAGTCGAGCCCGCTGCGCTCGGCGGCGAACATCCGGGTGATCAGCGACCAGCCCGCGCCCGGCGCACCGAGGAGTGCCTCCGGGCCGACCCGGACCTGGTCCAGGGTGACGTCGTGGAACTGCTCACCGGCCAGGGCGGCCATCGGCCGCACCGTCACCCCCGGCGCGTCCAGCGGCACCAGGAACAGCGTGAGGCCCTCGTAGCGGTTGAGTTCGTCGTCGGTGCGCACCACGCACAGCGCCAGGTCGGCGTAGCCGGTCTTCAGGTTGTACGTCTTGCGCCCGTCCAGCACCCAGCCGCCGCCCTGGTCCGGCTCCGCCCGGGCGGTGACGGACGCCAGGTCCGATCCGTGCTCGGGCTCGGTGAACAGGATGCAGGCCGCCAGCTCGCCGGAGGCCAGCCGGGGCAGCAGCTCGCGCTTCTGCTCCTCGCTGCCGGACTGCATGATGAGCGAGCCGACGATCTGCACCGATATGTAGTAGAGGCTCTGTGGCACCCCGTGCCGCACCAGCTCCTCCAGCAGGACCATCGTCTCGGTGAAGTCGCCGCCCCGGCCGCCGTGCTCCTCGGGCCAGGACGGGGCCAGCACCCCGGCCCGGCCGAGGTGGCGGTAGACCTCGCGCACGTCTCCGTCCATGCCGTCCTCGCGCGCCCGTAGTCGCTCCAGCAAACGGGCGGTATCCGCAGAGGTCAACAGGGTTTTCAGCTCTTCGCCGAAGTCAACAGCTCTACGGGTGATGCCAAAATCCATGGCTGTGATCCTTGTCGAGACTCGATGACCGCACTACTGTGTCACACGTTGACGACCCTGGATAGCAGAGCGCGTAATTCCCGCGATTAATTCGGACGGGTGGTCTCCCGCAGAGCCGTGGATGCCGCCCGGTGGACTGGGGGGCGAAATTTGAGTCAGCAGAGCGAGTTGCTCAGAAGGCTGCGCGGCATGCCGGCGGACCGCCGGGCGGAGTTGCTTTCCCGACTGGACGGAGTCTCACCCGGCGCTCGCACCGCGCCGCTGTCGTACCGGCAGGAGCAGCTCTGGCTGTTCGACAAGGTGTCGCCCAGCAGCAGGGCGTACGGGCTGGGGTTCGCGTTCCACCTGGACGGACCGCTGGACCGGGAGGCCCTCCGGCAGGCGCTGGACGACCTGCACGAGCGGCACAGTGTGCTGCGTTCGGTCTTCCCGCACGAGCACGAGGGCGGGGTACAGGTTGTGCAACAGGCGCGACCGGCCGTACTCTCCGAAGAACCTTGCACAGAAAATGAATTGACCCATCGTCTGCACCACCTGGTGGCCACCTCGCTGGCCACCGGGTTCGACCTGAACGCCGAGCCGCCGGTGCGCTGGCGGCTGCTGCGGGTGTCGGCCGACCGGCATGTGCTGGTCCTGGTCAGTCACCACCTGGTGATGGACGCCCGCTCGGCCGGCGTGCTGCTGGACGACCTGGCCGAGGCGTACCGCGCCCGGGCGGCCGGCGAGCCGTCCCGCCACCCGGCGCCGAGCCGCCACTTCGGCGAGTACGCGAGCGCCCAGCGGGAACGGACCGGAACTCCGCAGGCCCAGCGGGACGCGGAATTCTGGCAGCGTGCGCTGGCGGCCTGGGAAAACACCGAAATATCCGCCGACCATGCCCGGCCGCGGGTACTCGACCTGACCGCGGAAGTCGTCGAGGTGGCGGCTTCCGGTGAAATTCAGGCGAACGTGAGGAAACTCGCGGAAAATCTGGACGTATCCGAACGGGATGTTCTGCTGGGTGCATTCTTCGCGCTCGTCTCCCGGCACGTTTCGGCCACCGACCTGACCATCGGCCTGCCGTACCAGGCACTCGACGGGCTGCCCTCCGGGCTGCTGGTCGGCGACTGCGGAAACCTGCTGCCGCTGCGCGTCGAGCTGGACGAGCACGCCTCCTTCGCCGACACCGTCCGCCGGGTCGCCGCCCACCGGGCCGAGGCCGAGCAGCACGGGTCCCTGCCGTTCCGGCTGATCCTCGACGGGCTGCGGCTGGAGCCCGACCCGTCCCGGCTGCCGCTGGCCCAGCTGGGCTTCCAGACCGGCGCCGAAGCGATCGGCACCGCCACCGCCGGAGCGCTGCACCTGCGCGCGGAACAGATCGAGACCGGCGCGAGCGCCTTCGAACTCGCCCTGGAGACCCGGTTCGACGACCGGGACCCGGCCGTCCTGGTGCGCTACGCCACCGCGCTGTACGAGCAGAGCACCGCGCGCCGGCTCGCCGAACGCTACCTGGCGCTGCTCGCCGAGGGCTGCGCCGTCCCGGACCGGCGGCTCGGCCGGCTCTCCGTCACCGCCGAGGAGGAACGCGAGCGGATCCTCGCGGAGTGGAACGCGCCGATCGGACACCGGCCGCCCGAACTGCTGCACCGGCGCTTCGCCGAGGTCGCCGCCGCCCACCCCGACCGGATCGCGCTGGGCGCCCGCGGCGGCGAGATCAGCTACCGGGAGCTGGACCACCGCACCAGCCGGCTGGCCCACCATCTCGTCGCACAGGGTGTCCGCCCCGGCGAATGCGTCCCGGTGCTGCTGCCGCGCGGCCCGGCCGCAGTGGAGGCGGTCCTCGCCGTCCTGAAGGCCGGCGCCGCCTATGTGCCGATCGACAGCGGCCAGCCCGCCGACCGGGTCCGCACCGTGCTCGCCGACTGCGGCGCCCGCACCGTGCTCGCCGACCCGCAGGCCGAACAGCTGAGCGGACTGCCCGGCCTCACCGTGATACCGGTGGACACCGACACCACGGGGCTGCCGGACACCCCGCCGGAGATCGACCTGGCGCCCGAGTCCCTGGCGTACGTGATCTACACCTCCGGCTCCACCGGCCGCCCCAAGGGCGTCCTGATCGAGCACCGCAACGCCACCGGCTTCATCCGCAACGTCCAGGAGATGTTCGGCCTCGGCCCCGAGGACCGGGTCCTGCAGTTCGCCTCCGTGGGCTTCGACGTGTCGGTGTTCGAGATCTTCGCCGCGCTGCTGTCCGGAGCCCGGCTGTACGTGGTGGACGACGAGGAACGGTCCTCGCTGGACACCGTCGACCGGCTGATGACCGAGCAGCGGATCACCGTGATCGACCTGCCGCCGGCCATCATGGAACTGCTCGCCCCCGAACGCTACGCCGACCTGCGGGTCGCCTTCGTCGGCGGCGAGGCGTTCTCCGGCGAGCTGACCACCCGCTGGGCCCGGCACTGCGCCTTCACCAACGGCTACGGCCCGACCGAGACCACGGTGACGGTGGTGGCCAAGCAGTGCGAGGGCCACTGGACCGGCTCGCCCCCGATGGGCCGGGCCATGACCAACCACCGCGCGTACGTCCTCGACGCCGAGCTGGGGCTGCTCCCGGCCGGAGCGGTCGGCGAACTGGCGGTGGCCGGCCTCGGCGTGGCCCGCGGCTACCTCGGCCGCCCCGACCTGACCGCCGAACGGTTCCGGCCCGACCCGTACGGGCCGCCCGGCTCCCGGATGTACCTGACCGGAGACCTGGCCGGCTGGCGCGCGGACGGCGACCTGGTCTTCCGCGGCCGGGCCGACCGGCAGGTCAAGGTCCGCGGGGTGCGGATCGAACTGGGCGACGTGGAAGCGGCGATCCAGTCGCTGCCCGAGGTGGCGAGGGCGGTCGCCGACGTCGCGGTCGACCCGCACCGAGGCACCCTGCTGGTCGCCTACGTGGTCGCCGCCGAAGGCGCCGACCTGAAGCTGGACGCCGTCCGCTCGGCGCTGGGCCACCGGCTGCCCCCGACCATGGTGCCCAGCGTGCTGGTCCCGGTCGACGAGGTGCCGCTCACCCGCAGCGGCAAGGTGGACCGGCGGGCACTGCCCGCGGTCGAGTTCGACGCACCGGACCTCCTCGGCACCGACGACCTCGCCGACGCCACCGCGACCGAACGCACCGTCGCCACCGAGGTGTTCGGCCCGCTGCTGGGCGCCCGGGTCGGCAAGCACGTCAACTTCTTCGCGCTCGGCGGCACCAGCCTCCAGGCGATCCGGATCGCCCCCCGGGTGAAGGCCGTCTTCGGCGTGGAGATCCCGATCTCCGAGTTCTTCGCCGCACCGACCGCCGCGGGGCTGGCCCGGATCATCGACGAGACACTCGCCCGGGAGGCCGAGCGCCGCGAACTGCTGGCGGCCGCCCTCGACCTGGTCGAGGGACTCGGCGACGAGGAGATCGCCGACCTGTCCCGCTCCCGGTTCGGGGACGAGTGATGGCGGGCGCCGTGTTCACCGCGGAGTCGCCGTGGATCCGGCGGGCCGCCCGGCCCGCCCCCTCGGTCCGGCTGATCTGCCTGCCCTACGCCGGCGGCGGCGCCTCGGTCTACCGGGACTGGCCCGAACTGCTGCCGCCGTCCGTCGAGGTCCTCGCTGTCCAACTGCCCGGCCGCGAGGACCGCTCCGCCGAGGACCCGCCGGCCGGCCTCAACCCGCTGGTCCGGGCCGCCGCCATCGCCCTGCGGCCGTTCTGCACCGACGAGTTCGTCCTCTACGGGCACTGCGCCGGCGGACTGCTGGCCTACGAACTGGCCCGCGAGCTCGGGCAGCGGCACGGCATCCGGCCGCGCCGGGTGATCGCCGCCGCCCAGCCCGCCCCGCAGTCCCCACCGCCCGCCCGCCCGCTGCACACCCTGCCGGACGCCGAACTCCTCGACACCGTCCGGGAACGCGGCGGACTGCCCGACGCGGTGCTGGCCAACCCGGCCATGGTGGAGTTCCTGCTGCCGCTGCTGCGCGCCGACTTCGCGCTCTGGGAGCAGTACCGGCACCGGCCCGGCGACCCGCTGCCCTGCCCCGTCACCACCCTGCGCGGCACCGAGGACACCGTGGTCGACCGCGCCGACCTGGCCGGCTGGGAGTCCTGCACCACCGCCGGACACAGCCACCACGAGGTGGACGGGGGCCACTACTTCGTCAACCGCCCGACCGAACGGACCCTCCAGGTGCTCGCCCGCACCGTGCTGACCGACTGAAAGGGCCCACCATGGCGTACCCCGCCGAGCCACCGCGGCCGACCGGCCCCGACCTGGCGGAACTCGGGCGGCTGGCCGCTGCCGTGCCCGGCGTCCGGGAAGCGGCGGCCGTCGCCGACCGCCGACTGCGCGCCGCACCCGCCGACCGGACCGCCGAATCACCGTCCCCGGTCCGGCCGCCCGCCGCCCGGCCGATCCCCGGCGACCGGCTCGCCCTCAGCACCGGCGGGCCCCTCGCGCTCCCGCCGGACGCACCCACCACCCTCACCGCGGCGCTGATCCGGGCCGCCGAGACGGCGCCGCAACGCGGCACGCTCTTCCTGCTGCCCGACGGCAGCACCGACCGGCAGAGCTACGCCGCCCTGCTGCACGAGGCCCGCTGCCTGCTGACCGGCCTGCGGCAGCGCGGACTGCAACCCGGCGAGGCCGTGCTGCTGCACTGCGCCGACAGCCGGGCCTTCCTCACCGGCTTCTGGGCCTGCGTACTCGGCGGACTGGTCCCCACCCCGGTCGGGCCCGCACCCGACTACACCGCCGAGAACGCCGTCACCCGCCGGCTGCGCTCGGCCTGGGAACTGCTGGAGCGGCCGCTGATCCTCACCGACGACGCCCTGCGCGACCCGACCGCCGGCCTCGCGGGGCTCTGGGGCACCGCCGACGGCCCCCGGGTCGCCTCGGTGCGCGAACTGACCGCCGCCGACCCCGCGGACCCGCTGCCCGACGACCCGGACCGCCCGGCCCTGCACCTGCTCACCTCGGGCTCCACCGGAGCGCCCAAGTGCGTCCGGCACGCCCACCGGTCGATCACCGCCCGCAGCCACGCCGTGATCGCCGCCAACGGCTTCACCGAGCACGAGGTGACACTCAACTTCATGCCGCTCGACCACGTCGGCGGCATCGTCATGTCCAACGTCCGGGACGTCTTCCTGCGCTGCGAACACGTCAACGCCCGCACCGAGGACTTCGTCCGGCGGCCGGTCGCCCTGCTCGACTGGATCGACCGCTACCGGATCACCAACACCTGGGCCCCCAACTTCGCGTTCGCACTGGTCAACAAGCACGCGGAGGAGATCGCCGCAGGCCACTGGGACCTCTCCACCGCCCGCCACCTGTGCAACGCCGGCGAGGCAGTGGTGGCCCGCACCGCGCGGCGCTTCCTCCAGCAGCTCGCACCGCACGGCCTGCCCACCGACGCGATGGTGCCCTGCTGGGGCATGTCCGAGACCTCCTCCGGCGTCACCTACTCGGTGCTGCACGCCGAGGACCCCGCCGTCGGCACCGTCTCGCTCGACCCCGACACCCTCGACGGGCAGCTCGGCGCCGTCCCCTACGGCACGCCCAGGTCGGTGGCGCTGACCGAGGTCGGCCCGCCGATCCCCGGAGTGGCACTGCGGATCGTCGACGAAAAGGGCGCGCTGCTCCCCGAGGGACGGATCGGCCGCCTCCACGTGGGCGGCGACACCCTGCTGCGCGAGTACTACCGCAACCCCGCCGCCAACGCGGCGAGCTTCGCTGCGGACGGCTGGTTCGACACCGGCGACCTCGGCTTCCTGCGCGACGGACGGCTCACCCTGACCGGGCGCGAGAAGGACATGGTGATCGTCAACGGGGCCAACTACCCGGTCTCCGACGCCGAGGCCGTGATCGAGCAGGTACCCGGGGTGCGGCCCGCCTGCGCCGCGGTCTGCGGAATCCACGACGAGGAGGCGGGCACCGACGCGGTGCTGGTGTTCTTCGTCCCCGCCGAGGAGGCCGCCGGCGACCTGGACGGCGCCGTCGCCGCCGTGCGCACCGCGCTCGCCCGCGAACTGGCGCTGCGCCCGGCGGCGGTGGTGCCGGTCAGCGCCGAGGAGTTCCCGCGCACCGCCAGCGGGAAGATCCAGCGCGGGCAGCTCGCCGAGCAGTACCTCGCCGGACGCTTCGCCGACCGGCAGTACGACCGGCAGCACGGCCGGGGACCGGAAACCGCCGAAGGCCCGCAGCAGGCCGGCCCCGGCCGGGTCCTGGAACGCGTCTGGGAGACGCTCGGCCCGGCCCGCGACACCGAGCCCGGCCGGGGCCCGGTCCTGCTGCTCGCCAGGCCCGGCAGCGCACTGCCCGCCGCACTCGCCGCCCTGCTGCCGGCCGGCGAGCTGCACACCATCACCCTCCCCGGCACCGAGGCCGGCTTCGAGCCGGAACTCGCCCGCCTCGCCGCCCTCGGCCCCGACCCCCGGGTGATCTGTGCCTGGGAGGCCGAGTCCGGGCCCGAGCCCGACCCCGCCGCGCGCTCCGTCCGGCTGCTGGACACCCTCGCGGCCCTCGCCCGGACCCTGCCCGCCGCCGAGGTCACCGTGCTCACCCGGGGAGCGCTCGGCGTCCACGCCGAGGACCCCGTCGACCCGGGCAGCGCCGCACTCGCCGGCCTGGTGCGCACCGCGGCGGCCGAGGGCACGGTCGGCGCGATCCGGCTGGTCGACCTGGCGCCCGCGGCCGACGCCGAGGAAGCGGCCCGGTCCGCGCTGGCCGGCCACCCGGCCGACCTGGTGGCCGTCCGGGACGCCGTCGCCCACACCCCACGGCTACGGCTGGCCGACCTCCCCGACACCCGGTCGGTGCCGCCGCAGGCGCTGCGGCCCGGCGGCCGCTGCCTGCTCGCGGGCGGGCTCGGCGGAATCGGCCGGCACGTCGCCGAGTACCTGCTCGCCGCGCTCGGCGCGCGGCTGCTGATCACCGGCCGCACCCCCGAGGACCGGCTCGCCGCAGAACCGGCCGCCGTCCTGGCCGACCTGCGGACCCTCGGCGAGGTGCGCTACGCGGCCGCCGACATCGGCGACCCGGAGGCCCTCGGCCGGGCCGTCACCGAGGCCGAGGCCGACTGGGGCCGCCCGCTGGACCTGGTGGTGCACACCGCCGGCGCGTCCGTCACCCCGCAGTGGCAGGACCTGTCCGGCCACGAGCTGCGCCGGGAGAACCCGCAGTGGCTGCGCGGGATGCTGCACGCGAAACTGGCCGGCGGCGCCGCCCTGGAACAACTGCTCGCCACCCGACCGGACACCGGTGTGGTGCTGTTCTCCTCGGTCAACGGACTGCTCGGCGGCAGCACCTACGGGGCCTACTCGGCCGCCAACGCGGCCCTGGACGGCTACGCCCACCGCTGGGCGTCCGACGGCCGGTACGTCCGCTGCCTGGCCTGGAGCATGTGGGCGGAGACCGGCATGAACGCGGGCAGCCCGCTGGTCGCCGCCGCCGAGCGGCGCGGACTGCTGACCGTCGATCCGTCCGACGGACTGGCCCTGCTGCTCGGCGCGCTCAACCAGCCGCTGCCGTACCTGGTGCTCGGGGTCGATCCGGCCAACGCGCACCTGAAGGCGCAGCTGGCGGACGACCAGTTCGCGGGCAGCAGCACGGTGGTCGCCGTGGTGCCGGAGGCCACGGCCGAGCCGGCCGAGGTCCGGCGAGCGGTGGCGGCGGCGCTGGCCGGCCACGGCCGGCTGGTGCAGGTACTGGTGACACCGCGGATCGCCCGGGACGCCGCCGGCGCACCCGACCCCGCGCAGATCCTGGCCGGGCGGGACGGCGACCGGGCCGCCGCCCGGTACAGCGAACCCGAGGGCGAGACCGAGCAGGCCGTGGCCCGGGCCTTCGCCACCCACCTCGGCCACCGCCGGGTCGGCCGGGAGGACTCGCTGTTCACGCTCGGCGGCGACTCCATCCAGGTGCTCCAGGTCGCCGGCAGCCTGAGCGACCGCTTCGGCCACGAGCTGCCGGTGCCGCTGCTGTACCGGAACCCGACGGTGCGCGAACTCGCGGCGGCGATCGACGCGGCCGCTCGCGGCTGACCGTCCCTGGGCCCGCGCCACCCTGCGCGGGCCCCGAGACGGCGGCGGGTACCGAGACGACGGCTGGCGCCGATGCGGCGGCGGGCGTCGGCAGGACGTCTGGCGCCGATATGACGGCGGGCTCCGGCAGGGCGGCGGGCCCCGGCGCGGCGGCTGGTGCCGTCGTGAGGGCGGGTGCCGAGACGACGGCTGGCGCCGAGACGACGGCTGGCTCCGGCAGGACGGCGGGCCCCGGTACGGCGGCGGGTGCCGACGTGAGGGCGGGTGCCGATATGACGGCGGGTGCCGACGATACGACGGTGGGCCTCGGCAGGACGGCTGGCGCCGACGTGAGGGCGGGTGCCGGTATGGCGGCGGGCCCCGGCATGAGGGCGGACCCCGGCACGAGGTGGGTGCCGACATGAGGGCGGGCCCCGGTATGGCGGCGGGTGCTGACATGACGGCGGGCCCGGTACGCGGCGGGTGCCGATGGGCGAGGCCTCGGTGCGGCGGCTGGCGCCGACGTGAGGGCGGGTGCCGGTATGGCGGTGGGCCCCGGCATGAGGGCGGACCACGGCACGAGGTGGGTGCCGATATGAGGGCGGGCCCCGGTATGGCGGCGGGTGCTGACATGACGGCGGGCCCCGGTACGCGGCGGGTGCCGATGGGCGGGCCCCGGTGCGGCGGCTGGCGCCAGCACGACTGCGGGCCGGGACGGTGATCCGTCCCGGCCCGCAGTCGGGTTCGTCAGCCCAGCGCCGCGACCGCGTTCAGCACCTCGGCCGCCACCTCGTTCCGGTGATCGGTCAGGAAGAAGTGCCCGCCCGGCCGGACCGACAGCTCGAAGCGGTTCTCGGTCATCGCCCCCCAGCCCCGCATGTCCGCCGGCGTGACCTCGGGATCGCGGGATCCGCACCAGGCCCGCACCGGGCAGGAGAGTGCCGGGCCCGGGCTGTATCGGTAGCCCTCGATCATCGCGAAGTCGGCCCGCATCATCGGGATCAGCACATCCAGCAGCTCCTCGTGGGCCAGCACCTCGTCCGGCGCTGCACCGTACTCCCGCAGCATCTCGACGAACTCGCCGCGGGGGAGCGTGGAGACCGGTGAGAGCGGACGCGTCAGCACGGGCGACGGCCGTCCACTGACCGTCAGGAATTCCGCCGGGCGGCCCAGCCGCTCCAACCTGCGGGCCACCTCGAAGGCGGTGATCGCCCCCATGCTGTGGCCGAGCAGCAGGATCCGGTTGCCCGAGCCGGCGATCAGCGCCGCCACCTCCTCGGCCATCGCGGTGATGCTCTCCGCGCCCGGCTCGGACATCCGCGCGCCCCGCCCGGGCGGCTGCACCGGGACGAGCTCGACCACGTCACCGGCGAAGGCGGCCGCCCACGAGGCGTAGTAGGCGGCGGTGCCGCCGGCGAACGGGAAGCAGAAGAGGCTGAACTCGGCCCGGGCCGAGCGGAAGCGGTCGTCGAACCAGGACCCGGCCCGCGCCCGGGCGGGGGAAGCCGTCACGCGCCCGCCCCCGCCAGCTTCCGGTCGGTCAGGCCGGCCCGTGGGGTCAGCCGGACCGGCATGTTCTTGTAGCCCGCCACGAAGTTCGACGCCAGGTGCCGGACCTCGCCGGCCGGCTCCACCGCCTCCACCAGCTCCAGCAGCTCGTCCAGCAGCAGCTGAAGGCCCAGGGTGGCCAGGCCTGAGCCGATGCAGTAGTGCGGCCCCACCCCGAAGGCCAGGTGCTTGTTGTTCTGGCGGGTCCCGTCGAACTCGTACGGCCGCTCGAAGACCCGCTCATCCCGGTTGGCCGAACCCAGCCAGACGCTGACCGGCTCGCCCGCGCGCACGGTCTTCCCGTGCAGTTCCACGTCCCGGACGGCGTAGCGCATGAAGTGGCTGGCCGGGGACGCCCAGCGCAGCGCCTCCTGGAGCAGCGGCCGGCGCAGCTCCGGGTCCGCGCGGGCCGCCCGGTACTGCTCCGGGTGGTGCGCCATCATCCGCACCATCGTCGCGGCCACGTGCGGGGTGGTGACGTTGGCGCCGAGCAGCAGGGCGTAGCAGTTGAGGATCAGCTGGCGCTCGGTCAGCTGTTCGCCGTCCACGTCCATCGCGCGCAGCACGCCGATCACGTCCGTCGCCTCCGTGCCGCCGGCGGCGCGGCTGCGCACCTCGGTCCGGAAGAAGTCGAACAGCTCGTGGTGGGCCAGGCGCAGCGTCGTTTTCGCGTCGCCGACCGCGTAGTCGGGATCGTCGTAGGCCACGGTCATCGTGGTCAGCTCGGACATCCGCCGCCAGTGCTCGCTGGGCAGGCCCATCAGCGTCCCGGTGAAGGCCATCGGGAACAGCAGTGCCGCCTGGGCGATGTCGAAGACCTCACCGTCCAGGGCCGGCCGCAGCAGGTCCCGGACGATGCGGCGCAGCGCGCCCTCCTGGGCCGCGATCGCCCGCGGGGTGAGCGCCCGGTTCACCGGCTCGCGCAGCTGGCGGTGCCGGGGCGGGTCGGTGTCCGGCATCATCTCGTCCGACGCGAAGTCGGGCATGCTCAGATCGACGATGCACAGCATGGTGCCGCGCCGCGAGGAGAAGGACTCGTGCTCGCGCAGCACCCGGGAGACGTCCTCGTACCGGGTCAGCACCCAGAACGGCTCGCGCCCGTCGGCGGGGTCGCAGTAGTACGCGGGGTCGCTCTCGCGCAGCTGCGCCCAGAGCGCGTGCGGGTCGGCGGTGGCGTACCAGGCCGAGTCCAGGAGGTCGGCGTCCTTGAAGTCCACCGGTGCGAACGGCGGCCGGGTGATCCGCATGTCAGGCTCCTTGGTCGGGTCGCGCGAGCAGGGCGTCCACCTCACGGGCGAGGTCGGCCACGGCGGTCGCCCGGTACAGGACCCGGGGCGGCAGCCGGATCCCGAGCTCGGCGTCGATGGCGTCGAGCAGTTCCATCGCCGTCAGCGAATTGCCGCCCAGTACGAAGAAGTCGTCGTCGCCGGACACCCGGTCGACGTCCAGCACCTGCCCGTACAGCCGGGCTATCCGTGCGCTGGTTCCCTCCGGCATTGCTCCCCCTTCAAATGTGCGGTTGTCTCGGAGTGCGGTGGTCTCGGAGTGCGGTTGTCTCAGGACGGGCGGTTGTCGAGGACCCGAAGGGCGGCCCGGCGGACCGCCTCGGCGCTGACGCCGGCCTCGGCGAGGGCGTCCCGGTGGCTGCGGACCACCCGGCCCACCGGCCCGCGCACGGCGACCCGCAGGTGCGGTGCCGGGCAGTGGGCCCCGAGCACCTCGGCGACCGCGTCGCCGAGCCCGCCGTGCGGGCGGTGCTCCTCGATGGTCACCAGCCCGCCGGTGGTGCGGGCGGCGTCCGTCACGGCGGCCTCGTCCAGCGGGTCGAGGGTGTGGATCTGCACCACCCGGCAGTCCACCCGGTCGGCTTGCAGCGCGCTCGCCGCCTCCTGCGCCAGCAGGACCGGCAGCGGGCCGGCCGCGAGCAGCGTCACGTCCGTGCCGGGCCGCAGGGTCACCGCCCGGCCCAGCTCGAAGGCGGGCGGCCCGGCGTGCACCGGCGCGGTCGCGGAGCGGCCGAGGCGGAGATAGGACGGGCCGGGCAGGTTGTGCAGCGCGCCGACGGCCGGGCCGATCTCGGCGGCGTCGGCGGGCACCACGATGGTCAGGTCCATCAGTGCCCGCGCCACCGCGAGGTCCTCCAGGCCGTAGTGGGTGGTGCCGAAGTGGGTGGCCGACAGGCCCGCATGGGTCGCCACCACCCGGACCGGCAGGCCGTTGCCGACGATGTCCAGCTTCAGCTGCTCGGCCGCGCGCAGGGTGGCGAAGCACGCCATGGTGTGCACGTAGGGCCGCAGGCCGCGGGCCGCCAGGCCGGCGGCGATGCCGAACATGTTGGCCTCGGCGATGCCGATGTTGAGGTAGCGCTCCGGGAACCGGGCGCCGAAGGAGTTCTCCAGGCCGCCGGTGTCGGAGTCCAGGCACACGATCCGCTCGTCCTCGGCGGCCAGGGAGAGCAGCGCCTCCCGGTACGCCTCCCGGGGAGCGCGGGTGTCGGCCGGGCTGCTCATGCGGGCCTCCGGGCGTCCAGCGCGGCCAGCGCGCGCTTCAGCAGCTCCGGCCGGAGCGTGACGTAGTGGCTCGACGTGCGGCCTTGGAGGAAGGGCACGCCCTTGCCCTTGACGGTCCGGGCGAGCACCATCACCGGGCGGTCGGCCGGCGTGGTCAGGGCGGTCCGCAGGGTGTCCAGGTCGTGGCCGTCCACCGGCCGCACCTCCCAGCCGAAGGCCTCGAAGCGGGCGTCCAGCGGCTCCAGCCCGACGGTGTCCTCGGTGTCGCCGGTCAGCTGGAGGCCGTTGCGGTCCACCACCGCGACCAGGCCGGGCGGGCGGCGGTGTCCGGCGTACATCGCCGCCTCCCACACCGAGCCCTCCTGGAGTTCGCCGTCGCCGAGCAGCACGTACACCCGGCCGTCGCCGCCGGTGAGCTGCTCGGCCAGGGCCAGCCCGATGCCCAGGCTCAGCCCGTGCCCGAGCGAGCCGGTCGGGAACTCCACGCCCGGCAGGCCGCGCGGCGGGTGCCCGAACAGCCGGCTGCCGGGGGTGGCGTAGTGGGCCAGCTCGGCCCGGTCGATCCGGCCGGTGGCGGCCAGCGCGGCGTACAGGGCGGGCGCGGCGTGGCCCTTGCCGAGCACGAAGGCGTCCCGCTCGCCGAGCACCTCGCCGTACAGCACGGCCAGCACGTCGGCGCAGGACAGGCTTCCGCCCAGGTGCGCCCCCTGCGGGCCGGCCGCCATTTCGACGATGTCGCGGCGCAGTTGACGGGCCAGTTCCGCCGCGGCGTTCACCGGGCCTCCCCGGCCAGCGCCCGGCGCCAGTCGTCCGAGGGCTGGGCGCGGACCATGTCACGGATCACCGGCAGGTGCTCCCAGACCTTCTCGAAGCCGCGCGCGTAGGCCTGGAGCACCGGCCCGGCGGCCGGGTTGAGCTGGCGGCGTTGCAAGCAGAGGGTGCCGTCGACGGTGGCGCCGGCCACCGGGAAGCGCTCGGCGATCTCGTCCACGCTCAGCCCGGCCGGCCGGAAGGCCGGGTGGGCCGGAAGCGGCGCGACCTGGTACTGCGACAGCGGCACGCCCTCGGCGCGCAGCGCCCGGTGCAGCACCCGCCGGACGGCGGCGGGCGCGACGCCGGGCAGGCCGAGCTTTGCCGGGACCAGACGCAGCCGCAGGATGTGCCAGGCGTGGGTCCGGTCGGCCGGCACCACCGGCACCCGCAGGCCCGGCAGTTCGGCCAGCCGGCCCAGGAACGCGCCGACCACCCGGTCGCGTTCCTTGGTCTGCTCCGGCAGCCGCTCCAGCTGGCAGCGGGTGAACGCGGCCTGCACCGGGCCGAGCCGGGCGTTGCCGCCGGGCCCGTGGGCGATATAGCTGCGGGTGCGCACCGGCGGACGCTCGCCGAAGTTCCGCAGGGCCAGTGCGGCCCGGTGCACCTCGTCCGAGTCGGTGGTGATCAGGCCGCCCTCGCCGCAGGTGGGCAGGTTCTTGCTGGGGTGCAGGCTGAAGCAGCCGGCCAGGCCGAGCGCTCCGGCCGCCCGGCCGCGGTAGCTCGCGCCGTGTGCCTGGGCGGCGTCCTCGACGACCGCCAGGCCGGGTGCGGCGGAGCGCAGCGCGTCCAGGTCGGCCGGAAGGCCGTGCAGGTGGACGGGGAGCAGGGCCGTGGTGCGTGCGGTGAGTGCCTCCGGCACCCGGGTCGGGTCGAGGGTGTAGGTGTCGGGGTCGATGTCGGCGAAGACCGGTTCGGCGCCGCACTGGCGGACGGCGTGCGCGGTGGCGTTCATGGTCAGGGCCGGCACCACCACCCGGTCGCCGGGGCGGACGCCGGCCGCGGCCAGCGCGACCTGTAGCGCCGCGGTGCCCGAGCCCACCGCGACGCAGTGCGCCACGCCCGCGTACTCGGCCCACTCGCGTTCCAGGGCCACGATCTCGGGCTCGCCCGCGGCGGTCGCGGTGAGCCGGCCGCTGCGCAGCACCCGCAGCACGGCCGCCTCCTCCGCCTCCGTGACGACCGGCCAGTCGGTGGCGGCGGGGTCGGTGGAGCCGGCGGGTACGGCGGGGGTCCCGCCCAGCATCGCGAGGCGGCTCATCGCGCCTCCTGGACGACGCTCTCCAGCCGTTGCAGGCTCTGCTCCCAGTGCACCAGCAGCTTCCTTCCCTGGTCGATGACGTGTGTGGTGCTCGGTCCGGCACCGAGCGCCGCGTGGGCGGCGCTGACGCGCAGTCCGGTCCAGCTGTGGGCGACCAGGTCCACCCAGCGGGCGGCCTCGGCCAGGTCGGGCCGCTCCAGCCGGGCGGCGGCGTCGGCCAGGAAGGTGGCGTGCAGCGCGGCCTCCGCCTGGGCGGGCCAGCCGAGCACGTAGTACTCCTGGAGCGCGGACGGCCCGAACTCCGCCGCGCGCTTGGGCAGTTCGTTCAGCATCCGGTCGAGGGCCGCCGGGCCGGAGCGGTCGCCGGGGGCCCGCATGGCGGCCAGGTTCTCCCGCAGCGTGTGCTCCACCCATGCTTCGGTGAGCTCGGGTTGGGGGCCGGTGGGGCGCACCTCCAGCCAGCGCAGCGCCGGGGAGCTGCCCGCGAAGAACGGGTCGCTCTCGTCGTCCACGGCCAGGGCCTGCCGGGCCAGTTCGAGGACCGCCCGGGGCAGCTCGCCACGGTAGGCGGGCGGCATCGGGTCGGCGATCCGGTAGACCTCGCGCCGCGGGTCGTAGCCGGTGACCACCAGCAGGTGGGCGGCGTGCACGTCGTGGTACGCGGGCCGGAACGGCAGGTGGTAGTTGTTCACCGCGACGATCGGCAGGATGCCGTCGGCCAGCGCGTCCAGCACCGCCCGGTGCGCGGACGCGGCGTCGGCGGGCCGGTGCCAGCGGAGCTCGACCGGGTGGTAGAGACAGAACTGCTCGCCGAGCCGTTCGCCGGCCGGATGGTAGTACTCGACCGACTCGACCGGCCCGGTGGGCGCGGTGAAACGCCAGCCGGAGGCCAGTGCGCGGACGGGATCCCAGCCGACCGACATCAGGACGTAGCCGATGTCCATCTGGAGGCAGCTGCACAGATCGTCGTACCAGGGGACCAGGGAACCCGGCGCGGGCGCGCTCACCGGACGGTCTCCACGGTGAGGGCGAACAGGTGCAGCGCCGGGTTGGCGGGCAGCCGCAGGGCGCGCAGCGGTGCGCGCCGGGTCACCGGGACCCGCAGTGCCCACAGCTGGCCGCCCAGGTTGCCCTGGCGGTGATGCGGATAGTGCATCGCGCCGGAGCGGGCCGCCAGCTGCTCGCCGAAGCGGGGGCGGGCGGGCCAGAAGTCGGAGACCCGGATCCACTCCGGGTCCACCGCCCCGCCGGCGTAGTGGACGTGCGCGATCTCCTCGCAGCGGCGTTCGGCGGTGGCGAGCAGGTGCAGCCAGTCCGCGGTGACCTCCGGGAGCGGCAGCAGCTGCCCCTCGCAGCGGACGTTGTCCGCTCCGGCCGGGGAGCGCCGGGGGGTGCTGAAAGGAACCCCGCCCACCGTGAATCGTTCAGCGGGGACGGTTTCCGCGGGCAAGCTGTTCCCCCAAATGTTCAGCCGGCCGTTGTGCAAAGTCTGCTCGTCGGTGAGGGCCGTATTGTTGAGAAGCGGTCCCAGGTCGACGGCCGTCATGCTGTGGGTTCGGATGGTTTCGTCCGGCAGAATTTGGCTCACTGCTTGACTCTCGTCGATTCAAGTGGAGTATCCGGCGTGCCATGGCGCTGAGCCCGGATGCTAGACGAGCCGGTCCGTGCGGCGCAAGGCTTGCCACGTGCTGGGGAGAGCCTTGACTGACTGTGGATCAGATGCTCTACTGGCGCAGTCCGTTGCACTGCACATGATCGTCAAATCACGTTTCGTTGCCGGGTGTTGGGGAACGGGACAGTTGGGGGAAGCGATATGGCCGAGTTGCTGGACAAGTGCCCGGAGTGCAGTTCCCCGGTCACTGTCGAAGACGGCGTTATGGTCGCCGAAATCATTGATTGTGCGGATTGTTCGACCGCCCTCGAGGTGGTATCCGCGAACCCCCTGATTCTTGCGCTCGCCCCGGAAATCGAAGAGGACTGGGGCGAGTAGGCAGGCCCTTCGTTCGTAAGCAGGCGTTCATTCAGGGGGGCCAGTTTGCGGTCAACGGATCCGCTCGTACTGATTGCCACGAGAATTCGCATCGAGGAACGTCAGCTGGTCGAGGCGCTGCGGCGGAGATCGATTCCGTACCTGCACGTCGACGACCGCACCCTGGTCTACCGGATCGGCGAGCCGCCGCCCGCGTGGCGGGTGGTGCTCAACCGGGCCCTGTCCGCCACCCGCAGGCTGGAGGCCAGCCGGTATTGCGAGACGGCGGGAATCCCGGTGGTCAACTCCACCGCCACCCTCGACCTGTGCGACAACAAGATCGCCTGTACCAGCGCGCTGCACCTCGCGGGCGTCGAGGTGCCGGCCACCGCGGTCGCACTCGATCCGGCGGCGGGCGCCCTCGCGGTCGAGCAGGTCGGCCTGCCCGCCGTGGTGAAGCCCGTGGTCGGCTCCTGGGGCCGGGGGATCGCCCGGGTCGACGGGCCGGACGCGGTCGATGCCGTCTTCACGCTGCGCGAGCAGCTGAGCTCGCCGGTCCAGAAGCTCGGCTACGCGCAGGAGTTCGTTCACGGCCGGGACCTGCGGGTGCTGGTCGTCGGCGGGCAGGCGGTCGCGGCGATCGAGCGCACCGGCGAGCACTGGGTGCGCAACACCGCCAGGGGCGCGCGGGCCACCGCGTGCCCGCTCGACCCCGAACTGGCCGCACTCGCCGAACGCGCCGCCAAGGCCGTGGGCGGCGGCATCCTCGGGGTGGACCTGCTGGAGACCCGGGCCGGCCGCAGGCTGGTGGTCGAGGTCAACGGCGGCGTCGAGTTCCACGGCCTGGCCGAGGCCCACCCAGGCCTCTCCATCGCCGACCTGATGATCGACTACGTGTTGGACAGGAACCCATGAAGGTGTCGGTCATCGGCGCCGCCGGCTACGTCGGCGGCGAGCTGGTACGTCTGGCCCTCGGCCACCCCGAGCTGGAGCTGGTGCAGGCGACGTCCCGTCGGCACGCCGGAAGCCCGCTCGGCGTCGTCCACCCCAACCTCCGTCACCACCGCACCCTGCGGTTCACCGAACCCGACCGGCTGGAACCCGTCGACGTGCTGTTCACCGCCCTGCCCAAGGGCGAGAGCAGCAAGCTCGCCGCCCGGCTCGCCGACCTCGCGCCCACCCTGGTCGACCTCGGCCAGGACCACCGCGAACCGGACGGCACCGAGGGCGGCGGCTACGTCACCGGGCTGCCCGAGCTGTACCGCGCCGAACTGGCCGGCGCGACCCGGATCGCCGTCCCCGGCTGCATGGCCACGGCGGCCGCCCTCGCCCTCAAGCCACTGGCGGAGGCCGGCCTGGTGGCGGGCGACGTGGTGGTGGACGCCCGGACCGGCTCCAGCGGCGCGGGCGCGACCCCCAGCGAGGCGAGCCACCACCCGGAACGCCAGCACGCCCTGCGGGTCTACAAGGCCACCGGGCACCGGCACGAGAAGGAGATCGCCCGGCTCTGCCGCACCCGGGTCCGGATGACGGTCACCGCCCTGCCTCTGGTCCGCGGCGTCCAGGTGATCCTGCACGTCCGGCCACCGCGGCCGGTCACCCGGGCGGAGATCTGGGAGACCTACCGACACCGGTACGACGAGGAGCCCTTCGTCCGGCTGATCGCCCGCCGCACCGGAGTCCACCGGCTGCCCGATCCGCAGTTCCTGACCGGCAGCAACTTCACCGACATCGGCTTCGACGTCGATCCCGACGGCCGGCGCGTGGTGGTCGTCGCGGCGCTCGACAACCTGGTGAAGGGCGCCGCGGGCGGAGCCGTGCAGAGCCTGAACGCCGCCGCCGGACTCGCCGAGACGACCGGGGTGGACTTCCCCGGCCTGCACCCGGTGTAACGGAGGGACGCGGACGATGGACGACATCCTGGTGGTGAAACTCGGCGGCGGCCTGCCCGCCGACCCGCTGCTGGACGAGATCGCCGAGCTGACCGCCGCCGCCACCCCGGTCGTCGTGGTGCACGGCGGCGGCGGCGAGGCGGACCGGCTGGCGGGCCAGCTCGGCCGGCCGGTGCGCACCCTCCTCTCGCCGGACGGCACCCGCAGCAGGCGCACCGACGAGGACGCGCTCGACGTGCTGGCCATGGCGCTGCTCGGCCGGGTCAAGCCCGCCCTGGTGCAGGGCCTGCGCTCGCGCGGGGTGCTGGCGGCCGGCCTGTCCGGCGCCGACGGCGGCCTGCTCACCGCCGAACGGCGGCCGGCGGTCCGCAGCGTCGAGAACGGCCGCACCCTGCTGGTCCGCGACGACCGCTCGGGCCGGATCACCGGCGCGCGCCCGGCCGTCCTGCGCGCCCTGCTCGGCGAGGGCATCGTGCCGGTGGTGTCCCCGCCGGCCGCCGACCCGAGCGGCCGACTGCTCAACGTGGACTCCGACCAGGCCGCCGCCGCGCTCGCGGGCGCGCTCGGCGCGGCCGCCCTGGTCCTGCTCACCGGCGTGCCCGGCGTGCTGCGCGACCCGGCCGACCCGGCCAGCGTGATCCCCGAGATCGACTGCGCGGCGCCCACCCTGGCCGAGGCCGGCGGCCGGATGCGGCACAAGGTGCGCGCCGCGGCCAGGGCCAGGCAGGCGGGCGTTCGGCGGGTGGTGATCGCCGCCGCGGCCGTACCGGGCCCGGTCGGCGCGGCCCTGCGCGGGAGCGGCACGGTCTTCACCACCCCGTCCGACCCGGAACGGAGACCGGCATGACCGCGCCCACCGACCAGCTCGTGGCGCTGCTGCGGGGCATGCTGTCGATCCCCTCGGTCTCCGGGCAGGAGGGCCGGCTCGCCGCCTTCCTCGCCGAACAGATGGCACGCCTGGGTATGGACACCCGGATCGACGCGGTGGGCAACGTGCACGGCGCGGCCGGCCCCCGCGACGCGCCCACCGTCCTGCTGCTCGGCCACATCGACACCGTCCCCGGCACCGTGCCGGTCTGCCGGGTCGGAGACCTGCTGTACGGCCGCGGCGCGGTCGACGCCAAGGGCCCGATGGCGGCCATGATCGCCGCGGCCGCCCGCGCCAGGACGGTCCGGGCCGTGGTGGTCGGCGCGGTCGGCGAGGAGGTGGCCGGCTCCCGGGGGGCCCGGCACGTGCTGCGCACCCTGCCCCGGCCCGACGCCGTGGTGATCGGCGAGCCGAGCGGCTGGGACGGGATCTGCCTGGGCTACAAGGGCCGGGTCGGCATCGAGTACCAGGTCAGCCGCCCGCCGATGCACACGAGCTGCCCCGAACCGACCGCGGTGGAGACCGCCGCCGCCTTCTGCGCCGAGGTCCGGGCCTACCTGCGCACGCAGTCCCGCGCCGCCGACCCGGTGGCCTTCGACGCCGCCACCGCCACCGTGGTCAGCCTGCACGGCGACCTCGGCACCGCCGAGGCCTTCCTGACCTGCCGGGTCCCCACCGGCTTCGACTTCGACGCCTTCGAGGAGCACCTGACGCGGCACAGCGCCGGCGGCAGGTTCCGCTTCGACGAACGGGTGCCCGCCGTCCGCAGACCGGCCAGCGACACCGTCGCCCGGGCGCTGCGGGCCGCGATCAAGGCACACGGCGGCGACCCGGCGCTGAAGCTCAAGGCCGGCACCTCGGACATGAACGTCGTCGAGCAGTGGGGCACCCCGATGGTCGCCTACGGCCCCGGCGACGCCCACCTGGACCACACCAGCGACGAGCACATCGCCATCGCCGAACTGTGCCGCTCGGCCGCCGTACTGGACACCGCGCTGGAACGGCTCGGTGCGCTGCTGAAGCGGCCCGGTACCGGCGGCGGGCGCACCCCGGTCGCGCTGGCCACCGGATCGGCCTGAGGAGGAGACAGATGCGGGTTGAAGGACAGGTCGCGGCCATCACGGGCGCGGCCCGCGGACTCGGACGCTCCCACGCGTTCCTGTTCGCCAGGGAGGGGGCCGACCTGCTGCTGGTCGACCGCTGCCGGGAGGACGGGCCCTACCCGCTGGCCGGCCGGCGGGAACTGGAGGAGACCGCCGCCGAATGCCGACGGCTCGGCGCGCGGGTCGTCACCGCCGTCGCCGACGTCCGCGACCAGGCCTCGGTGGACGCCGCGGTCGCCGCCGGACTCGCCGAGTTCGACCGGATCGACATCCTGCTGAACAACGCCGGCCTGCTCGCCCCCGGCGGCGTCCGCTCGCACGAACTCAGCGAGCAGGACTGGAGCCTGGTGGTCGACGTCAACCTGAACGGCACCTGGCGCTGCTGCCGGGCCGTGCTGCCGGTCATGGTGGAACAGGGCGGCGGGTCGATCGTCAACACCGCCTCGGTCGGCGGGCTGGTCGGCTACGAGATGTACTCCAGCTACGTCGCCTCCAAGCACGCCGTGATCGGCCTGACCAAGGCGCTGGCCCTCGAGTACGGCCGGTCGGGCATCCGGGTCAACGCGGTCTGCCCCACCACGGTCGCCGCCGAGGACCGGCTGGACACCCGCTCCACCGCCGCGGTCGCGGCCAGCATGGGCGCCTCGCTCGCCGACTACGAGCGCAGCTCCACCTCCTACCACCCGATCGGCCGGCTGGTGACGGCCGAGGAGGTGTCGGCCGCCTGCCTCTGGCTGGCCGGCCGGGAGTCGGCCGGCACCACCGGCTCCGCCCTGGTCGTCGACGGCGGATTCACCGCCCGCTGACACCGCCCGACGGCACCCCCCGACGGGCACCCTCAGGCACCCCCATCGGCACAGGAAGGAGAGGCAATGACCGGGCAAGCGGACCAGGCGCGCTCCGGAGACCCGCTGGAGCAACGGCTCGCGGCGCTCGGCCCGGCCCAGCGGGAGCTGGTCCGGAAGATCATGGAGCAGGGCGCGCCACAGGCACCCGAGGGCGTCCGGCGACGGCCCGCGAACCTCACCGAGATACCCGCCTCCTTCGAGCAGGAGCGGCTCTGGTTCATGAACGAGCTGCTCACCCACCGGGAGATCTTCCACGTCCCGATCGCCCTGCGGATCACCGGCGACCTGGACACCGAGGCACTGCGCCGGGCACTGCGCCGGCTGACCGACCGGCACGAGGCGCTGCGGACGGTCTTCACCGACACCCAGGACGGGCCCCGGCAGATCGTGCTGGACACGATGGCGATCGAGCTCCCGGTGGCCGACTGCACCGCCGCGCCCGACCCGCGGGCCGAGGCCCGCCGCCTCGCCGCGCAGGCCGTCACCGAGCCCTTCGACCTGCGGACCGGGCCACTGCTGCGCTGCGCGCTGTACCGGACCGGCCCGGCCGAGCACCTGCTGCTGATCGTTCAGCACCACATCGTCTCCGACTACTGGTCGCTGGGAATCCTGCTGGGCGACCTGGGCGCCTGCTACGCCGCCGAGACGGGCCACCCGGCCGAACTCGAAGCGATCGACCTGCACTACCCGGACTTCGCCGACTGGCAGCGCCGGACGATGAACGCCGACGCCCTCGGCGAGCTGCTCGACCACTGGCGGACCCGGCTCGCCGACCTGCCCGGCACCCTGGAACTGCCCACCGACCGGCCCCGGCCGCCGATCCGCTCCAGCCAGGGCCGCTTCCACCGGGTGGAGTTCCCGCCGGAGCTGGTCACCGCGATGCGCGCGCTCGCCAAGGAGTGCTCCACCACCCTGCACGTCACCTTCCTGGCGGCGTACTTCGCGCTGCTGGAGCGCCTGACCCGCCGTCAGGACCTGGTCGTCGGCGTGCCGGTGGCCGGCCGCACCCGGCCCGAACTGCAGCGCATGGTCGGCTACTTCCTGAACTGGCTGCCGGTCCGGGTCCGGCTGGACGGCCGGCCCTCGCTGCGCGAGCTGGTGGTCCGCACCCGGGAGGCCTTCACCGCCGCGCTGGCCCACCAGGACCTGCCCTTCGACATGCTGGTGCGCGAGCTGCAGCCGTCCCGGACCCCCGGGGTGACCCCGGTGTTCCAGACCTCCTTCAGCCTGCGCGACTCCGCCCCCACCGTGCCCGCGCTGCCCGGCCTGGAGACGGAGTTCGCGGACCTGGACGGCGGGGCGACGCACTTCGACCTGATGGCCGAGCTGTGGTGCGAGGGCGAGGCGGTGGTCGGCTACTTCCCGTACGACGACGAGCTGTTCGACGAGACCACGGTGGCCGACTTCGTCCGCTGGATGACCCGGCTGCTGGCGGAGGGCACCGCCCGGCCGGACCTGCCGATCGCCGCCGTCCCGCTGGCCGCCGTCCCCGCGCAGGCCGTCGCCGGGCCGGCCGCTGCCGCCCCCCGGGCCGCCACCACCCTGCACGGCGCGTTCCGGGCCCAGGCCGAGCGGCGGCCGGACGCGGTCGCCGTCAGCGACGACCGGGGCTCCCTGAGCTACCGCGAACTCGCCGAGCGGGCCGACCGGTTGGCGCACCGGCTGCGCGGGGAGGGGGTCGGCCCCGGTACGGTGGTCGGCCTGCTGGTGGAGCGCACCACCGACCTGGCGGCGGCCGTGCTCGCCGTGCTCCAGTGCGGCGCGGCCTACCTGCCGATCGACCCGGACAACCCGGCCGAGCGCACCGCCGTCCAGTTCGCCGACTGCGCGGTGACGGTGGCGGTGGTCGCCCCGGCGCTGACCGGCCGCCTCCCGGACCGGCCGGTGCGGGCCGTCCCGCTCGACGCGGACGCCGGGCCGCAGGACACCGGCCCCGTTGCCCCGGTGGACGTGCCGACGCCACCCGAGTCGCCGGCCTACGTGATCTACACCTCCGGATCCACCGGCGTCCCCAAGGGCGTGGTGGTCTCGCACGCCAACGTGCTGGCACTGTTCGACGGCGCCCGCCGGGACTTCGAGCTGGGCGAGGACGACGTCTGGACGATGTTCCACTCGTACGCCTTCGACTTCTCGGTCTGGGAACTGTGGGGCGCGCTGCTGCACGGCGGCCGGCTGGTGGTGGTCCCGTACTGGATCACCAGGGCGCCCGACGCCTTCCTCGACCTGCTGGAGCACGAGCGGGTCACCGTGCTGAGCCAGACCCCGTCCGCGTTCGCCCAGCTGGCCGCCCTGGCCGCCCCCGAGCGGCGCGAACTCGCCCTGCGGTACGTGGTGTTCGGCGGCGAACGGCTCGACCTGGCCACCCTGTCCGGCTGGCTGAACACCTACGGCGACCAGGCGCCGCAGCTGGTCAACATGTACGGCATCACCGAGACCACCGTCCACGTCACCTTCCGCCCGGTGACCGCCGCCGACGCCGGACAGTACGCCTCGCCGATCGGCCGGCCGCTCGCCCACCTCGCCCTGTACCTGCTGGACGAGGAACTCCAGCCGGTGCCGGACGGCATCCCGGGCGAGATCCACGTCGGCGGCGCCGGAGTGGCGTCGTACTACCAGGCCGCGCCGGCGATCACCGCCGCCCGGATGGTCCCCGACCCGTTCACCGCCGAACCCGGCGCCCGGATGTACCGCAGCGGCGACATCGCGGTGCGCCGGCGCGACGGCGAACTGGTGTACCTCGGCCGGGCCGACCAGCAGCACAAGATCCGCGGTCACCGGGTGGAGACCGGCGAGATCCGCAGCGCGCTGCTGGCCCTGGACGGCGTCGCCCAGGGCGCGGTGTTCGTCACCGACGACCGGCTCGGCGGCAAGAGCCTGCTCGCCTGCGTGGTACCGGCCACCGACCCGGACCGCGCCGCCGCCCCCACCCCGACCCAGATCCGCCGCGGACTGCTGCGCACCCTGCCGGAGTGGATGGTCCCGGCGACCGTGCTGCTGGTGGAGGAACTGCCGCTCACCCGCAACGGGAAGCTCGACGAGCGCGCCCTCGCCGCACTCCAGCGCCAGGAGACCCGCCTGCGCGAGCCCTCCGAGCCGCCGCACGGGCCGACCGCCCTGGCGCTGGCCGCGATCTGGGAGGAACTGCTCGGCGTCACCGGCATCGGCGGCGAGGACAACTTCTTCGAACTGGGCGGGCACTCGCTGATGGTGGTTCAGCTGGTGTCCAGGATCCACCGCTCGCTGGGCGTCGTCGTCCCGATGGAGACGCTCTTCCTGCGGCCGGAGCTCCAGGCGATGGCCGACGGCCTCGACGAACTGGAACAGAGCGCCGACACCGGGCTGGCCGTGGCCGGCGAGGACTGGATCGAGGGCCTCTCGGAGGCCGAACTCGACGCCATGCTGGCGGCCCTGGACGACGAGGACCGAGCCTGACCCGACCCGCACGGCCGGCGCCGACCGGCCGTCCATCCAGGCAACACCGAGGGAGCACCGTACGTGGACCGCACCGTACCTGCGGCAGTGGAACAGCACGCCAAGGCAACACCCGACGCCCTCGCGATCGAGCGCGACGGCGAACAACTCAGCTACCGGGAGCTCAACTCCCGGGCCAACCGGGTGGCCCGGGAACTGCTCGGCCGCGGCGCGCGCCGCGGCTCGGTGGTCGGCGTCCACCTCGGCCGCTCCGCGGAGTGGGTGATCGCCGTCCTCGGCGTCCTCAAGGCCGGCGCGGTGTGCATGTCGCTCGACCCGAAGGCCCCCGCCGAGCGGACCGCCCGGGCGATCGCGGCCGCCCGCCCGGTGGCCGTGCTGACCGGCCGGCGCGACGGCGGCACCCCGCCCGAGGGCGCGCCGGTGATCCTGCTCGACACCCTCGCGGCCGGCCCGGAGGACGAGGAGAACCCGGGCGTGGAGCTGCGCCCCGAGGACCTCGCCTTCGCCATGCACACCTCGGGCTCCTCCGGACGGGCCAAGATCGTTCTGGCGCAGCACAGTTGGCTCTCCGAAGGGGTCCGGCGCGGCGTCGCCGTCAACCGCACCACCGCGGCGGACCGCGGCTCCTGGCTGGCCCCCGCCGGCGCCGGGATCGCCGTCCACGAGGTCTGCATGCTGCTGTGGGCCGGCGCGAGCATCCACATCTGCGAACCGGACGTGGTCGCCTCCCCGGTGGACCTGCGGGTCTGGCTGCTCGACCACGCGATCACCCAGACCTTCGTCATCACCCCGGTCGGCGAGGCGCTGCAGGCCCTGGAGTGGCCCGCGGACGGCCCGCTGCGCCTGATGACCCTGGGCGGCGACAAGCTCAACAGCTGGGCCCCACCCGGCCTGCCGTTCGAGGTCGCGGTCTCCTACGGCTCGCTGGAGGCCTTCCAGATCGCCAACTCGCTGCACCCCTGGGAGACCCGCCGCACCCCGGCCACCGCCACCGCCGCGGACCGGGCCGCCCCGCCGCCGGTCGGCGAGCCGCTGCCCGGCGTCGGCGTGCACCTGCTGGAGGAGGACCTCACCCCGGTGGAACCGGGTGCCATCGGCGAGGTCTGGGTCGACTCCCCCTCCCTGTCCCTGGGCTACCTCGGCGACCCGGCGACGACCGCCGACCGGTTCCGGCCGAACCCGTTCGGCGAGCCCGGCAGCCGGCTCTACCGCAGCGGCGACGCGGGCCGGCTGCGCGCCGACGGGATCCTGGAGCACCACGGCCGGATCGACGACGTGGTCAAGATCCGCGGTCACCGGGTGGAGGTGGGCGAGGTCGAGTGGGCCCTGGCCGGACACTCCGCCGTCCGGCAGGTCGCGGTGGTCGGCGCGCGGGAGGAGGCCGGGCCGCTCCAGCTGGTCGCCTGCCTGGTCACCGACGGCAGCGCCGAGCCGCGTGAACTGCGCGCCTGGGCGGTCGAGCGCCTGCAGGACTTCATGGTCCCGGTCGCCTACGTGCTGCTGGACCGCCTGCCGGTCAACACCTCCAACAAGATCGACCGGCTGGCCCTGCCACCGCAGGGCTGGCAGCGCTGGCGCCCGGCGGGCCCGTACCGGGCGCCGGAGGGTGAACACGCCGTCGGGCTCGCCGAACTGTTCACCGAACTCCTCGCGGTCGAGCGGGTCGGCGCGGACGACGACTTCTTCGAGCTGGGCGGCGACTCCCTGCTCGCGGCCCAGCTGCAGACGCGGATCGGCGAGCGCTTCGGCGTCCGGCTCGGCCTGGAGGACCTGATGGGCGGGGCCACCCCGGCCGAGCTGGCCGAGCAGGTGGCGCGCGCCGCCGCGGCCGGCGCCGGGATCGAGCAGCTGGCGCCCATCACCCCGCGAACCAGCCACTGAAAAGAAATAATCGACGGATTTTCCGCCCCGCATCGAATAGTGGTGCGGTACGATTCTGCGAGCCGGGAGGCGAAATGACCGACGACGGTCGCCACTACCACGTTGTCATCAATGCGGAAGAGCAGTACTCGATCTGGCAGACCGATCGACCGATTCCCGCAGGATGGTCCGAAGCCGGCTTCAGTGGCTCCAAGGAAGCCTGCCTGGCGCACATCGCAGAGGTGTGGACGGACATGCGGCCGCTCAGCCTGCGGAATCGGCTCGGGATCGCATAGCAGCGCTCAGAACACACGACGTGAGCTCCACCGAAAGCTAGCGGAGGACATGTGAACGGGCAGCACGGGCAGGAATTCGAGGACGCCATCGCCATTGTCGGGATGAGTTGCCGGTTCGCGCCGGATCTCGACAATCCGGAGAAACTCTGGAAATACCTCGTCGATGGCAGCAGCGCGATAAGCGAAATGCCCGACAAGCGCTGGGACCCGTACGCGGCACAGAGCCCGGACGCGACCGCGATCCTCCGCCGCACCACGCGGAAGGGCATGTACCTCGACGACATCGAGGGGTTCGACGCCGAGTTCTTCAGAATCACCCCGCGGGAGGCCGAGTTCCTCGACCCGCAGCAGCGCATCCTGCTCGAACTCGCCTGGGAGGCACTGGAGAACGCCGGCGTCCCCCCGCTCGGCCTGCGCGGCAGCGGCGCCGGCGTCTACATGTCGGCCAACTCCAACGACTACGGCCGACGGCTGCTGGAGGACCTCCCCCGATCAGGGGCGTGGGCCGTCAACGGCACCACCTTCTACGGGATGGCCAACCGCATCTCGTACTTCCTCGACGTCAACGGCCCGAGCATGGCGGTCGACACCGCCTGCGCCGGCTCGCTGACCGCCCTCCACCTGGCCTGCCAGGCGCTGCGCTCCGGCGAGACCCCGGTGGCCATCGCCGGCGGCATCAACATCATCGCCACCCCGGCGCTCAACGTCGCGCTCGACGCGGCCGGAGCGACCTCCCCCGACGGCCGCAGCAAGGCCTTCGACAAGGCCGCCGACGGGTACGGCCGCGGCGAGGGCGCGGGCGTGGTGGTCCTCAAGCGGCTCGCCGACGCCCAGCGCGACGGCGACCCGATCCGCGCCCTGATCATCGGCACCGGCGTGTTCCAGGACGGCCGCTCCGACGGCATGATGGCCCCCAGCGGCAAGGCCCAGGAGCACATGCTGCGGGAGGTCTACCGGCGCTCCGGCATCGACCCCGCCACGGTCGGCTACCTGGAGGCCCACGGCACCGGCACCCAGGCCGGCGACCGCGCCGAAGTCCAGGCCCTGGCCGCCGTGTTCGGGCAGGCGCGCGACACCGAGGACCCCTGCCTGCTCGGCACCCTCAAGCCCAACATCGGCCACGTCGAGGCCGCCTCCGGCATCGCCGGCACCATCAAGGCCGTCCTGGCCATGGAACACGGCGAACTGCCGCGCAGCGTCCACAACGAGCCCAACCCCGACCTCGAACTCGACCGCTCCGGGCTCCGCCTGGTCGCCGAGACCACCCCGTGGCCGGCCGGCCCCGAGCCCCGCCGGGCCGGCGTCTCCAGCTACGGCGTCGGCGGCACCATCTCCCACCTCATCCTGCAGGAGGCGCCCGCGCCGCAGAGCGCCCCCGCCGCACCGGCCCTGCCGGTCCACCGGGCCGAGGAGGAGCCCCGGCTCTTCCCGCTCTCGGCGATGTCGGAGGCCGGCCTGAAGGCGCTGGCCGGAGCGAGCGCCGCCTGGCTGCGCGCCAACCCCACCGCGAACCTGGACTCGATCGCCCACACGCTCACCCACCGCCGCTCCCACCTCGACTCCCGGGCCGCGCTGCTGGCCGACTCCGCCGCCGAACTGGCCGGCCGCCTCGACCTGCTGGCCGCCGGCGAGCGCGCCCCCGAACTGGTCACCGGCCGGGCCCAGCCCTCCGCCGACCCCGGCGTGGTCTGGGTGTTCTCCGGGCACGGCGCGCAGTGGACCGGCATGGGCCGCGAACTGCTCGGCACCGACCGGGAGTTCGCCGCCGTCATCGACGAGCTCGGGCCGGTCTTCCAGGAGGAGCTGGGCTGGACACCGCGCGAGGTGATCCGCGAGGGCGGCCCCTGGACCGTCACCGTCGTCCAGGCCATGACCTTCGCCATGCAGGCCGCCCTCGCGGCCAGTTGGCGCGCCCGCGGGGTCACCCCGGCCGCGGTGATCGGACACTCCGTCGGCGAGATCGCCGCCTCGGTCGCGGCCGGCGCCCTCGACCTGGCCGACGCCGCCCGGTTCGCCTGCCGCCGCGCCGCCGCCCTGGAGCGGGTCGCCGGACTCGGCGGCATGGCCATGGTCGGCGAACCGCTGGCCGCCGTCGAGGAGCGGCTGAACGGCTGGAACGGCCTGACGGCGGCGATCTCGGCCAGCCCGCGCTCCACCGTGGTCTCCGGCGACGCCGCCGAGATCGACCGGCTGGTCACCGAGTGGACCGAAGCCGGACTCCAGGTCCGCCGGGTCGACACCGACGTGGCCTTCCACAGCCCGCACGTGGACGCCGTCCTGGCCGAGGTCGCCGAGGCCGCCGGCCGGCTCACCGCGCGCGAGCCGCACACCGTCCTGTACAGCAGCGCACTGCCCGACCCGCGCGCCACCGACCTGCGCGAGGGCGGCTACTGGTCGGCCAACCTGCGCGAGCCCGTCCGGTTCGCCCAGGCCGTCCAGGCCGCGATCGAGGACGGACGCCGGCTGTTCCTGGAGATCTCCTCCCACCCGGTGGTCGCCCAGTCGGTCACCGAGACCGCCGAACACCTCGGCGCGGACGACACCGTCGTGGTGAGCACCCTGCGGCGGGACCGGCCGGAGACCGCCACCCTGCTCCGCAACCTCGCCGAACTCCACTGCCACGGCGCGGAGATCGCCTGGCCGGCCGGCCCCGGCAGCCTGCTGCCGATGCCCGCCACCCAGTGGCAGCACCGCCCCTACTGGATCTTCCCGGAGACCTCCGCGGAGAGCCACGGCCGCGGCCACGACCCGGACAGCCACACCCTGCTCGGCGGCCGGATGACCGTCGCCGGCGCGCCCGCCCAGCAGGTCTGGCAGACCCACCTGGACATGGACAGCCGCCCCTACGCGCAGAGCCACAAGGTGGTCGGCGTGGAGACCGTCCCCGCCTCCGTGGTGCTCAACAGCTTCGTCGCGGCGGCCGCGCAGGGCGACACCCTGCCGGGCCTGAAGGACATCGTCTTCCGCACCCCGCTGGCCGCGCTGCCGCCCCGCGTGGTGCAGGTCGTCCTGGACCGCAACCAGATCCGGCTGGCCAGCTGCGTCCAGCGCGACCCCGCCGAGCTCGTGGCCGGCCAGGAAATGGACTGGCTGACCCACACCACCGCCACCATCGACCACGAGGTGCAGGTCGGCGCGGTACAGATGGAGGACCCGCAGGACATCCGGGAGCGCTGCACCGAGGAGTGGACCTGGCACCGGGTCGACACCATGTTCCGCAAGATGGGTGTGGACGGCTACACCTTCCCCTGGGTGGTCACCGAGCTGCGCCGCAACGCCACCGAACAGTTCGCCACGATGATCATCGACCACGAGCCCAAGCTGCACCCGAGCAGCTGGACCGCGGTGATCGACGGCGCGCTGACCGTGAGCGGCGTGCTGGTCACCCACGAGGGCACCACCACCCTGCGCACCTCCTCGCACATCGAGGCGCTCGCCTTCCGCGGCGCCCCGCCCGGACGCATCACCGTCCACACCACCCGCTCCGCGGACTCCCCGGAGACCAGCGTGGACGCGCTGATCGCGGACGAGAACGGCGACGTGGTCTGCGAGCTCAAGGGTCTGCGCTACACCATCGTCCAGGACCGCCCCGGCGGCATCATGGCCCCGCGCGAGCTGGTGCACGAGATCGACTGGCGCGCGGTGGAACCCGAGGAGAACCACCGGATCCGGCAGCTGCTGCTGCTCGGCGACGACACCGTGACCCGAGCCCTGGCCCGGGACCTGGCCGACTCCGGGGTGCGCTGCGTGCAGCTGGGGTCGCCGGCCGACCTGGCCGACGCCGCGCTGGACGAGCCCGGAGCCCTGCTGGTGGCCCCGCCCCGGCAGCAGGACGGGGAGTCGCCCGAGGAGGCCGCCGAGCGCTCCGCCTGGACCCTGATCGAGACCGTCCAGGCGCTCAGCCGCCGGCTCGCCGACCGGCCCGTCCCGGACGCCGAGTCCCCGCTCAAGCTGTGGTGTCTCACCCAGGGCGTCCGGGAGGCCGAGCAGGAGAACGCACTCGCCCATGCCCCGCTGTGGGGAGTCTCCCGGATCACCGCCGGTGAGCGCCCCGACCTCTGGGGCGGCGTGATCGACGTCTCCGGCGAGCTGGCCGCCTTCGACGGCGACACCTCGGACCGGGTGCTGCGGGTGCTCTCGGCCTTCGCCGGCGCGGAGGACGTCATCTCGGTGACCAAGGACAGCACCTCGGTCGCCCGGCTGACCCAGATCGACCGCGCGGCCGGCTCCGGAAGCGTCCAGTGCCACCCCGACGGCACCTACCTGATCACCGGCGGCGTCGGCGCACTCGGCCTGGAGGTGGCCCGCTCCCTGGTGGAACGCGGCGCCCGCCGACTCGTCCTGGTCAGCCGCCGCGGACTGCCGCCGCGCTCCCAGTGGGCCGAGGTCGAGGACGGCGCCGTCCGCGGGCAGATCGACGCCGTCCAGGCCCTGGAGGCGCTCGGCGCGACCGTCCGGGTGCTGGCACTGGACATCGCGGACGCCGACAAGGTGGCCGCGGCGCTCGACCCGTCCGCGCTCGACCTGCCGCCGATCCGCGGCGTGGTGCACGCCGCGGGCGTGGTCAACGACGCCCTGGTCGACCACGTCGACCGGGACGGCCTGCGGCACGCCATGGCCCCCAAGATGCTCGGAGCCATGGTGCTGCACCGGATGTTCCCGCCCGGGACGCTGGACTTCTTCGTGCTCTTCTCCTCCTGCGGTCAGCTGGCCCGGCTCACCGGCCAGGCCAGCTACGCGGCCGGCAACTCCTTCCTGGACGGGCTCGCCGCCCACCGCTCCACGGGCGGACACACCGAGACCACCAGCCTCGCCTGGACGTCCTGGCGCGGCGCGGGCATGGCCGAGACCACCGCCGGGACCACCACGATCGAGGCCGAGTCCCGCGGACTGGGCAGCATCTCGATCACCGAGGCGTTCCGCGCCTGGTCCTTCGCCGACCGCTTCAACAGCCCGTACTACGCGATCATGCGGGTGCTGCCGGAGCGCAAGCTGCCGGTGTTCAGCGAGCTCACCAGCGTCACCGAGGAGGAGGGCGGCGCGCTGCCCGGCGTGACCGACTGGGCGGCCCTGGAACCGGAGGAGCTGCGGGCCAAGGCCACCGAAGAGGTCAACGAGCAGGTGGCGGCCGAACTCAACCTGCCGCCCGAGCAGATCGACCCCAACCGCCCGCTGCTCGACCTCGGCGTCGACTCGGTGCTGACCGTCGGCCTGCGGGTGCGGCTCAACCGGCGCTTCGGCGTCGACCTGCCGCCCACCGTGCTGTGGAGCAACCCGACGGTCAACGCCCTGGCCGAGTCCCTGGTCCAGGAACTCACCCGGCGCACCGCCGAGGAGCAGGCGCAAGCCGCCGACGCGGCCGACGCGGCTGATTCGGCGGCGGACAACGCAACGACGGAGCTCGTGGAGGACTGATGACGCAGGCGCGACAGGATCTCATCGCCCGGCTGGTCGGCGAGTTCGACTGGCACGACCCCGAGTACACCCCCGACGTGGCGGAGGACGTCAACCGCGGCATCAGGGAACGCTCGGGCGTGACCTACACGCCGTCCCACGGCGGGCTGTGGATCCTGTCGCGCCACGCCGACGTCCGGGCGGCGCTGAAGGACCACGAGACCTTCAGCTCCGGATCCGGGGTCTTCCACCCCCGGGCGGCCGGCATGCCGATGTTCTCCCCGATCGAATTCGACCCGCCCGAACACGGCGAGCTGCGCCGCCTGATGGCGCCTCCGCTGCACAACGAGGAGGTGCGCCGGCTGGAGAAGCCGGTGCGCGCGCTCGCCGCCGACCTGATCGACCCGATCGTCCGGCGCGGCCACGGCGACTTCGTGGCCGAGCTGGCCCACCCCTTCGCCATCGGCGTGCTGGCGCTCGCCATCGGCCTGTCCGACCGGGCCCAGTCCCGCGTGCGGGAACTGACCAGCAACCTGTGGCAGCACCTGTCCAAGGACAGCGACGCCGACGACTTCTGGCCGCAGTTCCAGGCCCTGCTGACCGAGGAGGTGGAGGCCGCCCGGGCCAACCCCGGCGACCACTACCTCTCCCGGCTGGCCGCCACCGAGATCGACGGGGAACCGATCTCCGACGAGCGGCTGCACTCGATCATCGTGTCGCTGTGCATCGCCGGCCACCAGACCACCCTCAACACCCTGAGCCGGATGCTCTGGTACCTGGCCGGCCACCCCGAACTCCAGGCCAGGCTGCGCGCCGAGCCCGAGCTGCTGCCGGTCGTCGGCGACGAGACCATGCGCCGCTGGTGCCCGACCGACCGCTTCACCCGGGTCACCACCCGGGAGGTGGTGGTCGACGGCACCGTCATCCCGGCCGGCGCCCGGGTGGTGCTGCTGCTGGACGCGGCCAACCGCGACCCGGCGAAGTTCCCCGACCCGGAGGAGTTCTCGCTCGAACGCGGCACCTCCCACCAGCACCTCAGCTTCGGCTTCGGCATCCACCACTGCCTCGGCGCGAGCCTGGCCCGGCTGGAGTTCCGCACGGTGCTGGGCGAACTCGCCCGGCACCCCGTGTACCACCTCACCGAAGAACCCCACCGGCGCTTCGAGAACGGCCGGCACATCGTGTTCGACGCGGTCAAGGTCCGGTTCGAGGACCCGGCCGCGCAGGACCCGGCAGCGGAAGGAACGGACCGATGACCGCATCCGGTCACCCGACGGACGGGGCGGACGGCCCCGACGGCCTGCCGACGGACGGGGCGGGCGGCCCCGGCGGCCTGGACGGGCTGCTCGGCATCGCCAACGGCATGTGGGCGGCCCAGACACTCACCGCCGCCCTGGACCTCGGCGTGTTCAGCGCCCTCGCCGCCACCGACGGCCTCACCGCCGCCGAGGCGGCCGGGCTGCTCGGCATTCCGGCCCGGCCCGCGGAGGTCCTGCTCACCGCCTGCGCCGCGCTGGGCCTGCTGACCGGCGTGGACGGCCGGTACCGCAACACCGCGGCGGCGGGGCAGTACCTGGTCCGCGGCGGGCCGGACTACCTCGGCGACTACATCACCATGCTCCGCGACCACACCACCCCCGGCTGGCTGCGGGTCACCGAGGCACTCCGCTCGGACACCCCCAGCCGCTGGAAGCCGGAGCAGCAGGACCGGATCTTCGACGCGGAGAACCGCACCACCGCCTTCTGGGACGGCCTCTACCCGCTGTCCGTCCTCACCGGCCGGGCCCTGGCCGCGGCGGTCGACCTCGGCGGCTCGACCCGGCTGCTGGACGTCGGCGGCGGGGGCGGTGGCTTCGACATCGAGTTCTGCCGCCGCCACCCGCAGCTCCGGGCCACCGTGTACGACCTGCCGTTCGTCTGCGCGTACGCCGAGAAGCGGATCGCCGCGGCCGGGCTCGCCGAGCGGATCGGCACCCACCCCGGCGACTTCTTCGAGGAACCGGAGCTGCCCGGGGGCCACGACGCGATCCTGCTCTCGCTGATCCTGCACGACTGGGACGAGCCCCGGAACCGTGCGCTGCTCGCCAAGTGCCACCGGGCACTGCCGGCCGGCGGCCTGCTGGTGATCAGCGAACTGCTGGTGGACGACGCGAAGACCGGGCCGCTGGACGCCGCGCTGATGAGCATGAACATGGTGGTGGGCACCTGGGGCCGCAACTACACGGCCGCCGAGTACGGCGAGTGGCTGCGCGACGCCGGGTTCAGCGACATCCGGACGGTTCCGTTCACCGCGCCCGGGGCGAACGGCGCGGTGATCGCCCGGAAGGCCTGAGGCCGCACCGGAAGGCGCGAAGGGGACGCCCGGAAGGCGTGAAGCCGCACCGGGCCCCTGGCGGAATCCGGCAAGGTTCCCCCGTACGGGTCAACGGGGTCCGTGCGCCGGCCGACCGGTGGTGCAGCATGAGTGGGTCGTGGTCCGGGCGCCTGGCGCCCGGGCCGTTCCCGAGCACCCTGGACACACCATGGCCCACACCGTGCAGATGACCATCGACTGCGAAGACCCGGCGAGCCTGGCCGAGTTCTGGGCCCTCGCGCTGGACTACGTGGTGCAGCCGCCGCCGCCCGGGTTCGACAGCTGGGAGCAGCTCGCCCGGAGGATCGGGATCCCCGAGGACCGCTGGGACGCGTTGGCCGCCGTGGTCGACCCCGCCGGGGTCGGCCCGCGCGTGCTCTTCCAGAAGGTGCCCGAGCGTAAGACCCTGAAGAACCGTGCGCACCTCGACATTCAGGTGAGCGCCCCCGAGGGCCACCGGTCCGAGGCGGGCCAGGCCCGGCTGACCGACCATGTCGCCCGGCTGGTCGATGCCGGGGCCAAGGTGGTCCGCGAGGTGGACGAGCCGGCCGGCTTCTGCGTGGTCATGCAGGACCCCGAGGGCAACGAGTTCTGCGTGGCCTGAACCTGCGCCTCGCACCGGCCCGCACCGGCCCGGGCGTCAGGTCACCACCGCCCGCTGTCCGTCCAGGTAGGGCCGGTGCGCACGCCCGGCGACGATCTCCCGCAGGGTGGTCATGGCGTGCAGCACCTCGGTGTGGGACACGTAGAGGGCGTTGACGCCGAAACGGAGCAGGTCGGGGGCCCGCATGTCGGCGATCACCTCGCGGGCGGCCAGGGCCTGGACCAGGGGATAGGCCTCAGGGTGGCGCAGGGCGACCTGGCTGCCGCGCCGGTCCGCCTCGCGCGGCGTGGCGGGGGTGAACCCGTGCGCGGTGAGTAGGACGTCGGCACAGTCGAGCAGGAAGCCGGTCAGGGAGAGGCTCTTGGCGCGCAGCTGGGCCGGATCGACGCCGTCGAAGACGGTGAGGGCGGCTTCCAGCGCGAGCAGGGAGAGCATCGGCGGGGTGCCGATCCGGGCGCGGGCGATGCCCTCGGCGGGCCGGTACTCCTCGGTGGGGTCGAACGGGTCGGCGTGGCCGTTCCAGCCGGTCAGCGGGTGGTCGAAGCCGGCCTGGTGCCGGTGGGCCACGTAGAGGAAGGCCGGGGCGCCGGGGCCGCCGCACAGGTACTTGTAGCCGCAGCCCACGGCCAGGTCGGCGCCGAGCGCGTCCAGGTCGAGGGGGAGCGCTCCGGCGGCGTGGCACAGGTCCCACACCGTCAGCGCGCCCGCGTCGTGGGCGGCCCGGGTGACGGTCGCCGGGTCGGTCAGCCGGCCGGTGCGGTAGTCCACCGGAGCGCCGAGCACGGCGGCCACCCGCCCGCCCTCCCGGGACAGCAGGTCCGTCAGCGCGTCGGCCGGCACGGCACGCAGCCGCAGGCCGTGCAGCCGGGCGACGGAGGCGGCGAGGTAGCGGTCGGTGGGGAAGTGGTCCTGGTCCACGACCAGCAGCGGCCGGCCGGGGCGGAGCCGGACCGCCGCGCTCAGCGCGTTGAACAACTGCACGCTGGTGGAGTCGCCGACCACCACCTGCCCCGGGGCCGCGCCGATCAGCCGTCCGACCGCGTCGCCGACCCGCAGCGGGGCCTGCCACCAGGCGGCGTCGTTCCAGGAGCGGATCAGACCGGTGCCCCACTGCCGGTGCACCACGTCCGCCAGCACCGGCGGGACGGCCGCGGGCAGGGCGCCGAGCGAGTTCCCGTCCAGGTAGACGACGCCCGGCGGGAGCAGGAAGCGCTCGCGCAGGCCGGACAGCGGGTCGGCGGCATCCAGCGCGGCGGCCCGGGCGGCGAGGTGTTCGACGGCGCCGGTCATGCCGTGCCCCCGGCGCTCCCGGCGGCCTGCTCGGGGGCGAACTCCGCTGCCAGCCGGTGCAGTTGATCCGCGACCGCGCGGGCACCCGGCGCGCCGGGCTCGATCAGGGTGTAGTGGCCGGTGTCCGGCAGCACGACGACCTCCAGGTCCCGGTGGACGGCGGCGTAGTCGGTGAACTGGCCCAGCGGCACTTCCTCGTCCACCGCGCCGTGCAGCAGGACGGTGCGCACCCCGGTGGTGCCCGGCCCGCGCAGCAGGGTGACCGGGTCCACCAGCGCCAGCCGCTCGGGTGCGGCTTCCGGGCCGCCGAGCAGTTGCAGGGCCGCGTCCTCGCTGAGCCGGTCACGGATGGTGGCCCGGAGGTCGGTGATCGGGGCCAGCGCGAGGATCGCGGTCGGCGATGTGGTGCTGTGCCAGGGGGAGTCGGCCGGCAGCAGGGCGCGGGCCCCGGCCCACAGGGCCAGGTGCCCGCCCGAGCAGTGCCCGGCGAGGACGTACGGGCGCCCGGCCGGGAGGGTGTCCACGATCCGTGCGATGTCGTCGAAGGTCTCGGGGTATCCGCCCGCGCCGCCGGAGCGGCGGAAGCCCGGCAGCAGGGTGGTCAGCCCCTGCCGCGCCAGGTAGGCGGCGAACGGCGTCAGGTGCATCCGGTCGTAACGCCAGTAGCCGCCGTGCAGCAGGATCACCAGGGGCGCGTTCTCGTCCGTGCCCTCGGCCGGCCACAGGTCGTAGACCTGGTGCGGGTGGTCGCCGTAACGGCCGTGGACCGGGGCCAGGACCGGCCTGAGGCCGAGGACCCGCCGCTCCTCCTCGGCGGCGAAGGCGGAGATCGTCCTGCCGGTCGCGGTGGTGGTCGGGTCAGACATGGCTGCGCACCGCCCACAGCTCGGGGAAGGGCCGGCGCGCCGCGCGCCGCTCCAGCCAGTCCATCCCGGAGGTGCCGGCGCTGCCCGGCCTGGCGCCCATCGCGCGCCGCACCACCAGCAGGTGGTCGGCGCGCCAGCGCTGCACCAACTCGGCTATGTCGGTGAGCAGTTCACCCAGCAGCAGCAGCGGGTCGTGCTGCGGTCCGCGGTAGATCCGCAGCCACACCCCGACGACGTCCTCGTCCGGCTCGTAGGCCTGGGTGACGTCCCGTCGGAGCACGGCCTGCGGCACCTCGTGGCCCTGGTAGTGCAGGAAGCGCAGCACCTCGTCCCAGAGCGTGGGGGTGTGCAGGTGCTCGGCCAGCTCGGCGTGCTCCACCGGGTCGCCGCGGTGGGCGTCCAGGATCGCTCCGGACTTCTCGCCGAGCAGGAACTCCATCATCCGGTAGCGGGCGGACTGGGCGCCCGAGGCCTGGCCGAACGCGGCCCGGAAGCCGTTGAAGCGCACCGGAGTCAGCGCGGCCAGCGGAGTCCAGGAGGCGTTGAGCGACAGGTGGGCACGGCGGCTGCGCTCCAGCGCGTCCAGCGCCGCCGGCAGATCCTGCTTGGCGAACGCGTCGCAGGCCGTGCGCCACTCGTGCACGATCAGCTTGAACCACAGTTCCATCACCTGGGTGGTGATCAGGAAACCCATTTCCTCGGGCGCATCGGTGAGCGGCTGCTGGAGCGAGCCGAGCACCGACGCGTGCACGTAGTCCTCGTACGGTGAGGTCCCGGCGAAGACGGCCAGCTCGGCGGCGTCCCCGGCGACGGGCGTTTGGTCGATCATCTCTTGGGGCTCCAGGGTGTCAGAGGCCGAGGTGGACGCCGCCGGTCGCGTCGATCCACTGGCCGGTGATCCAGCGGGCGTCGTCGCCGGCCAGGAAGGCCACCACGTCGGCGATGTCGGCGGGTGTGCCGAGCCGGTTGAAGACCGAGTGCGCGGCGAGGGCGCCGCGGATCTGCGGGTCGGCGAGGGTCGGATTGATCGCCGTGTCGGTGAAGCCGGGCGCGACGGTGTTGACGGTGATGCCGCGCGGGCCCAGCTGCACGGCCAGGGCCGGGGTGAGGACGTCCAGTGCGGCCTTGGTCATCGAGTAGGCGGCGATCGCGGGGTAGGCGATCCGGGTGGCGCCCGAGGAGACGGTGACGATCCGGCCGCCGTCGCGCAGCCGGGGCAGGGCGCGCTGGAGGATGAAGAACGGCGCGCGGGTGTTGACGGCGAAGACCCGGTCGTAGTCCTCCTCGGTGACGTCCGCGATGAGCCTGGGCAGCGTGATGCCCGCGTTGTTCACCACGATGTCCACACCGGCCGGCCCGCCGAGCGCCTCCAGACCCCGGTCGAAGCCGTCCCAGACGGCCTCGGCGTCGCCCGGTGCGCCGAGCTCGGCGCACAGGGCGAAGGCCCGGCCGCCGTCCGCCGCGATCTGCTCGACGGTGTCCTTAGCGGCCTGCTCGTCGTGGCCGTAGTGCACGGCCACCAGCGCCCCCTCGGCGGCCAGCCGCAGCGAGATCGCCCGGCCGATGCCGCGGCTGCCGCCGGTCACCAGCGCGGTTCGGCCGGCGAGCCTGGTCGAGGTCATGAAGGTTCCTTCCTGCGCCGGCCCAGCCGGGGACGGCGGTCGGGACGCCCGAGGTCTCAGGCGTCGAAGTCGAGTGCGATCGCATCCGTCTGCGGACGGGCACGGCAGGTGAGCGTGTAGCCGGCCGCCACCTCGTCCCGGCCGAGCACGTGCTGGCTGTCCAGCACCGCCGAGCCGGAGACCACCCGGGCACGGCAGCTGCCGCACAGCCCGACCCGGCAGGAGTACGGTGCGTCCGGCCGGGCCCGCAGGACCGCGTCCAGCAGCGTGCGGTCGCCGGGCAGCATCGGGGCGTCGGAGGTGTGGCCGCCGAGCCGCGCGGTGACCCGGACGCTGCGGCCGACCGGCGCTGCCGCGGCCGCGGCGGGCGTTCCCTCGGGCGAGAAGAGTTCCAGGCGGATCTGTTGTTCGTCCGCGCCGGCCTCGGCGAGCGCGGTGCGGGCCGAGGTCACCAGCCCCGACGGCCCGCACAGGTAGAAGGCGGTGGCCGCGTCGAACTCGGTGCCCGGCGCGGACAGCAGACGCCGCAGCCGGGCGCCGTCGAGCCGACCGGAGAGCAGGTCCGCCTCCCGGCGCTCCCGGGAGAGGACCTGGAGCAGAGTGAACCGGCCCAGGTACGCGTCCTTCAGGTCGGCCAGTTCGTCGGCCAGCAGCAGCGAGCCGGCGCCGCGGGCGGCGTACAGCAGGGAGACGCGGCAGTGCGGGTCCTCGCGCAGCGCCGCCGCGGCCATCGCCAGCAGCGGGGCGATGCCGGTGCCGCCGGCCAGCATCACGTGGTGCGTGACCGGTGCGCCGGCCAGCCGGAAGGCGCCGGTCGGCGGGGAAACCCGCAGACGCTCTCCCACCGCCAGCCGGGTCGTCGCGTACGCCCCGAAGCCGTCCGGACCGGAGCGCTTGACGATCAGCCGCAGCCGGTCGGGGTCGAACGGCGGCGGGCAGACCGAGTAGCAGCGGCGCAGCTCGCGCCCGCCCTGCTGGTGGCGGACCACCAGGTGCTGCCCGGCCCGGTGGGACAGGACCCCGGCCAGCCGGTCCGGCACCGCGAGGGTGATCGCCACGGTGTCCTCGGCGAGGTGCTCCAGCCTGCTCACCGTCAGTGCGTGCCAACCGTGCGGCCCGGCGGGCCGGTCGGTCTCGTCGATCGTGCTCAGCATCTCGCCTCACCCCGCCCTGAACTGCGCGAACGTCTCGCGGCAGGCCGTGCACAGCAGGATCGCCTGGCAACGGGTGGCCCCGAACGGGCTCTGCGGCCGGGTGGCCGACGAGCCGCAGTGCGGGCAGGGCGGCCCGAGCGCCACCGTCACCAGCTGCTCCCCGCCGGGGCGCCCCGGCGGGGCGATCCCGTGCTCGGCGAGCCGGCGCCGTCCCCGCTCGCTGATCCGGTCGGTGCTCCAGGCCGGGACCAGCACCCGGCGCACCCGGCCCGCCGGGTGGCCGGCCTCGGCGAGCGCGCCGTGCACCGCCCGCTCGATGACCTCCATCGCCGGGCAGCCCAGGAAGGTCGGGACGAGCTCCACCTCCGCCGTGCCGTCCGCGCCGATCCGGACCTCGTGCACCATGCCCAGGTCGCCGAGGGTCACCATGGGAAGCTCCGGATCGGGCAACTCCTCGACGGCGCGGCGGAGTTCGGTCAGCGGCTGATCGGTCTGACGCTGATCGGCCGGACGCTGTTCGGCCTGACGCGGGTGCGGCGACCCGGCGGCCGGACCGCCCGCCCGGGCCGGTTCCGGGCCGTTCACCAGGTGCCTCCCGGGTACTGGCGGTGGACCGACTGGAGCTCGGCCAGCAGCAGCCCGAACTCCTCCGAGTGGCGCCCCTCCCGGCCGCCGTCGGCCGACCAGGACGGCTCGGGCACCCGCAGGCCGGCCCGGGCCACCACCTCGGCAACCTCGTGCCGCCAGCGCTCGCGCACCGTGCCCGGGGCGGGGACCAGGCCCGCCGCGTCCAGCCGCGCCACCGCCCCGTCCGCCCCGAACAGCTCGGCGGCGTAGGGCCACATCACCTCCAGGCCGTCCTGCATCCGGCGGCGGCTCTCGGCCGTTCCGAGGCCCAGCCGGACCGTCCAGCCGTCGGCGTGCGACTGGTGGTAGCCCATTTCCGTCGCCGCACGCCCGGCGAAGGCGGCCAGCTCGGGGACGGCGCAGCTCGCCAACTCGGCGTAGTACAAGCGCGCGTAGTGCGTGTAGAGCAGCTGCCGGGCCACGGTGACGGCGAAGTCGCCGTTCGGAAGCTCGGTGAGCAGCGTGTTGCGGAACTCGCGTCCGTCGCGCAGGTACGCCAGGTCGTCCTCGCTGCGGCCGGTGCCGTCCAGGCGGCCGCTCATGGTCAGCAGCACCCGGGCGTGGCCGAGCAGGTCCAGGGCGAGGTTGGACAGCGCCAGATCCTCCTCGATGCTCGGTGCCCGGGTGATCCAGGCGCACAGCCGCTGGGCCAGGATCAGCGCGTCGTCGCCGAGGCCGAGGACGCTGCGGGCCAGGTCGTGCTCCTGGGCCGCCGTCGTCGCGGCGGCGGCACCGGCCGTCGTGTCAGCGCTCATCGCCCGCTCCCTTCGTGGACTCGGACGGCTCGGACGCTCCGGGACCGCCCAGCGGCGCGTAGTCGCCGGGGTAGCGGTACGGCTTGTCCGCCGCGCCGGAGAAGTACGGGTCCTTCTCCTGCGGCGAGACCGCGTGCACCTGGTCCGAGCGGACCACCCACAGGGACTGCGGCTCGCCGCGGCGGGCGAACAGGTCGCGCGCGGTGGCCAGGGCCAGCTCGTGGTCCGCCGCGCGGACCGAGCCGACGTGCTGGTGGGCCAGTCCGCGCCGGTCGCGCAGGAACACCTCCCAGGACGCCGTCCCACTGCCGTTCCCGCCGGTCATGACGCCACCTCCGCCGTCTCGTCGCTGCCGCGCCCGGCGTACGCCTCGGCGGCCTCCCGCACCCAGGCGCCGTCCTGGTGGGCGGCCCTCCGGTGCGCGAGGCGCTGCCGCGCGCAGTGGGTGCCGTTCGCCAGCGCCTGCCGGTAGCAGGGCCAGTCGACGGGAGTGAAGTCGTAGTGGCCGCGCTCCGGGTTCCAGCGGATCGCCGGGTCCGGCAGGGTCAGGCCCAGGCTCTCGGCCTGCGGCGCGGCCAGGTCCACGAAGCGCTGGCGCAGCTCGTCGTTGGTGTGCTGCTTGATGCCCCAGGCGATCGCCCGCCGGGAAACCGCCGAACCGACCGCCGTGCCCGCGCCGCCCGCCTCGGTGTCCGGCGGGCCGAACATCAGCGCGACTGCGGGCAGCCACCAGCGGTTCACCGCGTCCTGGGCCATCCGGTGCTGCTCCGGGGTGCCCCCGCTCAGCGCCAGCAACTGGTCGTAGCCCTGCCGCACATGGAATGCCTCCTCCTGGCAGACCCGGCGCATCGCCCGGGCGTAGGGGCCGTAGGAGGTACGGGTCAGCGGCACCTGGTTGACCACCGCGGCGCCGTCCGTGAGCCAGGCGATGGCGCCGGTGTCGGCCCAGGTCAGCGCCGGGTGGTCGAAGGTCGCCGCGTAGTGCTGCTGGCCGCGGTGCAGCGCGTCCAGCAGGTCGGCGCGGTCCACACCCAGGGTCTCGACCGCCGAATACAGGTACATGCCGTGCCCGGCCTCGTCCTGCACCTTGGCCAGCAGGCCCGCCTTGCGGTACAGGGACGGCGCGCGGGTCAGCCAGGCGCCCTCCGGCTGCATGCCGATGATCTCCGAGTGCGCGTGCTGGGCGATCTGCCGGATCAGCATCCGCCGGTAGCCGTCGGGCAGCCAGTCGCGCGGCTCGACGGTCTCGCCGGCCGCCACCAGCGCCTCGAACTGCGCGAGCAACTCCTGGTCGCTCTGCGGCAGTTGACCGATCTGTGCGCCCTGCCCGGAGGCCGGCGCGGGTCGCGTCGGCGGATGCCCGCCGGTCCTGTTGGCCACTCCCTCAACTCCCCTGCCGGTCCGGGGCGCCGCGCACCGTCGCGATCGGCGCCTCCGAAACAGAAAGAGGCACCGATCGGCGCGGGCTATCCCCGGCGCCGCGGATCCACGACGTGACGAAGGTCACGCACCGGGCGGGGAGTGCCGCACGCGCGGAGTCCCTCCTTCCAGAGACGAGGGCAGTGCCGGGCGCCGCCGCTCGCCTCGGCCGCGCGAGGACCGGCGAGCGGCGCGGCGGACCGGCCCACGGCGAAGTGCACACGCCCAGGAAGCGAACGAGCGCACAGCGAAAGGAACACCATGAGCCTGATCAGGTCGATGCTGGTGGAACTGACCGGCACCTCGGAGTACACCGACGCGATCGGCGACGACGCCGACCTCGCCGCCAGCGGCATCGACAGCGGGGACCTGGTGCGCCTGGTCCTGCTCATCGAGCAGCGCACCGGCGTGGAGGTCACCGCCGAGGACATGGAGAAGCTCGCCACGATCGGCGACTACGAGCGCTTCGTCGAGGAGCGGAGCGCCGCCCTGCAGTCCGGCGGCGCGTGATGTGGCTCAGCCAGCTGACGGACCGCAACCGGCAGTGCTTCCCCGACCGGGTGGCGCTGGTGGACGAGCGCCGCTCGGTCACCTGGGCCGAGTTCCACGAGCGCACCGTCCGCCTCGCGAAAGGACTGGCGGCCCTCGGCATCGCCCCCGGCGACCGGGTCGTGGTGCTCTCGCTGGACCGCATCGAGGTACTGGAGACCTACTTCGCGCTGGCCCGGCTCGGTGCGCTTTTCGTGCCGCTCAACCACAGCCTCACGGTGCCCGAGGTCGCCGAGATCACGGAGCGGGTCGAGCCGGCCGCCCTGATCGGCGAGACGGCGCTGCTGGAACGCTTCGCGGAGCTCGCGGTGCCGAGGCGGATCGCCCTGGACGAGCCGGCCTTCGCGGAACTAGGCTCGGACGCCGAGCAGTTCGAGTTGCCGCAGGTCGCGGACACCGACCCCGCCGCGATCCTGCACACCTCGGCCACCACCGGGCGGGCCAAGGGCGTCGTGGTGGACCAGCAGTCGTTCCGGGCCATCGCGCTCGGCTGGCTGGCCGCCAGCAAGCCGGCCGACGACCTGGTGCTGGTCAACTGCTGCCCGCTCTACCACGGCAGCATGGTGGTCACGCTGACCTACCTGGCCGCCGGGGCCACCGCCGTGCTGATGCCCGGCTTCACCCCGCAGCGCGCGCTGGCCGCGATCGAGACCCACCGGGCCACGCACATCTGGCTGGTCCCGCAGATGCTGCGCTTCATGCTGCAGGCCAAGGCCCTGGAACGCACCGAGCTCGGCACCCTCCGCGAGGTGATGTACGGCGCCGCGCCGATGCCCCCCGAGGTGTACACGGCGGCAGCCGAGCGGCTGGGCTGCGGGTTCCGGCAGGTCTACGGCATGACCGAGGTCGGCGGCCCGTTCGTCACCCTCGGCCCGGAGGAACACCCGGCCCCGGACGCGGTGGGGGACATCATCCCCGCCGGCCGGGTCGTCCCCGGCATGTCCGTGCGCGCGATCGGCACGGACGGGCAGCAGGTGGCGCCGGAGGCGATCGGCGAGATCGTGGTCCGCGGGCCGGGCGTCATGCACGGCTACCTGCACAACCCGGACGCCACCGCCGAGATCACCACGGCGGACGGCTGGACCCGCACCGGCGACCTCGGCCGGATCGACCGGGCCGGCCGCATCCACCTGGTCGACCGCACCAAGGACCTCATCCTGCGGGCCGGGCAGAACGTCTACCCGTCCGAGATCGAGCGGGCCCTGCTGCAGCACCCGGCGGTGCAGGACGCGGCCGTGGTCGGCATGCCCGACGCCGACTACGGCGAGGTCCCGCTGGCCTACGTGGTGGCCGAACCCGGCACCGGCCACGCCGAGCTGCAACGCCACCTGGCCGGGCGGCTGGCGCCGTACAAGCGCCCGGCGCGGATCGAGTTCATCGAGCAGGTGCCGCGCAACCCGGCCGGAAAGATCGTCAAGAAGCTCCTCCGGGGGTGACCGCGGAACTCACGCGGCGGCGGGTCCTGGACGACCTGCCGCCGCTTCGCGCCGCCCTGGCCACCCACGGCCTGTCCCTGGGCTGGGCCGTCACCGAGGCCGACGGGGCCGACGGGGACGGCGGGGACGGCGGGGCCGACGGGGACGGCGGGGACGGCGGGGACGGCGGGGACGGCGGGGACGGCGGGGACGGCGGGGACGGCGGCACCAGGCCTGCGGACCTCACACCCGCCGGTCCGGACGAGGCCCGGGCCGCAGCCGGGATGCCGCCCACCCGGCGCCGCGAGTTCCTGGCCGGCCGGAGCGCCGCGCGGCGGGCACTGCGCGCGGCCGGGGGACCGGACGGCGAGATCGGGCGCGCCGGACGCCGCCCGCTGGCGCCGGCCGGCTGGGCGCTGTCCATCAGCCACTCGGCCGGGATCGCGGTGGCCGTCGCCGCCCCGACCGGCCGGCACGCCGCAGTCGGCTGCGACCTGGAGCTGCGCCCGCTGCCCGCCGCCGCCGCGCGCCTGGTGCTGACCGGGCCGGAACGCGCCTGGGCCGGCGAGGCCAGTGCGGCGGACGCGGAGCAGCGGCTGCTGGCCCTGTTCTCCGCGAAGGAGGCCGCCTTCAAACTGCTGTGCGGCGGGTGGCCGGAGACCTTCGGCGCGCTCACCGTGGCCCGCCTGACCGCCGACCCGCCGCCGGCCGGCGCCCGGCCGCGAGCCTTCCGGCTACGGCCGAAACTGCCGAGCCCGGCGGACACGGCCCGGGCGGAGGGTGCTCCGCCAGGTGCTCCGCCGGGCGTGGTGGTGGTGCGGGTGGGGGCAGTGGGTGGCGGGGTGTTCTGCTGGGCGGTGCTGCCTGTCGGCGACCGGTATTGACCAGCCACGCCACGGTGGTTGGCGGGGTCTGACCCGCCGCCGGCCGGTGCCCGGCCGCGAGCCTTCCGGCTACGGCCGAAACTGCCGAGCCCGGCGGACACGGCCCGGGCGCAGTGTGCTCCGCCAGGTGCTCCGCCGGCGTGGTGGTGGTGCGGGTGGCGGGGTGTTCTGCTGGGCGGTGCTGCCTGTCGGCGACCGGTATTGACCAGCCACGCCACGGTGCCCGGCCGCGAGCCTGTCGGACGCGGTCGGGCCTGCCGGACCCGGCGGCGGGGGTTCTGTTGGGTGGTGCTGGCTACTGGCGTCCGGCGTTGACCAGCGCTGCCATGTTGCCCGGCGGGATCGCCCCGCCGCCGGCCCGGCGCCCGGCCTCTTGGCTGTGGCTGAGCCTGCCGGGCCCGGCGGACCCGCCCGTCCGCCGTGCTGGTGCGGGTCGGCATCGCGGGTGTTCTGCTGGGCGGTGCTGTCTGTCGGCGTCCGGTATTGACCAGCCGCGCCACGGTGCCCGGCCGCGAGCCTGTCGGGCGCGGCCGGGCCTGTCGGACCTGGGGGCGGGGGGTCTGTTGGGTGGTGCTGGCTACTGGCGTCCGGCGTTGACCAGCACGGCCATGTTGCCCGGCGGGTGCTGGTTGTCGTGGATGAGCTGGTGGGCCAGTCCGACTTCCTCGAAGTCGAAGGTGCGTGACAGGCACGGGTCGATCAGCCCCTGTGCGATCAGCTCGGACACCTCCCGCGCCTCCCGGGCGCTGGCCACGTGCGAGCCCTGCAGGCGCTTTTGACGCATCCACAGGAACCGGAGGTCCACGTCGCCGTTGTAGCCGGTGGTGCCGCCGCAGATGACCACCATGCCGGCGTTGTCGCACATGTACATCGAGGTCGGGATGGTGTCCTGGCCGGAGTGTTCCAGCACGATCCGCGGCGCCCGCCGTTCGCCCAGTACCTCCCAGAACCGGCGGCCGAAGGCTCGGGCTCCCTTGAGCCAGTGGGCCATCGCCTCCTGGTCGGCGGCGTCCGGCAGCCGTCCCCAGTGGTCGAAGTCGCGCCGGTCGATCCAGCCGCGGGCGCCCAGGCGCACGCAGAACTCGCCGCGTTCCGCGCTGGAGACCACCGCCACCGGGATGCCCCCGGCGTGCCGGACCAGCTGGATCGCGATGCTGCCCAGGCCGCCCGCGCCGCCCCAGATCAGCACCGGGTCGCCGGGCCGGACCGTGTGCGGCTGCCAGCCGAACAGCTGGCGGTAGGCCGTGGCCGCCGTCGCGACGTAGCACGCGGCCTCGGCCCAGGACAGCCGCGCGGGCTTGGGGTGCAGCTGGTACTCGTCCACCACCGCGAACTGTGCGAAGGAGCCGTAGTTCTCCTCGTAGCCCCACACCCGCTGGCTGGTGGAGACCGCCGGGTCGGCGCCGAGCCGGATGTCCTCGGCGTGCTCGTCCCAGGTGCTGGCGAGCACCACCACGTCGTCACCGGGCCTGAACTGCCGCACCCCTTCGCCGGTGGCCCACACCACGCCGGAGAGGTCGGAGCCGCCGATGTGGAAGTCCTCGGTGGCGCCCTGCTTCTGCCGTGCCGCGATCACGTCCAGCGGGTAGCCCTGCGCCGCCCAGACGTTGTTGTAGTTGACGCCGGCCGCCATCACCTTCACCAGCACCTGGTTGCGGCCGACCGGCGGCACGTCCACCACCTCGGTGCGGAAGGCGTCCAAGGGGCGGCCGTAGCGCTCCTGGCGGATCAGTGAGGCGTACATGCGACGCGGCGTGTGCCCCAACTCGGGGGCGTCGCCCAGTTCGTAGAGGTCCTTCTCGGCGAAGGGGACCTGGCTCGCTCGGGTCACCGGGAGGCTCCTCGGGTGGTGGTACCGGGGTGGGAGGCGGCGGCCGCGTGTTCGGCGGCGGCCAGGCAGGCGCGGTGGGTGGCGGCGGGCAGCGCCTGCCGCCAGCCGGCCGGTGGTTCGGCGAAGACCGGCCAGAGCGAATGCTCTCCGGCGGCGTTCACCAGTAGCACGTGCGACGCCTCGTCTCCGCGGTCCTCGAACGGACTGCGCACGGATCTCTCCTGTCTCACGGGGCCGTTCACGACTTCAGCGCGGCGGCCAGCGCCGCGCCGATCTCGGCCATCGGTTCGGGTTCGGTCATGCCGTAGTGGCTGCAGGCGACCGGATGGTCGTGCAGGGTGCCGGTGACGTACGGGCGCCAGGCCTCGGCCTTGCCGGAGGTCAGCGACGGGTCGTCCGCGGCGGGCAGGTCTGCGCTCGCGGTGAAGAAGAGCACGTCGCCGTCGAAGACCTCGGGCGCGAAGCCGGGCGCGATCCTCAGGTTGTTGCGCATCACCTCGGCGATCAGCTCGGCCTCCGCCCCGGTCACCGGCGAAGTCCCGCCGTCGTCCCCGGACAGCCGCGCCAGCACCCCGGCCACGGTCGGCGGCGGTCCGTCGCCGGGCTCCAGGCCCGCCACCCGCAGCAGCAGCGCCGCCACCTGGGACTCGATCTGCTCCTGCGTCCAGGGCAGGCCGTACGGCTGCGGCGCGTCCAGCATCGCCAGCAACTCCACCCGCTCGCCCTGCCGTTGCAGGGCGCAGGCGACGGCGTGCGCCACGAAGCCGCCGTAGGACCAGCCGAGCAGCCGGTACGGGCCGTGCGGCTGTCGCTCGCGCAGCAGCGCCACGTACGCGTCGGTCATCGCCGCGGCGTCGGCGGCCGGCGGCCGGCGCCCGTCCAGCCCGAGGGCCTGGATGCCGAAGACCGGCTGGTCGGCACCGAGGTGGGGCAGCAGCCCGGAATACCGCCAGGACACGCCCGCCCCCGGGTGCACGCAGAACAGCGGGGTCTGCTCGCCCTCGGCGCGCAGCGGCAGCAGCGGTGCGAAGGACTCGGAGCCGCCGCCGCGCCCGGCGGCCGCGATCAGCCGGGCCACGGTCGGGGCCGACAGCAGCGCGGCGGCCGGCACGTCCAGCACCCTGGCCTCGCGGAGCCGGCCCACCAGCAGCACGCCGCGCATCGAGTCGCCGCCCAGGTCGAAGAAGTTGTCGTCCACGCCGATGCCCTCGACCCCCAGCACCGCCTCCCAGACCTCGGTGACGGCCTGTTCCAGCGGGGTGCGCGGCGGCACCTGCTCGGTGGTCAGGTAGGGGCGCGGGGAGCGCGTCGCGGAGCTCTGGGCAGGGCCGTCCGCCGCCCCGGCCGGGCGGGCCCCGGGGGCGTCGATCCAGTACCGCCGGCGGTCGAACGCGTAGCCGGGCAGCGGGACGGTACGCACCTGCCCGTCCGGGTCCGGATCGGGCAGCGCGGCCACCCCGGCGGCCCACAGCCGCCCGAGCGCGGCCGCCAGCACCTGGCCGTCCGGGCTCTGCGCCTTGGCGTGCCGCATCGTGGTCACCCCCACCGGTGCGGCCTGCTCGCCGAGCGTGGCTCGGGCCAGCTTCAGCAGGGTGTCACCGGGGCCGATCTCGACCAGCACCGGGTTGCCGCGCTCCCACAGCGTCCGGATGCCGTCGGCGAACCGCACGGTCTGCCGGGTGTGGGCTACCCAGTGCTCCACCGAGCCGGCCTGCGCGTCGGTGGCCCAGTCGCCGGTGACGTTGGTGACGTACGGGACGCGCGGTGGGCGCAGCCGGGCCGAGCGCAGGTGCCCGGCCAGCTCGCCGAGCACCGGCTCCAGCACGGCGGAGTGCGCCGCGGCCGGCATCCGCAGCCGGCGGAAGGTCACCCCCGCCTGCGCCAGGCGCCCCTCCAGCTCCGCCACCGCGGCCGCCGGGCCGGCGACCGTGCAGGCGGCCGGGCCGTTGACGGCGGCCAACGAGACCCCCTCGGTCAGCAGCGGCCGCAGCTGCCGCTCGCCCAGCGCCACCCCGACCGTGGCACCGCCGCAGGCGGAGATCAGCCGGATTCGCTCCTGGACCAGCGGCAGCATCTCCTCCAGGGTGAACACCCCGGCCAGGCAGGCGGCCGTGTACTCGCCGAGCGAGTGCCCGATCATCGCGGCCGGGCGCACCCCGTGCCCGGCGAGCTCCGCGGCCAGCGCGTACTGGGTGACCACCAGCGCCAGGAACGCCTCGGCGCCCGCCGGGTCCACCCGCTCGAACAGCGCGGTGCGCAGGTCCCCGCCGAGCCCCGGCCGCAGGATGCGGGCGCACTCGTCCACCGCGTCCCGGTACACCCCGCCGGCCCGGTACAGCTCGGCGCCCATGCCCACGTACTGGGTGCCGCCGCCGGGGAACAGGAACGCCACCGGCCGTAGCGCGCCGTCCGCCACCTCCACCGGCTCGGGCAGCGGCGCGCGCAGCGCGGCCACCGCCTCCCGGGCACTGCGCACGGCGACCGCCGAGCGCAGCCGCATGGCCGGCCGGTGCGCGGCCAGCGTGTGGGCGACATCGGCCAGCCGCAGCCCGGGGTCCTCCGCCAGCCGCCGGGCCAGTGCGTCGGCCTGGCCGCGCAGCGCCCCCGGGGTGCGGGCCGACAGCGGCAGCACCCGCCAGCGCTCCCGCTCCGGTGCCCGGGAGTCCGCCGGGACGGGCGGCGCCTCCTCCAGCACGACGTGCGCGTTGGTGCCGCCCACGCCGAAGGCGCTCACCGCGGCGCGGCGCGGATACCGGCCGGACGGCCAGTCCTCCAGCGCCGTCGGGACCCGGAACGGGGTGGCGGCGAAATCGATCAGCGGGTTGGGCCGCTCGAAGTGCAGGCTGGGCGGGACCTGCCGGTGCTCCAGGGCGAGCACGGCCTTGACGAAACCGGCGATGCCCGCCGCCGCACCCAGGTGCCCGATGTTGGTCTTCACCGAGCCCAGCGCGCAGTAGCCGCGCTCGTCGGTGGTGTGCCGGAACGCCTCGGTGAGCGCCGCGACCTCGATCGGGTCGCCCATCGCGGTCGCGGTGCCGTGCGCCTCGACCAGGCCGATGGTGTCCGCGGTGACTCCGGCCGCCAGCTGCGCGGCCAGCACCGCCTCGGTCTGACCGGCCGGGCTCGGCGCGGTGAAACCGACCTTGCGGCGGCCGTCGTTGTTCACCGCCGAGCCGCGCACCACCGCCCGGATCCGGTCGCCGTCGGCGAGCGCGTCCTCCAGGCGCTTGAGCACCACCACGCCCACCCCGTCCCCGGAGGACGTACCGGCCGCGTCCGCGGCGAAGGCCCGGCAGTACCCGTCCGGCGAGAACGGACCGCCGGGCACCCAGCGGTAGCCCAGCAGCGCCGAGGGGTTGACCGACACCGCCCCGGCCAGGGCGGTGTCGCAGCGGTAGTCGATCAGGTCCTGGCAGGCCTGGTGGACGGCCACCAGGGCCGTGGAGCAGGCGGTCTGCAGGGACAGGCTCGGCCCGGTCAGCCCCAGCTCGTAGGAGACCCGGGTGGCCAGGGTGCCCAGCGAGTTGCTGGTGGCCGCGTGCACCAGGGCGACCGAGCCGGGCCGGCCGGCGTACTGCGGGTGGAGGTGCGCCGGGTAGTAGCGGCTGTCGCCCGCCCCCGCGTACACCCCGACCTGCCGGTCACCGAAGCCGCCGGCGTACCCCGCGTCCTCCACGGCGTGGTAGGCGGTCTCCAGCAGCAGGCGCTGCTGCGGGTCCACCACGGCGGCCTCGGTCGGGCTGTAGCCGAAGAACGCGGCGTCGAACCGGTCGATGCCCTCCAGGACGGAGACCGTGCGGACCAGGTCGGGATCGTCGAGGTCCGCCGGGTCGCCGCCCGCCGCCAGGAACTCCTCCTCGCCGACCTGCCGCATGGCATCCCGGCCGGCGGCCAGGTTGGCCCAGAACTCGGCGACGTCGGCCGCGCCCGGGAACCGGGCGGCCATGCCGATCACCGCGATCAGCGGCGGGTCGTCCCCCTCGGCCGGGTTGTCGGTGGCCAGGTGCTGGTCAGTCATGCTTGTCGCCCTTCTGCTGTGCGGTGGTACGGCGGGCGGCCTGCGCGCCGCGCCGCCGCTGCGCCTGCTGACGGGCCCGCTCCAGGGCCGAGGGGGCGCTCGGGGCCGTCGGCCCGGCGGGCCGGCCGACGGCGGAATCCGGCGTGCCGGCGGCGGTCTCCGGCGGGGCGGCGTCGGCGGTGCGCACGCCGCTCGCGGCGAGGTGCCGGGCCAGGCCGCGCACCGTCGGGTGGCCGAACAGGTCCACCACCGTCAGGTCGGTGCCCAGCGCCTCGTTCACCCTGGCCTGCGCGGCCACCAGCAGCAGCGAACTGCCGCCCAGGTCGAAGAAGTTCTCCTCCCGGCCGATCCGCTCCCGGCCCAGCACCCCGGCCCAGAGCCCGGCGATGGTCTCCTCCAGCCGGGCCTCGGCGTCCGCCGCGCCGCCGTCCGCGGCCCCGGCCGCGCCGGGCTCGGCGGACCCCGCGGCCCGCAGCACCCAGTGCCCCTCGACGGCCAGCGCCCGGGCCGCCTCGCCGGCGCCCGCGCACACCGCCCCCAGGTCGGCGCCGTCGGCCAGCACCACCCGGCCGGCCAGCCGCTGCACCGGCCGGGCCGGGCCGGCCAGGTGCGCGCGCACCCAGGGCGCCGTGCGGTCCGCGCCGATCAGCAGGTGCGGCTCCGCCACCGAGGTCGCCAGGTCGTACGAGCGCAGCGCCGCCACCGGATCGAGGGCGCGGTAGCCGCGGGCCTCGGTCAGCGCCGCCAAACGGTAGCCCTCGCTCATCCCGCGTCCCTGCCAGACGCTCCACGCCTGACTGCGCACCGGGCGTTCCGCGCGCCCGTGGCGCTCGGCGAGCGCGTCCAGGAACGCGCAGCCCGCCGCGTAGGCCGCGTTGAGCGAGCCGCCGAAGAAGCCGTTGACCGAGGAGAAGGCGGTGAAGGAGGCGCCCAGTTCCGCGGCCAGCCGGTGCAGCACCCAGCCGCCCTCGACCTTGGCCGCCAGCGCGGACCGCCAGCGCTCGGGATCCAGCTCGGCGATCGGCGCCTCGTCCCGGTCACCGGCCAGGTGCAGCACGCCGGTCAGCGGCACCGACCAGGCGTCGCGGGCCCGGTCCACGGCGGCCCGCACCTGCACCGGGTCGGTCACATCGACCGCCTCGTAGCGGACCTCGCCCAGCGAGCGCAGCCGCCGGTACACCTCGGCCCGGTCGGCGGCCGGGCCGTCGGGCCCGTCGGGCAGGGCGGTGCGGCCGAGCAGCAGCAGCCGGGTGCCGGCCGTGCGCAGCAGGTGGGCGGCCAGCTCCCGGCCCACCCCGCCCAGGCCGCCACTGACCAGGACGAATCCGGGCCCGTCGGCGCCCGGCTCGGCGCCCTGCTCGGCGCCCTGCTCGGCGGTCGGCGGCTGTTCGGGCAGCGGTGCCAGCCGGCGCAGGTGGCGGACCCCCGACCGGCGGGCGACCTCCGGCTCCTCGGGCGGCAGCGCCAGCTCGGTCAGCAGCGCCCCGGCAGCCTCCTCGGCCTCGACGTCCGCCGCCAGGTCGAGATGGACGGCGCCGAGCCAGGGCAGCTCCTCGCGCAGCGTGCGCACCAGCCCGCCGGCGGCCGCGTGCAGGTAACCGCCCCGCTCGGCCGGCAGCACCGGCCGGGAACCGGCGGTGACGAACAGCAGCGGCAGCCGGGCGGTGCCGTGCGGCGCCCCGGCGGCCAGCGCCCGGGCCAGCGCGAGCAGCGACTGGGCGCCGTCGCGCTGCGCCTCGACCAGCTCCGCGACGCTGTCGGGCTCGCGGTCGGCGCCGTCCAGCGCGCCCAGGTGCAGCACGGCGTCCACCGTGCGGCCGTCCTGCGTGAGCCGGTCCAGCAGCCGGGCCAGGTCGCCCTCGTGGTCCGGCCGCACCCGGTAGCGGGCCGCGTTGGCGCGCTCGAAACCGGGGCCCGCCGTCGCCACGGTGCAGCGGCCGCCCGCCGCCCGCAGCCCGGCGGCCACCCGCTCCGCCACGGCGGCGGCCCGCTCGCCGCGACCGGCCAGCACCAGGGTGTGCCCCGGGGTGCCGCCCGGCGCGCGGTGCGGCCGGGCGGGCTGCCACACCGGCCGCAGGAACCAGTCCGGGACGGTGGCGGCGGTGCCCAGCAGCTCCTCCGCCCGCCGCAGCACCTCGTCGAACTCCCCGGCCTCGAAGCGCTTGCGCAGCTGGGTGCGCTGGATCTTGCCGATCTCGGTCTTGGGGATCGCGGCCGCCGGGACCGGCAGCAGATGGGCCGGGCTCACCCCGATCTCCCGGGTCACCTTGCCGCGGATCTCGCGCAGCGCCGCAGCGGCGTCCACCCCGTCGGCCAGGTGCACGAACAGCGCCAGCTCGTCGGTGCCCGCCGACGGATCGGGGCGCACGGCCACCGCGGCGGTGAAGCTGCGCACCACGGTGGACAGTTCCTCGACGCAGGCCTCGACCTCGTGGCTGTAGTGGTTGACGCCGTTGACGATGATGACGTCCTTGGCGCGGCCGGTGATGTACAGCTCACCGGCGCGCAGGAACGCCAGGTCGCCGGTCTCGAACCAGCCGTCCGGGGTGAACGACTCGGCGTTGGCCACCGCGTTGTCGTGGTAGCCCGAGGTCACCGAGGTGCCCCGGACCTGGAACCGGCCGACCTCGCCCTCGCGCAGCACCCGGTCCTCGCCGTCCACGATCCGCATCGCGAAGCCCGGGTACGGCAGGCCGCAGCTGACGAAGGACTCGTCCGCCCCGGTCGGCTCGCCCGGCAGGCTGACGTCGGTGACCACCGAACAGGTCTCCGACATGCCCCAGCCCGGGTGCATGACGTCCTGCGGCAGGCCGAACGGGCGCAGCACGTGCAGGAAGCTGCGGGCGGTGGCGGCCACCACGACCTCGCCCGCGTTCATCACCAGCCGCATCGGCGACAGGTCCCAGCGGCGGCCCGCCATCCGCTCGGCGTGCTCGGCCACCAGGCCGAAGGCGAAGTTGGGCGCCCAGGTGACGCTCACCCGGTGGCGGTCGGCCAGGTCGAGCCAGCGCAGCGGATCCTGGAGCAGCCAGCCGGTCGGCGCGTGGACCTGACGACAGGTCAGGTAGACGTCGCGCAGGTGGAACATCACCACGCCGGTCACGTGGTCCAGCGGAATCCAGTTGAGCGAGACGTCGGCGGCCGACAGGTCGTTGGTGAGCGCGGCGGCCGCCGAGCGGGTGAGCACGTTGCGGTGGGTCAGCCGCACCGCCTTCGGCAGGCCGGTGCTGCCCGAGGTCATCAGCATCAGCAGCAGGTCGTCCGGCCGCGCCCGGTACCAGTCCAGGTCCTCCGGGCCCTGGCGCAGCGCGTCCACCGTGGCCAGCCGCAGCTCCGGCCAGCCGCGCCGCTCCGCCAGGCCGCGCAGCCCCGGCTCGCCGGCCGTGGTGGTGACCACCGGCGGCATGCCCAGCATCCGCCAGATGCCCTCCAGCTTGGTCAGTGCCGCCGACGCGGCCTCGTAGGAGGCGGGCACGGTCAGCGGGACGGCCGTGATGCCGCCCAGGATGCAGCCCCACAGCGCGGCCAGGTAGTCCTCGGTGTCCTCGCACTGCAGGATCACCCGGTCGCCGGGGCGCAGCCCGAGGGCCCGCAGCCCGCCCAGCACCCGGGACGCCTCCGGGACCAGCGAGGCGTAGCTGCGCCGGGTCTCCGAGCCGTCCGCGCGGACGTGCACCACCTCCGCGTGCTCCCCGGCCGCGGCGGCGCGGCGCAGCGCCTCGGCCCAGCTGCCCACCGAGGGCTCCGGCAGTTCGGGGCCGGTGCTCACCGCGAGCGGCGCCTCCGTGCCGGCTGCTGCCCCGGCCGACTGCTGCGCCACCGGGCGCCGCCGGGCGGCGGCCGGTCGCCGGGTGCCCAACTCCTCGGGCGCGTCCTCCAGTTCGACGGTGGCCGCGCGGACGCCGGGCAGCGCGGCCAGCGCGCGCTGCCACTGCTCGGCGCTCACCCGGTCGAGCGGCGGAAGGCTCAGCAGCGCGGCGGTGTCCAGCGCGCCGTCGGCGTCGTACGGCAGGGTGCCGACGGCGGTCAGCCGGGCGTCGGTGCCGAGCGCCCGCGCGGCCTGCTCGGCGGCCCCCAGGCGGGCGGGCACCGCGAACAGCCGTGGCGGACCGTCCCCTTCGGCGACGGCGGCCGCCGCGTGCAGCCCGCCCGCGGCCAGTGCGGAGCGCTCCAGCGCCGCCGGGTCGGTGCCGGGCCCGGCCGGATCGGCCTCGCCGTGCGGCGGCCTGGGGGCGGGCAGCGCACCCAGTCGCTGTGCCGGGTCGGCGGCGACCGAGGCCAGCAGCCCGTGCAGTGCCTGCGTCAGGGACTGGGCCGTGGCCTCGTCGAACAGCCCGGTGGCGTATTCCAGATGGCAGTCCAGGCCGGCCGGGGCGCCCTGCTCGTCCAAGCGCTCCACCACGTCGAGGAACAGGTCGAACTTGGCGGTGCCGGTCGCGGTGGGCCGCAGCGGCGCGGTGGTCGGGCCCAGCCGCAGCACGGCCTCGCCCGCGTTCTGCAGCGCCAGCATCACCTGGAACAGCGGGTGCCGGGCCGGGTGCCGGGGCGGGTTGAGGGCCTCCACCAGCAGCGGGAACGGGAGGTCCTGGTGGTCGTAGGCGGCCAGGTCGAGGGCCCGTACCCGGGCCAGCAGGGTGCGGAAGTCCGGGTCGCCGGAGGTGTCGGTGGGCAGCACCAGGGTGTTGGTCAGCAGGCCGACCAGGTCGTCCAGCGCCGGGTCGGTGCGGCCGGCGACGGGCGTGCCGATCGCGATCACCGGGCCGGCGCCCCAGCGGGCGAGGAGCGCGCCCAGCGCGGCCTGCAGCACCATGAACAGGCTGGCCTCGCCGTCCTCGGCGAGCCGCAGCAGCGCCCGGTGCAGATCGGCGTCCACGGTCAGCGTGCGGGCCGCGCCACGGTCGCCGGGCCGCTCGCCCCGGGGCCGGTCCGCGGGCAGTCCCGCGTCCTCCGGCAGGTCGGCCAGCGTCCGGCGCCAGAACGCCAGTTGCTGCTCCAGCAGGTCCGTCCCGTCCGGCGGCGGGGCGAGCAGGCGGCGCTGCCACAGCGCCCAGTCGGCGTACTGCACCGGCAGCGGGCGCCACTCGGGGCCCCGGCCCGCGACCCGGGCCGCGTAGGCCGTGGACAGGTCGTCGGCCAGCGGGCGCAGCGACCATCCGTCACCGGCGCTGTGGTGCAGGTTCAGGACCAGCACGCGGTCCTGGCCGGTGCCCAGCAGCCAGGCGCGCAGCGGCAGTTCGCCCGCCAGGTCGAAGCGGTGGCGCAGCGTGGCGGCGAGCTGCGCGGCGACCTCCTCGGCCGGGCAGTCGACCTCGGTCAGCTGGGGGGCGCGCTCCCCGGCGGGCAGCACCAGCTGCCGGGGCCGGCCCTCCGTCTCCACCAGCAGGGTGCGCAGGCTCTCGTGCCGGTCGGCCAGGTCGGCCAGCGCCGCACGCAGCGCCTCGACCTCCGGCTCGGCGGCCAGCGGTACCACCAGGGGGATGTTGTAGGTCGCGCCGGAGGCGTCGATCCGGTGGAGGAACCACATGCTCTCCTGCCCGTGGGAGAGCGGCAGCGGCTCGGGGCGCGCGGCGGGCGCGAGCGGCGGCCGGGTGGGCGACTTGGGGCCGTCGGGCGTCAGCCGCCCGGCCACCCCGGCGGGCGTCGGGGCGTCGAACATCGCCGCCACCGGCACCTGTTGACCGGTCTCCAGGCGCAGCCGGGAGAGCAGCCGGGTGGCGCTCAGCGAGTGGCCGCCCAGGGCGAAGAAGCTGTCGTCGCGGCCGACGCTGCCCCCGGGCAGGCCCAGCACCTCCTCGAACAGCCGGCAGACCAGGGCCTGTTCGGCGGTGTCCGGGGCCCGGCCGCCGGCGGCGGCGGCGAAGTCCGGAGCGGGCAGCGCGGCCGCGTCCAGCTTGCCGTTGCCGGTCAGCGGCAGCGCCTCCAGCAGCACGCAGGCGGCCGGGACCAGGTGGTCGGGCAGCAGGGCGGAAAGGTGGGCCCGCAGCTCGGCCGGGTCGGGCCGCTCGCCGGGCGCCGGCACCGCGTACGCCACCAGCGCCCGGTCGCCGCCCAGTTCGCGGGCCACCACGGCGGCCTGGGCCACCGCGGGGTGAGTGACCAGGGCGGCCTCGATCTCGCCGGGCTCGATCCGGAAGCCCCGGATCTTGACCTGCTGGTCGGCCCGGCCCCGGTACTCCAGGGTGCCGTCCTCGGCGCGCCGGGCGAGGTCGCCGGTGCGGTACATCCGGGAGCCGGGCGCGCCGAACGGGTCGGCGACGAAGCGCTGCGCGGTCAGCTCCGGCCGGTCCAGGTAGCCGAGCGCCAGGCCGGGCCCGGCGACGTACATCTCGCCCACCGTGCCGGGCGGCACCGGCTGCAGGCAGTGGTCCAGCACGTACACCCGCAGGTCGGCGAGGGGAACGCCGATGGTGCCCCGCGAACGGGTCTCCTCGATCGACTCCCGGGTCACCCGGTGGTGGGTGACGTGCACGGTGGTCTCGGTGATGCCGTACATGTTGACGAGTTCCGGGTGCCGGTCCCCGTGCCGGTCCAGCCAGGGGCGCAGATGCGCGGCCTCCAGCGCCTCGCCGCCGAAGACGACGTAGCGCAGGGCCAGCGGCGCGGCACCGGCGGGCGCCTCCTGGTCGGCCCGCACCAGCTGGTGGAAGGCCGAGGGGGTCTGGTTGAGCACGGTGACGCGCTCGCGCCGCAGCAGCTCCAGGAAGTCCCCCGGCGCACGGGAGACCTCGTACGGGACGACCACCAGGCGGCCGCCGTGCAGCAGCGCGCCCCACAGCTCCCAGACGGAGAAGTCGAAGGCGTAGGAGTGGAAGAGCGTCCACACGTCCTCGGGGCCGAAGGTGAAGTGCTCGGCGGCGGCGGCGAACAGCCGCAGCACGTTGCTGTGCGGGATCGGCACGCCCTTGGGCCGGCCGGTCGAGCCCGAGGTGTGGATGACGTACGCGACGGTGTCCGGGGTGAGCGGCGCGGTCCGGTCGGCGTCCGTGAGGTCGGCGGGGGAGAGCGCGGCGATGTCCCGCTCGTCCTGCGGCGCGCCGAGCACCACGGGCACCGGGCCGTCCGTGGGCAGCTTCCCGGCGCTGCCGGTGTCGGTGACGGTGAGCAGCGGCGCGGCGTCCTCGGTCACCAGGCGCAGTCGCTCGGCGGGCTGGGCCGGATCCAGCGGCAGGTATCCGGCGCCGGTCTTGAGCACGGCGAGGACGGCGGTGACCAGCTCGGCGGTGCGCGGCAGGGCCAGTGCCACCAGACGGCCGGGGCCGGCGCCGCGCGACGCCAGCAGGCGGGCGAGCCGGTTGGCCCGGTCGTTGAGCCGGGCGTAGGTCAGGGTGCCGTGCTCGTCGGTGACGGCCGGCGCCTGCGGGGTGCGGGCCGCCTGCTCCTCGAACCGGGCCGCGAGGGTGCCACGGGCCGCCTCGGTGAGGCCGGCGGGCAGCGGCGGTGCCGGGGTGAGCTCGGGCAGCTGCTCGTGCTCGTGCGGCAGCAGCAGCGAGGTGCGGCCGAGCGGCAGGCCGGGCTCGGCGGTGGCCAGTTGGTCGAGCAGGTGCACGAAGCGCTGCTGGTGTGCGGTCAGTTCCCGGTCGGTGTACGCCGCGGGGTTCGCGTCGAAGGCCAGCCACAGCCCGGGACCGTCCTCGGCGGGCCGGACGTTGATCTGCAGGTCCTCGACGGCGCCGCCGGTGAGGTGGTGCGAGGTGGCCGGGTGCCCGGCGAAGCGCAGGTCCTCGCTGAACGGGATCAGGTTGACCACCGGCCCGTACAGCGCTCGCCCTCCGTCGAGCAGGCCCAGGTCACGGCGCAGGTACTCGCCTCGGTACTCCTGGTGGCGCCGCAGGGCGGCCAGCTCGGCGGCGACCTGGCGCACCAGCTCGCCCACGGTGGTGCCCGGGCTCACCGCGACCCGGAGCGGCAGGATGTCGGAGGTGGTGCCGGGCGTGCGCAGCGCGGCCGAACCCGGACGGCTCATCGTGGCCAGCCCGAGCACCAGGTCCTCCGCGCCGGTCACCCGGTGCAGGTAGGCGGCCACGGCGGCCACCAGCAGGTCGGTGCGGGAGGCGCCGAGGCGGCCGGCGGCCGCCGCCAGGCCCGCGGCGTCGGGCAGCACGGTGGCCCGGCGGCGGAACGGATAGACCGGCGGCGCGGTGCGCGCGCTCAGTCGCACCGGCGCGGGCGCGCCGGCCAGGCGCTCGGTCCAGTACGCGCGGTGCCGGGCGAAGCGCTCCGAGGAACGGTACGCGGCGTCGGCCTCCAGCAGCGGGCCGATCGGGCCGAACGGATCCGGCGGGACCTCGCTGCCCGCGGCCAGCGCGCTGTACGTCTCGGCCAGCCGGCGGGCCACCAGCTTGTAGCTGTAGCCGTCCAGCAGGATGTGGTGGGCGCGCAGGGACCACGCGTAGTGGTCGGGGCCGAGTGTGAACAGCGCGTGGGTGAACAGCGGGCCGCTCTCCAGGTCCACGGCGGTGGCCAGGTCGGCGCGTATCCAGGCCTCGGCCGCGCCCCGGGGGTCGGGCTCCGCGCTCAGGTCGATCCGGTGCAGCGGCCAGTGGGCCGGCTCGGCGGGCAGCGCGCAGCACGGTCCGTCCGGGGTGTCGCAGAAGCGCAGCGCGAAGGTCTGGGCCTCCGCCACCGTGCGCCGCAGGGCGGTCTCGAAGAGCGCCGGGTCGATCCGGCCGTGTATCTCGACGTACTCGCCGGTGTTGTAGGCGCCATTGGCGGGATCGAGCCGCTGGGCGAACCAGATTCCTTCCTGGGCGCCCGACACCGGCCGGAGTTCTTCCTCATGGACTGACATGGCACCAACCTTCAGCGCGGAGCGGAATACCGCAGGAGGGACCGGCCCGTGCGGGAGCGCGGGTCGGGGTGTGCGAGAAATGGTGTCGGCGCACCCGAGGAAATCTCGGATGAAAGCTCAGGGAAAGAGCAGGTAAATTCGGGCTCGACGGAGCCCGGAACGGAGAGGCGTCGCACCGGTGATTGCATTGGCGACGGTGATCACTCCGGGCTCATTATCAGGAGCCGTACTTGTTGGGTCAAGGTCAACTTTGGTGGGTTCGGCCGGGACAAAAGCGGACAACTGGTGCGTTCGGCCAGCTCGGAACGGGATCCGCCGGTTCCCCTGGCGGTGCGGATTTGGCCGAGAACCTGCCGGAAATCGCGATTCGGCCATGTCTGAGTGGCGAGCTTGGCGCAAACGTGCCCAGGTGAAAAGCTGGGCGCGCGGACCCATTCGGCGGGTCCGCCGCAGCAGCTGCGGGGGATGCGAATTGCGCTGCGGAAATCCGGATTCGGCCGGACCTGACCAGGTGGCCGTCCGCAGCGCCGAACAGTGCGCCGTACCACAGCTCGAAAGGCTCATCATGCAGCGCTTGCTTTGCCCCGTGGAAACGCTTTACGTCGGCCAGCGGAGTCGGGCCGTCATTTCCTGCGCGGTGTCGGGCGGGGTCGACCCGCAGGTGCTCACCGCGGCCTTCGCGGACCTGACCGCCAAGCACCCACCGCTGCGCTGCCGCATCGCGCGGGAGGACGCCGGATTCGTCCTCCAGGAGCTCGACACCCCGCCGCGTCTGGTGGTGCGGGAGGGCGCCGAGGACGGCTACGCCGCCGAACTCAACGCCCCGCTGCCGGTGGGCGGCCCGCTGGTCCGCGCCACCCTCCTGCGCGGCACCGGCACCGACACCGTGGTGCTGGCCATCGACCACGCCATCGTCGACGGCCACAGTGCCATCGCCCTGCACCACGCACTCTGGGAGCGCTACGGACAGCTGCTCGCCGCACCCGGCACGGCCCCGGAGCCCTGGTGCACCGACTGGCCCGCGCCGCTGACCGAGCTGCTGCCGCCCTGCCCCGAGGAGGACGTCGCCCAGTACTTCGAGCGCCGCGTCGCCGCTGTCCGGACCCACCCGGTCGAACTGGTGTCCTATGACGCCGCGGGCGGGGCCGAGGACGGCCGGATCGAGGTCGCCCGACTGCGGCTGAGTACCGAACAGACCGCCCAACTGCGCCACGCGGCAGCCGCGTTCGGCGTCTCGGTGCAGGGGCTGGTGGCCGGCGCCCTGCTGGCCGCCGCCCGGCGGCGGCTGCCCGGCGAGGGCCCGCGGACGCTCGGCTGCCTGTCGCCCGTGGACCTGCGCTCCCGGGTGACGCCCCCGGTGCCACGCGAGCTGATGATCGCCGCCGTCACCTCCCACGTCCAGGCGCTCGACGTCGCCCCCGACAGCGATCCGGTGGAGCTCGCCCGCACGGTGACCGGCGGACTGCGCCGATCCCTGGAGGCCGGCGAGCCGCTGCTCGAGGTACGCATCATGCCCCGGGTGCCGGAGTTCCCGCCGCTGATGGCCGGCACGGTGATCGTCACCAACATGGGAGCCGTCGCGGCCCCACCGATGCCCGAGGGGCTGGAACTGCTCGACGTGCGGTTGGTGCCGGCGCGGGAGCAGTACTTCCCGCAGGCCGGACGCAGCCCGCTGATGGCCTGCGTGACCACCTTCGACGGGCGCCTCGCGATGGAATTCCCGTACTGGACCGAGTGCTTCGGCGAACCCTTCATGACGGCCCTCCGCGACGAGGCGCAGTCCGCGCTCCTGGACCTCGCCGCGCTCGGCGGACCGACAGGGAGCGCCGCGTGCTGACGGCCCTCGACGCGAGCCCGGCCCTGGACACCAGCCCGGCCCTCGACGCGAGCCCGGCCCTCGACGCGAGCCCGGCCGCGACCGCGGCGCGGCTGCTCGCACGGGCGCAGGCCGGCGACCGCCGGGCGCTCAACGACCTGCTGGCCCACATCGCGCCCTACGTCTCCCGGGTGTGCACGCCGATCGCCAGGCGGTACGGCCCGGACGCCACCCAGGAGGCCCTGCTCGCCGTCTACCGCGGTGTGCACGGCCTGCGGGACGCCGGGGCGTTCTACGGCTGGGTGCGGGCCATCGCCGTCCGGGAGGCCGTCCGCGCCGCCCGGCTCTCGGCGACCTCCGCCACGGACGCGCTCCCCGAGGTCACCCAGACCGCCGACCCACTGGACGTGGTGCACATCGACGACATCCTGGAGCGTCTCTCCCATCAGCACCAACAGGTCCTCTCGCTCAGGGTGTTGGGCCTGAGCGAGGAGGAGATCGCGCGCACCCTGCAGCTCCCGGTCGGCACCGTCCGCTCCCGCCTGCACCGGGCCCGCTGCCGCTTCCGCCAGCACTGGAACGCCACGCCGGTCTGCTGACCCGCCCGCCTGTCGGGCCGCCGGATCAGAACCCGTGGTCGTAGCGCGCCGGATCAGAACCCGTGGCCGTAGTGCGCGGTCACCGGCGCGTGGTCGGACCAGCGCTCCTCATGGGTGGCGGCACGCTCGACGAAGGCGCCGGTGCAGCGGGCGGCCAGGCCCGGGGAAGCCATCTGGTAGTCGATCCTCCAGCGGAACGACGCGTTTTCTGAAAGGGTCCACCCGTTCGAGTGTGGGTGGTTCGGATGCGTCTGCTGGCCTGGGCGGGAGGGGGCTACCCGTGGGCAGTACGACGACTTTGGCGCCGGTTCGGGCGGTGGTTGGTTCGCGTGTCTCGGACACGCACGGGCAGGACGGGAGATCGTCGGGTCGTTCGAGGATCTGGACCTGTCGGCGGAGGTCACGCCGTGGAAGCGCCCGGACTTGGGGCCGTGGCTGACCGATCGGCAGGGCGAGTGGGACGCGTTGGACCGGGCGTTCCGGTCGGCGAAGGACTGTGCGGACGTGGCGCACTGGGCGGAGGAGAACCACAAGGTCCTCGTCTTCACCGACGACGGGATCACCCTGGACTACCGCAAGGGGAGGGAGTCGTCGTTCGGGAACGAGCTGGCCAAGGTTTTCCTGATGCTGGCCTCGATCTTCGCGGAGATGGAACTCAAGCGGATCAAGGCCCGCGTCGCCGGCGCGCACCAGGCATCTGCGAAAGACGGACCGGTGGGCGGGCGGTCAGCCGCCGTACGGCTACCGGATCGTCGACCGGCCCGGCGGCGGACGCACGCTGGAACCGGACCCGATCACCTCCGAAGCCGTCCGCTACATGGGCACGCTCCTCCCGCAGGGGCAGAGCCAGTGGATGATCGCCACGGCCCTGGAGACCGCCCGCTTCGACACCCCCGCCACCCGGGTCGGTGTACCAGCCGATGACCAGGTGGCACAGGGTGCACTCAGCGGCGGCCGGCAAGCTTCGGTGAATCCGGTTAGTGCTTGAAAGCGTCCTTGATCTTCTGGCCTGCCTGCGCCGTATCTCCCTTGACCTGCTCGGCCTTTCCCTTGGCCACGAGGCTCTCGTTTCCGACGGCCTTGCCGGTTCCTTCCTTGACCTTTCCTTCAGCCGTTTTAGCGGCGTGCTTGATCTTCTTCTTGGCGCTCATGAGATTCCTCCACTACCCATTCTGCAAGCCGCTTTCGTGTCCCCATGCACGATGTGGCAACGGGCCGGAATGGATCGGAAAAGCTCTCGTCCCCGAACGCGATCCTTATCTGCGGCCCTCCTCGAAGGGCTCCTCCTCGAATTCAAGGTCCCCACCCGCGTAACCCCTCTCCTCTTCATCGTCCTCAGGGTTTCCTCTTCGTACTCGTCTTCCCCTTCCTCTCCGTCGTACTCCTCCTCGGGCTGGTCGTCCAGGTCCGCTTCCTCGTCTTCCATGGCTTCCTCATGACTGCGGACGACCTCGCCGTCGCGGATCTCACCGCGCCATCCCGCCGCCTCGTCGTTGCTGAGGGAGACCTGCCGCTGAAAGTTCTTGAAGTCAAGCCGCAGCCGGCGTCCCTGTGCGCGCCAGATGTTCCCGGCCTTCTCGAAGAACCCCGAGGGGGTAGTACTCGACAACCAGGACGACGCGGGTCAGTGTCGGTGTGAGCTCGTGGAAGCTTACGACCCCGCGGGTGCTGCCCTTGGCGCCCTCCGAGTCCGGAGAGGAACATGGCTGGCCGCAGGCAAGGACGAGGACCCCCGACTGAGCAGACCTGCTTCCCGACGCGCGTCCGCAACCCGCACCGGCGAGAGCAGCCATCAGTCCACCGAGGCGCGGCACCGGCACCGCCGGGTCCCGGCGCCCAGGGCCATGCGCTACGCGGCCGAGCAACTGGCGGAGCTCTTGGGCCGCGAGCCCGAGTCCGTCTCCGCGCTCAAGCCCACCGAGGACGGGTGGCAGGCCGACGTGGAGGTGGTCGAACTGGAACGCATCCCGGAAACGACCAGTGTGATGGCCAGCTACCGGGTGACGTTCGACGAGGAAGGCGAGTCGGCCCGGACGGACCGAAGCAGGGCGGCAGTTGAGCCCACGTGCATCCGGAGGTCGCCACGAAGACGATCGCCGCCAGCACCTCACGGTCCCCGTAACGGCGCCGACCACCGCCCTGCGGCCGGGTCGGCGCCGCCGGCACCACCAACTGGAACAGCTCCCACAACTCGTCCGGCACCAGACGCTCCACGATCAGTACGCCCAGAGTCCAGCTAGCCAAATGAGATGACTTCTTAGTACTCCAGCTGTAGATCGTGATCAGCGGTCAGGCGTCGAAGCGGTGGCGGGCGGCCTCGATGTGCCCGAAGTAGCGGTGGGTCCAGTCGCACATTCCGTCGACGGTTTCGCGTAGGCCCTGGCCCGGCTCGGTGAGGGTGTATTCGACACGCGGCGGGACGGTGGGGTGCACGTCTCTCTCGACCAGGCCGTTGCGCTCCAGCATGCGCAGGTTCTGGGTGAGCATCTTGTGGCTGATGCCCTCGATCTCGTTCCGCAGTTCGCTGAAGCGCAGGGTGCGTTCACCGAGAGTCTCGATGATCAGGAATGCCCACTTGTTGGCAACGTCGGAGAAGATCTCTCGCGCCAATGAGTCCGCGCGCCTGAGGTCTGCTCCCTCGGATGGGCCCTTGATCTGTTTGGTCACCATCGGGTTCCCCAGTCACTGGAAAGTGCGTTCTTCCATGTCAGCGTCCACTCTCCTACGGTTCCTGAGTAACCGCAAGAGACCGAAGGTGCCCTCGTTGGGCGGACACGAGCCCACAGGCGCTCAGGACAAGGAGGCAGGCAGCATGGCCGTCAACCTGGTAAACCCGAGTGGATTGCCCAAGATCGATGTCTACCGGCAGGTGTCGATCGCAACTGGGTCGAAGCTGGTCTTCATCGCCGGGCAAGTCGCCTGGGATGCCGAGGGGATCACGGTCGGCGAAGGCGACCTCGCCGCGCAGGTCGAGCAGTGCTACCTCAACATCGGCACCGCTTTGGCCGAGGCTGGCGGCTCCTTCGACGACGTGGCGAAACTGACCTTCTACGTCGTCGACTGGACCCCCGACAAGATGCCGCCGCTGCTCGAGGGGATCTCCCGGGCGGCCGCAAAGCTGGGCACCACCCCGGTCCCGCCGGCCACGCTGCTGGGCGTTGCGGCACTGGACGTTCCCGACCATCTGGTCGAGATCGAAGCCACCGCGGTCCTCGACTGAACAGATGCCCTTTGCCCGCTGAGCACCGAAGTGGCCAGCTGCGGTGCTCAGTTGCCAACCAGCGTGCTCGGCACATCATGTCTGGTTCGCGGCTTGCCGGTGGTAGTGGCCGGCTCGGGACCGAGCCTGGTGACGTCGCCGCCAGTCGGACCAGCCGATCCGGTGGGCGGCGTCGTGCACGGGGCGCACGACCGGGGCGACGAACAGGCGCTGGATCTCATGGCAGGTGAGCGGTATCAGCTCCTCCGGAGCGGGGTGCCGGGCGTGCTCGTCGGCACGGACGACAGCGAGGAACCCTTCCCGCCATCGAGCGGGATCCATGCTGTGACCTGCGGCCACCGTCTCATCGTCAGTCCACACGACTCACGATGATCAACGGTGGCCGTATCCGTCCCCGCGCCGGCCCTAACCAGCAAGATCACGATCTACAGCTGGAGTATTAGGACGGGATTTCAACGCGGGTGAGCGCACGGTGGTCGCGGCGTGCAGCACTTCAAGCGGTGCCGGCGGGTGCCTGCCGGCCGTTTTGGACGGCTGGACCGGGGCAGCCGCGGAGCGTGCACGTGGCATCGACCGAATCCTTCGCGACCCGCAGTGGGCAGTTGGCGCGGCAGGTGATGGCGGCGCTCTCCGCCGCAGGGCACACCGTGTCGGCCGCCGAGTCGCTGACCGGTGGGCTGCTGTCCGTGGCGCTGGCGGACGCGCCCGGGGCGGGGAAGGCGTTCCGGGGCGGCGTCGTCGCCTACACCACCGGGATGAAGCGCGAGCTGCTCGGCGTGGACCCGGACCTGCTGCGGGCGGAAGGCCCGGTGGACCCGCAGGTTGCCGCTGCGATGGCGCGTGGTGTTCGACGGGTCTGCGGCACCACGTACGGCCTGGCGACGACCGGCGCTGCCGGGCCGGCCCCGCACGGCGGCGCCGAGCCGGGCACTGTCTTCGTGGCACTGGCCACGCCCACGCTCACCCTGGTCGATCGGCCTGCGGCGGTCTCCGGCGACCGCCACGCCGTCCAGGCGAACACGGTTCGTGCGGTGCTCGAACTGTTCCACCGCACTCTGCGCCCACCCGCCGACGATGGGGGCCGTATCTGCGGGGGCGGCGATGACGATGAGGCTGCGGACCAGTGACCCGCATCGACCCGGCTGGCGGAGGGTCCGGCACGGGCGGGGATTCGGGTACCGCGACGTCGACGGTGCGGTGATCCGCGATCCCGAGGTGCGGCGGCGACTTGCCGCGCTAGCCATCCCGCCTGCCTGGAACGATGTGTGGATCTGCCCCGACCCGCGCGGACACCTGCAGGCGGTCGGCACCGATGCGGCCGGACATCGGCAGTACCTCTACCACCCGCAGTTCCGGGAACAGCAGGAGGCAGCGAAGCACGCCCACGTGCTGGCGGTCGCGGAGTGCCTGCCGAAGGTACGGGTCAGGGTGGCGGACGATCTCGGGCGGCGCGGCCTGTCCCGGACCAGGGTGCTGGCGGCGGCCGCGCGCCTGCTCGATCTGGGAATGTTCCGGGCCGGGTCGGCGAGCTACGCGGCGGAGAACGACAGCTACGGGCTGACCACGCTGCTGCGCGCGCAGGTGGCGGTGCGTGGGGAGCGGATCAGGTTCGCCTACCCGGCCAAGTCCGGACGGCGGCGTGAACTGACCGTCATCGACCGGGAGTGCGCGGCCGTGGTCCGCGCCCTGCTGCGGCGGAACGAGCCCGAGCCGGCCCTGTGGGCTTCCTGGACCGGTGGCCGGTGGCAGCAGGTGGATGCGGACGCACTCAACGCGTATCTGCGGGAGGCTTCGGGGACGGACCTGACGGCCAAGGACCATCGCACCTGGCACGCGACTGTGCTCGCCGCCGTCGGCCTGGCGGTGTCCTGGCCGCAGGCCGCGTGTTCGTCGGCGGCACGTCGGCGGGCCGCTGCGCGGGTGGTGCGGGAGGTGGCCGGGTATCTGGGCAACACCCCGGCGGTCTGCCGGGCCTCGTACCTGAACCCGAAGCTGTTCGAGTGCTTCGAGCGCGGTGTCACGGTGGCCGACGCCCTGCCCGAGCTGGCGGCCGGCGGTCCGCCGCCGGGGCCCGGACTGCCTGGGATCGGGAAGGACGTCGAGCGGGCCATCGCCCGGATGCTCACCGAGTGAGTGAGACGCCACGCTCCGGGTGAACTCACAGGTGTGCGCGCTGTTCGCGACCGCGCCAAGGATCTTCCCGACGGCGGGCCTACCGGGAAGCCGGCGGTACCGGAGTGGAAGAAGACGGAGGCTCGGAGCGGGAGCGACCGTGCCAGCGGTGGCTGGTGTCGCACAGCGGGTAGTGGCGGCTGCGACGGCAGGTGCAGACGGCCACCACCGGGCGGTCGCAGTACAGCGTGCTGCCGTCGGGCAGCAGCAGCTCCACCGGTCCGTCGATCAGCAGGGGGCCGCGCTCAGTCAGGCGCACTCGTGAGGCAGGTGGGTCGTCGTCAGGGGCGGACACTGCGTATCACCGCCAACCCCTCGGTGCGAACGCCTGGTTCGACCAGCCCGTTCGCCTCGAACCACTGCGCCCGGGAGGTCATCACCGGGCCGAAGTCCTGCGACTTCCGCGCTGTGATGTCGGGTCCTGCGACTTCCGCGCTGTGATGTCGGTGTGCAGGCCGGCGGAGCGCAAGCGTCGGACGGTGGCGTCGGGATCGGCCAGTGAGGACCGAACGAGGAGCAGCACTCCGCCGGGATCGAACAGCTGGGCGTGCGCCCGCTCCGGCCGGCCCGCGCCGTACTCGTCGTACTGCACGGCGACCAGCGCGGCTTTCGCCGGGTTCGGCAGCCGCGGTACCGCCCACATCTGGGGGTCTGCCTCTTTCAGGTGGTACAGCGATCGGTGGGCCAGGTACTCGCCGGCCTGCGTCCTGGTCCCGCGCGCCAGCAGGTGGTGCGAGGGCCCGTCGCCGTCCGGCGGGTCGACCAGCAGGCCCGCCAGCACCTCGGCGAGCGGCGCCGGCCGCCCGACCTCGCGGCGCAGCGCGGCGAGGAAGACCGCCTCCAGCTCGGCGCGCAGGGCAAGCAGTTCCGGTGACCACTCCCAGCCGTCATCGACGCCCGCGAAGCCCCGGTAGTGCAGCTCATAGCAGACGTACAGGGCGAGTTGGAGGCCGTCCCCCCAGGGATCGCCGACCGGTGCCGACGAAGGCAACGCGTACCGGCCGGAGCCGCCCAGGGCAGCCAGAACGGCTGCGGAGAGGGGGCCGCGCGGGGCCGGCAGCGGCGGTGCGGTCGGCGGGGGAGGGGCAGTCACGGCGGGTCTCCCTCCGAACGCAGTTCCAGGACATGGCCTTTGGGGCCGCCGCCGGCTACCTGGCCGCCGCCCGCGCCTCCGACCGGCTCGAACAGGACCTCGGCCGACTGCCCGACACTGCCGAACTCGGCGAGATGCCTACGGCAGGGGCACGGCGTGCAGGCAGGGGTCGGACGTCCCGTCCGGGAGCGGGCAGCACGATCGCCACATCGCCGTCGATCTCCACCCGCAGGTCGCCGGCGGAACTTTCCCAGACGAGTCGCCCGTCAGGCCCGACCGCATCGGTGGAGTGAACGATGACCACGGTTGGTGGTGCATGGCGGCCGACGGCGCCGGGCAGAGTCACCGCGTACCGGCGAGTGGGGTCCATGGTGGTCGACCTCCATGGGATTCCCCCGCATGGGTGCGGCAGGCGTCTCTCGCCCGTCGCGGCTCTCGTCGTTCGAGCGGGCGCGGGCGTACGACGGCCTGCGGTCCACCCTCCTCTTGCGCGGATCACGGCGACAGGCAAGCGGCTCAGGGACGGAACACCACCTTCACCGCGCCGTCCCGCTTCTGCTGGAACATCTCGTACCCCGCCGGTGCCTCGTCCAACGGCAGGTGGTGGGTGGCGAACGTGTCGACGCCCAGCGGGTCCGCGTCGGTGAGCAACGGCAGCAGGTCGTCCGTCCAGCGGCGGACGTTGGCCTGGCCCATCCGCAGCTGGATCTGTTTGTCGAACATGGTGAGCAGCGGGAGGGGGTCGGTCATGCCGCCGTAGACGCCGACCACCGAGATGGTGCCGCCGCGGCGGACCAGTTCGATGGCCAGGTGCAGGGCCTGCAGGCGGTCCACGCCGGCCCGCTGCATCAGCGCCCGGGCGAGCGCGTCCGGCAGCAGGCCGGTGGCGCGCTGCGCGGCGGCTGCGCCGGGGGAGCCGTGCGCCTCCATGCCGACCGCGTCGATCACGCTGTCCGGGCCGAGGCCGTCGGTCAGGTCGAGAACGGTCTCGGGCAGTGCGTCGGGCAGGTCGTTCAGGTCGAGGACGACGGCGCCGCGGTCCCGGGCGCGCTCCAGCCGCTCGGGCACCAGGTCCACGCCGATCACCTGCCTGACGCCGTGGCGCAGCAAGGCGATGCGCACGCACATGTCGCCGATCGGGCCGAGCCCGAGCACCAGCAGCGTGCCGCCGTCCGGGACGTCCGCGTACTCGACGGCCTGCCAGGCCGTCGGCAGCACGTCCGACAGGAACACGAACCGGTCGTCAGGCGGCCCGTCCGGCACCTTCACCGGCAGCGTGTCGCCGAACGGAACGCGCAGCAACTCGGCCTGACCGCCCGGTACTTGACCGTAGAGCTTGGTGTAGCCGAACAGTGCCGCGCCGCTGCCGTACTCGCGCACCTGGGTGGTCTCGCACTGCGAGTGCAGGCCGTCCGCGCACATCCGGCAGGTGCCGCAGCTGACATTGAACGGCACCACCACTCGGTCGCCCGGACTCAGCGTGCGGACCGCCAAGCCCGTCTCCCGGACGGTGCCCATCGCCTCGTGCCCGAGGATGTCGCCCGGGTCCAGGAACGGCCCGAGAACCTCGTACAGATGCAGGTCGGAGCCGCACAGGCCGGTCGACGTCACCTCCACCAGCACATCCGACGGATCCTCGATCTGCGGGTCGGGCACCTCCTCGACCCGCACGTCCCGCCTGCCCTGCCAGGTCACCGCGCGCATCGCGCACTCCTTCCGCCGGTCGTCTCCGCCCGGGGTCCGCCGGGCCCGACCCCGCGTCTGCCCGGGACGACCGCACCCCAAGCGGGCCATGGGCGGTTTCCGGAAGCGGGCGACGGGCAGGCGCGCCGCATTGACCAGTCGCAGGCTCCCGTGGTGGAAGCGCTTTCCGCACTGCACGCCAACCCGCTCGTCGCGTTCACCCCACCCGGCCACAAGCAGGGCCGCGGCGCCGACCCCAGGGTGCTGGACGTCCTCGGCGCGGACGTGTTCCGCTCCGACGTGCCCGCGACGGGAGGCCTCGACGACCGCACGACGGCCTGCACGTCCACGGCCGCGACGACTTCTGCGGACCCGGACTCGCCGCCGACCTCGACCCCCTGCAGGTCATCATCGACATCAGCGCCCTCGGCACCACTGGCTACCGGGCCGGCGACTGGCTGCGCTCCCACCGCCAGATCACCGCCCACGTGTGCGACCACCGCCGGATCAGCGCCCAACTCACCCACGCCGACGACGCCACCACCACCGGCGCCCTGCTCGGCGCCCTCGAAGAACTCGTCGAACACGCAGATGAGTTGACCCCGGCCCGGCAGGTGGAGGTGCCGTCGCCCGCAGAACTGCGCCTGGAACAGGCCCGGTTGCCGCGCGACGCGTTCTTCGGTCCGCTGTTCCCAGGTCGGCCCGGAGCGCCGTCAAGAGCCTTGCGCCCCGGGCTCGTTGGTATGCCTCGCGGCCCGGTCCGCCAGGGCGGTCAGGGCCGGGACGAGGCGGCCGGTGCGGCGGGCGGCGTCTTGGCCCGGGCAGTTGTGATCCGGATCCGGGCCGGGGCCCGGAAGGAGGCGGGCGGTGAAGGCCAGGGCGCGGCCGGCGGTGGCCGGGGCGAGGGCCTGGATGCGGGTGGCGAGCTTGGCCGCGGGGGTGAGGGTGAGCTCGGCCCGGCCGGACTCGGTGGCGCGGACGATCCGCCGCGCCGCGCGGCCCGCGTCCATCGAGAGCAGCGGTGCGCCGGACGCGGTGGCGAACCAGGAGTACTCGTGCCGGGCCCGGCCCGAGAACTGCGCGGCCAAGTGGGAGCCTGTCCGCATCAACCCCGGTGTCACAGTGGTGACTTGGATGCCGCTTCCGGAGAGTTCCACCCGCAGACCGCGGGACAGCGCGGCGAGTGCGGCCTTGGCCGTGTTGTACGGCAGCAGGTGCGGGGCCGGGACGGGGCCGCCGATCGAGGCGATCGTCACCAGCGAGCCGGCGCCGCGGTCCCGCATGCCCGGCAGGACGGCCAGGATCAGCTCCAGCGGGGCGCGGACCATGGTGTCCCAGGCGCGGCGGAAGTCCGCCGCGTCCATGGCCGCCAGCGGGCCGACCTGGATCACCCCGGCATTGTTGACCAGCACGTCCACCGGGCCGAGCCGGGCGGTCACCCGCTCGACCAGTTCGTCCGGTGCGCCGGGCGCGGTCAGGTCGCACTCGACTGCCGCGTACCGGGTGGTCAGCCGCGCCAACCGCTGCTCGGCGACCAACAGCTGCTGCCCGTCCCGGGCGCACACCGCCACCTGGCAGCCGCGCCGGACCAGTTCTTCGGCGACCAGCAGGCCGAGCCCGCGCGAGCCGCCCGTCACCAGTGCCGTCTTCCCCTCCAGCTCCACCCGTGCCACGGCTGCCACCTCTCCTTCGCAGAGTTCTGCCGTTTCGCTGTGCGGCGCGCCTGCCCGGGCCGGGCCGGACAAAAACAGATCCGACCAGCCGACGAGGGAACAGCTGTACAACGGGGCCAAGCACCGCAACGTTCACGGCCACTCGATGACGAACAAGTGTCCGCCAAGTGTCCGCTCGTCCTTGGATCGGTCACCGGCGGCAACGCGGGCATCGGGTACTTCGTCGCCGAGCAGCTCGCGGGCGCCGGGGCCACGGTCGTTCTCGGTAGCCGCGACGCGGCGAAGGCCGAAGCCGCGATCGCCTCCATCGGCTCGCGCGTGCCCGGCGCCAAGGTGAGGTACGTGCCGATGGACCTGGCCGATCTCGCTTTCAGTGGAGGCCTCCGTCGACGCGCTCGGGCTGGACCGCCTGGACGCGGTCGTCCACAACGCGGGCGTGGCGCTCGACCACCCGCCACGTCGCGAGACCAGGGCCGGCCACGAGCTGATGTTCGCGACCAACCACCTGGGCCACTTCGCCCTGACCCACTACCTGACGCCCCTGCTCGCGGCGACCCCGGGGAGCCGGATCGTCACGACCGGCAGCTTCGCCGCCAAGTCCGAATCCCTGGACCCCGACGACCTGAGGAGCAGCTACGACTACTGGCCCAAGCGTGCCTACGCACGCTCCAAGCTGGCCCAGATGCTCTTCGCCGTCGAACTCGACCGCCGCCTGCGTGCCGCCGGCAGCACGACGACGAGCGTGCTCGTCCACCCCGGCGGCGCACTCGACGCCCTCACCCCCGCGCGCCCGCCGCTCCATGCCAGGACCATCGGCGAGCGGCTGCGCCACCTGCCGCTCGGCCTTGTCGCGAGGCGGCCCGTTCGACGTAGGCCGCGGTGCAGGTGGCCGCGAGTCTCTGACTGGCCATCAAGTAATTGATCCTCCAGCGGACAGAACAGCTCGTCGGATCGTTCGAGGACCTGGACGCGTCGGCGGAGATCACGCCATGGAAGCGTCCGGACCCGGGGCCGTGGCTGACCGATCGGCAGGGCGAGTGGGACGCGATGGTGTGGGCGAAGGTCGACCGGGCGTTCAGGTGGGCGAAGGAGTTCGCGGACGTCGCGCATTGGACGGAGGAGAACCGGCGAAGAAATCGGGTCGGTCCTGGGCGTTCGGCGACATGCGCTCACCTCTTGACAGGCACTGCCGATGCTGGATTACTTGGCCGAAATCGAGACTGTAACCGAATGTTCGGTCGGGCGACAAGAGTGGTGAAATGCATATGAATCGACCACCCGACGGCACGGTCGCGGCAGGACCCGCCCAGCTGATGTTCGCCGCGGACACGGCGTCCCGGAGCCTGGGAATTCAACTCCTGGCCGCCGGCGACGGAACGGCCTCGGCGACCATGACGGTGACCCCGCAGATGGTCAACGGCCACGGCATCGCGCACGGCGGATACCTGTTCCTGCTGGCCGACACCACCTTCGCCTGCGCCTGCAACAGCCACGGTCCGGTCACCGTCGCGGCGGGCGCCGACATCACCTTCGTCGCCCCGGCACGCGAAGGCGACCTGCTCGTGGCGACGGCACACGAGCGCACCAGATTCGGCCGCAGCGGCATCTACGACATCACCGTCCTGCGCGGCGACGAGGTGATCGCGGAGTTCCGCGGCCGCAGCCGCAGCCTCAAGGATGTGAAGGAGACACGATGAGCACGACCACCGGCACGACGCGTTCCGTCGGCGGGCCCCGGCGGCTGGGCGACGCACTCCCGAGCGGTCTGCGGGACGAGGGCGAGCGCCTGGACCCCGAGGAGCTGAAGGCACTCCAGCTCACCCGGCTCCGGAGCACCCTGGAACACGCCTACCGGAACGTCGATTTCTACCGCCGTAAGTTCGACGAGGCCGGCGTCCGGCCCGAGGACTGCCGCACACTCGCCGACCTCGTCCGCTTCCCGTTCACCACCAAGGCCGACCTGCGCGACAACTACCCCTTCGGCATGTTCGCCGTCCCGAGGGAGGAGGTCCGCCGGATCCACGCCTCCAGCGGCACCACCGGCCGCCCCACCGTGGTCGGCTACACCGCGAACGACCTGTCGATGTGGGCGGACATGGTGGCCCGGTGCATCCGCGGGGCCGGCGGCCGCCCCGGCGACATCCTGCACAACTCCTACGGCTACGGACTGTTCACCGGTGGCCTCGGCGCCCACTACGGCGCCGAACGCGCGGGCTGCACCGTCATACCGGCTTCGGGCGGCATGACCGCCCGCCAGGTCCAGATCATCCAGGACTTCCGGCCCAGGATCATCATGGTCACCCCCTCCTACATGCTGACGCTCCTCGACGAGTTCGAGCGCCAGGGCATCGACCCGCGCACCAGCTCCCTGGAGATCGGCATCTTCGGCGCCGAGCCGTGGACCGAGGAGATGCGCCGTGAGATCGAGGAGCGCCTGGACATCCACGCCGTCGACATCTACGGCCTGTCCGAGGTGATCGGCCCGGGGGTGGCCGGCGAGTGCGTCGAGACCAAGGACGGCCTCCACATCTGGGAGGACCACTTCTACCCCGAGGTGGTCGACCCCCTCTCCGACGAGGCGCTGCCCGAAGGCGACAGCGGCGAGCTGGTCTTCACCTCCCTCACCAAGGAGGCCCTGCCGATCATCCGCTACCGCACCCGCGACCTCACCCGGCTGCTGCCCGGCACCGCGCGGCCCGCCTTCCGCCGCATGGAGAAGGTTACCGGCCGCTGCGACGACATGATCATCTTGCGCGGCGTCAACGTCTTCCCCACCCAGATCGAGGAGATCGTCCTGCGCATCCCCGCCCTCGCCCCGCACTTCCAGCTGGAACTGACCCGGCGCGGACGCATGGACCACATGACCGTGCGTGTCGAAGCACGGCCGGACGCGACCGCCGACGAGCGCGGGGCCGCCGCCGCAGCCCTCGCCAAGGGCGTCAAGGACGGCGTCGGCATGACCGTCGGCGTTGATGTCGTCGACCAGGACACCCTGGAACGCTCGCTCGGCAAGCTGCGCCGGGTCGTCGATTCGCGGAAGTCGTGATCACACGTCTGGGACCCTGATGGCATGACCCGTCCTCCGTCCGACGGCGTCCCCCGGCCCGGCGCCCCCGTCCCCGACCGGACCCCCGCCGAGGCCCGGCGACGGGGCCCGCCGAGTCGCTCGGCGGGGCGCGGGCCGCACCCTGTGCTGGGCGCCTTGACACCCGACCCCGCCGAGCTGAGGACTCAGCCCGGCGGAGCCACCGGAAGCGTTCGGGTGGCTCCGCCGGGCCGTGGGGCTCAGCTGGTCTGGATCGCGGTGTCGTCGATCACGAAGCTGGTCTGCAGCGAGGCGTCCTCGACGGCGTTGAACTTCACCGTCACCGACTGGCCGGCGTAGGCCGACAGGTCGATGGTCTTCTGGGTGTAGCCGGTGTTCTTGTCGAGGTTGGAGTACGTGGCGACCGAGGTGCCGTTCGCCGTGACGGTGAGCTTGTCGTACGCGCTCGACGTGGTGGTCTCGGCGGTGTCGATGTGGAGCCAGAAGCTCAGCGACGCCTTGCAGCCGGTCGGGATGGTGACGGTCTGCTGGATGCTGTCGGTGTGGGCGGAGCCGTAGCCGTCCATCCAGGCCTTCCAGGAACCGCCGTGCGCGGCCTGCGAGGTGGAGTTGTCGACCACACCGGAGGTGGTGGTCCACGGGGCGGCGGTGCCGGTCTCGAAGCCGGGGTTGCCGAGCAGCTGCGCCGGGGTGCAGGTGCCCTGGTTCGTGGTGACCGTCCAGGAGAACGTGGTGGAGGCGGTCTTGTTGGCCGCGTCCTTGACGGTGACGGTCACCGAGGAGCCGCCCGCAGTGGTGGGGGTCCCGCTGATCAGACCGGTGGAGGCGTTGATCGACAGGCCGGCGGGCAGGCCGGTGGCCGAGTAGCTCAGCGGGGCGGTGCCGCCGGACGCCTGGATCTGCAGGCTGACCGAACCGTTGACCACGGTGGACTGGTTGCCCGGGTTGGTCACCGACACGGCCGCGCCGGCCGGCTTGGTCAGCAGGCAGCCGCCGACGTTCAGGTCGATCACCCGGCCGGTGCCCAGGCAGGTGGTGAACCAGTAGGTCTCCTCACCGTAGCTCTGGCCCTTGGTGACGGTCGTGGTGCCGTCCGCGGCCACCTCGCACGGGTTGTTCAGGGTGCACATCGCGCCGTCGTCGTTGCCGGTGTTGTTGATGCCGACGACCTTCCTGCTGGCGGCGTCGACGATGGGCGAACCGGACGTGCCGTGCGTGGTGTTGCAGCCCGTGCTGTAGCGCAGCGAGTCGTGCCAGGTCCACTGGTCCTCGCGCAGGGTTCCGACGAACCCGTTGATCGAGCAGTTCCACACCTGCTTCCAGTACGAGGACGGTATGTACATCGCCGACCCGTCGACCGGATGGGTGTCGCTGATCGTCAGCGCCGTCGCCCCGTACTTGGAGGTGATGGCGGCGAAGGTGTCGGTGAGCTGGTACAGCGCGACGTCGGTGCCGGTCATCGTCGCGTACAGCACCTTGTCCGCCTGGACGGTGCCGAGCGAGGTGCCGGCGGAGTCGAGCAGCGTGCCGCTGCGGCTGGCGCTCGCGTTCTGGATGACCTGGCCGGCCGACGGCATGGTCGGCAGGCAGTGGCCGTTGGTCAGCATCATCGCCCGGTCGGTGTCCACCGAGCTCGGGTAGCGGACCAGCGAGGCGGAGCAGTTGCTCAGCGCGATCGTGGAGGTCAGGTCGCCCGCCTGAACGGCCTGCGCGGGAGCGGCACCGAAGGTCAGGGCACCCGCGACGACCGCGACCGCGCCGAGCGCGGCGGCGAATCTCTTGAACATGGCTCTCCTTGTGGGGGATTGCGGACGTGCGACCGGGGTGGTGCACGTCCGCGCCGCACGAAAATGCCATGGTCACTTCAATGCGGTCAACCATGTCGACGGAAATCGCAATCGAAGCCCTCCGCAGAAGCCCCCGTCGGGGCGCGCTTCTGACGCACCGTCAAATCGCATATGACCGAAACCCGTTCGTCGCCGATGGGCTGCGCACCTTGGCCCTCGCTCCGGGGATAGGAGTTGCCCGGTGGCGATCAGGGCGAGGCGTGAGAAGAGAGTGCCGGAGAATCCGAAGAAGTCGACGGAGCGTCCGACCACCACTGCCACCCTGAAGGCCGACGCGCCCGTCGGCGGTGGAGACGAGCCGGTCGGCTACGGAGACCGCGCCCGTCGGTGGTGAGGATCAGGGCGCGGCCGCCGTCGGCTCCGTCTCGACGTTGACAACTCGATTCGCCCCGCCCGATCGACGGCTGGTCCCTCCCACCTCCGAACGGGGGCGACCTGCGAACCGTGCTTTGCGGTCCAAGGAGGGGCCAGAACACTCTGGGGCTCCGCGCCGAGCAGGTGCGGCAGTGACCTGGGAGGATTCAGCGGATGCTTCATCTTCCGCTGGTGGTACGGGAGTCAGGCGATGTCGAAGACGGCCGTGACGGGCGCGTGGTCCGACCAGCGCTCCGCGTGGGTGGCGGCGCGTTCGACGCGGGCCTCGACGGAGCGGGCGGCGAGGTCGGGGGTGGCCATCAAGTAGTCGATCCTCCAGCGGAACGACGCGTTTTCCAAAAGGTCCACCCGTTCGAGTGGGGGTGGTTCGTGTGCGTTCGCTGGCATGGGTGGAGGGGGCTACCCCGTGGGCAGCACGACGCTGGCGCCGGTTCGGGCAGTGGTCGGTTCGCGCGTATCGGACACGCACGGGAACGAGGGCAAGGTGTCTCACCTGGTCCAGGCCGAGTCGGCTACCAGGCATGCGGTCTCGAAGGAGTGGGAGATTGTCGGGTCGTTCGAGGATCTGGACGTCTCCGCGGAGATCACGCCATGGAAGCGTCCGGACCTGGGCCCCTGGCTGACCGATCGGCAGGGCGAGTGGGACGCGATGGTGTGGGCCAAGGTTGACCGGGCGTTCCGGTCGGCCAAGGACTGCGCGGACGTGGCGCACTGGGCGGAGGAGAACCACAAGGTCCTGGTCTTCACCGACGACGGCATCACCCTGGACTACCGCAAGGGGAGGGAGAGCTCGTTCGGGAACGAGCTGGCCAAGGTGTTCCTGATGCTGGCCTCGATCTTCGCGGAGACGGAGCTCAAGCGCATCAAGGCGCGCGTCACCGCCGCCCACAAGCACCTCCGGAAGACGGACCGCTGGGCCGGCGGGCAGCCGCCGTACGGTTACCGGATCGTGGACCGGCCCGGCGGCGGGCGGACGCTGGAGCCGGACCCGGTCACCTCCGAGGCGGTCCGGTACATGGGCAAGCTGCTGCTGGAGGGTCAGAGCCAGTGGATGATCGCCACGGCCCTGGAAGCCGCCGGCTTCGACACCCCCGCCACCCACGTGTTCAAGAACCAGGGCGAGACGTACTCGAGCAAGCGCAAGACACCGCCGTCGAACCACTGGAACGCCTCCAGCATCGGCAAGATCCTCCGCTCACCGGCCACGATGGGCCTCAAGCTGATCGGCCGCTCCGTCAAGGCCCGCAAGCTCGCCCGCGACGCGAAGGGCCTGCCGATCCGGATCGCGAAGCCCCTCTTCACGGACGAGGAGTGGGCGGCGATCCAGGCCGCGATGGACGAGCGGTCAGTGACCAGGGAACGCGCGAACGGGGCCGCGCCGTGGCTGGGTGTGGTGCACTGCGACCGGTGCGGGGACCGGCTCTACCGGCAGGAGAACCATGCCCGCAACGGCCGGATCTACGAGTACTACCGGTGTGTGAGGAAGACAGGCAAGCCCGCCTGCCGCGGCCAGTCCGTCAAGGGGGAGCGGGTCACCACCGCGGTCGCCGCACTGGTCGACCGCCTGGCCGGCGTGGCGATGACGGTCCGCAAGTTCATCCCCGGTGAGGACCACACTGAACAGCTGAACCACGTTGCCCAGGCCATGCAGGACCTCCGCTCGGAGAAGCGGCGCGGTCTGTACGACTACCCCGGTGGCGACGACGAGTACTCCGAAGCCCTCGAAGTCCTCGTCGACGAACGCCGACGCCTCGCCGCCCTCCCACAGCGACCCGCCGCCTGGGTCGACGTCGAAACCGGCGAAACCTTCGTCGATGTCTGGACCCGAGCCGACCAGGAGCACCGCCGCCAGCTGCTGATTGGCCTCAAGGCTCGCCTCTACATGGCACCGGCGGTCGAAGGCTGGTACCTCCCCTCTGAGCTCGCGGCAAGAGTGCGGCCCGTTGTCGGAGGTGGGGGAGGCGTGGCTCTTCCGGAGCAGGTGCGGCCCAGCGGCCCCGATCTACGCGGTGCGCGGGGGAAGAGCTCAAGCGGCGATCAGCTCCTTCCGTAGGTCTTCGGGGAAGAGAAAGCTGAGGGAGTTCCGGCAGATGTAGGCCCTCACCTTGGACTTCAGGAGGAGTTGGCGCTGACCAGCGATATCGCTACTGGCCCACTCCGAAGCGAAGGTAGACCCGGTGGGGAGCAATGTCCGTGGGCTCACGCGTGCTGCTTGCGCAGCGGCCTTGCGGCGTTCTGCCAGCCCGTTGATACGGCGAAGGTACTCCTCCCTTCCGCCCTCGTACTCGTAGAGGCCCATGTCCTTCTCGGCCCGGATATCCCTCATCGCCCTGGATATGGATTCGACCGTCTGGCCGTTATTCAGAGGAGCATCGGATGGTACCGGCTCGACGACCTGTACGGTCGAGAACAAATGTGTCACGATGGCGTTGAACTGCTCTTCGACGAAGTCCATGGGGGCGGCAGTGCTGCACCGCTTCACGGAACTGCCGGCGGTGACGCCACATCGGTAATACCCGTACTCGGTTCCTCCCACCCGGGTTATCCAGCGGTAAGCCATATGTCCACATTTGGCGCAGAAGGCCGAGCCGAGATACGGATAGGACTCGTTCACCCGCTTCTTTCGATTGGGACGCGCTGCCCCGAGAACCGCTTGAAGGAGTTGCCATTCATCCGGAGTGAGGATCGCGTCAGCGGCCCGAACGGGCTCTCCTTGTGCGTCGTAGACAATCCTATGGAAGCCGGTGGACCCGCCGGTCATCTTCAGGCCGAGGCACGCAGGTGAGGTGAGAATCTTCCCGATCGACGCAGGATTCCATCGGGCCGGGGTGACGGCCCGGCCGTTCTGCAGCCGGATCCAGTTCCGCGGTGTCGGCACTTCTCGCTGGCTCAGCCTGCGGGCTATCTCGCTCTGTGACACCCCGGTGATGGCCCAGCAGTACATCTCCCGGACGATGGCGGACGTCACCGGGTCTATCTCAAGAACCTTCCCGCCACTGTCCAGCGGGACGACCCGGTACCCGTAGGGCGGTCGGCCGCCAGCCCAGCGACGTGTCCCCTTGAGGAAGCGGTGGGCGTCCGTGACGCGGGCGGAGATCTTCCTTGCCTCCATACGGGCGAATACGGAAGCCATATAGGCCATCGCCTCTCCGAGATCGCTGGAGAGGTCGAATGTGTCATCGACAAAAATGAGGTTCTTGCGATGCTTATCGCACCAGCGGATCATGTCGGAAAGGTCGGCCGGACTTCGGACGATTCGATCCAGTTTCCAGAAGATCATGACGTCGAACTCGTGGTGGCGATTCTTCATCCAATCGCCTAGTTGCGGCCGATCGATTGGCCGGAACTTCGTGGCGGAGACGTCCAGGTCCTCGGCGTAGCCGACGATTTCGTAGTCTTTCATCTGGGCCATAAGGCGGCCCTTTTCGCGCTGGCGTGCCGGCGACGTACTTTCATCGGTGGCTACCGAGAGCCGAACTCCGATCAGGGCGCGCTTGCGCGGTTCCATGCTGCATTCCACCAATGCGAACGACTGAGATGCACACCGATCGGTGGCAAATGCTGAGTGTTCGCGGCGGATGGCTCGACGTGTCGAGCCGATCTTGTGCTATGGGAGTCGTCGCTGCCTGGCCTGAATTTGTGAACACTCGGCGCAGCGAGGTGTTTCAATTCTCGGAGCCGGAGGGTCCGCCAACCCGGCGGCCGACGTGCTGGTCGGTGTCCCCAACTCTCGGATCGCCGGAAGGAGGGCGGCCGAGCACAGGCCGATCGACTCCCAGTTGGCGCGTTGGTGTTCGGTGAGTGGGGTGGTGACGAGGAGCCGACCGGGGGCGAGGCGGGGGCGTCCGGGTGCCGGTCCTGGGCGGTGGCGACGGCGACCTGGGAGAAGTCGACGTCTGTGGTGGTGAAGCCCAGGTCGAGCGCCCGGCCAGCGGAACCCGGACCGAGCTGTTTGGCGAGCAGCGCGATCTCCTTCTCGGCGACGGGCCGGAAGCCCGTGCCCTGCTGGTAGTGGTCGCTGGCCGGCGGCGGACACGGCCGCTCCTCTCGGTCAGGGCGTTCGGTGGGCGGGTCAGCCCGCGGGTGGGAAGCCGGGTGGGTGCAGCGGTCTGGGCCGCCATGGCCTGGCTCGTCGCCGGAGGCAACCGCAGAGCCCCCTACCGAGGCGTCCTGAAGAACAACACCTGGCTCCACAACCGCGCCGCCACCCTCAACCTCCGCCGCCTCATCAACCTCGGCCTCACCCACACCTGGACCCTCGCCCCCGCCACCACATAGCGCAGGACAGGGCTATCCCGGCCGGGACAGCCCCGTCCAGAGCGAGATCTTCAGGAGCCTTCTAGAGCGGGGGCTCCAGGCTGGCCCCGCTCGTAGCGGCCCAGGGATCGTCCTGCTCCCGCCGCCGTCTCCCGCTCCCGCTGTTCGACGGCCGTGCGCTTCTCTGCGATCGTGGGGACGGAGACGAGGGCCTCAGCCGGGCGGTCGTGTCGGATCAGCATGTCGGCCAGCTCGTAGTGGGCCAAGTAGTGAGTGGACGTACGCAGGAGCGCGAAGGCCTCCGCCAGCTGTCCGTCCTGCTCCAGCAGTCGAGCCAGCGCGATGTCCCACTCGCCGGGCTCCCGCTCGTTGAGGGCGACGGCCTCCGAGATGCCCTCCGCCTGGCGGCCCGCTTCGCCCAGCAGCCAGAGACGCAACTCCCGCACCTGTTCCGGGTGTTCCTCGACGTACGCGTCGGTGAGCCCGTCCAGGAGTTCGAGCGCCCGGTCGGGGCGGCCGTCGTCGACCAGCAGTTCCAGCGCCCAGTGGAGGAAGTTCCAGCAGTCGGCGTACTCGTAGGTGGGCCGACCGGTCTCGACGGCTTCGTCGACCCTCCCCTGGTGAACCAGCAGGCGCATCAGCGCCGCCCGGTCCTTCGGGTGGTCATGGGCCTCGATCCCCGCACGCAGCACAGCCTCCGCCTCGGACGCCCGCCCGGCGTCCTCCAGCGCCTTCGCGTACACGTCGAGAGCGGAGCGGTGGTCTTCGGCGGCGAGGACTCCCAACTCCTCGATCAGGCCCTGCCGGGCAAGGAGTTCCGCGTAGTACTCCGGGAAGTTGACGGGGTGCCGCCGGCCCGAGGCCCGCTCCGCCCGCAGCACCTCGACGGCCTCGTCCGGGCGCCCGGCCCGCTCCAGCACCCGGGAGATCGACAGCAGCACGTCCCAGCGGTCTGTCCGGCCCGCGAAGGATCCGCCGCACCGCTCGCACGCCGCGTTCTCCGCACGCTCCATGCGCTCCGCTTCCCGTGTGAGCACCTCCAGGACCAGCTCGTCGCACCCCTTCCCCTCGGTCACCTCGACCAGGCGGGAGCGGGGCCAGTGCTTCCCGAGGTGCGGAGTGAGCACGCCGACGGCCTCCGCGACCCGCCCGGCCTTCGACAGCAGTTCGGCGTAGCGGGCGCACACGTGGCTGTCGTCCAACTCGGCCTCGTCCGGGCGCACCATCGCGAGCGCCTCGTCGCCCCGGCCGCGGTGGATCATGATCTCGGCGGTGGCCCACCCGGCGTCCCGCCAACCGATCTCCGCGAACGGGCCCACCACCGCCAGCGCCCGATCGAACTCCCCGGCCGCACACAACTCCCGGGCCGCCGCCTCCGCGCAGTTCCAGTCCTCGCGCTCCGACGCCGCCCGAATCAGCAGCTCCAACTGCCCCAGGTCGAGGAGGGTCTGCACCATCCGCGGATACACGCCACCGTGGTGGCGCGCCTGCCAAGAGAGATCATCGATGTTCACGCGGGCACCCTACGAACTGCCGCCGACAGGCGTTCCGGGTGCTGCGGCACAATCCCAGGATGATCGGCAATCGGATCACCCATCGCGTCGCGGACGGCGTCCGCATACCCGGCACCTGGCGGCACGCGTTCATCCGCAACGGCGGGCGGTACTTCCTGACCGACCTGTTCATCTACGCCGACGGGCTCATCGACTGCTGGGGTCTGGTCACCGTCGAGGAGTTCGAGGAGAAGCTGCGCACCGGGTGGGTGGCCACCGGCTTTCCGGAGGGGGCCGAGGCGTCCGCGCACGAGCTTGCGGACTGGAGGTTCGGGGAGCCGGAGAGCTGGATCACCCCCGAGCTGCTGGTCGCCGAAGTCCTGGACGCCATCGACCAGTTGAACGGGCGGCCGGACTCGACCGGCCGCTGCCTGGCCGCCGTCGAGGTGTTCCTCGCCGACCGGACCGAGGAGAACCGGGCCGCGGCCCGCGCCGCGCTACTGGCCGTCCCGGAATCGCAACGCCGCTACGCGCTGGGCGACATGGACCACAAGGACTGGCCGCTGCGGATCCTGGTGGCGGGGCCCGGCGGGCGGACGTACCTGCCGGTCGACGGGACGGTCAGCCAGGAGAGTTACGAGAAGGCCCTCGGGTACTTCGAGGAGCGGGCGCAGTGGATGGCCGAGCGCGCCGCCCGGGTCCCGGCGGACGGGCCGGAGGCGTCCTTCGCCCCGGCCGTCAAGCTGCCCCACTCGTACCCGAGGGAGCCGGTGGACGACCCCGGCAAGGTCGGCCTGCGCCACGACTACCCCGCCCCGATCACGGTGGACGGCGTCACCCACCCCTCCGTCGCCCACGCCTACTGGGCCCTGTCGGTCGCCGAACCCGGCACCCGGCACGCGATCACGACGGCGGAGACCGGCGGCGCGGCCCGCCGGCTCGCGGCCGGCGCCCCACGCCGCGAAGGCTGGGACCACGCCAGGACCGCCGTCCTGACCCGCCTGCTGCGCGCCAAGTACCGGCAGCACCCCGAGCTGGCCGCCGTCCTGCTGGCGACGGACGACGCCACCTTAGATCTACGACGACATGGACTCGGCCTACTGGGGCGACAACGCGGGCCGGGGTCGCAACTGGTCCGGGCGGCTCCTCGAACTCGTCCGCTCCGAGCTGCGGGCAGAGCAGGCGGGGATCTTCGAGCCGCGCCCCGGCGCCGACGCCGGGCTGTCGTAGCGCGTTGGCATACTCGCCGCCGTGACGATGAGCGAAGCGATCAACGCGGTACTGGAGAGCGAGCAGGGCGAGTTCGTGCTCGTCGGGCAGCTGACCGCCGGGGGGAACGTCTTGGTGCGCGGGCTGGACGCGAGCGGGGGCTACACGTTCTCCGAGCTGGGCGACGGGCGGCACGACGTCCACCTCACGTACGAGTGAAGCGAGGAGCGTGGGGCGACCGTGGCCGCCGTCGCGCTGCTCGCCGCCGGGGCCACCCCGCAGGCGGTGGCGGAGGCCGCGTGGGAGGAAGTGTCGGACGACGTCAACGAGTTGAGCGAGCACGCCTCGGCGATCTCCTCCAGCACCCCGGGCAACCTGAGCATCGACCGCGCCCTGCACCGCACCCCCGGCTTCGCCGGGGCCGAGGACCCGGTGGGCCCACGCGATGGCCGCGTTCAAGGCGCAGCAGGACGCCGGCTCCCGGACGCCGGTGCTGGACGTGGTCGTCGACGAGGAGCGGGGCGCGAACGCGCTGGTGTTCCCGAGCTGGGCGTTCACCTCGAACAGCATCCTGATCGGGCGGAGCGCCGACGGCGCGGGCGCGGGGATCGTCTGGTCGCAGTTCGGCGAGTGATCCCCGACGGCCCGGCCCGCACCCCGGTCCGCCGCCACCTAGGATGCGCGGACCGTCTCCGGGATGCTCGCGACAGGGGGTGGCGGGGCATCCCGGAGACCGGGCGGCGGCCGGGCGCTGCTCCACCGGCCGCACCGCCTCCGGGTGAATGTGGGTCATCCCGGAGACGAGGATCAAGGTCAGAACGTTGAGGTCCGCGTTTCACCGCCGTGCCTGACCGCGTTGGTGGACCGTGTGCAGACCATAGACCTCGCCGCCGAGACCGCCATCCGGTTTGACCAGAAATGACATGTTCGGGTCTATTGGCGGGACGGCGGTCGCGCGCTCCTGGGACCGCTGCGGGATCAAGCGCGGGCACCGCGTCGATAGGCGCCTCGGGTATGGCCGTCGGGAATGCCTTTCACTGCGCACGCCGGACCGGGGTCACCGGATCGGGTGAATTCCTCCGAACTCCCGTGCCCTCCCGTGGTGCGGAGGGGTTGGGTTGTGGCGTGTGCTCGATGGGGTGCGGGGAGGACCAGGGTGTCGGCGGTGGCCGGAACGGCAGCGGCTGTTCAAGAACTCGACGAGGATCAGCGTGCGGCGCTCGACGCCTGCGTGGTCGCGGCGCTGGCCTTGAGCAGCAATGAAGGCGAATCACAGGGGCGAATGAGGCTGCTGATGGAGTGCCATGGCCGCTACGTTCGTTCTTTCGGCGTCCTTGAGTCGGCGCCGTCGTACGAGGTGTTCACCGGCCGACTCCGAGGCAACCGTGTGGCCGACCTCCTGCCGGGGCGGCCTCAGAAGTCGGTGCTCGGCAAGCTGCGTCTGCTCGACGAGGACGGCATGCCCAGTTCGGCGCTGCACCGGTTGGCGGTGGAAGCCGCCGAGCACGGCCACCAGGCCCCGGGGATCGGCGCCGACATCCGCCATCTGCACAGCCTGCTGCGGGCGGTGGGGATGCTGCCAGCGAGTACCGGGCTGTCGCGGATCTCCGGTGAGACTGTCCAGCACGCGGTCTTCCGCGCGCTGAGGGCCGCCGGCTTCGAGGCGTACACCCGGGGCCGGGAGGCGATGGTCCGCACGCCCGTCCTGACACGGCGCGAGCTGTCCCGGAACACCGTGCTGGTCGAGCTGGGCGCGTACACCGGGATCTCCCCGACGCGGCAGTTCGGCGGCCTGTGGGCAGCGTGCCCGATGTGCAAGTGGACGATGCGGGCTACCTTCCGCCCCAACGGCGCGGTGGACCTCGAGTGCGAGGACGAGCGCCACAGCCTGCTGGGTGCCCGCTACCGGGCCGAGCCGGCTACGGAGGGCTGGCGCCTGGCCCCGCGCGGCGAACTGCACACCGTGCCGGAACTACTGCCCGCGGAGGGCTGCGTGGCGCTGCCCTACGCCCTGTGGCTGTGGGTGACGCTCCCGGGCCTGCTGGAGGTCGAGCTGCGCGACCGGCTGATCACCTCGGGTGCGCAGGTGCGGCTGTGGCCGTTCGGCGACGCCTACGACCTGCACGTCACCCGTCCCGGCCGGTCCCGGACATGGCGCGTGGACGTCAAGACCTGGGCCGACCCGTACGGACTGGCCCAGAAGCTGCGCGAGGACCCCGAGGAGTCCGGCGAGCTGTGCTTCGTGGTGCCCGAGCACTTGCGCGGGTACCTGCCGCTGCTGCGCCGGGTGGTGCGGGGCAGCGGCGCCCGTGTGCTGACCGACACCGACCTGGTGGCGGAGGTGGAGGGAGCGTGAGCAGGACCCTGGCCGCGGCGTTGGCCTTGGCCGAGCACCTCCTGCCCGCCCGGTTTCGCGACGGGCAGCAGGTGGTGCGCGTCGCGGACGCCCACGTCCTGCTCAGCGGGCACGCGCCGCGCGTCGTGGCGGGCTGGGAGCAGTGGCCGGAGGCGGACAAGCAGCGCCTGGGCGCGCTGTTGGGCATCCGCCACCGGGGGGAGGCGCTGCTGCACCATGTCGAACTGGCCGTCCACGACGTCTTGGACACCCCGGACGCGGACGACCCGCTGCCCTCCCTCTACACGCTCGGGCACAGCGAGCGGGGGCGGGCGCTCGAAGTGCTGCCCGTCCACGGGCAGGATCCTGCGGACGTCGCCGACCGCCTGCTCGCGGCGACCGGGCGCCGGCGGGCTCTGCGGGTCGCCAGCGGATCGGGCTGGTCGGCGCCGACCTCACGCGGGCGGGTCCAGCTCGCCTTCCCCGACGAGCAGGGGGTGTACAGGCCGCCTCAGGTCGTGACCGCGCCGTCGGTGGACCTAGTGGTGGACGCCGACGAGCTCAGCTGGCAGAGCCGGGACACCGACCAGGACATGGAGGGCCCGGCCTTCCGCGAGAAGCAGATCGCGCTGCTGCTGCGCGGGACCATCGGGCGCGGACAGCGACCCCTGGAGCCCGTCGTCCTGCCGCCGGGACGCATGCACCTGCTGAGCGCGCCGCCGGGCGTGGGCAAGAACGTCTTCGGCCGGGGGCTGGCGATCCAGCAGGCAGGCCTGGATCGCACCACCGTGCTGGTGGTCAGCGACAACGGCGACGTGTACGGCGAGGCCGCCACCTTGCAGCAGGAGCTGCGGGCGGCGGGCGTCAAGGCGACGGCCACGCCGTTCATCGCCCCCAACAGCCGCTACGGCTTCGCGCTGCGCTCCGCCGCGAAACTGGAGGGCACCGGCGTGCCACTGGCGCACGCCTCTGCAAGCATCGCCTTCCTCATCGACAACTCCGCCTACGGGTGCGCCGCGCAGGCGCAGCTGGAGGGCCGCGACGTCTTCGAGGGCGGCAGAGAACCATGCACGGTTACCGCGTCGGACGCCTTCGACCGGCCGGAGCGGGCGTTGTGCCCGTATGTGTCGTCCTGCGGGAAGTTCTCCCACGTCGAGGCCGCGACGACGGCCAGGATCATCGTGACCACGCATGCGTGCTTCCAGTCCGGGATGATCAAGGTTCCGGTGGAGGTCGACGGGGAGGTCCGCAACAGCATCAGCGTGCGGGAGTTCCTTCTGCGCCTGGCCTCCTACGTGGTCGTCGACGAGGTCGACGCCTACCAGTCACGGGGGTTCGACGAGTGCGGCGAGCTGGAGCTCGCCTCCCGCTCCCGCCCGAACACGGTGCTGCGGCAGATCCGCGACAGCCTGCACCAGGCACCGCCGCGGCTGGCGGTGGCGGTGCGCCGACCGCTGACCCGGGCGGTGTTCCTGGCCGAGCAGTTGCTCGACCTGGTGGCCGGCGAGGAGGTGTGCACCGAGGTCGCCCAGGCGCGGGCTCTGGCCCGCGGGCAGGACCCGCGCCGGGCCCGGCAGGTGGTGCAGGACCGCAAGCGCTGGTACCAGCCCCACCAATGGGACCGGCACCTGCTGGAGAACCTGATCGGAGTGGATCCCGAGGCCGCGGCCACCGCCGAGCAGGCCGACTGTCTGCAGGCCCTGCTCCCGCACGTGGCCACCCGGCCGGGCGATAGGCCCTCCCGTGCCGTGCTGCCGGATCGGCTGCAGCCCGTCCCGGACGTGCTGCAGCGGATGCTCACCATCGACGAGGGCGGCGAGTGGCAACTGGCCCCTCTCAAGGACGAGTTGCGGGAGATCGTCTCCGCCGCGCTGCCCGCCTACACCACCACCGAAGGCGTAGGCGGAGGCGAGGAGGTACCCGTCGAATCGGCGGTTCCGGCGCAGCGCGGGCCCGGCGGGCCGGGGCCGGTGGGGGTGGTCACGCACGCCGAGGCCACCGCGGGCGTCCTGCACGCGCTGATGATGAAGGCGTGGCTGACAGCCATCGTCCACACGATGTTCGACCTGACGGACCGAGCGGGCGAGCTCGCCGGGCACGGCATCGACGCGGCCTCCACCCTCGCCGATGCGATCGGCCACCAGGGCGCCGGCACCGTCGTCCCGTTCGGCCCGCTGGGCCGCCAGCTGGGCGGGTTCCGCTTCGAGGGGCTGGACGACCCGGGCGGACATGCGAGTTTGAAGATGGAGGTGCTGCGCGCCGACCCCCACACCGAGACGCAGTTCCTCGGCAGCATCGTCTCCCTCGCCCTGAGCGGCCGCCAGCGCACCGTGGTAGGCATGTCCGCCACCGGTTACATGCCGGGCGCGGCTCGCACCCACCTGCTCGCCCGCCCCGACTGGGCGATGCCCGACACCCTCCAAGGCGGCCTGAGCATCTTCAACAGCACCCCTGTCGCCGACGGGAAGCTCCTGGCCGTCGGCAGCACGCCCTACCGCGAACGCGACCAGCGGGTCATCTCGCTGGCCGCCGGCTACGCGCCGGGACTGGTGCGCGACCTGGCCCGGCTGGCTGCGGATCCGCATACCCGGTACCGCGCCCGGGCCCTGATCACCGTCAACTCCTACCGTCAGGCCCGCCTGTTCGCCCAGGCCCTGTACGACACCGCGCTCGCCCTCGGACGGCGGCTACGGATCTACGTCGCCGTCGCGGACACCCCCGACCCCTCCCTGCCGCCGGTGTGCGACGCGATCGGCCAGCTCACCCGCGACCGTTTCTCGGAACTGGCCGACCTCGACGGCGAAGTGCTCATCTCGCCGCTGCCGCGCACCGAACGGGGCCTGAACGTACTGACCGTGTTCGAGGGCGTCGCCGTCTCCGCCATCACCCTGATCGCCATGGCCGTGCGGCCGGTCATGCCGGCCGACGAGGCACCGGTGCTGGCAGCCAGCGTCGCCGCCCGAGCCTGGCGCGACACCATCCCCGGCGACAACCCCGCCGCCACCCTGGCCCGGGCCCGCGCGGCCGCCGAGGCGCACCTGCGCCTCAACCTGAATGCGCCCAAGCGCTTCTCCGCCCTGCCAGACGAGCTGAAGCACGAACTCGTCGCCACCCTCCTGGGCCAGAGCGTCCAGCTGGCCGGCCGCGGACGCCGCGGACAGACCCACGTCGAGCTCCACTTCATCGACGGCGCCTTCCACGACCCCACCTGGGGATCCGACCTGCCCACCCTGGTGCGGAGCCTGCTCGAACAGACCCCGCAGGACGACCTCGCCCAGCTCGGCACCTGCTACGGCCACACCATCGAGGAAATCGCCGAGTACGCCCACGCCCCGCACCTGCTCCCCGCGCTGCGCGCGGGCTTCCACTCCTACCTGGGAGAGTACGCATGAGCCGCCCGCTCGACAGCGTCGCCCGCAAGCAGGCCCGCCTGCTGCAGTTCCGCACCGCCCCCACCGACCTGGGGCAGGTGATCGCCTACCGGCCCGACGCCCCTGTCCTGGACCTGGCCGGAGAGCTTGCGCAGGAGTACAAGCGCAACGTCGGCTCCGGGCTGGAGGTGCAGCCGCCCTACCGGGCGCTGGAGTCCGTTCTGCGCGCGGCCGCGGGCACCTGGGCGCGTTGGCAGTGGAACAACGACGGCTACGAACTGCTGTGCGCGGCGCCGATCAGTGCCGAGGACCGGCGCGACGTGTTCAGCTACTGGGCCGAGGCCGTGGTCCCAGGCCCCGACGGCCTGCGCATCGGCGAGCAGCTGGCCGAACTCCTCGCCCGGGCCGAACCCCGCCCCGCTGTCCTGCCCGAGCCGCCCCGCGCCGGCAGGCGCTCGCGCGGCTGGTGGCCGGGCGAGCTCGCCCGCTGGCGCCTGGCCGAGGAACTCGCCGCCCTCGAGTGGCCCCGCAACAACGGCACGCCCGTCCGCTTCGCCCTGTGCACCGACGGCCGTCTGGCCGCGATCGGCCACGAGCTGCCCGCCGAACCCGACCGCAAGGGCATCGTGCGCCACCTGCTGCCCCGTATCACCATCGGGACAGCTGCCAGCGGGCACTCCGGGCGCCATGCACTGACCGTCAACGCCGTCACCACCCTCCTCGCCACCTCCTGGAAGGGCGTCGCCACCGTCCTGCTGGCCAACCCCGGTCAGCCGCTCGTCGTTGCCGCGGCCACCGACGGCCCGCCGTGGAAGCGCCGCCTGAACGTCCCCGCGGTCGCCGCCAGCCGCCGCCTGGCCGCCCTGCCCCGCCTGAGCGCGAACGTGCCGCCCTTCCCCGAACACCTCACCGACGACGCTCTCGCCGATGCCGCCCCGGGGCCGGTATGGGCCGTCGCCCCGGCCAGCGTCCGCACGCCCGGGCTGGGCCGCGGACACGGCATGGAACTCTTCCGCCGCATCGAGGAGGCCATCGACACCCGGTGCGAGAAGTACAGCCACCGCAACCCCGTGTTCATCGAGGTCCCCGGCATCAAGGTGCCGCCCACCGAGAGCGGCTCGCGCGTCAGCGGCCCCATCCCGCCGGAGCGGATCCCCACGGCCCTGGACGCCGCCGGCGTGGGCACCCTCCTCGTCCCCGTGCTGTGGAGCACCGACGAGGTCCGCGCCCGGGTGAAGGCCGCGATCGCCGCCCAGTGGGGCCCTGGTGAGGACTGGAAGGCCGTCGAAGGCATCGCCGAACCCGCGGCTGGCGGGCGCATCGAGACTGTCTTCTTCCACGACAAGGCCGGCGCGCTGGGCCACGGGCCGCGCAGCAGCGCGGAGCGCGAGCGGGACCTGGCCCAAATGCTCGCCCCCTACACCCGCGAGGACACCCTCGTCGCGGCGATCTGCGAGACCGACTGGGACCCCGAGCGCTGGTACCCGAGCGTCGAAGAGCGTGAGAAGGCCGAGGCCGAGGACGGCAAGTGGCCCTCCAAGCAGGCCCTGGCGCGCCTGGCGGCGACCTCCCAGTACATCAAGCAGGCCCCGCCGCCCATCCCCACCCACACCCGGGATGGCAAGCCCTACAACGAGAACTACCGGGCCAAGAAGGTCGCCTCCCGCCAGAGCGGCCTGGACAGCTCGACCGCGAACGTGCTGCGCGAGATCCTCACCGGCGTCGGCGCCACCGACCATCGCCTGGGCGCCGGGTTCGGGAAACTGCCGCTGGAGAACTGGTGGCATATCGGCGTCCACGTCCGCCGCCATGCCCAGCGCCGCACACCCGGCAGGCCCCGCAGCACCGAACCGTCGCCGATCACCGCAAGCCTCACCGCCATGCGCCCCACCGGCGGGAAGGACGACCCCTGGCAGATCTGGGCCTACAGCCCCCAGGCAGGGCAGTGGCTGCCCCACAGCCCGGCCGTCACCGCGCTGCACGCCGCCGACCTCGCCTGGGATGTCAAGGGCTACTCCGCCGCCGCGGACGAGACGCTCCAGGCCCGCGCCGCCGCGGACATCGTCGAGCAGGCCCTCATCGCCACCCGCACGCAACTGCCCGTGTCGGCCCCCGCGGTGCTCTACGTCGATGGCGACAGCGCCGAGTACATCTGGTCGGGCCTCACCGACGAAGCCCTGGGCCAGGACCCGCCCTCAGGCCTGCCCCGGCTCTCGTCCTGGCTGCCCGGCCACAGCCTCCCCCGCGCCCAACGCCCCCTGGCCACCGTCCGCGTCATCGGCGACCTGGAACGCATCGGCCGCCCCACCGGCGCCCACATGCGCACCAGCGACGGCACCTGGCGTGCCACCGACACCACCACCAGCCTCTTCCAACTCGCCACCGACGACGCCGCCCACACCTACCCCGACTTCCTGCTCGTCAACGTCCCCCGCGTCTGGGCCGCAGGCCCCGCCGGCCGCTTCGGCAAGGACGAGACACGCTTCGACAGCCGCAGCCAGAGCAAGAACGGCTACGCCCACACCGCCACCCGGTTCACCGTCATCGCCCAGCACCCCGACGCCGACTGCGACCTCATCGGCGCCGTCGCCGCCGTACTGACCAACCAGGGCATCACCTCCGACGTCCGCCAGAGCACCCCCACACCCCTCCACCTCGCCCGCAGGATGGACTCCACCCACCCCTACTACCGCCGCACCGCCGAGAACCCCGAAGACGCCCCCGATGCGGCCGAAGACGAGAACACCGCACAGGACGAGACGGCCGGCCCGTAATCCGGCCGAGTCCCAGCGCACCGCAGAAAGAGATCGCGGCGTCGGCTTCCGCGCGCCAGCGCGCGTCGCGGTCGGAGAAGCTCTCCCGGTGCGCGGTTCTTCGTTGGCGACAATCTCCTGGAGGCACAGTACGTCCGGGCGGATCTCGTTGATCGTGGCGACCAGGGCGCGCCAGCGGTCCGTGCCCACCAGGCGTGGGCCCAGTTTGTAGGCGGTGAGGTTCGCCAGCCGTATCACGGTGCTTCGTTCCTTTCGGTCAGTGGCGGTGTCCAGCAGACAGGCACGCTCCGGCCGGTGTCCGGCCTCGCGGGGTACTGGGTGCCGCTCATCGGTTGGCCTGCCGGGCCTGATCGGCTGGTGCCGTGTCAGGACCGACAGTCTGGAATGCCAGCCGCCCGCCCGGCTTGTCGATGACGGGGCCGGCCGGAAGCTCCGTGTCCGGGGCTGTGGCGGGGTGGACGGTCAGGCAGGGGTAGCCGCAGGCGCGCAAGTGCCGGTTCCAGTGGCGGACGGCGGCGACCAGCCGCTCGGCCAGGGCGGGGCCGCGCTCGCCGACGGCGTGGACGGTGAACTCGGCCCCGTCTCCGGCGGGTTCGGGGACGAGATAGGCGAGCGAGCCGTCGGCGGTGAGCGCCGGGGCGGTGCGGCCGCCGGGCAGCCGGGTCAGGCCGGAGGGCTCCTGGTCCTGGAACAGGGTGCACCCGCCGTGCCCGTGCAGGGTCGTCAGCAGGTGCAGGTGCAGCGAGTCATACGGCTCGCCGGCCTCGACTCGCACGCCGGTGCGCTGCTCGTGGTCGGCGCCGCGCAGGGCCTGCGCCAGGCCGTCGGTGGTGGGGACGGGGCCGTCGGCGTGCCACAGCAGGACGTCGTCGGCGAGGCGGGTGTGCGGGGTGGGCCCGGCGGTGGTGTCGGGGACGAAACCGCAGGAGACCCAGCGGCCGGTGCTGACCAGGGTGTCGCCGCAGCGCTGCAGGGCGACGGACCACGTGAAGGTGTGGAGGTCGAGCGGCAGGACCAGGCGGCCGCCGTCGGCGAGTTGCTCGGACCAGGCGGGGGAGAGGCCGCGGGCGGCGTGGGTGACGATGATCGCGTCGAACCCGCCGCGCGGCACCAGGTGGGCGGGCGCCCCGTGGTTGCCGTCGCCCAGCAGGGCGGTGATGCCGGTGCTGCCGGTCTCGGCGAGGGCGCGGCGGGTGCGGCGGACGACCTGCGGGTCGAGGTCGACGGTGACGACGTGGGCCGGACGGTCCGGCGAGGTGGGCGAGGTAGGCGGCGTTGCAGCCGCCGCTGCCGATCTCCAGCACCCGCGCACCGGGGGCGACGGCGGCCTGGGCGAGCATCAGGGCCTGCATGTCGACCGCCGAGACGGAGCTGGTCGCCTGCCCGTGCGCGCCGCGGCGGGTGACGTACGCGCGATCGGGGGCGTAGGCGGCGTCGAGGCCGGCCTCGGGCAGGAAGCGGTGTCGCTCGACGGTGCGCAGGGCGGTGAGGACGGCGGCGGGCAGGTGCGGCTGGGCGGCGGCGACCTGTTCGGTCATCGCGGTGCGGCGCCGAGCGGCCTCGGGGCTGTCGCCCGGCACGGCCGGGGCCGGGGCGTCGTGCGGGTAGGACGAGACTTCCGGAAGGTGGTTCACGATGCCGGGCCAGATCGCGTTCAGGGCCTGCGCGGCGGGCGTGAACACCGGTCCGAGGCAGTCCAGGGCGTCAAGGTCGAACCACTCCCACCTGGTGAACTTCTCCGGCTCCTGCACCGCTGGCGTGCCGGTGACGTCGAAGGTGCGCACCACCGCGGTGATCCGCGGTACCCGCTGGGCGTGGTCGACCAGGACGGCGACGACCACGGAGCCGTCGGCCCGCAGACCGGTCTCCTCGGTGAGTTCGCGTACCGCGGCCTGCCCCAGGCTCTCGGCCCGCGCCCCGCCGTCTGCTGCGGGCCGCACGTCGATCTTGCCGCCGGGTAGCTCCCACATGCCCCTGGCCGACCAGCCGAGCAGGACCCGTCCGCGGTCGTCGGTGGTGACGGCCAGCGCACCGGCGACCGCGACGTTGCCGGTGGCCGGCGCGCTGCGCTCAGTTGCGACCGTATCGCGGCAGGGACTGCGCAGCACCAGCATGCCGAGGTCGCCGGCGTCGAGACGCCGCACGTCCTCCCAGCCGGAGGCCAGGGCGGCGATCTCGTCCTCGTCGAGGGCGATGCGCCGGCGCTTGGCGGGGGTGGTGGCGGCCAGCGGGGTGGTGATCAGCAGGGTGCCGCCGGGGGCCAACAGCCGGCCGAGCCGGTGCAGGGTGTTGCTCCGGTTGGCCAGGAACGCCACGGACAGGCGCATCGTGATCACCAGGTACGGATCGTCGCCAAGGAGTTGCTGCAGGTCGGCACCCTCGACGTCCGCCTCCAACCACCGCACCGCGGCCTCCGGGTGGGTGGCGCGGGCGCGCTCCAGCGCGGCTGCGGACAGGTCGAGGGCATCCACCGCGTATCCGGTCAGTGCGAGGTGTGCGGCCAGGTCACCCAGACCGCAGCCCACGTCCAGAGCCCGGCCGCCGTCCTCGGGAGCGGGCGCGTGCTCGGCAAGCGCGGCGACCTCTTGCGGACGCAGCGCGCTGAAGGCGATGCCGTCGGTGTAGCTCTGGTTCCAGTGTTCGGCGGTGAGAGCGGGTGCGGTCACGTTGGTCCTCGGGTCGGGTGTGTGCTGGGCGGCGGGGTCCAGGCAGTGCCGGACGCTGACGGTCAGAACAGGGCATGCTGCTGCGGCTCGGTGCCGCGGGGAGCGGGGTGCTTGGGCGGCAGTCCGGCGGCAGCGTCCAGGTCCAGCAGGATGCGCCACCGCCCGGCGGCGCACCCGTCGGTGAGCAGGCGCTCCAGGAGTTGGGCGGTGACGGTGACGTCGGGCATCGCCCGGTGCCGGTCGGCTGGCCGGGCGATGCCGTAGTGGGCCAGGAGGTGGTCCAGACGGTAGGAGCCGAGGCCGGGCAGGAGCGCCCTGGCGAGGCGGATCGTGTCGAGCAGGGGCGTGGCGGCCAGGCGGGGGCAGTGCGCGGCCTGACGGGCGATCATCCCGGCTTCGGTGGGGGCGTGGTGGGCGACCAGCCGGTACGGCGGTGCAGTCAGGTGCGCGTCCAGGTGGGCCATGATGGCGGCGGCCGGGTCGGCGCCGGCGAGCATCGCTGCGGTGATGCCGGTCTGTGCGACGTCGCGGGCGGTGACCGGGACGTCGGCGGGCGGCCGGATCAGGGACTCGAACCGGCCGACCTCCACCAGGCGCCCGCGCTCGGGGCGCAGCGCGAGCGCGGCGACCTCGGTCGGCTCCGCCGGGCGCCCGGTGGGGGTGAGCCCTTCGAAGTCGATCACGACCACGGTCAGGCGGGTGAAGGACGGGTCGCGGAGCACTCCCGTCACGCCGCGCCCTCCGATCCGGTCGCCGCCCGGGGTGTCGTCGGGCCCTTGGCCGCGGTGCGGAGGCGGGCGATGGTCCGCAGGCCGAGGGCGGTGACGAGGATGCCGACCTCGGCCGGGTCGCCGTGGTCGAGGGCGGCGACGTGGCTGCCGCAGCGGGAGCAGAAGCCGCGCCGGGTCTTGCTGGGGTGGGTGTCGTACCAGGTGGGCTCGCCATGCTCACCGGTCCAGGACAGGCCCGTCAGCGGGAACGACGTCCACCACTGGAATGGGCTGCCGGAACGGCGCACGCAGTGGGCGCAGCCGCAGACTTCCCTGTCAAGTCCTTGTGTTCACGTCTTGTGCCTCCTCTTCGTGGCGGCGCGCGGCGGTGGCTGTGGAAGGGATGGGACGGCCACCCAACGGTCTGGACGAAGATTCCTGTCAGGTCGACTGTGCCTTGTTCGCCGGCGTGATGTAGGCCGCTTCGATGAAATTGATGAACCTGTTCGCGCTCCTGGTGCCGAGCATGCTCCCTATGCGGCGGAACATGTGGCGGGCGGCTCTCAATTCATCGCTGATGGACCCGATGCTCCACTCACCCAGATTCTTCGTACCCGCCCGGAATTCTCAACGTCCTGGGATGTGGTCTCACGCTTTCGTCTCGGCAGGCGTCGATGGCCAGAGTTCGCCTAGGAAGTAGCCCAGCGCCTTTCTGGACCGGCTCCGGTTGAGCGCAGTTCTCCGTCATCCGCGCTGAGCATCACCGCGACGGGCCCCCGGGCCGGGGGTTCGCGGGCGGGAACGGGATGCCGGCCGGGGCCATCGAGGAGGCAGGTGACGTTGCCGACCAGTGGACGGGCGGTCAACCGGCTGTGCTGTGCTCGGTATCCGGCGTCGACGGCAGCCAGTGCACGGCATTGTCGCGGAAGGACGCGTGGATCGGCACGAGGTCTGGACCGCTGGTGCCGTCGAGGGCGGTGACGTTGATGCCAATCTCCGGGATGTCGCTGTCGATCGCCGCGAGGCGGCTGCCGCAGGTCGGGCAGAAGCCGCGCTTCGCTTCGCCTTCGAAGGTCTCGTACCAGGTTGGCTCGCCGCCCTCACCAGTCCAGGTGACCGTCTCGAATCCCACCCACCACATCACTGGTGTGCCACCGAGCTTTTGACAGTGGCGGCAGACGCAGGTGTGCGGGAAGACTGCCGGACCTCGGGTGGTGAAGCGGATACGGCCGCACAGGCAGCCGCCGGTACGTTCACCGGCTGTTTCGGTTCCCTCGGCGTCGGTGGCGGGGGTGGCGTTCATCAGGTGATCTCCCGGTCACGGTGGGTGAGTTGAGCCCCAGTGTGTCATCCCTTCCTCGTCAGGGCGCCGCTCGGCGGCCTGCGGTGACGGCAGCGGAACACGCAGGTGCCCGGGGGCGGGTCCGAAGCGCTCCCCGCCCGGGCGCCATCGACGGTCTCATCGCCAAGACTGGGCTCGACTTCTAGCCGTTAAAGATCTCTAGCGGACTCGGCCGGGCAGGCCGGGCCAGTTCGATCCGATGGGCAGCGGGTAGCCGGCGTCCACCTTGTCCGCGGCGATGTCGTAGCGCATGTACTCCTGGTCGCGGAAGAAGTAGGCTTTGCCGTTGTTCCACATTATTCCGGCGTCGATCCGGTCGCCCCACAGGCCCGGCCAGTAGGGGTTGATGGGCAGTGGGTAGCCGGCGTCCACCCTGTCCGTGGCGATGTCGTAGCGCATGTACTGCGAATCTCGGAAGAAGTACGCCTTACCGTTGGGCCAGAGGACAGCCGCGTCGATCCGGTCGCCCCAGAGGCCCGGCCAGTTGCCGGCGATCGGCTTCGGATAGCCGGGATCCACCCGGTTGCTCGCGACGTCCCAACGCATGTACTCCGCACCGCGGAAGAAGTACACCTTGCCGTTGGGCCAGGGAATGCCCGAGTCGACCCTGTCCCACAGGCCCGGCCAGTTACCGGCGACAGGCAGCGGATAGTCGGGGTACTCGACCCGATCTTGCAGGATGTCATAACCCCTGTAGTACGTGCCGCGGAAGAAGTAGGCATTTCCGTTGTTGTACATGATCGCAGCGTCGAGACGGCCGTCGCTCCAGAGCCCGGGCCAGTTTTCCCCGATTGCTCGCGGATATGCCGGGTCGGCCCTGTCCGCGGCGACGTCGTAGCCCACGTACTGCCACCCACGGAGGAAGTACGCCTTGCCGTTGTTCCGCATCACTGCGCCTTGGATTCCATCCCCCCACAGTCCCGGCCAGTTGCCGGCGATCGGCTTCGGATAGCCGGCATCGACCTTGTCCGCGGCGATGTCGTAGCGCATGTACTCCTGGTCGCGGAAGAAGTAGGCTTTGCCGTTGTTCCATACGATTCCGGCGTCGATCCGGTCGCCCCACAGGCCCGGCCAGTACTGGCCGGTGGGCAGCGGGTAGCCGGGATCTACCTTGTCCGCGGCGATGTCGTAGCGCATGTACTCCTGGTCGCGGAAGAAGTAGGCTTTGCCGTTGTTCCATACGACGCCGGCGTCGATCCGGTCGCCCCACAGGCCCGGCCAGTTGCCGGCGATTGGCTTCGGGTAGCCGGGGTCGACCCGTTGCGTAGCGGGATCGTAGCGGTAGTACTGGCCGGCCGTGAACATGTACGCCTTGGCGTTGGGCCAGAAGACGGGGGCCGTCACCATGCGTCTGCTCAGCGTTTCGACGAAGTATTCGTAGTTGTCAGCGTTGTTCAATGCTGCGTCCGGCCGGGTGGCCGCAAGTTCATGCGCTTTGGTCTGCCCATAGACGATGTCATCGGTACGGACGGCCGCATGGCTCCACTCGTGCACAAAGGTGCCGAACTGCGAGTCGAAGCCGGTCGCCGGTGCGTTGAAGAACCCTGGGCAGACGTAGACCGTGTCGGATCCGAAGTAGGTGTAGGCGAAATCGTCAGTCGCACAGTCTGACGGACTCAGATCATAGTGGTGGGGCCTGCCCATCCAGGCGCGTATCGCGAAGACGCGGTCGCGCAGGGTCTGGTAGCGGGTGGCGTCGTCCACCCCGAACCACTCGGTGTAGAGGCTGTTGTCCGTTCGGCCACTCCAACTCGCCAGCTCGGCGTTGGCTGCGTCCAGCCAGGCGATCGCGTTGTCGTCCGCGGCAAAGACCTCGGCGAACCCCGGGGGGAGGGGCAGATCCGCCGGCTCGGTTTCCCGCTGGAGCGCACTTCGATCCACAGTGAGCCGCCGTGGTCCTTCCTGCCACTCCTCGCGACGCGCCCGTTCGCCGACGGTGGGACGTGAGTCGCCTTCCGGAAGGAGCTCGAATCCTGCGGTCACCGGATCCAGGGTGAATCCCCGGTGTTCCTGACGGGAACGCGCAGAGAGTGGTTTCCCGACGTCCGGGATCGCGTCGGCAAACCTCACTCGCAGAATGACGTCGTAATAGCCGGGCTCGTCCAGCGAGTAGGACTCCGAAATGTCGAGCTCTTCCACGATGGTTTCACCGGCCGCGATCCTGCGGTAGGAGTTCGGCGTGGGCTCTCCCCGTTTCACGAGACGTCCATCGTAGGGAACCATGCGGTCCCCACACCGCACCTCCAGGAAGTTGAACACTTCACCTTCGAGAGGGGTGTTCCAGACCAGCAGCCTGTAATCGGTGTCGCTCACGTTCTCGATCTCGAAGGTCAGAGAGACCGGCTCGCCTCGGCGATAGACGGGTTCTCCCCGGATGGCCAGACGGAAGTTGTCACGCATTGATTCAGCTCCTCAGCATGGAAAGGCGGTCCCGAGGCCGGGGAGTGCTGTACGGAGCGGGGTGGCCTGGCCCAGGCCATGCTGGGAAGTCGACAGCTGGGCGCCCCCGCAGCCCCGAATGCAGATCACGGAAGGACTACCGCACTCCCACTCTCCAGCATCGGTCACCCTCCGTGGGTTCGCATTCCCAGCCCACCGGCACGCTGCATTGAACACTCTGGACGGCTCGATGCACCCGGCCCGCTCCGAGGTCATGACTCCACAAGGGACACGGCCTGACCACCACCGCCACCACCGCTCTCGACACCATCGAACGGATCGCCCGCGCTGCCGCCTACCCGCCCACCCAACGGATCATGAACCGCGGACTGCTCGACACCCCCGGCTCGTACGCCGCCCTGGCTACCGCGGTCCACCGCGACGACCTCCGCCCGACCGCACTCGCCGCCGTCCGCTCCCTCATCGAACAGGACATCGACGCGGGCCGACCCTGGCCCTCCGAAGCCGCTCGCTGGCTCAGCCGCGCCAACGCGGACTGGCAGACCAGCGCGGCGCTGGCCAACCGCTACGGTCTCTAGCTGAACAACTGTTGTTGGTGTTCGGGGCCTAGCTACTTCGAACGAATATGCTTTTCCCGGCTAGCGTTGAGACGGCAACGCTCCAACACTGACTCTGGTATGCGCAATGAAAGAGGTTCTTGATGAGTTGGCGGGGTGGGCCGGATGCTCCTTCGGTGTGGAGCGAGGAAGGGATGGAATTCCATGCCGGCACAGTAGAAGATGTGCGTTTTGTCGTTGCTCACATGCCGGTGGAAGTAAAAAATGGGTTCGTCTACGGCGCCGTTCCATGGAGTAATTTCAGCCATGCATACGGGCCCGGTAGTGATGTGCCCGATCTTCTGGAGCAGGCTCGCACCGGCGATGAACGTAGCTCTAATGAAGCGCTCAGCAAACTTTCGGGGAGACTGCTTCAGCAGGGTACCAGTTCGGCGGCTGGTGCTTTGGCGATTCCCTTCTTGGTCCGCATTGTCGTTGCCCTCCCCTTTCATCGTGCCGGTATCCTGCGGGTCATTGCGGGCTTGGCTCGACGCCAGTATTTCGGGGACGGTAGCCGCACCGGTCTACTGCGAGCCGCTCGTGCCGATGACCAGATAGTATTTGAACCCTCCGGCTACCTTGCAAACTGGTCGGTACAGGCCGCTCGCGAGGCCTTGGCGGCCGACGCTGGCTTGCTGCTGCCATTGCTTGGCGATCCTGATCCGGAAGTGCGCCAGGCTTCTGCCTACGCCTTGGCCGCCGTTCCGAACCGGCCCGCGTCAGTCGCAGACTGCCTGAGCGCTCGGTTTCAGGATGAAGAGGATCCCGCGGTACGTGCCTGCCTGGTGCTGGCAATCGGCCAGCTTGCGTGGGAAGAACGGCACCCGGATACCATCGATCAAATGTGTGCTTGGTGGCAGGACTACAATCAGCCTGCAGAAGTCAGGGTATGCGCGGCCCTGACATGGCTGTGCCTCACCGACGGCCCTGCCCCCGACAACCTTCGAGCCTTCCTGGAGCTGTCCATCACGGACGATCTCGCCGCTCTTCTCGAATCGATCCCGTGGTTGGACCACATCGTCGACGGCGGGTTGCGTCGCTGTCTTGATCAGATGTTCTATCCAGAGAAATACCCCCACTTTACTACTGAACTTGATTGAGTGATGTCGGAGCCGTTCGCCTGACGGCGGTGGGTGGGTTCCGGTAGCTTTGGCTCCTGTCGACGCCGCTGTCCTCCGCCTGCTGGCGAAGCCTCATGTACTCCCAGAACGCCTTCTCTTCCTGGGCGGCGCGGTCAGCTTCGGCGATGGCTTGCGTCTGTGCGGCGTCGCTGATCGCGGCGGCGTTCTCGGCGGACTGGCGGGCGGCGGCGACGGCGGCGACGGCGGCGGAGGCGATGTCGGCGGAGGCCCGGGCGGCGGTGGCGCTGCCGGCCGCGCGCAGCGCGAAGGCCTGGGCGTCGACGGCGCTGGCATGGGCCTGGGCTGCGGCTTGGTTGGCCTGGGCAGCGGAGGTGCGGGCCGCGGTGGCGGACGTCTGCGCGTCCTTGGCGTAGCCGGCGGCATCCTTGGCGTAGTTGTTGGCGTCGGCGGCGGCTTGGTCGGCTTCGGCGCTGGCGTTGTTGGCGTCGGCGGCGGCTTTGGCGGCGAGTGCGGCGTTCTGCCCTGATCCGCGGACGCTGCGACTGGGCGCGGACCGCCGGACGGTACTCCGACGCCCGGCCCCTGTTTCCCGCCACGCACCACCACGGAACGAGCAGGCGAGCGGCCCCATCGAGGTACCGGCCACCAGGGGGCAGATGACCTTGACGAGCGGCGACCCACGTAGCCGGTGACTCGGTGGCCACCGGGGAGGCGACTCACCGCCGCCGCTTCGCGACAGCTCCGACACAGGGATCTCAACAGCTCCAGACTAGAGAGAGTTACCTCACCTGGTACGCCCGCAGTCGGCGCAACAGCGCCCTCGCCCACCTCGCCGGCACCGACCACCTCACCCAGCCCGGCACCGACCGCACCCACGCCCAGGCGCTCCGGCACATCCACCTCGCTGCCCGCCGCTTCGACTTCCGGTGCCGCAGCATCCAACAGCTACTCGAACAGGTCCCCGGGAGCGAGCGAGCCCGCTGGGATCCGTACACCCGCGCCCTCTCGGCGTTCGCTCTCCTCGGAAGCTCCGCCCCCGGTGCCCTCGAAGCCCTGGACCGCAGCCTCGCCGAGGCCGGCGACAACCCCCAGGTCTGCCACGCCCTGCTCCATGGCCTCTGGTTCGGAGACGGACTACCAGACCAGGCCGAGCGGATCCTCGAGCTGGCCGCATGGCCCACCTTCGACGACACCGACCCGATCATGCTCTTCCGCACCGCCACCGCCTGGCGGAGCCTCGGGCGCCGATCCGAAGCCCTCGACGCGATCGACAGCGCCATCGAAGCCCTCGACCCGGACCAGCCCGACGTCCACGCCCACATGGTCCGTGAGCGCGCTCTGATCACCGCGCTGGCCCGAGAACCGCGGCACCACCGAGGACACTGACCCCGCTCGACTCCCGGCGGCGCCGGGAACCGCCACCCCCTGACGCAGAGGACCAATACATCGAACAGCCGAACCCCCAGGACCATCAGCCCGCAGCCCCTCACCCGAGCCTTGTTGGAGGGGAGGAAGCCCGGACCTACCAGCTCGACCTGAGCCGCTGGGCCGCCCGCCGCGCCCACATCCAGCAGGCATCAACTCGGCCTCCGCCCCGCGGGCAAGCGAACCGACCGCCACCGCACCACCCCCGCCTTCTCGGCCCCGCCGGCGGTAACCGCCTCGCTGGCCAACCCGGCACCGCTGAAGGTCACGGTCCGCCCCGCGGACCCGGCCCTTGAACGAGCGGGCCAACCAACGGCGATGGGCCGCACCCCTGGAATTCGCCCGAAGGGGTGCGGCCCATCGCCGTTGACGAGCTACGCGGCAGCCGCGTAGCTCGTGCGCAGCAGCTCCATCGACCGATCGAGGTCCTCCACCGACCCGATCCGGACCTCCAGCTCGCCCGTCCCGAGGTGCCCGATTCTCCGGACGTCCCGGGTCCAGCCCGGGACCAGGTGGACCGTCGTCGGGTCGACCCGCAGGAAGATGACCAGAGCCTGAGCCTGCGCCAGCACCCGGACGCAGGCGAAGTTCCGTCGGCGGCGGTAGGCAACGTAGTGCTGCAGCGGCACCGCGTGGCCCTCGCCCAGGTCGAGCAGTCGGGCGTCGAGCTCCTCGTACAGCCCGCGGATCTCGCCACTGGCCTGCGCGAGGACGTCGGTGACTGTCCGGCGGCTGGCCGCGACCGGGCGGGCAAGTTCCGTCCGCCGACCCGAGAGGGCGCCGCACCCGCCGGCGACCGACGCCGCCAGCTCCAGCGTCACCAGGTCGTCCCCGTAGCGCCGGTAGACCACCATGTCGATCCGGTGGTGGGACATCCCGGCCGCCACCAGGTCGTACCGGGTGAAGTCTGCCGCGATGCAGACCACCCGAGGGTTGCTCCAGTCCACCTGCTCGGCGACCTCGGCGCCGAGCCGCTGCTCGACGAGCGCCTCGAACTCGGCGCGGTTCTCCACCAGCCACGAGAGGTAGAACAGCCCCTGCGCCAGGACCGACTCGCTGCTCGTGCGCTTGTACTCGATCAGCACCGGGCTGCCGTCCTCGTCCAGACCGAGGCTGTCGATCCGGCCCCGGTGCACCGGACCGGTGGAGTACTCGCTCGCCAGGAAGCGGACACCGCCCAGCATCTCCTCCATGTTCGCCTCAACGAGAGCCTGGAGATGGCGCTCCAGCTCCACGGTGTCGCCCCCGACACGATGAACATCCCCATCAGAAACGCGGAACACCTGCAGACCCGCCACGTACCCCCCAGCACACCATCCACCGGACTACCCGGGGATGAGCCGGACAATGTACATGCCGGAAGCAGGACAATCTAGTTCTTGTTGCGTTTATCGCACTTTGCGTCAGCAGGGAATAGAGGGGAACGCCGGTGGGCCGGTGTTCTCGACGTGGCAGCTCTACTGGGGCAGTTGCGGCACCGGCAGCCCAGTAGCTGTCCCGATTCCGGTGAGAACCATGTTCTGAGCCATAGGGTTCGTCGCCACGCTTTGGACCACCGAGCCCACGCGCGCGCCCGGCCCTTGGTCAGACGAGCGGTTCGCGGTGGGCGGTGGCCTCGCGGACGAGCTGGGCGAAGCGCTTGCGGCTGCGCCGCTGGTGCTGTTCGGCCTGTTCGTCGGTCCAGACTTCCGCGCTGGTGTCGTCGTCCTCGTCGTCGAGGTCGTCGTACTCGGTGTGGAGGAGCCAGCACGCGTGGATGCCGGTGAGGAGGTCTTCGAGGAGGTCGCGGGCCGGGCGCTTCGGGTCGAGCGGAGTCAGGCGCAGTTCGACGTCGGCGAGGTCGGGCGCGTCGTCGCCGTAGTCGGCGAGGGTCTCCTCCAGGTCGTCGAGCTGTTCGCGCAGGGCGTCGGGGTCGGGCAGGAGTCCGTCGGTGATGCGCAGGGCGTGGCGCACAAGGTTGGTGACGGCTTCGTACGGAGTGGCGCCGGCGTCGATGAGGCCGAGGACGAGAGTGGGGGTCTCGTGGGGGAGGGCTTCGATGTTGTCGGCTTCCTGGACGACGTCGACGGCGTCGTGGCCGGAGGCGTCGGCAGTGACTTCGGCTGCGGCGGCGAGCCAGTGGGCCGCGGCGACGGCGGCCGCGGTGGGATCGACGGCGGAGAACAGCTCGGCCGGGCCGAAGGGGTCCTGTTCGAGGAACCGGTTGGCGGCGGCGACGACGGGGGAGGCGTCCTCCCGGCTGAGGAGGACGGCCTGCTGGGCGCGGCCGGTGAGGTCGCCGAGTTCGGCGTTCTCCACAGCGGCGAGCTCGGTGGCGGCCTCGCCCAGGACGGCTTCCGTCAGCGCCGTGTCGGCGAGTTCGTGGAGGGAGCGGCCGGTCTGGTGGGCGGATTCGAGTAGGCGGCTGTAGGTGACGATCGTCGCGCCGCCGCTGGGCAGGTTCGGCTTGGCGATCGCGTCCGCGACCGCGCCGAAGTGCCCGCGTTCCTGTTCGCGGCGCCAGCCCTCGGTGTTGGGGTCCTGGGAGGCAGTGGCGCTGGCCGGGTGGGTGTAGGTACGCCACGCGGCCTCGGACAGGTGGGTGAGGGCGCGGGCCAGGCGCAGTAGCGCGTCCGTGTCCGTGCCGGCCGGGAGGGCGGCGATACGGGTGGCGAGATCACCCTCACCGGTTCCCCAGGTGGCGATCAGTTCGTGCCGTTCGGAGTCGATGCTGTAGCGGGTCATGAAGCCGCACCTCCGGTGATCTGCTCGGCGGCGTCGCCGGGCATCGAGCCATTCTGGCGCATCGTCAGAACGCTCTGGCTCGTGCAGCTGGCTGGCGTCGACGGCCGGGAGAGGGCGAGCCCCCTCGTGGGCAGAGGCGGTTGAGCCCGGGTTGCGGGCTCCTCGGCGGGTTCGGCCGAGACCAGCGGTGCGAGTGGATCGCGGAGACCATCGTGCTCGAGTGACCGCCGGATGGGAGGTTCCGACCTGCGCAAGGGGCAGGTTCGGCCCGCGCATGCCGGGGCTCGTCGGCTACCAGCGGCGGCGTTCTCGGCCGACTCCAGGAGGCACTCGGGGCGGCAGGTGGCTGCGGCTTCGGCTGTGGGGCTGGGTGTTCTTCGCCTGGTGGGACGTGCGGCTGGAGTGGCCGGTGGCTCGAAGGGGCGAGCCATGGGGGGTGGGTTCTCTTCTCGGGATGAGGCATCTCGAAGCATGTCATATGGTGCAAATCCGAACTCTTGGTGCCGCCATCTCGGGCTATGGCGTGAACAGGGGACGAGGGCTGCGTCGTGTCCGACAGTGCCGAGCCGATCCACGCGCGCCTTGCGGAGCTGGCCCGCTTGCAGGAACCCGGCCAGGTTGTTGTTGATCTCGGCTGCGGTGCGGGACCGACGCTGCGGGCCGTCAGCCGGATAGCGCCGCAGGCTTCCCTCATCGGGATCGACCGTTCGGCGGCGTCGCTGCACCAGGCCCGGGTGGGTCTGGCAGGCCACAAGGGGTCGACGGCGGCGATCGTTGCGGATCTGCGCGATCCTCTCCCGTGCTCCGACGAGAGCGTGGACGTCGTCCTGTCGTACAACACCATCGAGTGCCTGCCGAACCCGAAGGAGATGCTGGCCGAGGTGGCACGAGTCCTCCGGCCTGGCGGGCGGGCGGTCATCGCGCACGTCGACTTCGACTCGATCGTCGTCGCGGGCGCGGACACCGATCTCGACCGGCGGGTGTGCCACGCGTTCGCAGACGACGCGCAGAGCTGGATGGATCACACGGATGGCAGGATCGGCCGCAAGCTCGGGCTGCTCCTCGCCCGCAGCCCGCTGGACCTCGTCGGCGTCGAGCCGCTGCTGGCGTGGTCGACCGAGTTCACGGGGCACGCACAGGACCGGGTTGGCCAGACCCGGAAGGCCCTGCTGTCCGCCGCCAGGCACGGTCGTGGCGCGGTCGCCCCTGAAGAGGTCGAGGCTTGGTACACCTCGGTGTGCGATGCGGACCGGCTGGGTGGCTTCTTCTTCTCCGAGCTGGCGTTCATCGCGGTGGCGGAGAAGGCCAGGGGCGGCCGCAGCGGGCATGGGGCCGGCTCGCACGACGGGCGGCAGACGGCCCCCGTGAGAGCCGGTTCGATGCCGCATCTCCCGACTGCTGCTTGACCGATGTCTATGGAGAAGTGGCGTTCGCGAGGACGGTGGCGGCGAAGGTGTACAGGGCGTTCGCGGTGGTGTTGAGAGGGACCGTGGTGTCGAGCGCCAGCGCGGGCTGTTCGGGGCCGGACCACGACAGCTCCGGCGCGTCCGGTGCCGGGTTGGTCCGGTAGGCGCGGACGGCGTCGCGGGCGTGGCGCACCGGTTCGGGGGCGTGGACGTGGATGAGGTGGAGGCGTTCTCCGAGGAGGTCTGCGGCCAGCCGTCGTTCCGCTTCGGTGGAGGTCATCAGGGTGACGATGCCGACCTGATCCTGGCGGCGGCGTGCGCGAGGGATCGGAGCGTGGCGAACGCTTGCTTTCCCCACGTCGGGCGGGTTCGTGCTTGTTGCTGATGGCCACTCAGGATGAGCTGCGATCAACGGTCTTGAGTGTTCGGGCTGCGCTCCGTAGCGAAGGAAGTTGGGCCGTTGGCTGTGGGGGGAATGGGATACTCGGCAGACGACGCTGGCTGACTCGACGTTGCGGCGCTGTGCGACGCCTGCGGCCCGGCCGCGGATCCGCCCTCTCACAGAAGTGGTCCTTCGTTCTATGCCTACGGTCCTCTCCATCGCCGACGCGCTGCGCGAGCGCTTCGCACAGGCGATCTCCACTGCGTTCCCCGACGCCGCGGACAGCGACCCCCAGCTGCGACGAAGTGACCGCGCCGACTTCCAGGCCAACGGCATCATGAGCCTGGCCAAGCCGATGCGCGCGAACCCTCGCGAGGTGGCCGCGCGTGTGCTCGAGAACCTTGGTTCTGACCAGGTGATCGCGAACCTGGAGGTCTCCGGGCCCGGCTTCATCAACGTCACCGTCACCGACGCCGCCATCCTCGAGAGCCTGGCCGCCCGTGCTGCCGACGCCCGACTCGGTGTCGGCAGCGACGCCGAGGCCGGCGTCACGGTGATCGACTACAGCCAGCCGAACATCGCCAAGGAGATGCACGTCGGGCACCTGCGCTCGACGATCATCGGCGACGCGCTGGTGCGCACTCTGGAGTTCAGCGGAGAGAAGGTGATTCGGCGCAACCATCTCGGGGACTGGGGCACGCAGTTCGGCATGCTCATCCAGTACCTCATCGAGCACCCCGACGAGCTCGGCGACGGCACCGAGCCGGACGACTCCGGGCCGTCGATGTCCCGGCTGAACCGCCTGTACAAGGCGTCGCGTGCCAAGTTCGACAGTGACACCGACTTCGCCGACCGCGCCCGCCAGCGCGTCGTCGAGCTGCAGGCCGGCCACGCCGAGACCGTCGCCTCCTGGCAGGGCATGGTCGACGAGTCGAAGGTCTACTTCGAAGCCGTCTACGCCCGTCTCGGCGTCCTCCTCGAAGACGCCGACGCCATCGGCGAGAGCTACTACAACCCCATGCTCGCCGACGTGTGCGCCGACCTCGAAGCGTCCGGCGTCGCCGTCCGCTCCGACGGCGCCCTGTGCGTCTTCTTCGACGACATCAAGGGCCCCAACGGCGAACCCACCCCGCTGATCGTCCAGAAGAGCGACGGCGGCTACGGCTACGCCACCACCGACCTCGCCGCCATCCGCGACCGCGTCGGCCTGCTCGGCGCCGACCAGCTCCTCTACGTCGTCGACAGCCGCCAGGCCCTCCACTTCCAGATGGTCTTCGAAACCGCCCGCCGCGCAGGCTGGCTCCCCGACAACGTCCGCGCCCTGCACCTCGGCTTCGGCACCGTCCTCGGCAAGGACGGCAAGCCCTTCAAGACCCGCTCCGGCGAGACCGTCCGCCTCATGGACCTCCTCGACGAAGCCGTCGACCGCGCCCGCACCGTCGTCTCCGAGAAGAGCCCCCAACTCGCCACCGAGGAACTCGAAGACCGCGCCAAGCAGGTCGGCATCGGCGCGGTCAAGTACGCCGACCTCTCGACCTCCCGCACCCGCGACTACATCTTCGACGCCGACCGCATGGTCTCCCTCAACGGCGACACCGGCACCTACCTCCAGTACGCCTACGCCCGCATCCAGTCCATCCTGCGCAAGGCCCCCGACACCGTCACCCCCACCGCCCATCAGGACCTCGCCCTGGAACCGGCCGAACGCGCCCTCGGCCTCCTCCTCGACGAGTTCGGCGCCACCATCACCCAGGTCACCACCACGTTCGAGCCACACCGCCTCTGCGCCTACCTGCACAACCTGGCGTCGGCGTACACCACCTTCTACGAGCGCTGCCCCGTCCTCAAGGCCCCCAGCTCCGAGGTCATGGGGACCCGCCTGCTGCTCTGCCAGCTCACCGGCCAGACCCTCCGGCAGGGCATGGACCTCCTCGGCATCGGAACGCCCGAGAGGTTGTAGCTCTATAGGCGGCTGTCGGCCTGTACCTGCGCGGGCGTGTTGGCGAAGTGGGCGCTGGTGTCGAGGAAGTCGGCGTCGACCACGCAGCTGAACAGCATCCGCATCAGCACGTCACGGCTCAGCTCGCAGGCCAGGCCTGTCGCGCGGGCGAGCCAGGCCGGCAGGGGGATGCGTCCGGTCGGGGCGATCTTCGGGGCGACGGCCGCCGTGCGGGCGATGACCTGGAGTTTGGGGAGTCCACCGTGGTGCCCCTGCACGACGGCGCCGAACGGGACTCCCGCGTGCGAGGTGGCCAGCCACGCGCCGGCCTCCTTGTGGGGGACGGCGACCTTGCCCTGCTTCTTCTCCGCCTCGTCCAGGCCGTGCTGCCAGGCGCACGAGCCCTTCCCGACGTCGTGGACCAGCGCCAGGTACTCGGCCAACTCGCCTGCGCCGAAGGGCGATCCGAACCGGCGCGCCAGCGAGGCAGAACCCCGGAGATGGTCCTCCAGAGTGTGGCGGGCACCTGGTAGGTTCCGGCTGTGGGCCCACAGTGGTGCCGCTTCGCTGTTTGAACTGTCCATAGTGGTTACCTTGTTCACGGCCGGACCGTACCGCTGCTGACTGACGTCGGCGGGCAGCGGTTCGGAACCCCGAGTGTGCAGCCGACACGCGGATCGCACCGAAGCAGGATGTCCGAAGTCTGTAGATTTGCCTGTCCGGTGGTCGCGCAAGAGCACGTGAGAAGGCCGGTTTCTGCTGATGGGCCGGTGTGGCGGTCGCCCTTCGGGGCGGCCGAGGATCGCAACGCGTCGGCGGTCATGTGGGCGGCCTGCTGCTGCAGGGTGGCGGTCGCCCTTCGGGGCGGCCGAGGATCGCAACGGGTTGGCCGGCCGCCCGGTGCAGGCGGCCGGCGGGGTGGCGGTCGCCCTTCGGGGCGGCCGAGGATCGCAACATGTCGCCCCGGACGATCTCCGAGGCCAGGAGACGGGTGGCGGTCGCCCTTCGGGGCGGCCGAGGATCGCAACATGTCGGACGGGGGTGGCACTCCGGACCGGCTCAAGTGGCGGTCGCCCTTCGGGGCGGCCGAGGATCGCAACCTCGACTACGTTGAGCGGTCCGGCCCGCAGCTGGCAGTGGCGGTCGCCCTGCGGGGCGGCCGAGGATCGCAACGTCGACCGCGGCGACGTGGACGCATGAGTCGGAGGTGGCGGTCGTCCTCCGGTGCGGCCGAGGATCGCAATACCATCGCCGGGGTGCTGGCCGCGACCGTGCTCTACGTGGCGGTCGCCCTGCGGGGCGGCCGAGGATCGCAACCCCGGCTGCGCTGAACCCAGGGAGCCCAAGGTCGTCGTGGCGGTCGCCCTGCGGGGCGGCCGAGGATCGCAACCGCAAGGGGGTCGCGGGCATGATCGGCCGGGGCCAGCGTGGCGGTCGCCCTTCGGTGCGGCCGAGGATCGCAACCCGCAGACCAGACCCGCCCGTCAGCCCAACCCGCAGTGTGGCGGTCGCCCTCCGGTGCGGCCGAGGATCGCAACCTCGCTGGCCCGCCGCAATTCGTCGGCACCCAGTCCGTGTGGCGGTCGCCCTCCGGGGCGGCCGAGGATCGCAACTCCGAGGTGAGCGAGCACCAGGACGGCGGCTACCTCGCGTGGCGGTCGCCCTCCGGGGCGGCCGAGGATCGCAACCTGTCGCTGCTGGCGGTCGCCGCCCTCGCGCTGACGTGGCGGTCGCCCTTCGGGGCGGCTGAGGATCGCAACCATGTACTGCACGTCCGGTGCCGGGCCGGGCCAGCGGTGGCGGTCGTCCTCCGGGGCGGCCGAGGATCGCAACGTTGCCGACGCGGTCCGGCGCGCCCACCAGGTCGGGACTGCGCCCAAGTGCGGTCTCGTGGTCGGCGTGCGTGGAACGAGGGAGGCTCCGGGGCGGTTTCCGCGCTGAGGAGGACTCAGAGGAGGAAGGCGGTTCGGTCTTCGGGTTGGGCGGGGTCGAGTCCGCGGTGGGGGTGGTAGGTGCCGTTCCACAGGAGGAGGTTGCCGATGACGGGTTCGGCGAGGCCGGCGGTGAGGGCGGTGTCGGCTTCGTGGCGGGGGAGTTGGGCGGTGTGGGGCTGGAGCCGGCGCAAGGGTTCCGGGCCGCACGGGTAGGGGGATCTGAGGGCGGTGATGTCGGCTTCGACGGCGGCGCGGTGGGCTTCGTCGCGGATGACGACGACGGGCTGGTTGAGGGTGTTGTCGATCATGCGGAAGGCGTCGTCTACGGCGGGGAAGTCGAGTTGGGCGCGCAGGGTGTCGATGTGGGCGCCCATGCCGGTGGGGCCGCTGCCTTGGAGGGTGTAGCGCAGCGGGTAGTACTTGTCGAGGGCGTCGAGGTTGTCGGGTCGGGCGAGGTCCGGGCCGATGTGGGCGGCGGTGGCGTCGAGTGCGGCGGTGTAGGCCTTGTCGCGGGGCTGTCCGGCGTCGTGGACCTTGAAGACGACGACAGTGCCTTCGTCCTGGTGGCCTTCACGGTTGCACCGGCCGGCGGCCTGCTGCAGGGACTCCGCGGGCGCCCAGGCGCGGAACACACGGGGGAAGTCGAGGTCGACGCCGGCCTCGATCAGCTGGGTGGACACGACGTGGACGTCGCTGCCGGGCTCCAGGAGCCTGCGGATGTGTTCGATGACGCCGCCGCGGTGGCCGGCGGTCATCCGGGTGGACAGGTGCAGGACGGTGCCGCTCGCCCGTTCTTCCAGGAGGCGGTGCAGGTGTGCGGCGTCCTTGGTGGTGTTCACCACGGTCAGTGTCTGGCGGCCGCTGCGCCGGCCGATCTCGTCGGCCATCGACTCCCAGGTGACGTCGGGGCCGGTGCGCCAGTCGTAGGTGACGCGCCGAAGTTTCTCGAACAACTCGGCTGGGTCGGCGATGAGTTGGCGGCGGGGGAGGCCGTCGAGCTGGGCGAGGGACCAGAAAGCGGGCTGGGTGGCGGAGGTGAGGACGACGGCGGCGCCGAAGTGGTCGACCAGGCCGCGCAGGGCGCTGAGGATCGGGGCCAGGAGCCGGTCCGGCAGGGCCTGGACCTCGTCGAGGACGATGACCGCGCCGGCCAGGCGGTGGATCTTGCGCATGGCGGCGGGCCGGTGGGAGAAGAGCGATTCGAAGAGCTGGACGGTGGTGGTGACGACGAACGGCGCGTCCCAGTTCTCGGCAGCGGTGCGCGCCCAGGTTCCCTTAGCGCCGTCCAGATCGACCGAACTGTGGTGCTCCAGGACGGTCGGGGGAAGGTCCGGGTCGTCGGGGTCGAGCATGCGACGGTAGGTGCGGGCGTTCTGCTGGGTGATGCTCGTGTAGGGGACAGCGACGACGACACGGCGGTGGCCGTGCGCGACGGCGTGGTGCAGGGCGAAGCCGGCGGAGGTGAGGGTCTTCCCGCCGCCGGTGGGCACGTGGAGCACGTACATGCCGGGCGCGCCGGTCGCTGCGGCCACCGTCTCCTCGTAGACCCGCCGGCGGATGCCGTCGATCTTCGAGGCGCGGCGCCGGGACAGGGCTTCGTTCCGGCGCGTGTCGAAGACCTCCAGCAGGTGCGTCATGTCGGCGTCGGCCCGGACCTGCGCAGGCGTGTTCGCGAAGTGGGCGCTGGTGTCGAGGAAGTCGGCATCGACCACGCAGCTGAACAGCATCCGCACCAGCAGGTCACGGTTCAACTTGCCTTCCGGGCCTGCCGCGCGGGCGAGCCAGGCCGGCAGGGGGATGCGACTGGTCGGGACGATCTCGGGGACGACGGCCGCCGTGCGGGCGATCGCCTCCTCGATCAGCGCCTGGTTCGCGTGGGCGCCGGTCTTCACGGCGTGGACGAGGTCCTTCACCGCCTGGAGTTCGGGGAGTCCACCGTGGTGCCCCTGCACGACGGCGCCGAACGGGACCCCCGCATGCGAGGCGGCCAGCCACGCGCCGGCCTCCTTGTGGGGGACGCCGACCTTGCTCTGCTTCTTCTCCGCCTCGTCCAGGCCGTGCTGCCAGGCGCACGAGCCCTTCCCGGCGTCGTGGACCAGTGCCAGGTACTCGGCCAACTCGCGTGCGCCGAAGGCCGATCCGAACCGGCGTGCCAGCGAGGCGGATCCCCGGAGATGGTCCTCCAGGGTGTGGCGGGTACCTGGTAGGTTCCGGCTGTGGGCCCACAGTGGTGCCGCTTCGCTGTTTGAACTGTCCATAGTGGTTGCCTTGTTCACGGGCCGGACCGTACCGCTGCTGACTGACGTCGGCGGGCAGCGGTTCGGAACCCCAAGTGTGCAGCCGACACGCGGATCGCACCGAAGCAGGATGTCCGAACTCTGTGGATTTGCCTGTCCGGTTGGTCGCGCAAAAGCGCGAGAGACAGCCGGTTTCCGCTGGGCCGGTGTGGCGGTCGCCCTTCGGGGCGGCCGAGGATCGCAACTGGGCGGGGCCGGTGCCACTCCGACCTGAAAAAACTGTGGCGGTCGCCCTTCGGGGCGGCCGAGGATCGCAACGACACCGCCACGAAGGCGCTGCGCACCTGCACCGACGGTGGCGGTCGCCCTTCGGGGCGGCCGAGGATCGCAACGACATGCCGGTCCGCGCGAGCCAGTCGGCCAACTGCGTGGCGGTCGCCCTTCGGGGCGGCCGAGGATCGCAACCCGCACTGGGCGACCCCTTCGGGGCGGCCGAGGATCGCAACGACGCGGGGATCTACGCGCCGCCGTACCTGGACCCGGGTGGCGGTCGCCCTTCGGGGCGACCGAGGATCGCAACCCCACATGCAGACCGGCCTCGGCCGCGGAGCCTGGGGTGGCGGTCGCCCTTCGGGGCGACCGAGGATCGCAACTGGGTCCCGTACCAGGGCGGGATCAGGTCGCCGACCAGTGGCGGTCGCCCTTCGGGGCGACCGAGGATCGCAACTTTGCTCCGGGGAGCTGTGCGTAGGCCGAGGTCAGGGGTGGCGGTCGCCCTTCGGGGCGGCCGAGGATCGCAACGTGAAGCACCGCGCCCGCACCGCCACCGTCGCCCGCCGCGTGGCGGTCGTCCTTCGGGGCGACCGAGGATCGCAACGTGAAGCACCGCGCCCGCACCGCCACCGTCGCCCGCCGCGTGGCGGTCGTCCTTCGGGGCGACCGAGGATCGCAACTGCACAGTACGCCGGGTTACGCCCAGCACCCGACCAAGTGGCGGTCGTCCTTCGGGGCGACCGAGGATCGCAACACGAACGCGCTGACGAGGGGGTAGAAGAAGTTCGCGGGGTGGCGGTCGTCCTTCGGGGCGACCGAGGATCGCAACACCGCGGGCAGCGCCATCACCCGCGTGACACCCGCGGTGGCGGTCGCCCTTCGGGGCGACCGAGGATCGCAACCCCGGCCCGTCGCCGGACGGGTCGAGGAACACGGTGTGGCGGTCGCCCTTCGGGGCGACCGAGGATCGCAACAGCGAGGCGTACGACTCCCGGCCGGAGGACCCCCGGGGTGGCGGTCGCCCTTCGGGGCGACCGAGGATCGCAACACCTCAACCCACTGCCTGTCGCGGTTGGACAGTCGCGTGGCGGTCGCCCTTCGGGGCGACCGAGGATCGCAACCGGTTCGCCGCCACCCGCGAGATCACCACCCGGTAGTGGCGGTCGCCCTTCGGGGCGACCGAGGATCGCAACGGCTGCGCGGTACACGCGATCTCCCTGGAAGCGGCGGGTGGCGGTCGCCCTTCGGGGCGACCGAGGATCGCAACTGCAGTAGGGACAGCAGCCCGGATTCCTGCGCCAGCGTGGCGGTCGCCCTTCGGGGCGACCGAGGATCGCAACACCCTGTCCGACCGGCCGTCCTTCATCGAAGCCAAGGTGGCGGTCGCCCTTCGGGGCGACCGAGGATCGCAACTGGCAAACCTTCTACGAGGAACCGCACCTGATGGTCGTGGCGGTCGCCCTTCGGGGCGACCGAGGATCGCAACCGCTCCGCAGCGGCGGCCGCTGCCGAAGCGGGGGACCGGTGGCGGTCGCCCTTCGGGGCGACCGAGGATCGCAACCGCCCTGGCCGGGACGCTGGAATCGCTGTCGTCCCCGGCCGCCCAGTGGCGGTCGCCCTTCGGGGCGACCGAGGATCGCAACCCCTTGCCTCGGCCGGAACGGACGACCGGCAGCGGGGTGGCGGTCGCCCTTCGGGGCGACCGAGGATCGCAACAGCGGTGTCGACCATCGCAGGACGGTCGCGCCGTGGGTGGCGGTCGTCCTTCGGGACGGCCGAGGATCGCAACCGGGCAGAACTGTGGCCGTGCGGCATGGAGATTTCCGGTCATTTTTGACTGCTGTTCGGTCGCGGATCGGTCGTCACAAGTCCCCGGCTGGTCTTCGGGGTGGGGTTTGTTGAACTTTCTGTCTGTTTTTTGGCTGATGCCGACCGAACCTGTTCTCCATGGCGGGTGCGGGGGAGTCTGCGCTCCGGTCGTTGTCGGTGGGCTGGTCTACGGTCGCCTCGGCGCAGCAGAACTGATGTTGCGTCATTTTCTGTGTACGGAAAGGCGATTGTGGTGGCCGGAAGGGTTGCTGCGGCGGGGGAGCGGGATGCTCTTGCTCGTCGTCGGGGGAATGCGGGGTGGGTGTTCCCGGATCTGGTGGTGGAGGTGTGGGGGCCTCTTGCGTGTTTCACCAGGCCGGAGTTGAAGTCGGAGCGGGTGAGCTATCCGGTGATGACTCCGTCGGCCGCGACGGGGGTGTTGGAGGCGATCTACTGGAAGCCCGAGTTCCGGTATGTGGTGCGGGCGATCGAGGTGCTGCGGCCGGTGCAGTGGATGCAGGTGCGTCGCAACGAGGTGAAGTCGGTCGTCACGGCGAAGAAGGTGCAGGAGCTCCAGACCGTCCCGGGCGCCCGGTACGACGTGGAGGAGGATCGGGACCAGCGGAACACGATGGCGCTGGCGGACGTCGCGTACCGGATCCGGGCGCAGATCGTGGTGGCGCGGCACGCGAACGCGCCGGAGGAGAAGTTCCGGGAGCAGCTGCGCCGGCGGGTGGATCGGGGTGCGTGTTTCTCGCAGCCGTTCCTGGGGTGCCGGGAGTTCAGCGCCTCGTTCGGGCCGGCGAGCGAGGCGCCCGCGCCGGCGGGGCGGATCGAGGAGCTGGGGGTGATGCTGCACTCGATCGTCTACACGCCGAAGGGCGAGCGCTACCGGTGGTTCCGTGCGCGGCTGGTGGACGGGGTGATGGAGGTGCCCGAGGAGCCGCTGTCCGCGGACGCGGTGGCGATGCCGTCGGCACCGTGGCGTGTCGACGGCGAGGGGTGAGCCGGTGCTGCTGCAGCGGTTGGCCGAGCAGGCCGGGCGGTTGGAGGGCCTGCCGCCGGAGTTCTATCGGTACCGGCAGGTCGACTGGGCGCTGGTGATCACGACCGGTGGCGCGGCCCCGTCTTTGGCCGATCGTCGGCCGCCGCCGAAGTCACGGGGCGAGGCGACCGTCGAGGCGGTGCCGTACGTGCAGCGGTCGGGAACGCGCGTACCGCCGTTCCTGCTGGTGGACACCGCCGAGTTCGTCCTCGGCCGAGCCCGCGGCGAAGGCGACGAACACGGGCCGAGCGAGAAGGACGTGGCCGAGGCCGCCCGCCGAAGAGGGGAGTACCTCGCCCTGCTGCGCCGCTGGGCGGACGAGGTGCCTGACGATCCGTCGGCCGGCCTGGCTCTGGAGGTGCTCACCCGCGGCCTCGCCAAGGACAGGATTCCTCCGGAGGTGGACGCCCGGCACACGGTCGGCGTACTGGTGGACGGCCGCTGGCTGCACGAGCGTGCATCGGTGCGGGAGTTGTGGGCGCGCGTCGTGCGCGAGCGCAAGGGTGCTGGCGGTGCGCAGCAGGAGCTGTGCCTGGTGTGCGGCGAGCCGGGCGACCTGCTGTCGACGATCCCCGAGCCGATCAGGAAGGGCACGATCCCGTCGACCGGGGGCAGTAACGAGGCGCAGCTGGTGAGCGTCAACTCGCCCGCGCAGGGTAGGGGCGGAGCTGTCAAGCTGGTCAACACCCCGGTGTGCGACCGCTGCGGAAGCCGCTCCATGGCCGCGCTCAACACCATGCTCGCCTCCGCCCGGCACCGCCGTTCCCTGTCCGACGGCGTGCTGCTGTGGTGGACGCGCGAGCCCGTCGACGAGCCGCTCATCGAGCTCATCGACGACAACGACCCGGATCCGGACGCCGTCGCCCACCTCATCGACACCCTCCACCACACCCCCGACCCGGCCGCCGCCGGCCGCGTCGACCCCAACGACTTCTACGCCCTCACCCTGGGCCTGAACAACGCCCGCACCGTGGTGCGGGAATGGCTCGACGTCCCCCTGCACACCGTCAAGGCCAACCTCGGCGCCTGGTTCGAGGACCACGGCGTCCACGACGGTTGGCGCGGCACCACCCGCTACCTGGCCCTGTGGCACCTCACCCTCGCCGCCGGCCGCCACAACGGCACCCAGTACGTCAAGGGCACCGCACCCCACGGCATCGAACGCGAACTCCTGCACAGCGCCCTGCGCCGCACCCCGCCACCGGCGCGCCTGCTCCCGCTCCTGCTCCAGCGCATCCGCGCCGACCACCGCATCGACGCCCCGCGCACCGCGCTGCTGCGCCTCGCCCTCAACCGCTCCCACGACCGAACGGACCGCCCGATGCCCAGGCTCGACTCCGACAGCACCGACCCCGCCTACCTGTGCGGGCGGGCGTTCGCCGTCCTGGAGGCGATCCAGGCGGCGGCCCTGCCCGACGTGAAGGCCACCATCGGCGACAAGTACTTCGGCACCGCGATGACCGCCCCGGCCGCGGTCCTGGCCAACCTCCGCCACGGCGCCAACGCCCACCTCAAGCGCCTGCGCCGTGACAAGCCGGGTGCTCACGCCGCCCTGAGCGAGCGGCTGGCGCAGGTGCTCAGCGCGCTCACCGACGACCCGCCCACGCACCTGTCGCCCCGCGAGCAGGCCCGCTTCGTCATCGGCTACGAACAGCAGCGTGCCGCCGACTTCGCCGCCCGCGCCGTGGCAGCAGCTGCCAAAGCCGCCGCGAAGGCAGCCAAGGCCGCCGCGAACACCCCCGACGAACAGCCCTCCTGACCAAACGCCAATCCCCGTCCGTGTACCACTTCTTGGAGAACGAGACCGCCATGACCGACGCCCACCTCGACCCCGCCCGCAAGCACGACTTCGTCTTCCTCGTCGAGGCCGTCGACAGCAACCCCAACGGCGACCCCGACGCCGGCGGAAGCCCCCGCACCGACCCCGTCTCCGGGCAGGGCCTCATCACCGACGTCGCCATCAAGCGCAAGATCCGCAACACCGTCGCCATGCTCAACCAGCACCAGCCCAGGCCCGGTTACGACATCTACGTCGAAGCCGGCGTTGCCCTCAACAGCCAGCACGAACGCGCCTACACGGCCCTCGGCGCCAAGACCCAGCAGGCCGACGCCCGCGCCTGGATGTGCCAGACGTTCTACGACATCCGCATGTTCGGCGCCGTCATGAGCACCGGCAAGAAGCCCGCCGGCCGTGTCCAGGGCCCCATGCAGCTCACCTTCTCCCGCTCCATCGACCCGATCACCCCCCTCGAGATCGGCATCACCCGCGTCACCCCCACCAAGCAGGAAGACGTCGACGCGTTCAACAAGCCCACCGAGGACAAGAAGGGCAAGGAGACCGAGATGGGCACCAAGCACATCGTCCCCTACGCCCTGTACCGCGGAGCCGGCCACTTCAGCGCCCCGCTCGCCAAGCGCACCGGCGTCACCAGCGACGACCTCGTCATGTTCTGGCGTGCCTTCGAGATCATGTTCGAACACGACCGCGCCGCCGCCCGCGGCAGCCTCGCCCTGCGCGGCCTCTACGTCTTCACCCACGACGACGCCTTCGGCCGCCTGCCCTCCCACACCCTCTTCGACCGCATCCGCATCAAGCAGCTCCACGACGCCACCGCCCGCAGCATCACCGACTACGGCCCCATCGACATCGACGAAACCGGCCTCGCCGACAAGGGCGTCACCCTCACCCGCATCGTCGGATGACCCACCCCAACCCCCGCCCGGGAGACGGCGACCAACCCCAAGTCGCCCTCTCCTGGCCGGAGCACTACACCTGTTTGCCCTCTTAATGGCGGTCGTCCTTCGGGACGGCCGAGAATCGCAACACCGAGGACGCCGCCACCACCCGCGGAACCCTCCTCCACCAACGCGTCGACACCCCCGGCAACCGCGGACGCGGCACCATCCGCACCCTGTACGCCCTCCGCGTCTGGCACGACGACCTGGGACTCACCGGAGCGTGCGACACCGTCGAACTCCACGACAACGGCACCATCCCGCCCGTCGAACACGAATCAGGCCGCTACCACCCGGGCGGACCCGCCGACGTCCAAGCAGCAGCCCAAGCCATCTGCCTGCAACACATGTTCCAACAACCCGTACCCCACGCCGCGATCTACTCCGCAGCCGACCGACGACGCCACACCATCACCATCACCCCCGAACTGTACCAACGCGTCGCCACCACCACTCAGGCCGTCCGCCAGCTCCTCACCACCCGCCAACTACCGCCACCCGCAAACGACAACCGCTGCCGCCGCTGCTCCATGGCCGCCACCTGCATCCCCATCATCCTCACCCGAACCCGCCACTACCACCACGCCCTCACCGACCTCTCACCCTCCCCGACGAAGATTCCACACACCCATGACCCTCGAACTCCTCAACACCCTCTACGTCCAAACCCAAGGCACCGACCTCCGCCTCGACCAGGACGCCCTCCGCATCCACCTCCCCGACACCCCCGGCCGCAAGACCCTCCCCCTGCGACGCCTCGACGCCATCGTCCTCTACGGCCACATCAACCTCTCCACCGAACTCCTCACCCGCTGCGCCCAGGACGGACGCCCCATCACCTGGATGACCCGCGGCGGACGCTTCCAAGCACGCCTCGAAGGCCCCGTCCGCGGCAACGTCCTCCTGCGCCACGAACAACACCGCGCCCACACCGACCCCCACCAACGACTCGCCATCGCCCGTAACACCGTCGCCGGAAAAATCCGCAACAGCCGCTGGATCCTGCTCCGCGCCGCCCGCGACACCAACCCGACCGCACAGACCCGCATCCGCGTAGCCGCCGCCAAACTCGCCGAAGCACTCACCGATACCCAGTACACGGACTCGCTCGACATCCTCATGGGCATCGAAGGCAACGCCGCCCGCAACTACTTCGCCGCCCTCCGCGACATACACCGCCCCACCGACGACATCCCCGCCTTCACCCACCGCAACCGCCGCCCACCGACCGACCCCGTCAACGCCACCCTCTCCTTCACCTACGGACTGCTGCGCAACCTCGTCCACGGCGCCATCGAACAGATCGGCCTCGACCCCTACATCGGCTTCCTCCACGGCCTGCGCCCCGCGAAACCGGCACTCGCCCTCGACCTGATGGAAGAATTCCGGCCCGTCCTCGCTGACCGATTCGCCCTCACCCTCCTCAACCGCCGAGAACTGAGGGCCCACCACTTCGACACCCTCGCAGGCGGAGCCGTCAACCTCACCGAAGACGGCCGCAAAACGGTCCTCGCCGCCTGGCAGGAATGGAAGACCCAACCCTGGGAACACCCGGCAGCCGGCCGGACAGTCCCCGCCGCACTCCTCCCGGTCCTGCAGTGCCGCATCCTCGCCCGCCACATCCGAGGCGACCTCCCCGGATACCTACCCTGGACGGCCGGCTGATGGACCTGCTGCTCACCTACGGCGTCGACACCACCACACCCGAAGGCCGCCGCCGACTCCGGAAAGTCGCGAAGCTGTGCGAAGGCCACGGCCTGAGGGTCCAGAAGTCCGTCTTCGAGATCGCCGCGACCGACGTCGACCTCCTGCACCTCCTCAACGACATCGGCAACACCATCGACGAGAACACCGACAGCATCCGGATCTACCGCCTCCCGCACAACGGCTTCAACGACGTACGGACACTCGGCATCGCCCAAGTGCAAAGCCACCGTGAGGACCTCATCCTGTGACAGAGCAAGCTTCGGAACCCCAAGTGCACACACGCCACGCGGATCGCACCGAAGCGCGATGTCCGAGTTGAGCGGAATCAGCCGGTGAACAGCCTCCGCATCGCAGTCACTCGGGACGTGTTCACCCTGGTTATATGCCGTGGCGGTCGTCCTTCGGGACGGCCGAGGATCGCAACGCGCCCGATACCCCCGGGTACCGCCCTGATGCCCCGGTGGCGGTCGTCCTTCGGGACGGCCGAGGATCGCAACTCCCAGGCTCCGGAGTCGAGCAGGCCGAGGCCGTGGGTGGCGGTCGTCCTTCGGGACGGCCGAGGATCGCAACTTCCTGCGGCCGGCCTACCGGCTGTGACCCCGCGCCGGTGGCGGTCGTCCTTCGGGACGGCCGAGGATCGCAACTTCCTGCGGCCGGCCTACCGGCTGTGACCCCGCGCCGGTGGCGGTCGTCCTTCGGGACGGCCGAGGATCGCAACCGGAGCGCTGCGTCGTCACGGCCGATCATCAGCTGGGTGGCGGTCGTCCTTCGGGACGGCCGAGGATCGCAACATCGGCGGCAGCAGCAGTGCCGGGTGCGGCGCCGGGTGGCGGTCGTCCTTCGGGACGGCCGAGGATCGCAACATCTCGTCTGCCCAGACTCACGCGGAGGTGCGCCGGGGTGGCGGTCGTCCTTCGGGACGGCCGAGGATCGCAACCTTCCGGGGGTGTCGTGACGGCTGCGGGGGGCGGGCCGTGGCGGTCGTCCTTCGGGACGGCCGAGGATCGCAACCTGGCACCCGTCTTGTCCTCGGCACGGAACGTCGACGTGGCGGTCGTCCTTCGGGACGGCCGAGGATCGCAACTGCACCGGGATCATCGTCTCGCCCCGCTGCTGCCACAGTGGCGGTCGTCCTTCGGGACGGCCGAGGATCGCAACCGGTGAACAGTGCCTCCACCACGGCCGTCGCACTGGTGGCGGTCGTCCTTCGGGACGGCCGAGGATCGCAACGACGCAATCTACGCCCGCCGGGCGGAGCTCGGCCCGGTGGCGGTCGTCCTTCGGGACGGCCGAGGATCGCAACGGCGAGGGCACGCCCATCGCGCTCGACCGGGTCAAGGTGGCGGTCGTCCTTCGGGACGGCCGAGGATCGCAACCGTTCGACGTACCGCACCTCGGGTGCCGGGCCGGGGTGGCGGTCGTCCTTCGGGACGGCCGAGGATCGCAACATCCGTCTCCCCGGAGGCGGGCGCCAGGAACAGTCCGTGGCGGTCGTCCTTCGGGACGGCCGAGGATCGCAACACTGTTGCCGCGACGTCGGTCCGCTGCTCGCCGTCTGCTACATCGGCGTCCGGCGGCGGCACCTGGGGAACCTCGTTCACGAGTGGGCGCCCATTCCATTTTGATGGCCCGTTGCCGGACGAACCGCCTCGCAGGCCGGCTGCTGCCCGCTCTGCTCGGGGGAAGACTTCCTCCGCTACGGCCGCAGCCATTCCGTCCACCACGCCAAGCTCGGCTCGGGTGTTGGCCAGTTTCATCCTGGCGGATGATGCGCGCACGACCCGCGCACGATGTGACGGGGCGGGGCAGTGGATGAAGGTGTGGTTCCCGCGACTGAGGAGGGAACCCGCAATGGATCGATTGGACCGGGTGGGTCGGCCGGCTGCGTACGGGGCGGCGCTGGTGATGACGCCCTATCTGTTGATCAAGGTCTCGTGGGTGGTCGGCGCGATCGCCGGACTCTTACCGATCGGCGACGGATTCGGCCTGGCCGGCTGGGTGGTGCTCAACACCGTGACCATCGGCATGGCAGGCACCGGGATCGTCATGGCCCTCGCTCTCGTGCGGCCCTGGGGAATGCGGATACCGGGGCCGCTGGTGGCGTTCGCGGCCTGGGTGGGTTCGGGATTCCTCGTGGCCATGGAGGCGGAACCAGACGCCGACGGGCGGGCAAGGTGACCAACGCCGCGTCCGCCTCGGCGTGGGACCCGCAGGGGAGGCGGTGCACAGCGGCCAGGCACAGGTCTGTGTGGCGGTGCAGGCATGCTCGCCGAAGGGCAGGCGCGGGGGGCGGGCGTCTGCGCGAAGGCGCCCGGCCGCAGCGGCCCCTTGGCGCGGCCGCATGGCGGTGCGGGCCTGCCGGACACGGGCGCGCCCGGGGCGCTGACGTGGGCCGGCCTGGCCGGTGGCGGACTGCTGACGGTGGGCGACGTACTGCTGGTGCGGGCCCGTAGTGGGACCGACTGACGGGGCAGTGCTTGTCCTCCCTCGCCAGATGAGAGGAGAAGCGCGGAGCCAGCTGGTTGCTCCTGGGGCCCTTCGGGCGCGAGGGGCGTTGTCACGCGTCCGGCCCGGTGCCGGAACGCGCGAGCGACCCCGCCACCAGCCGAAGCCGGGATGGCCGCATCGCCCCAGCCACCTACTCCCGTCCTGATGGGCGGTATGCATTCGATTGCCGTGACACCCCTTGCTGCCGCGCGCCGACGGCAGCAGCGGTTCGGATTCCCTGGCTAGAACGTGTGGTCGAAGACCGCTGTGACGGGGGCGTGATCGGACCAGCGCTCGGCGCTGGAGGCCGGGCGCTCCACGTAGGCGTCGGTGCAGCGGCTTGCGATACCCTGCGTTGTAAAAATCATGTCGATCCGCCAGCCGGAGTCGTTGTCGAAGGCGCGGCCCCGGTAGGACCACCAGGAGTACGGGCCCTCCTGGTCCGGGTGGTGCTGACGCAGGACGTCGACGTAGTCGTGGTCGTCGAGGACACGGGAGAGCCAGGCGCGTTCCTCGGGGAGGAAGCCGGCCTTCTTCGAGTTGCCCTTCCAGTTGCGCAGGTCGATCTCGCGGTGGGCGATGTTCCAGTCGCCGCAGACCAGCACCTCGCGGCCCTCGGCGGCGGCGCGCTCGCGCAGCGCTCCGAGGTGGACCAGGAACTCGGCCATGAAGCGTTCCTTCTCGTCCTGCCGCGGGGTGCCGACCTCGCCGGAGGGAAGGTAGAGGGAGGCGACGGTCACGCCGGGGAGGTCGAGTTCGGCGTAGCGGCCGGAGACGTCGAACTCGGCCGAGCCGAAGCCGATCCGGGTGGCGTCCGGCTCGCGGCGGGAGAGAACGGCAACGCCGGCACGGCCCTTCGCCGCGGCCGGCGCCCAGACCGCGTGCCAGCCGTCGAGCCGGGCCAGTACCTCGCCGAACTGCTCGGGCTCGGCCCGGACCTCCTGCAGGCACACCACCTCGGACTTGGTGTCGTCGATCCACTCCAGGAAGCCCTTCTTGGCGGCAGCCCGGATCCCGTTGACGTTGACCGTGGAAACACTCTTCACCCGGCGAGAGTACCGGGTTGCGGTCGCGCGCAGGTTCGCTTTGCCCCGAAGGAGCCCACCCATTGGTCTTGACCATGTCCACGGGCACCCCCTACTGTCGCTTACTGCAAAGACCTTTAATAAAGAAGCACGGATAAAGCCCGCCCTCCCCACCTGCCGAAACCGGGGGAGCAGCGGCGGGGCCGTCGCTCTTCAGGGTGGAGGACACGGTGGGGCAAGGAACGCTCACGGCGACTGCGGAGCCGAAGTACTGGCACCTGCGCTCGGTGCTGCTGCGCACCATGGACGCCGAGTTCTCCACCGGCCAGATCCTGCCCAACGAGCGTGAGCTCTCGGCCCGTTTCGGCGTGGCCCGCGCCACCCTGCGGCAGGCGCTCGACCAGCTGGAGCTGGAGGGCCGCCTGGTGCGCCGTCGCGGCATCGGTACGCTCGTCGCCGCCCCGCGCGTCGGCATCCCGGTCGGCGAACGCGAGTCCGCCCGGGCCGGGGCCGCGCGCGGCCAGGAGTGGAAGGTCGTCGACTGCACCACCGGCGCCGCCTCCGCCGCACTGGCCCGCACCCTCGGCATCGCCGAGGGCGAGCAGGTGCACACGGTGCGCCGGCTGCGGATCGCGCAGGGCGTGACGGTCGCCGTCGAGTCGCTGCACATGGCGGCCGCCGGGCAGCCGCGGCTGGCCGTGGTGGTGGACGAGGGCGACCGCGCCCGCGGCGTGCTGCGCCAGCTGGAGCGCCTCGGCGCCGACGGCGAGTCCCGCTCGGTGGAGCTGGGCGTGGCGGAGTCCGCCGAGGCCGCGCTGCTGGAGCGCCCCCCGGGCACCCCGGTGCTGGTGGTCACCACCCAGTACGCCGCGGCGGGCCGGCTGGCGGCCGTCGGCATCTCCACCTACCGCGCCGACACCTGCAAGCTGACCTTCGGCGAGTTCGGCACGGCCGTCCAGGTCGCGACGCCGGTCACTGCCAACGCGGCGGCCAACGCTGCGTCCTGACGGTCCGTCGGAAGATTTTCAGCTGCCCGTGCCACCCCTGGTCACCGATGCGGAACGGTGAACAGGGGTGGCACGGCTTTGAGCCGGACCGGTCGCGAACCGATGCCCGCGACCGGGGTGGGGGCCGGGTCGGGGACCGGTTCGGCGGTCGGTTCGGGGACCGGCTCGGCGGCCGGGAGTTGCGCCGTCTGCCGTGGGACGGCGTGCGTTACCGCACCGGCGGATCGACGGCGAACAGCTGCTCCTCGACGTGGTCGAGCGCGATCCGCAGGGCGCCCATCGCCACCACCTCGGAGCCGAGTGCGGCGAGGGCGACCTCGGGCGCGCGCAGCGTGTAGCGGGAGAGCTGTTCGCGCAGCGGTTCCAGGACGCCGTCCAGGCCGGCCGCCCAGCCGCCGACCACGACGAGTTCGGGGTCGAGGGCGAGGACGAGCGCGGTGACGTCGTGGACCAGGCGGCCGAGGAAGCGGTCCATGGCGACCTGGGCGACCTGGTCGCCCTCCCGGGCCAGGCGCAGGACGCGCGCCACCGCGGCCTCGTCCAGCGGGTCGAGGGGCTGGCCGGTGGTGGAGAGCAGCCGCTCGGGGGTGGCCTGCCGGCCGAGCAGGTGGAGGGCGCCGATCTCGCCGGCCGCGCCGCCGAAGCCGCGGTGCAGCCGGCCGCCGATCAGCGAGCCGGCGCCCGGGCTGAGGCCGGCCATCACGAACACCACGTCGCCCTTGCCGACGGCGGCGCCCTTCCAGTGTTCGGCGATGGCGGCGAGGTTGGCGTCGTTCTCGATCACCACGGGGCAGCGGAACGAGCGGCGCAGCCGGGCGCCGAGGTCGAGGCCGGTCCAGCCGGGCATCGCGGTGCCGAGCCGGACGACGCCTTCGCGGTCGACGATGCCGGGCGTGCCGACGGCGACCTCCCACAGGTTGTCGCGGGAGACCCCGGCCTTGCGCAGTACTTCGGCGACGGTGGTGCGGAGTTGGGTGAGCCGTTCCTCGGCCTCCATCGACTCGTCCACCGGCTTGGCGAAGCTGGTGAGTACCTCGCCGGCCAGGTCGGCGAGGACCACCCGCAGGTCGTGGACGCCGATTTCGATGCCGAGGACGTGCCCGGCCTCGGCGCGGAAGCGGAACCAGCGGGCCGGGCGGCCGCGTTGACGGCCCGACTCCTGGACGTGTTCGACCTCGGCGACGAGCCCGGACTCCAGCAGCCCCTCGATGACGCCCTCGACGGTGGGTCTGGACAGGCCGGTGTCGCCGACGAGTTGGGTGAGCGTGACGGCCTGTCCGTCGCGCAACGACCGCAGGGTGACCGCCGCGTTGATCCGCCGCAGCAGCGAGGAGTCCCCGCCGGTAAGACGATCCGCCAAGTCGCTGCCCTTCCGCTTCGCGCCACCGCCCTGGCGCGCGGTGCCGTGGACGCGGGTCGCGGCACACCGGCGTGTGGTACCGGGCGCGCCCGCGCGAGTTGCCGCCCGCGGCCGGGCACAACCCGTGTGCGGTGGTGCCGTGAAAACCGGGGCGTCTGCCCGGATCGTACTCGGGCGCCCTCAGCGGAGCGAGCGTTTCCGCAGCTCATCACGGCTTCGGTATCGAAACGGTACGTGGCCTGTGTTCGGTCGGTGCTCGTGCGGAGGCAATCGCGGCGATCGTGTGGGCGGCCTGCTGCTTGCGCGTGGGAAGCGATCACTGGCCCTAGGCTGTGCGCCATGGGGAACGACACCGCCACGCTGCGGGGTACCGCCGAGCGTCAGATCTCTTCCGCCGACACGGAGTTCGTGCGCGCCCACACCCGGCCCGGGCCGGTGCCGTTCGTGCCCGAGGTGCGGCTGCGCATGGCGCAGGACGCGATCGCGCTGTGGGAGGTCACCGAGCGGGAACGCGGTGAGATCGGGTTGCCGCCGCCGTTTTGGGCGTTCCCGTGGGCGGGTGGCGTCGCGGTGGCCCGGCACGTGCTGGATCGGCCCGAACTGGTGGCGGGACGCAGCGTGCTGGACCTGGCGGCGGGCTCCGGCCTGGTCGGGGTCGCGGCGGCGCTGAGCGGCGCGGCGCAGGTGCGGGCGGCGGAGATCGACGCGTACGCGGTGGCGGCGATCGCCGTGAACGCGGCCGCCAACGGTGTGTCGGTGACGGCGGAACTGGCGGACGTGCTGGACGGCGACGGCGACGGCTGCCAAGTGGTGCTGGCCGGCGACGTGTTCTACGAGCGGGCGATGGCGGCGCGCTTCCTGCCGTTCCTGGAGCGCGCCGCCGCCCGGGGCGCGACCGTGGTGGTCGGCGATCCGGGCCGGGCCTATCTGCCGCGCGAACGCTTCACGGCTCTCGCCGAGTACGCCGTCCCGGTCGCCGCGGACCTGGAGGACGCGGCCGTGAAGACCACCACGGTCTGGGCGCTGCGCGGCTGAGGACCCGTCAGCTCCGAGGCGGGGGCGGAGAGTGCGGACGGTGCAGGGGTGTCAGCCGGCGGACGGGGCGGGCGTCGCGGTCGGCGTCAGGTGGCAGGGCCGGCCGAGGGTGCCGGGCTGCCGCCGGCCGGGACCGGGGTGCGGGTGTTCCGCGGCTGCCCCGGGCCCCACAGCTCGAACGAGCTGATCCGGTACGGCCCTTGCTGGTACCAGCCATGGAAGTACACCATCAGCGTGCGGGTGTCCGGGCCGGTGGTGACCGTCCCGGTCAGTTCGTTCCAGTCGTTCCGGTTCGACCAGAGGGCGAGGTCCGTGGTGCCGGATCCGGTGACGCCCGCGAAGGCGAACGGCCCGGTGACCCGGGCGCTCAGCCGGTACGTGGAGTTCGGTTCGACCGTGACGCGCTGGGTGCAGCCCGCGAAGCTGCTGTCGGTCGGACGGCCCTCCAGCGTCCCGAAGGCGTCGGACGGCGGCAGCACCCGGCCGCTCTCGCAGCTCCAGGCGGGCATCCGGTTGCCCTGGTCGAAGTGCCCGTTGTCGACCACATCGACGGTCGGCGGCGCCGCCGACGCGGGGGAGTCGAGGCCGAGGCCCAGGCCCGCGCCGGCCAGGGCGAGGGCGGCGGCCGCGAGGCCGATCGGCAGGCCGTCGCGGCGGTAGCGATGGGCGGTTCTTTGCGCACGCATGCCATCTCCGAGGTGGGGAGGGTCGGGACGGGAAGCGGTGCGAGGGAGTGGCCCACACCTTGCTGGGGCGGGGCCGGTGCCGTCAAGAGCGGGTCCGCACATGGCTGGTGGCCGGGCCGTCGCCGCTGGTAGGAAGGGGTGCCATGAACGAGTACGAACTGCGGGCCGCGCTGCCCGCCGACATCGACGCGGTGCTGGCGTTCTGGGCCGAGGCCGCCGAGGGCACCAGCATCAGCGACGACCGGGCAGGCCTGGCAGGGCTGTTGGAACGCGACCCGCAGGCGCTGATCCTGGCGGTGCGGGACGGCGCGATCCTGGGCACGGTGATCGCGGGCTGGGACGGCTGGCGCTGCCACCTCTACCGGCTGGCCGTCCACCCGTCGGCCCGCCGCCGCGGCATCGGCGGCGCACTGCTGGCCGCCGCGCACGCCCGCTTCGAGGCACTGGGCGGGCGGCGGGCCGACGCGATGGTGCTGGAGCACAACGAACTCGGCCGGTCGGCCTGGCGGGCGGCCGGGTACGGGCGCGAGGAGCAGTGGCGCCGCTGGACCCGGCTGCTGAGCTGATTGAACGTCAACTTGTTGCTGTTCAGGCGGACTTGAGGGTTCCGCCGTCAACCACCAGGTCCGCTCCGTGGATGTTGGCGGCCCGGTCGGAGAGGGCGAAGACCACCAGGTCGGCGACCTCCTCCGGGGTGGAGAGCCGGCCCGACGCGGTGCCCGCCCGGGCGGGCAGGCCGTCCAGCAGGGCATCGAGGGGGACGCCCATGGCGTCCGCCATCCGGCCGCCGTAGCCGTCGGCGGCGGTCCACTGGTCGGTGGAGGTCGGGCCGGGCGAGACAGTGTTGACGCGCACCCCGCGCGATGCGAGTTCCTCGCTGAGGCGCTTGCCGAACTGGGTGAGCGCCGCCTTGGCCTCGGCATAGCCGACCGGGGAGCCGGTGGGGATACGGGAGTTGATCGAGGAGACGTTGACGATCGCGCCGCGCCGCTCCAGCAGGCTGGGCAACGCCGCCCGGGTGGTGCGCACCGCCGACATCACGTTCAGATAGAACAGCGACTGCCACTGCTCGTCCGCCGCGTCCAGCACGCCACCGAGGGCGAAGACGGAGGGGTCGCCCGCGCCCACGTTGTTGACCAGCAGGTCGATGCCGCCGAGCGTCGCCAGCGCCTGCCCGACCGCGTCCTCGGTGCCCTGGCGGGTGCTCAGATCGGCGGTCGCCACGGTGGCGACGGCGGCCAACTCCGGTGTGGCGGTGCGGGTCGCGCCCACCACCTTCACTCCCTCGGCGGCCAGCGCGCGGGCGATGGCGAGGCCGATGCCGCGTCCCGCGCCGGTGACCAGGGCGGTGCGGCCGTTGAGTCCGAGATCCATGGCTCCTCATTTCCGGTCCGCCCGTTGCGGGCGGCCGACATTCTTGAATCGGAGGTCAAATATCAGGGTGTGCGAGACCGCGCGGCGGCAAGGCTGTGCGGTCAGGGGGTCGTGCACTTGGGGGTCGTGCGCTTGGGGGTTCCTCAGGGACCGAAGACGGTGGTGACGGTGGTGTCGACGATCGCCAGGACCGTCTCGCGGTCGTAGGCCCGGGCCATCACCCGCAGCCCGGCGAGCGCGGTCATCAGGAACCTGGCCTGCGTCCGCGCGTCCATCGAGCCCGGGATGTCGCCGTCCAGCTTGCCCCGCTCGATGCGCGCGGCCAGCAGGTCGGCGCTGTGCTCGGTCAGTCGGCGTACTGCGAGCGCGGCGTCCGCGTCCCGCCCGCCGAGCTCCAGTGCGGTGTTGACGGCGAGGCAGCCGCGTCGCACCGGGCCGTCGAAGTCCCTGTCCACCAGCATTGCCAGGTAGGTCCGGATGCACTCCTTCGCGGTGCCCGGCCCCGCCAGGAACTCCTCGGTCAGCTCGGTGCCGGTGCGGTCGTACGCGTCCAGCGCCCGGCCGAAGAGCTCCCGCTTGGAGCCGAAGGCGTGGTACAGGCTGCCCTTGCCGATGCCCGCCGCCTCGGCCAGCTCGGCCGGCGAGGACCCGGCGTAGCCGTTCGTCCAGAACACCTGCATCGCCTGCGCGATCGCAGTGCCCTCGTCGAATTGCTTCGGTCGTCCCATGACCTGACGGTACGACATATTTGACCTTGCGGTCAACAACGGCGTCGTCCCGAGGGCGCCAAGGTCGGCGGTGCCGGTGCCGGGCTCCGTGGACCGCAACGCGATCCGGTCCAGCGCCCGGACGGGATCCGAAACGGCGCACCCCACCGGATGCCGCAGGCGAGGCGAACGCGGCCGTCGCGGCCGTGAGTTGCCGCGGCGAGGCCGTTCGGGACGGCCGGTACTTCCTCCGACGGGCTCGTGGAACCCCAAGGATTCGAGGATCCGCCCGGGTCGGCAGCGGTCTGGCCTCGAACCGGTCAGGCGGCGGGCGGCTCACCGTGAATCGCCCTCAACTTCCCGAAGGGGGAACCACCATGGAGCGAGGAATCACCGCCATGCCGCGCCGCACGGGCCTGGTTGTCGCAGTCGCCGCGACCGCGCTGCTGCGCAGCAGGTGAGCCCGGCGGAGGGGGAGCTCCGTTGGGGTGGGGGCGTCAGGGGAGTCGTGTCACTGGCCGAGGAGGTGGGCGAAGTCGTAGCCCAGGCCGCCGAGTTGGGGGAGGGCGCCCAGGTCGGTGATTGCGCCGACCGGGATGCTGTAGGTCTGGTCCGGGGTGGTGGCGGCGGTGGCCGGGGCGGCCGCGAGGAGGAGGGCGGCGAGGGTGGTGAGTGCGGTGCGCATGACGGACTCCTCGGGGGCGGGGGCTGACGGTTGTTCAACGGGCGGGCGGGGGCGGTGGTGACGCGGGGACGCCCGTTCGGGTGCAGGTGAGGGTGCGGGCCCCGGTGGTGATGCGGGTGGCCAACTCCTGGGCGAGGCGGGCCGCGATCGTGTCCGCCGCCTCCACCAGCACCCGGCCCGCGTCCGTCAAGGTCACGCCCCGGGTGGACCGTTCGACCACCGGCGCGCCCAGGCTGCGCGCGTCCGCCGGTGCGGGGTCCGCGGTCCGTTCCGTGCGAACCGTCCGTTCGGGCGGGTGGTTCGCGGGGAACGACCGAGGGCATGACGATTTCTCACCGCTCGACCGGCACCGGCGACCACCACGTCCTGGTGCTCCACGACTGGTTCGGCACCAGCGCCGGCTGGGGCCCGTTCCTCGACTACCTCGACGGGGACGCGTTCAGCTACGCCTTCCTCGACTACCGCGGCTACGGGCAACGCAAGGACGTCCCCGGCAGGTACACGCTCGCCGAGATCGCGGCCGACGCGCTCGCCCTGGCCGACCAGCTCGGCTGGGACCGGTTCTCCCTGGTCGGCCACTCGATGGGCGGGAAGGCGGCCCAGCAGGTGCTTGCCGAGGCGCCGCTGCGGGTGCGCAAACTGGTCGGTCTGGCCCCGGTGCCGGCCGGGGCGTACCCGCTGGACGAGGCGGGTGAGGCGCTGTTCTACGGTGCCGCCGAGGACCGGGAGAAGCGCTTGGCGATCCTCGATCTGGTCACCGGACAGCGGGCCGGCCGGGTCTGGCTCGACCGCATGGTCGAGCAGTCGCTCCGGCTGTCCGCCCCCGAGGCCTTCGGCGGTTACGTCCGCGACTGGGCGACGGCCGACCTGGAGGGCCGGATCAGCGGCAACCCGGTGCCGGTCAAGGTGATCGTCGGCGAGCACGACCTCGCCCTCACCGCCGACGTGATGCGCGGGACCTTCCTCACCCACTACCCCAACGCCGAGCTCGAGGAGCTGGCCGGCAGCGGCCACTACCCGATGTACGAGACCCCGGTGGCCCTCGCGGCGTCCCTGGAGGGTTTCCTCCGCGACTGAAGCGACTGAAGCGACTGAAGCGACTGACGCAGCTGGCACGGCTGGCACGGCTGGCGCAGCTGACGCAACTGCCGCCCTGCCGCCCGCTGTTCGGCGCGGCGGGCCCGCACGGGAGGCCGGCCCCGCCCGGCCTCCCGTGCACCGCGCCGGTGGGCCCCGCCCGGCGCCGGCCGCGCGCCAGGGTGTCGCACGGCTACTCGGCCGCGCGGTAGGTGGAAATGGTGCCGCCGTTGCTGAACTCCAGCGTCTCGACGTGGGCGAACGGGCGCGGCCGGAACTCGCCGGCGAACGCGGGGAGGCCGGTGCCGGCCACCACGGGGTAGCGCTTCCAGATCAGTTCGTCGATCTCCGGCAGCAGTTCGCCCGCCAGCCGGGCGCCGCCGCACAGCCAGATATCGCCGTCGCCGCCCTGCTGCTTCAACTCCCGTACCAGGCCCAGCGGGTCGGCGCGGACCAGGTTGACCGTCGGATCGGTCGGCTCGGGCAGGGTGGAGGACACCACGTACTGCTTCAGGTGCCCGTACGGGCTGGTGACGCCGATGTCGAGCGCGGGCCGGTAGGTGTTCAGGCCCATCACCACGGTGTCGAAGCGCTTGTTGGGCACCCCGTCGAGGCCGAGGTGCGGCCGGGCGTGGCTCGGCATCGTCTCGGGGAACTCGGCCCGGAGGTACTCCACCATGTCGGCGGGCTGGGGGTAGAAGTCGTACTCGCCTGCCGGGCCGGCAATGAAGCCGTCGATGGAGACGGCGACGTAGTACACGAGCTTTCGCATTCAGTGCCTTTCGAAGGGGTTTACCACTTGGTCTGTAGTACTCTGTTTGGAGTGGTAGGAACGTAGCACTACGAGTGGAGTGGTTACAAGCAATGGCCCGAAGCAATCCCGAACGACGCGCGGCCCTGCTCGACGCCGCCATCGAAGTCCTCGCCGAGGAAGGCGCCCGCGGGCTGACGTTCCGGGCGGTGGACCAGCGCGCCGCCGTCCCCGCCGGCACCGCCTCCAACTACTTCAGCAACCGCGACGCCCTGCTCGCCCAGTGCGCCGAGCGCGTGTACGAGCGCCTCGGCGCCGACCCGGAGGCCCTCGCCCAGGGCCTGGCCGGGCCGCGCGACAGCGCGAGGGTCGCCGAGCTGATGCACCAACTCGTCGACCGGGTCGCCGACTTCCCGACCGGCTTCCTCGCCCTGCTGGAACTCCGCCTGGCCGCGCTGCGCCGCCCCGAACTGAGGGAGACCGTCACCCGCCGGATCGGCGCGGACCTCCAGTTCAACATCGACTACCACCTCGCCGCCGGCCTGCCGGGCGACGCCACCGCGGTGCAACTGCTGTACCTGGCCCTGAACTGGCTGATCCTGGAGCGCCTCGCCCTGCCCGACCTGTTCACCCCCGAGCAACGCACCAAGCTGGTGGACGAGTTGGTGACCCGCCTGATCGGCGGACCGGGAGGGGCGGGGGAGTAGCGCGAGGACCGGCCGCCCGCCGCGGTGTCCGGGCTTCGGCGGCCGGGAGTCCACCAGGGTGCCCGTCGGCGCGTCGAGCAGCACCGGGTGCCCGCCCGCCTCCGGCGAGTACGACCCGGCGAACGCGGGCACCTCCGCCCAGGCAGATCGCGGCCGGTCGGATGTCCGCCACCTTGCCGCTGTTCGTCATGGACGTCACCGACGACGCCTACCTGGGCCTGTGCGTCGGCGGGATCGGCTCGTGGTTGCCCGGCCCGCCGGTCGCCCGCCCGCGTTCGGGCGCGGAGCGGTTCGGGCGTCTCAGCCGGGGTGGTGCGCCGTCGCGAACGCCTCGGCGTCCCAGTGACCGCCCAGCGACGGGGCGAGCGAGGATGCGGCCAACTCGCGGAAGGCGGACGGCGATTGGGCGGCCGCCGCGCCGGCCGGCAGGGCGCCCAGCAGGGGGGCGCCGGCGGCGGACGGGAGGTCGGCCAGGTTGCAGCGGGCCGCGAGGTCGGGGTCGGCGGGCCAGCTGCCGACCACCACCCCGCGCAGCGCCAGGCCGCGGTGGCGCAGTGCCTCCGCGGTCAGCGCCGTCGCGTTGAGGGTGCCCAGGCCGGCTGCCGCGACCAGCAGGAACTCGACCTGGACGCCCGCGAGTTCGCAGGCGGCGGCGAGGTCCGCGATGGTCCGGCCCTGCGCGTCGTAGCGGACCAGCAGCCCGCCCGCGCCCTCCACCAGCACGGCGCCGAAGCGTCCGGCCAGGTCGGCCACGGTCTTCGCCACCTCGTCCGGTGCGAGGGCCGGAAGACCGGACCGGCGGGCCGCCGTGTCGGGCGCCAACGGCTCGGGGTAGCGGGCCAGTTCGACGCCGTGCACCAGCGGCCCGGCCAGCCGGGCCACCTCTTCCACGTCGCCCGGCTCGCCCGGCGCCAGCCCCGTCTGGCCGGGCTTGAGCACCGCCACCGGATCGGTGCGGAGCGCGGCGAGGGCCGCGGTGGTGACGGTCTTGCCGACCTCGGTGTTGGTGCCGGTGACGAACAGAACGGACGACATGGTGCTTCCTCAGGAGGGTGGTTCAGCCGCTGTGCGGGGTTCAGCCGCTGTGCGCGGCGTGGGACGCGGCAGCGGCGGCGGCGACGGCGCGGCCGATCGCGGCCACGTCGGCGTCCCCGGTGACGAACGGCGGCATGGTGTAGATCAGGTCGCGGAACGGCCGCAGCCACACGCCCTGTTCGGCGGCCGCCGCGGTGGCCGCCGCCATGTCGACCGGCGCGTCCAGCTGCACCACGCCGATCGCGCCCAGCACCCGGATGTCCCGCACCCCGGGCTGCCCCGCGCACGCTGCGAGGGCGGTGCGGAGCGCGGTCTCGATGCGCTTGACCCCGGTGCGCCAGTCCTGGCTCAGCAGGAGGTCGATCGAGGCGTTGGCGGCGGCGGTGGCCAGCGGGTTGCCCATGAACGTCGGACCGTGCGCCAGCACCGGGACCTCGCCGCGCGAGATGCCCTCCGCGACCCTGCTGGTGCACAGGGTGGCGGCCAGCGTCAGGTAGCCGCCGGTCAGCGCCTTCCCGAGGCACATCACGTCCGGGGAGACGCCCGCGTGGTCGGCGGCGAACAGTTCGCCGGTGCGGCCGAAGCCGGTGGCGATCTCGTCGAAGACCAGCAGGACGTCGTGCGCGTCGCACAACTCCCGCAGAGCGGTCAGGTAATCGGGGGAGTGGAAGCGCATTCCGCCCGCGCCCTGCACCACCGGTTCGACGATCACGGCGGCCAGCTCGCCGGCGTGCCGTTCGATCAGGCCGGCCAGGTGCGCCAGGTACTCCGGGTCGGCCGGGGCGTCGTACCCGGCGGGCGGTTCGGCGGCGAACAGCTGACGGGGCAGCACCCCGCCCCACAGGTGGTGCATCCCGCCCTCGGGGTCGCACACCGACATGGGGTGGAAGGTGTCGCCGTGGTAGCCGCCGCGCCAGGTCAGCACCCGCCGCTTCTCCGGCCGTCCCAGCGACTGCCAGTACTGGAGGCACATCTTCAGCGCCACCTCGACCGCCACCGAACCGGAGTCGGCGAGGAACACGTGCTGCAGCGGCTCGGGCGTCAACTCCACCAGCTTGACGGCGAGTTCGACTGCGGGGCGATGGGTCAGGCCGCCGAACATGACGTGGCTCATCCGCTCCAGCTGATCGTGGACGGCCGCGTCCAGCACCGGGTGCCGGTAGCCGTGGATTGCCGCCCACCAGGACGACATCCCGTCGATCAGCTCCTCGTGCCCGCCCACCGGCTCGGCCAGCCGCAGGCGCACGCCCGCGGCCGACTCCACCACGAACGGCCGGACCGTCCCCGGCATCGGACCGTACGGGTGCCAGACGTGCGCCCGGTCCAGGTCGAGCAACTGCGCGTTGTCGCTCACGCGTTCGGCGCCAGTTCGGTGCCCGCGCCACGACGGCGCACCCGCACCAGGTCGGTGCGCGCCTCGTCCTCGGTGACGGCCTGGTCCTCGGTGGCGTCCTCCGTCGGGTGGCCGCCGCAGGGGCCACAGGCGCCGCCCGTCCCGCAGCCGCCGCCCGTCCCGCAGGCGTTCGCGGCGTCGTCGCCGTCGTGGTTGCCGCAGATGGACGCGCCGCCGCCGCAGCCACCGGCCGCCGCAGCGCGGTGGCGGGGCAGGGTGGTCTGCTCGGCGCCCTCCACCTCGAAACCGGCGTCCTTGATCATGTCGAGGTCGGCCTGTCCGGCCTGGCCCTCGCTGGTCAGGTAGTCGCCCAGGAAGATCGAGTTGGCGATGTGCAGGCCCAGCGGCTGCATCGACCGCAGGTGCACCTCTCGGCCGCCCGCGATCCGCACCTCGATGTCCGGGCAGACGAACCGGACCATCGCCAGGATCCGCAGGCAGCGCTGCGGCGTCAGGTTCCACTCCTCCGCGAGCGGGGTGCCCTCGAACGGGATCAGGAAGTTCACCGGCACCGAGTCCGGGTCCAGCTCGCGCAGCGCGAAGACCACGTCCACCAGGTCCTCGTCACTCTCGCCCATGCCCGCGATCAGCCCCGAACAGGCCGACAGCCCGGCCCCGTGCGCCTTCTCCACGGTGTCCACCCGGTCCGCGTAGGTGTGGGTGGTGGTGATCTCGCCGTAGGTGCTCTCGGAGGTGTTCAGGTTGTGGTTGTACGCGTCCGCGCCGGCCGCCTTCAGACGCTCCGCCTGATTGTCAGACAGCAGACCCAGGCAGGCGCACACCTCGACCTGCTCGTCCGCGTCCTTGATGGCAGCGATGGTGTCCGCCACCCGGTCGATGTCCCGGTCCGTCGGCCCACGGCCGCTGGCCACCAGGCACACCCGCTTCGCGCCGCCCGCGACACCCGCGGCCGCCGCCTCGGCGGCCTGCTCCGGCTTCAGCCAGGTGTACTTGAGGATTTCCGCCTTCGACCCGAGGCGCTGCGAACAGTACGAGCAGTCCTCCGGGCACAGCCCGCTCTTCAGGTTCACCAGGTAGTTGAGCTTCACCCGCCGCCCGAACCACTGCCGGCGCACCCGCCCCGCCGCTGCGACCACGTCCAGCAGCTCGTCATCCGTGGTGGCCAGTACGGCCAGCGCCTCCTCGCGGGTGGGCAGTTCCCGGCGAAGGCCCTTGTCGGTCAGCGTGTCGAGGAGATCCATGGCCCGATCCTGCCCGGGCCGCCCCGCCGTTCGCCAGAGGGAACACACCAGAAGATCGCCCGGAGCGTGTGCGAGTAGTCACAACAGGCCTTGACCTGCCGCTTTACGCACCATCTGACGGTATTCCGAACCCTGGCGGGCGGGCCTGCGAGACATTGCTCACACACGCGCCGTCGCGGCGGGCTGCGCGGCGGCGTGCAGCCGTGCTTCCTGAGCGGACGTGATCTGCTGGATCACCAGGATCGCGAGCGCCGCCGCAGCAAGGCCGGCCACCACGTCGAAGGCCGAGTAGCCGTTGGAGTTCGCGTTGAGTCGGTTGACCCACAGGGCGCCGAGCGTCTTGGCGAGCCACGCGGCCCACCAGGCATTGATCAACCAGGTCTTGCCGGTGGGCGCGGTAGCGCGCCAGATGTCCAGCGCGATCCGGCGCGGAATCCACCACATCGCCAGGGGGACGAACCAGCCGCCGACGGCCCATCCGGCCGAGTACTTCTGAGTCCCCGGACCGAAGCGGTCGACGTTGAGCCGGCAGCGCCGGAACCAGAGAAGGAACACGACGCAGGTGCCGAGGAACAGTCCGATCAGGAGCGGCGCGAGCGCCAGGAAGAGCGCCGAGCGGGTGCCGCCGGCCACGGCGACCGTCACCTGCAGGGCGGTCTGAAGGCCGATCAGCACCTGCGCGGCCAGCGCCAACCGCCGGAAGCCGGTGGCCGATCCGCTGTCGGGCAGGACCTGCGGGCCCGGCGCGTGGTGAACGTTCTCGGAATGCACAGTGATCCCCCGCCGAAGTGGTGTCTGCGGTGTGGATCACGCGCAGAGATGGCGTGAAGGATAGGGGTCGCGTGCGAATTGTCAAAGTCGGTTTCACGCAGCCCGGTCGAGGCCCCTACGGCTTGCGGGCCAGGGCGCAGGAGATCATCTGCTCCCACACCGTCAGTTCGCGGCGGCTCGCAGCGGTGGTGCCGAGCGGTGCGGATTCCGGGCGCCACAGGGGGCAGTTGACGAGGCCCGGATCGAGGAGGTCGAGGTCGCCGAACAGGGCGGTGATCTCCTCGTCGGTGCGCCAGCGGCCGCGGCCGAAGACGCTCTGCAGTTTCTGTTCGGCGATCCGGGTCTGTTCGTTGTCGCCGGAGCGGAAGTGGGAGATGTAGATCCGGCTGCCCGAGGGCACCCGGTCCGCCCACCAGCGCACCACCTCGCCGGGGCGTTCGGCGTCGTTGAGATGGTGCAGGACGGCGCTGAAGACGATGCCCACCGGCTGGTCGAAGTCGATCAGGCGGGCCACCTCGGGATGGCGGTGGATGCTCTCCGGTTCTCGTACGTCCGCCCCGATCACCGTGGTGCGGTCGTCGGCGGCCAACAGGGCGCGGCCGTGAGCCAGTACGGTCGGGTCGTTGTCGACGTAGACGACGCGCGCGTCAAGGCGGTGCCGCTCGGCGACCTGGTGCACGTTGTCGGCGGTGGGCAGGCCGCTGCCCATGTCGAGGAACTGGCGAATGCCGTCGTCGGCCATCGCCGCGACGGCGCGAATCAGGGCCCGGCGGTTTTCGATCGGGACCGCGGCCGAACCGGGCAGTTCCCGGAGGAAGAAATCGCCGATCTCGCGGTCGGCGGGGTAATTGTCCGTGCCGCCGAGCAGATAGTCGTAGACGCGAGCGATGCTCGGCGTGGACGGGTCGATCCCCGTGGTGTCGTCCGGCATCGAAATCACCCCTGTCGCTGGGACTGTCGGCGCCCAAATCGTAGGAGAGGGCGCCCGGCTCGGAGCGGTGAATCGCCGTGTCCGCCCACCCGGACGCGAGTGGGGGACAGCAGCGGCTTCCTCGGGTCGGGGAAGAGTTCGTGGGGGAAAGGTGGCAGACGGATCGAGCCTGCCCGGGTACGGTCGGAGACATTGGGACGGGAGGGCAAGGCATGACGGCAATGGCGGAGTCCGGCACGCTGCGGGTGCCGCGGAGCATCAATGGCATCGGGCATGCGCTCACCTATGACGAACGGGCCAGGTTCTACGGGGAGTTGGGCCCGGTCGAGGATTCGCTGGACCGGGAGGCCGTGATCACCTCGTGGTGGCTGCGGGCGATGTCCGCGGCGTACGGCAGCGACCGCTCCGGGTTCCGGGCGGCCGTCGGCCCCGTGCTCGCCGCCGCCCGGTCGCGACAGATCGGGGCCGTCGCGTGAAGGGTTGGCGGTTCTGGCTGCAGGACCAGCCCGCCCAGACGATGCTCGAAATCTCCAAGGCGGACGACCTGTTGTTCGCCCTGGTCACCGCCGCGCTGGTGACCCTCGACGGCCGGGCCGGCACCCCCGTCGACGAGTGGGGCGACCTGCGCAGCGCGGTGCTCGCCCCGTCGGTCACCGCCGAACTGTTCGTCAACCCGGAGGAACGCACCATCGACGTCCTGCGCCTGGTGTGGGTGCCGGGGCTCGGTGAGTGAGCCCGTGGGCGAGTCGGTGGGTGCCGAGGTGGCGGGTGCCGGCCGGCGGGCCGGCGGGTCGCCCGAACCGGGGGAGCGGGGCCGGCCGCTGGGCTGGGAGATGATGCCGTTCGCCAAGCCGGATGCGGTGCGAGTGATTTTCTGACAACCACCCAGTGCCGGGCTGGGGCATACAAGTTGGACATAACGGCATTTCTGCCGATAAGTCGAGTGCCTGCCGCCGCGGTCCATGGCATGGGTGCTTTCGGTACGCCCAACCCGAAGGTGGGATTGTGGGATGACCTGCTTAGAATCTGCGCCATGACCATCCAGGGGGACGCGCCCGCAGGCGCCGATGAGGACCTGCCGGTGACCGGGCATCGGGCCATCGGCGAGCGGAGACGCCTGGCCGTCCTGTGGAGTGTCGTCGCGGTGCTGGCCGCCGGTGGCGTGTGGGTGGTGTCCACGCCGCACCCCGGTGACATCCTGCCCGGACTCGGCCCGACCAGCACTCTGCCCGCCGCTGCCGCTGCCGCGCCCGGACAGGTGGCCAAGCCGCTGACGGAGCCTCAGGCATTCGGGGCGGAGCGGTACTTCCCCGCCCAGCGCGCGTACGAGTACGACGCGTTCAAGGCCCGGCGGACCGCCGCCCGGGACGGGGCCGACTGCCAGGGCGTCCAGATCGACAAGAGCCACAACCTGCTGGAGAAGCTCGACTGCCAGGGCTGGCTCGGCGTCGCGCTCACCCGCAACGACCAGCCCGTGATCAGCAGCATCACCGTGCTGCGCTTCAACGACCGGGACGCCGCCGCCCGGGCCGTGCAGACGGTGCGCGAGCACGCGGCGGAGTTCGAATTCACCTTCCCGGACGGGCTGGTGGCCCCCGCCGCGGGCATCCGGCCGATGGCCGCGACCCAGGTGGAACTGGTCGGCCACCACATCACCATCGCCGTCTCGCGCTACGCCGACCAGCGGGCCGGCGACAACCCGGACGAGATACTGACCGCCAGCGCCCGGGTCGCCGCCGCCATTGCTGGTCAGCCGTTCATGTGGATGTAGTACCACCGCTTCGGTTGCGTGCGGCGCTCACCCGGAGGAACCCCGCCGCACCGCACGCCAGCACCGCCGCCAGCGCGAACACCGCCACCGCGCCCGACGGCAGTGCCAGGCCGCCCAGCACGGTGCCCCCGCCGATGCCCAGATAGATCGCCGACGCGTTCAACGACACCAACAGCGCGGCCTGTTCGGGGGCCGCCGCCAGCAACCGGTGCTGCTGGGCCGGGGTCTGGCACCAACTGCTCGCGCCCCACAGGAACGCCAGCACACCGGTGGGGATGCCGGTGCGCGGATGGCCCGCCGCGAGGCCGGTCAGCGCCGTGAACGACACCGCCATCGCCGCATAGCCCGCCGTCAGCACCCGCACCGGACCGGCCCGGTCCGTCCAGCGCCCCGCCAGCAGGTTGCCCGCCACCGCGCCCACCCCGTACAGCACCAGCACGACCGGCACCGCGACCCGCCCCGAGACGCCGACCGCCGCCAGCATCGGCACGCTGTACGAGTACGGCACGTAACACGCCGCCATCCCGAGCACCGTCAGCGGCAGCACCGAGAGCACCCCCGGGCGGCGCAGCGCGGCCAGCCTCCGACGCAGCGAAACGGGCTCGGCGCCCGGGAGTCGAGGGAGCGCCAGCCCGACCGCGAGGGCGCCCAGCGCGGACAGGGCCGCGACCGCGCCCAGCGCCGCCCGCCACCCCAGGCCGACGGCGGCCACCCGTCCGAGCGGCACGCCGAGCGCGGTGGCCGCCGTCAGCCCGCCGATCACCACCGCGAGCGCCCGCCCCCGCGACTCGGCCCGCACCAGCGCCGCGGCCGTCGCCCCGGCGGTCGGGGTGAACGCGGCCGCCCCCAGAGCCGCGAGGACGCGGCCGGCGAGCAGCGCGGCGTACGTGGGCGCCAATGCGGACGCCGCGTTCGCGGCGGCGAGCAGCACCAACGCCCCCACCAGCAGGGTGCGACGGGGCAGGCGGGCGGTGACGACGGCGAGGAGCGGCGAGGCCACCGCGTACACGGCGGCGAACAGGCTGACGGACTGCCCGGCGGCGGCGGTGGACACCTGCAACGCGTCGGCCATGGCGGGCAGGAAGCCGGCGGTGACGAAAGCGTCGGTGCCGACGGCGAACGTGCCGAGAGCGAGCACAGCGGCCGGCCGGAGACCGGCTCCACGAGGGGCGAGGGCGGAGGCGGGTGGGGACTTGACGGTGCTGGGCATGGTGGGGCTCCTGGCGATATTCGGGATGCTTGATATCCGGAATTGGGCGACGGTGGAAGGGTGGGTGCGAGAATTACGAGGGCGCGAGAGCGGGTGTGCGCGAAATCAGGGGCGCGTGGAACTGCGCGACAAGCGCAAGCCACGTCCGTGAGGTCGCGATCAAGTGCAGGTCATTGTCCTGCGTCGCGATCTTGCGGATGTGGTGCGTTCCCCTTCGCGCAGTTCCCCGCGCCCCTGGTTGTGCTCTCCCTGGTTGCGCTCGCGCTCGCGCCCCCCTTACGCGGCTGAGGCGAGGCGGGCGTAGTTGTGGCGGATGCGGGTGATGGAGGTGGCCGGGGCGTTCTGGGCGAGGTCGGTGATGGTGCGGGCGGCGAGTTCGCGGCGCCAGGCGAGTTCGGCGCGGCGCATGGCGGCGGCGATGCCGCAGGGGCGGGTGAACTCGCGGGGGCCGGCGCCCTCCGCGGAGGCGCCGTGTTGGCGGATCTCGGCGCAGGTGAAGAGCGGGTCGGCGCCCTCGACGGCCGTCACCACGTCCATCATGGTGATCCGGCCCGGGTCGCGGGCCAGTCGGACGCCGCCGCGCGGGCCCGGGGTGGACGTCAACAGGCCTGCGCGGGTGAGTCGTTGGAGCACCTTGTTGAGGTACGTCGGCGACAGTTCGAACATCGCCGCCAGCCGGGCCGAGGGCACCGGGTCGGTCTCGTCCAGCCATACCAGGGCGAGGCAGCAGTGCAGGCCCCACTCGACACCTTCGCTCGTCCGCATATTCGGGATACTAGCTGTCCGGAATCCCCCGCCGCCAGTATCCGGCCGTGCAACGGGGGCCCGTCAGGAGGGCAGCTGGTCGATCGCGGCCAGGATCTGCCCGAACTGCGCTGCCACCCGGTCGAATTCGCCGGGCTGTTCGGCGGCCAGCACCCGGTAGAGGTCGAGTGCTTCGAGCGCGGCGTCCTGTGCCTCCGTGCGGTGGCCGAGGTTGTGTCGGACCAGGGCGAGGATGCGCAGGGCGGCGGCCAGTGGCGACAGGTGGAGTTCCGGGTCGGCGCGGTGGAGTGCGCGGCAGATGTCGGCGGCTTCGAGGATGGGGGCGAGTGCGTCCTGCGCCCGGCCGGCCAGGCCGGACTGGGTGCCCTGGACGATCAACGCGTGGGCCAGCAAAGGCAGATGGGTGTCGGGGTCGGTCTTGGCGAGGGTGCGCCGGAGGGCTGCCGCCTCCTCGGCCAGGGCGAGGCTCTCGGCCCACTGGCCCGGTTCGTCGAGGCAGTCGGCGAGGTTGGTCAACGCGTGGGCCAGCAAGGGGAGATGACGCTCCGGCATGGCCTCGGCGAGCTCGCGGCCGAGGCCGAGGGCATCGCGGGCGGGATGGACGGCCGAGGCGAAGTCCCCGGCGAGCCGCAGTTCCTCGCTGAGCCGGATCAGGACATGGGCGAACCGCGACAGGTGGGCGCCCGGGTCGGCCTCGGCCAGGGTGAACCAGAGCGTGACGGACTCGGCGCAGACCGGCACCGCCTCGGCGTGCCGCCCCAGGGAGCCGAGCAGGTGGGCCAGGCTGTCCAGGGCCGTGGCCAGTTGGGGGCGATGGACCGGTGCGTCGAGCGCACGGAGCAGGCTGACCGCCTCGGCCCGGCTGTCCAGCGCCTCCTGCGTCCGACCCAGCAACTGAAGGTGGCCGGACAGGTGGTCCAGGGCGACGGCGAGCCGGGCCGAGTGGACGGCCGGGCGCAGGGCGTTGAGCGCACGGCACAGCTCGACCGCCTCCTGGGCGACCGCCAAGCCCTCCTCGGCCCGGTGCTGCACACCGAGGTGCCGGGCCAGACCGGACAGGGCGGCGGCGAGATCGGGCCGGGTGGCGTCCGACGGGGTGGCGTTCAGCGTCCGTGCGATGGCCACGGCCTCCCGGGCCAGGGCCAGCGCCTCGGCGGGCCGGCCGAGATCGTGCAGGTGGTCGGAGAGGGTGGTGAGGACGGTGCGCAGCCGCGGCAGGTGCGCATCGGGATTGTGGTCGGCGAGTCGGCGCAGCAGCGCGGTCGCCTCCTCCGCCGGGGCCAGCCCCTGGTCCGGCCGGCCGAGCAGCCGCCAGGCCTGGGACTCGTTGGCGAGCGCACCGGCCAGCTCGGACAGGTGGGCGTCCGGATCGGACTCGGCGAGCTCCCGGCTCGCGGCCACCGCCCGGCGGGCCGCCAGTGTGCTCTCCCGCAGCCGGCCCAGATCACCCAGCCGGATGGCCAGGTTGGCCGTCGCGGCCGCCCGCCGTCGCAGCTGCGTCGACGGGTCGGCCCCGGCGAGCCGATCGATCACGGCGAGGGCCTCCTGGACGGCGGCCAGCCCGTCCTCGTGCCGTCCCAGCCTGCCGAGAACGGTGGTCAGGTTGATCAGAGCGTCGGCCAGCTCGGGCAGACCCGCCTCGCCGCGCGCCCGGTGCAGCTCGACGGCCTCCCCGGCGAAGGCCAGACCCTCGTCCGGCCGGCCGAGGGCGGTGAGCCGGTCAGCGAGGTTGTCCAGCATGACGGCCAGATCGACGGTGTGGAGCTCGGGATCGGCGGCGGCGCACGCCCGGCACAGCTCGACCGCCTCCTGAATCGCGGCCAGGCTCTCCTCGGCGCGGCCGAGCTGGTCCAAGCGGTGGGAGAGGTCCTGGAGCGTGCCGGCCAGCGCCAGGCGGAACCGGTCCGGGTCGGCGGCCGCGGGCTCCCGCAGGCGGTCCGTCAGTACCTGGGCCACCCGGGCCGCCTCGTGCACCAGGGCCTGACTGGCGGGCGGGAACAGCAGGTGGAGTTCGAACAGCTGGTCCAGCGGCGTCCCCGGGTCCGAGACGATCGCGTCCAGCGCCGCCACCAGCGGCCCCGGGCGCGGGCTGCGGGTGGCCAGGAAGACGAAGTACGGGGCCAGCGTGGCACGTTGACGGACACACAGCGCGGTCAGCGTGGCGTCGAGGCGGCCACCGATGGCAGGGTGCGCGGCGGCGCGGGTGTAGACCGTGAGGAGCTGCGCGATGCGGCGCGGGTCGAGGGCGGGCAGCAGGTGCTCGGGAAGCGCGGGATCGGACTCGACGACCCGGGCGATGTGGCGTTCGGCGAGCCGGTCGGGCGGGAGCGGGCCGAACGGCTGGGGCTTGGGGGCGAGGTAGAGCGCGCCCAGCCAGTCCGTCACCGTGTCGCGGCGGTCGCGTGGCTGGTCGGCCAGCGCCGGGAGTTGACACCACAGCCGGTCCGCCTGTTCCCGGTCGGCCGCGCCGGCCAGGTTCGCGGCGGCGACCACGGCGTCCAGCGCCCGCGCCGACAGCGCGGGGGAGAGGCCGAGCGCGGCGGCGGTGCGCTGCCAGTAGCGGCGTTCGTGGCCCAGCAGCCGGTCCTCCACCACGGCGGCACCGGGCCGTCCGGCGGAATCGGCGGCCCCGGTGGTGTCGAGCAGGTCGGCGAGCGCCGCCATCTGCAAGGTCAGCGCATTGTCGTACCCGGCCCGGCCGAGTTCGGCGGGCACCGGCAGCGCAGCCGCGACACCCGCCCAGTCGGGCCCCGACTGGCCGTCCACGAACGGCAGCGCGGCGGCCAGCGCCTCCACCGCGGCCCGGTACGCGGCCGGGCGGCCCGAGGGCTCGTCCTGGAGCGGCTCCAGCCGCCGGGTCGGGGCGAACTCCAGGTGGTCCTGCGCCACGTCGTCGGCGGTGACGGCCTGCTGCCACCAGTCGCCGTCGGTGCGGGCCAGCAACAGGAGCTTGAACGCCGTCGGACCGCGGTGCGCGGCAGCGGCCCCGACCAGCGCCGCCAACTGCTCGGTGCGGTGCTCGGCGTAGTCCAGAACGATCAGCAGCGGACGCGTCGCCCGCCGGCAGTCCGCCAACTCCTCGGCCCCGGCGTCCGGACGCGGCCACAGCACCGCCCACTGGCGCTCCGACAGCCGGGCCGCCAGCTCGTGCGCCAGCCGGGTCTTGCCCTGCCCGCCCGGACCGTGCAGCAGCCAGGCGCCGAACCCGCCGCGCCCGCACCACTCGACCAGCTCACCCAGCAGCTCCCCCCGCCCGTGGAACGGCACCACCTGCCGGGCCGCCCGCAGCAGCGCCGCCGGCGAGCGGACCGGCCCCGCCGCCCGCTCCGGAGCGAGGGCCGGATCGGCCAGGTGCTGCAACTCGACCGGCTCCAGCGCCGCCGCCGGCACCCCGTGCGCCGCCAACACCGCCCGGAACGCCGGATCGTGGTGCAGCACGTACCCGGGCACCAGGTTCAGCTGCGCCCCGCCCGAGTGCGCCCGCTCGGAGGCCACCACCCCCACCAGCAGGTCACCGCAGTGCACCGCCGCGCCGGACAGCCCGCCCCACGGCGAACCGCCGGACCACTGCGGCGGCTGCTGACGCAGGTCCAGCACGTGCCGGTTGTCGACGTAGCCGGTACCCGGATTCAACTCCCCGACCAACTGCACCGCTTCGGCCGGACGCCCCGCCCGCTGGCCGACGTCCGGCAGGCCCCAGGTCTCACCGGCCGTCCCCGGACGGTCCGTCACCAGCCGCCCCCAGCGCACCGGCCCCGGCGGCTCCGCCCACAGCGACTTTTTGAGCAGCAGCAGCGCCGCGTCGTCCCGCCCGCCCGGCGTCCCGCACCACAGCACCTCGGCGCCGACCGGACCCGGCCCCGCCGGACGGAACACCTCCACCGGCCCGCCACCACCCACCACATGAGCGGACGTCAGCACCAGCCGCCCACCGATCGCGTACCCCGAACCCGGCCCGCCCGGCCCACCGACCCCCACCAGCCGCGACCGCTCCACGACGCCCCGCCCCCCTGCCGACCCTGCGAACCCCACCATCCTAGGAAGTCATCCCCGGTGGAGCACGGGCGGTAGCACCTGAGCAGCAGGAACCTTGCCGGCCTGACCCCGCCCGTCTTTGTCATAGGCTTCGTGGGATTCTTCTCGATCGGCGTCTCGCTCGGCGTGTGCTCCCTGTCGTACCAACGCCGGACCGGACCGCAGCCCACGGCCACCGGCCCCGCTTGACCTCGGCATCCCGAAGCCGGTGGAGCGGGACGACGGCGGCTTCGAGGGCCTGACCGCCGAGCAGATCCCGGCGTCCGGTGCGGTCAGCGGTGCAGGGTGGTGACGGTGAGGCCGGGGGCGGAGCGGATCTCGGCCTCGGTGAAGCGCTCGGTCACCCACTGCTTGGCGGCGTAGCGGCGGGTCTGGTCGGTGAAGTGCGGGGAGGCCGGGTCGGCCGACTGCCCGTAGGTGAGCAGCGTTCGGGTACGCGGGCCCTGCCGGGTCAGCTCGGTGGCCATCAGGAAGCTGGAGCCGTGCGGGATACCCGCACCGGCCGCCGGGTAGGTGCCGCCGCCCGCGCCCGAACCCGGCTCGGCCGTCAGCACGTTGAAGCAGCCGAGCTGGCCGGCGCAGCCGTGCAGCGGGATGCCCGCCCAGCGCTGGACGGCTCCGATCGGGGCGTCCACCGGCAGCCCGGCGGCCGCCAGGCCGCGGACGGCGTCGGCGAAGGCGCGCTGCGCGTCGGCGTTGTCGGCGGCGATCCCGCGCGGGGTGGTCAGCGGCCGGGCCGGGTCGTACGGGACCGTCTGCCAGGCCCTGGTGCGGGTGCCCGCCAGCGCGTCGCGGTACGCCTGCCACAGGACGGTGCCCCGACTGTCGGCGTCGGCCCGGGTGTCCCAGGCGGCGAGCGCCTCGCACGCGGCACGCACGTCGACCGCCGGTCATCGCTCCACGGGACGAGGCGGCCCTCGCCCGCGAGACGTAGCCAGGCACCTGTGGAGTAAGGGGCATCCCCGATGCCCGAGCCGCCTTCTGGCGTGGCGCGGAAGCCTGGAGTTCCGGCCCGGCCTGCACGCTCGAAGGATCCAACCGATCACCTACAGTGGGGCGAATGGCCACTGACACCCAACCCATCGTCGTCGCCCCCTACGATCCAGCCTGGCAGGCACACGCACTCGCCCTCGCAACCGAGTTGCGCTCGGCACTCGCGCCGCTGCCCGTGCACATCGAACACATCGGCAGCACCGCGATCCCCGGCATGGCCGCGAAGCCGGTCCTCGACCTCCAGATCACCGTCACCGACCTTGCCGAAGCCGAACGCGCCTTCGACCAGCCCTTGGCCGCGAGGGGATTCCGGCGTTCCCCGTACCAACGCGACCACGTCCCGGCCGGACTCGACGACGACCCCGCGCGGTGGGCCAAGCGCCTGTGGCTGCGCCGCGGACACGCCGACGCCGACTGCAACCTCCACGTCCGCCTGCTCGGCTCCCCCAACGAACGCCTCGCGCTCCTCTTCCGCGACTGGTTCCGCGCGCATCCCGAAGCGGTGCCTGCCTACGCCCACTTCAAGACCGTCCTCGCCGGTGCGGTCGGCGACCTCGACACCTATGCCGACGTCAAGGATCCGGTCGTCGACCTCGTCATCACCGTCGCCAACTCCTGGGCCACCGAAGCAGGTTGGTCCCCGCACAGCAATTCGGCATAGCCTGCCGGACCGGACCGATCAGCCGGCCGGGCTGCGGGCGCGCAGGAGGCAGAAGACATGGCCCCCGGGGGTCTCCCACGTCCTCGCCCGCATGAAGACTTGGAATGGCCCGGATGATGTCCGCCGCAATCTGCTGATACGGGTGCGCCTCGGCGTCCGGGGCGATGGGGGTGACGTCCAGGGCAAAAGCGTAGGACGACCCAAACGACCTCGCTCGCCGGGGTGGTGGCGTGATGGCCAAGCCCTGCACCAGGGAGCAGCCGGACGGCACCCGGAGGGGCAACACGCGGGGGCTGAGGCGTCACTTCGTTGTGGCGGGGCGGAGCGCTCGTCGATTCGGTGCAGCGGGGCCGGAAAGGCGGGAGGGAAAGCCATTGCACCTGCCTGCCGCCTGCGACCACCGATCCGTCGGGGAATTGTTGCGGAAAGCATACTGAATAGCACTGTCGAAAATTTCCCAAATATGATATGATGTCAGAAATTGGCATTAGTGTTCCGGGTCATGGACAGTCACGCACACCAGCCCAGCCGCACCGCCCTGATGTCGGCCGCCGCCCGAGCGGCCCACCTGCTCGTCGACCAACAGCCGCCGATCTTCGCCGACACCCTCGCCGCCACCCTCATTGGCGAGGCCGCCGAGCAACTGCTCGACTATCACCGCGAGTTCGGCAGCCACCCGATCCTGGCCGGTGCCCGCACCACCGCCGTCACCCGCAGCCGCTGCACCGAGGACCGCCTCGCCGAGGCGGTGACCCTGCGCGGCATCGACCAGTACGTTTTGCTCGGCGCCGGTCTGGACTCCTTCGCCTGCCGCAGCGAACTCGCCCACAGTGTCCGGGTGTTCGAGGTTGACCACCCCCACACCCAGAACTGGAAGCGGAACCGGCTGACCGACGCCGGGATCACCGTCCCACACACGGTGTCCTTCGTTCCGTTCGACCTCGAACAGGGCGGGGCGCGCGCACTGACCGCAGCGCTGACGGCCGCCGGCTTCGACCCGCACCGACCGGCCGTGGTCGGCTGGCTGGGCGTCACCATGTACCTGAGCGTCGAGGTGATCGGCCAAGTCCTCTCCACCATCGGCGAGTTCGCGCCCGGCACTGAACTGATCGCTGAGCACCTGCTCCCCGCGGAACACCGCGACCCGGCCGGGCAGACCTATGCCGAGCACGTGCAGGCCGCAGCCGCGGAGGGCGGTGAGCCGTGGCGGACCTTCCTCACCGTCGAGGAGATGGAGACCCTGCTGCGCACCCACGGCCTGCGCCCGCTCAGCCACCTGCGCCAGCGCGATGCCGTGGACACCCACCTGTGGGAGGAACGGACGGACGCGCTGCGCCCGTTCGAACTCTCCGTGCTGAGCCATGCGGTGGTGCCCGAGCGGTGATCGGTGGCGGAGGCGCTCGCTTCGGTCACAGCCCGGCCGGGTCGTCCAGGACGGCGCGCAGGCGGGCGACGCACTCGGCGACGAACGCCGGGTCGGTGTGCCAGTAGTACGGCACTCCGCTGATCGCCACGGCCACCGCCCAGCCACAAGCCCGTTGCCACGTCGGCTCGTTGACGCCCAGCGCGTCCCGGTAGGCGTGGCGGGCGGCCGCTGGCATGTCCCACAGCGGGGCGTGTTCGGCGTCCGGGAAGCCGATCGACAGGCCGCCGAAGTCGATGATCGCGTGCAGTCGGCCGTCCCGGACCAGCAGGTTGGACGGCTTCAAGTCCCCATGCAGCCACACCCGGGGTCCGGCCGGGGCGGGGAGGTCGAGCGCCCCGCGCCAGATCGCCTGCAGGCGGTCGAGGTCCAGGTCGAGGCCCGGGAGGGTGCGGGCCTGCGCGAAACACTCATCGACCCGGTCGGCGCAGGGCGTCAACTCCCCACCCCGGTACCAGTGCAGGCCGCCCCGCTCGGCCTCGGGCGGCAGCGGGGCGGTGTGCAGGCTGCGGACCGCCCCCGCCAACTCCGCCCCGAACGCGCCCCAGTCGGGCACCGAACCGGGCCCCGGTTCGGTGCCCTCGATCCATCGGTACACCGACCACGGCAACGGGAACCCACCCCCCGGCACCCCCTCGTGCACCGGCTCCGGCACCTCGCACGCCAACTCCGGCGCCAGCCTGGGCAACCACCTCTGCTCCTTGCGCACCGCCTCCGCCGTCCCCGGCGTCCGCGGCAACCGCACCAGCAACTCGCCCCCGAGCCGGAACATCCGATTGTCCGTCCCCGACCCCGCCGCCCGAATCGGCAACTCGGCCCACTCCGACCGCTGTTCGGCCAACAGCCGGCGGACCAGGGCTTCGTCGGCCGGGAACTCGTCCTCGTGCAGTGTCATCCGTCGATCATTCACCGCACACCCGCCCGAGAGCGAACGAAATTCCTTCGCACGGCCGGAGCGCCCGTCGCCACGCTCCCGCTGTGGCATACGCATGGGACGTGGACCAACTGATCGAGGACGGCTTCGCGCCCGTGGCCGTCGAGCACGAGTGGGTAGGACGGGGGAGGCGCACCTGTTCCCGCGCGAGCTGCTCCACCGGGCACGGGAGCTCGTCGCCGCGCACACCGTACTGACGGTCGAGCCCGATCCGGCCTCCGTGCGCGCCTTCGGCCCGGACCTGAACGACCGGACGCGGCCTGGGTACCCGCCCACCGGGAGGGGCTTCGCCAGGCCGCCGGGACCGCGGAAACGATTCCGCCTCGGCCGGCCCGCCCGGCCTGAGGCACAGAGATGACCCGGCCCGCCCCGCTCTCGACGGGACGGGCCGGGCCGGGTGCGAACCGGCGAAGTGTCAGGGCTTGAGGATCAGGCGGATCGGGTTGCCCTGCTTGGTGTGCAGGCGCTCGACGGCCGCCGCGGCCTGCTCCAGCGGGAGCACCTCGCTGACCGAGCGGGAGAAGTCGAGTCGGCCGCCGGCGGCGAGGGAGATCAGCTGCGGGACGGCGTTCTCCTCCGAGCCGTAGTGGCCCAGGATCTGCTGCTGGAGGTAGGAGAAACGGACGCTGTTGGCGACCGTCAGCGGCTGGTCGGTCAGGCCGACGAGGACCAGGCGCCCGTGCGCCCCGAGGACGGCCAGCGCCTGCTCGCGGACGGCCGGGACACCGGCGAAGTCGAAGGCGGCGGCCAGGCCGGCCCCGCCGGTCGCGGCGCCGATCTTCGCGGCGAGCTGCGGGTCGGCGGAGTCGAGGACCACGTCCGCACCGAAGGCGAGAGCCCGTTCGCGGGCGGCGGGGGAGGGGTCCACGGCGATGACCGGGTTCGCGCCGATCGCCCGCAGCAGCTGCACGCCGTGCGCGCCGAGGCCGCCGACGCCCCAGACGCCGACCGGCTCGGCCGGGCGCACCTGGCCGGTGGTGGTGATGGCGGCCCACGGGGTGGAGACCGCGTCCGGAATGATCGAGCCCTGTTCGAACGGGATCGACTCGGGCAGCCGGACCAGGGTGTCCTTGCGGGCGAGCGCGTACTCGGCCCAGCCGCCGTCGTAGTCCACGCCGCGCGTCCAGGTGATGCCGTCGCGCTTCTCGCCGGCCTGCAGCACCACCCGGTCGCCGATCTCCCAGGCGCCCGCGTCCTCGCCCAACTCGGCGACGGTGCCCGCGACTTCGTGTCCGAGGGTGACGCTCTCGCCGGGGAGGTACAGCGGGGTGAGCGAGCCGTCGATCAGGTGGACGTCGGACAGGCAGACGCCGGCCGCCTCCACCTTGATCAGCACCTGGCCGGCGCCGGGGACGGGGCGCTCCACCTCCTCGACGCTCAGCTTGCGGGTGGGCAGGTGCAGGCGGACGGCACGCATCCGGGCCATGGTCGATCCTCTCCGGCCGGCGGCGTACGTGTCGGCGGCCTCGTTGCCGCAGCGCCCTGCCCGAGGTGTATCGCAAGGCGACTTGCATTGCCGAGGCTACGACGCGACACACGGCAATGCAAGGAGGCCTGCGTTAGGCTTCGGGCGTGTCGAAGGAGAAGCCGGTGGGACCTGCGGGGACGGACGCGGCCGAGGGCAGGGCCGCCACCCCGCTGCGTCGGCGCGGCGCCGCGATGCGGCGGGCCGTGCTCGACGCCACCGTGCGGCTGCTCGCCGAGGGCGGACTCGACGCCGCCAGCGTCTCGGCCGTCGCGGCCGCCGCCGGCGTGCACGAGACGTCTGTCTACCGCAACTGGGGCACCCGCGAGCACCTGCTCCGCGAGGCCCTCGCCGACTACACCGACCACGCCCTGCCACTGCCCGACACCGGCAGCCTGCGTGAGGACCTGCGCCAACTCCTCACCGCCCTGGGCGCGTTCCTCGACACCCCGGAGGGCCCGGCGCTGCTCCACCTGAGCATCGCCCCGGCCACCGCCGAGACCCGCAGCGGCCGCGACGCCTACTGGGCCGAGCGGCTGGAACGCGCCGAGATCCTGCTGCGCCGGGCCGCCGAACGCGGCGAGATCCGCTCGGACGCCGATCCCCGGGCGGCGGTCGAGGCGCTGATGAGCCCGCTGTTCGCCCGCCACCTGCTGCTCGGCGAACCCGTCACCCCCGCCTTCCTGGGCTCCCTGGTCGATCTGGTGGTGGACGGCCTGGCCCCGCGCTGAGCCGGCCGATGGACGTCCGGCACGAACCCGTCCCGTTCCGGCTGTAGAGAGCCTCGTCGCCCGAAGTACAAGATCTGTGACTCTTCCCCTTTCCGGTCTGTTCGGGTGAATCTTGATGTGCCGGGCCGATCTGGCTCGTTGACGATTCATCGGAACGAAGTGGGGGCACTGCCATGGGCGAAGACTGGTATGTGGACGATCGATGCACCGGGTGCGACGTGGCGCGGCAGCTCGCACCAGACCTGATCGTGCAGGTGGGCCGGGGCTCGGAGGTGGTGCGCCAGCCGCGCGACGCCGCCGAGCGGGCGCAGTTGAACGCGGCCGCGTTCGCCTGCCACACCCGTTCGATCCGCCGGCACTCGGGGCCGCTGGACGCGGCGGCCGACCCGTTCCCGCTGGCGATCGACGAGAACGTCCTGCTCTGCGGCCACAATTCGCGGCAGACGGCCGGCGCCAACTCCTACCTGCTGCGGCGGCCGGACGGCACCGTGATGATGATCGACACGCCGCGCTGGTCGGAGTCGCTCGCCGCCCGCTACGAGGCGGTCGGGCGGGTGACGGACGTCCTGCTGACCCACCGGGACCACGCCGCGCACGGCCGCAGCTACGCGGACCGCTTCAAGGCCCGACTGTGGATCCACGAAGGCGACTTGGCCGCCGCGCCGGACGCCGACCGGGTGCTGCGCGGCACCGATCCGGTCGAGATCGCCGACGGCGTGACCGCCCACCCGGTGCCGGGCCACACCGAGGGCAGTGTGCTCTACCTCGCCGACCGGCGGTACTGCTTCAGCGGCGACAGCATCTACTGGTCGCGCACCGCCGGCGCGTTGGCCGTCGCCGAACACGTCACCTGGTACTCGATCGAGGAGCAGGCCGCCTCGCTGGCCCGCGTCGCGCCCCTGCTGCACTTCGAATGGATGCTTCCGGGACACGGCGACCGCAAGCAGCTGACGCCCGGGCAGATGGCCGAGCAGTTGGGCGCACTGGTCGCCCACGCCGCCCAACTGGTCTCCAGCCCGGTGGACTTCGCCGCGCATCAGTGGTGAGAGGGGCAGATAGGGTGGCCCGGTGACCATTCGGGTGATCGTGCTCAACGGCGGCTCCAGCAGCGGGAAGAGCAGCCTGGCGCGCTCGCTCCAGGACCGGCTGCCGGAGCCCTGGCTGACCTTCGGGATCGACGGCCTGATCGAGGCGATGCCGCCCGCCCTGCTGGCGGAGGACGCCGGGATCGACCTCGGCGGCGACGGCGCCGTCACCGTCGGCGACACCTTCCGCCGACTGGAAGCCGCCTGGATGGCCGGCGTCGCCGCCACCGCCCGGGCGGGTGCGCGGGTCCTCGTGGACGACGTGTTCCTCTCCGGGGCGGACTCCCAACACCGTTGGCGTGAAGCACTGTTGGGCCTGGAGGTGCTCTGGGTCGGGGTCCGCTGCGACCCGGCCGCCGCGACCGCCCGCGAACGCGCCCGGCCCGACCGCACCCCGGGCATGGCCGCCGACCAGGCCCTGCGGGTGCACCACGGCGTCCACTACGACCTGGAGGTGGACACCACCCGCACACCCCCGTCCGAGTGCGCCCGAGCGATCGTGGAACGGCTGGAGCAGCTGAGCGCCAGTGGCCGTCACTAGCGTGCGGTGGCAAGGGTCACGCACCGCACGCCGACTTCCCGATGCGCCACTGTGAATGTGAACGAGGCTGTCTGGTAAGGATTTTGACGCTGCATTAGAATTCCTTGCCTCGGGGGTGAGGCGGATGGAGCCTGGCACTGCCGCGCCGAGCGACACCTCGGTGGTGAGGGTCCTCGGCCGGGACGGGCGGCCGGAGGGGGCCGGGTTCCTGGTGGGGCGGCGCGACGTGGTCACCTGCGCGCACGTGGTGGCCCGGGTGCTCGGCGTGGCGGCGGACGCGGCGCAGGCGCCGGGCGGTCGGCTGGAGGTGGACTTCCCCCTGGTCGCGCCGGGGCGGCGGACGGCCGCCGAGGTCACCGGGTGGACGCCGATCGCCCCGGACGGGTCGGGTGACGTCGCGGTGCTGCGCCTGGTCGAGGCCGCGCCCGCCCGGGCAGCCTCGGCCAGGGTGGTGGAGCAGGGCGCGGCATCCGACCGGCGGGTACGGACGTTCGGGTTCCCGGCCGGGCACGACGACGGGGTGTGGAGCGTCGGGTGGCTGCGCGGGCGGACGGCGGCCGGCTGGTACCAGTACGACACCGACCCGGCCGGGCAGCACCGGGTGCGCCCCGGCTTCTCCGGCGCACCGGTGTGGGACGTCGCCGAGGGCGGCGTGGTCGGCATGGTGGTCGCGGCCGACGGCGCGGGCGGCGGCCGGTCCGCGTACCTGATCCCCACCGAGACGCTGCGCGCCGGCCGTCCCGAACTCGGCCCGGCCGCCCGGCCGGTGAGCCCGTTCCGGGCACTGGAGCCGTTCGCGGAACGCCACGCCGACCGGTTCCACGGCCGCGAACAGCTCACCGGGCGGATCGTCGACCAGCTCGCCTGGGCGCCCGTGCTGGGCGTCGTCGGGCCGTCGGGCTGCGGGAAGTCCTCGCTGGTGCACGCCGGAGTGCTGCCCGGGCTGCGCCGCCAGGACGGACTCCACGTGGTGACGCTCCGCCCGGGGCAGCACGGCCGAAGCCCGGTCGAGGCGCTCGCGACAGCCCTGCTGCCCGCCCTCGAACCGGCCCTCAGCGAGACCGCCCGGCTGGCCGAACTCCCCGCCCTCACCGAGCTGCTGCGGGACGGCCGACTGCCCGAACTGACCGACCGGCTGCTCGCCCGGCAGGGCAAGGACCGCCTGCTGCTGATGGTCGATCAGTTCGAGGAGGCCCTCAGCGGCACCGAAGCCACCGACCTCGACACGCTGGCGGCCGCCCTCGCCGCCGCCCTGCGCCCCGGCTCCCCGCTGCGCGTGGTCACCGTCCTGCGCAGCGACTTCCTCACCGCCGCGCTCACCCACCCCGGCCTCGCCCCGCTGTTCGGCGGCGACCGCCTGGTCACCGTGGGCGCGATGACCGACAGCGAACTGCGCGCCGCCGTGCAGCGGCCACTGGAGGGCACCGGCGTCCGCTACGAGCCGGGGCTGGTCGACCGGATCCTCGGCGACCTCGGCGGCGACCCCGGCCGGCTGCCGCTGCTCGCCTTCACCCTCGCCGAGCTGTGGGACCGCCAGCAGGACGGCGCCATCGGCCACACCGCGTACGAGGCCCTCGGTGGCGTCGGCCAAGCACTGGCCAGGCACGCCGAGCAGCTGTGGACGGGCAGCCTGAGCGAGGACGAGCAGCGGGCGGCCCGCGCCCTGCTGGTCCAGCTGGTGCAACCCGGCGGCGACGGCACCGCCCCGACCCGGCGGACCGCCGCCCGCTCCGACCTGAACGACCGCCAGTGGCGGATCGCCCAGCGCCTGCTGACCACCCGGCTGATCGTCCCCGGCGCCGAGTACCTCCCCGCCGACGGGCCGCCCGAGGAGACCGTCGAACTCGCCCACGAGGTGCTGCTCACCCACTGGGACCGCCTGCGCGGCTGGTTCGAGGCGGACCGCGAGTTCCGCACCTGGCAGGCCGACCTGCGCCGGCGGATCGGCCGCTGGCAGGGCGACGGCCGTCCGGCCCGCCGCCTGCTGCGCGGCGCCGAACTGCGCGACGCCCGCACCTGGCAGCGCCGCCGTGCCGACGAACTGCCGCCCACCGAACGGGAGTTCATCGCGGCGAGCGTGCGCGGCAGCCATCGGCGATGGAGCACGGCGGTGGCCCTGACGGTCGTTCTCGGCCTGCTCGTGGGACTGGGAACGTGGGCCTGGCAGGACACCGTCCGGGACGAGGCGGCGACCACCGCCTCCGAGGTGCTGGTGCAGCAGTCCCGGGACGCCGACGGCGCCTTCGTCACCGACCGCGGCTCGTCCTACACCGCGCTGTTGCTGGCGATGCGCGCCTACCGCACCCGTGACACCGAGCAGACCCGGGCCCGGCTCGGCGAGATGTACGCCAAGTACGGCTTCGCCGACCTGCTCGTGCCCCGCTACCCGAGCTCCGAGTCGCCGCTCGCCGGGCTGACCGGCGCACTGCCCGCCGCGACGCTCACCGACGCCTCGGGACGGATGGTCGTCGGGTGGGCCGGGGACGGCACCGCGGTGGTGCTCCGCCTCGGCACCGACGGCGTGCACCGGCAGCCCACCGGCCGCCGCGCCGCCGTGATCGGCGTCAGTCCGGACGGCTCGGCGCTGGCGATGGGACACACCCCGCCGTTCACCGCGGACTCCGATTCCCGGGGACTGCCGGTCGAGCTGTACGACGTGCGGACCGGCGCCGTGCGGGAGCTGGAGAGGCCGGTCGAGGGCGACCCGCTGCGCTGGGACCTGGACGTGAGCGGGGTCCTGCCAGGCTTCGAACTGCCCGACCTCGCACAGGCCGGTGCGGACGGACTGACCCTGCCGACCCAGTACGCGCAGTTCTCCTTCTCGGCCGACGGCTCGCTGCTGCTGGCCCGCACCGGCGCCTTCGGCACAGCAGGGCGGGTGGTGCTGTGGGACACCGCGTCCGGGCGGATCAGGAAGGTGATGCCCGCCCCCAGCGACCTGAACGGCCAACTCTGGCTCGGCGCGGGCGGCGACAGCCTGCTCAGCCTGAACGAGGGCCTGGGCCGGGACATGGCGATCGTCCACTCGCTCAGACTCTGGGACCTGCGCGGCGACGCTCCCACCGGGCGGGAACTGCTGCACTGGGACGCCTCCGCCACGGACGGCCTGGTGGTCGGCGTCAGCCCGACGGCGGACCGGGCGGCGGTCGTGGAGAGCCGGATCGGGGCCGGGGGGACGGTCAGTCACCACCTGGTGGTGCACGAGCTGCCGAGCGGACACGTCCTCAGCGACACCACCAGCGACCAGCAGGTGGTGGCCTCCGGCGTCACGATCGCCCCCGGCGGCTCACACGCCGTGCCCTACCAGACCGACGGTGCCTTCCCCATCGCTGACAGCCGGCCCGTCGCCACCGGCCCGGACGACGGGCCCGTCCTGTCCATCGGCGGCAACTGGACGCTGGACCTGTTCGGTACCGAAGCCGAACCGGCGGTCCTGATGGCCGACCCCGGCCTGCTCGCCGTGGTGGCCGGCCGCGATCCGCTGACCCGCCTGCCCAAGCCCGGGCAGCGCCCCGACGCGGCGGACGCCGGGGCGCGGCTGGCCGCGCTCTGCCGGGCGCTGGGCGACGAGACACTGCCCGACGCCGCCGCCCGAAAACTCCCGCCCGGGGCGTACCGGGGGCAGGTGTGCAGCACCGGGAAGGAGTGACCTGACGCACGGAACACCGCTGGTGCGGTTCCCCCTCGGCGGCCCGGAGGACGGCTGCTCCGGGCACCTGGCGCCGGAGGTGGACACCGGAGCCGCCGCCGACCGACGGGACGTCAGTGCGCGCCCACCGCCGTGATCTTGACGATCGCGCGGCCCTCCTCGTCGGAGCCGTACAGGTCCACCTCCGCGGAGATGCCCCAGTCGTGGTCGCCGTTCGGGTCGTCGAAGATCTGCCGGACCCGCCACAGGCCCTCGTCCTCGACCTCCTCGATCAGCAGCATCTTCGGGCCGCGCGCGTTCGGGCCGGTGAACAGGTCGTCGTACTCCTCCCAGTACCCGTCCATCGCGTCCGCCCAGCGGTCCGCGTCCCAGCCGTCCTCGCCGTCGAGTTCGGCCAGCTCGTCGTAGTGCTCCAGCGCGCACAGCTCGACCCGGCGGAACAGCTCGTTGCGGACCAGCACCCGGAACGCCCGCGAGTTCGCGGTGACCGGCGCCGGCTTGTCGTCGAGGCGCACCTCGCCCGCCTCCGGCTCGGTCGGGTTGGCCAGCGCCTCCCACTCGTCCAGCAACGAGGAGTCGACCTGGCGGACCAGCTCGCCCAGCCAGGCGATGACGTCCTTCAGATCGTCCGTCTTGATGTCGTCCGGGACGGTCTGCTCCAGCGCCTTGAACGCGCCCGCCAGGTAACGCAGCACGATGCCCTCGGTGCGCGCCAGCTCGTAGAAGCCCACGTAGTCGGTGAACGTCATGGCGCGCTCGTACAGGTCGCGCACCACCGACTTCGGCTGCAACGGGTGGTCGCCGATCCACGGGTGCGCCCGGCGGTACACGTCATAGGCGTGACCGAGCTGCTCCTCCAGCGGCTTCGGGTACGTGATCTCCTGGAGCCGGTTCATCCGCTCCTCGTACTCGATGCCGTCACGCTTCATCTCCGCCACGGCCTCGCCGCGCGCCTTGTTCTCCTGCGAGGCGAGGATCTGCCGCGGGTCGTCGAGCGTCGCCTCCACCACCGAGACCACGTCCAGCGCGTACGACGGCGACTCCGGGTCCAGCAGGTCGAACGCGGCCAGCGCGAAGGTGGACAGCGGCTGGTTCAGCGCGAAGTTCTCCTGAAGGTCCAGCGTCAGGCGCACCGTGCGGCCCTCGGAGTCCGGCTCGTCCAGCTGCTCCACCACGCCGCCCTCCAGCAGCGAGCGGTAGATGGCGATCGCGGTCCGGATGTGACGGCGCTGCGCCGGGCGGTCCTCGTGGTTGTCGGTGAGCAGCTTGCGCATCGCCTCGAACGCGTTGCCCGGGCGGCCGATGACGGACAGCAGCATCGCGTGACTGACCTTGAACCGGGACACCAGCGGCTCCGGGTCGGCCCCGATCAGCCGCTCGAAGGTCTCCTCGGTCCACGAGACGAACCCGTCCGGGGCCTTCTTGCGGACCACCTTCTTGCGCTTCTTCGGGTCGTCCCCGGCCTTCGCCAGCGCCCGGTCGTTCTCCACCACGTGCTCCGGCGCCTGCGCCACCACCTGGCCGACGGTGTCGAAGCCGGCCCGGCCCGCCCGTCCGGCGATCTGGTGGAACTCGCGGGCCCGCAGGATCCGCACCCGCTGCCCGTCGTACTTGGACAGCGCGGTGAACAGCACCGTGCGGATCGGCACGTTGACGCCGACGCCGAGCGTGTCGGTGCCGCAGATCACCTTCAGCAGACCGGCCTGCGCGAGGCGCTCCACCAGACGGCGGTACTTCGGCAGCATGCCGGCGTGATGCACACCGATCCCGTGCCGGACATAACGCGACAGATTGCGGCCGAACTTGGTGGTGAAACGGAAGTTTCCGATCAGATCGGCGATCGCTTCCTTCTCCTGCTTCGAGCACATGTTGATGCTCATCAGCGACTGCGCCCGCTCCACCGCCTCCTTCTGCGTGAAGTGGACGACGTACACCGGCGCCTGACCGGTGTTGAGCAGCTCCTCCAGCGTGTCGTGGAGAGTCGTCCGCCGGTACTCGTAGAACAGCGGCACCGGGCGGGTCGCCGAACGCACCGCGACCGTCGGGCGGCCGGTGCGGCGGGTCAGGTCCTCCTCGAAGCGGCGGACGTCGCCGAGGGTCGCCGACATCAGCAGGAACTGCGCCTGCGGGAGTTCGAGCAGTGGGATCTGCCAGGCCCAGCCGCGGTCCGGCTCGGCGTAGAAGTGGAACTCGTCCATCACGACCTGGCCGATGTCGGCGCGCGGGCCGTCGTGCAGCGCGATCTGCGCCAGCACCTCGGCGGTGCAGCAGATGATCGGCGCGGTCGGGTTGACCGAGGCGTCGCCGGTCATCATGCCGACCTGCTCGGTGCCGAAGATCTTGCACAGGTCGAAGAACTTCTCCGACACCAGCGCCTTGATCGGCGCGGTGTAGAACGTCCGCTTCCCCTCGGCCAGCGCGGCGAAGTGCGCGCCCGCCGCGACCAGGGACTTGCCGGAGCCGGTCGGCGTCGCCAGGATCACGTTGTTCCCGGAGACCAGCTCGATCAGCGCCTCCTCCTGGGCGGGGTAGAGAGTGATGCCGCGCTCCGACGCCCACTCGGCGAAGGTCTCGAACAGCGAGTCGGGCGTGGCGGGTTTCGGCATCAGGTCCAGGAGGGTCACCCCGCTATCTTGCCCGTCCGGCATGACCATGGGCAAAGCTCGGGCCCGCACGGCCCGCCCGCGCCGCCGCCGGACCGTCCGGGCGATTCCGTTCCGTACCCGGCCTGTTGCTGCGCGTCACGGGAGCGATCGGGCCGCCCGCCCCCGCAACCCGCCTGGGGGTTCTTCCGTGGAAGAAACCCCTGGCGCAAGCGAGTTGCCCGCCCGACCGCTGCTCCGGTGACGGTGACGGTGACGGTGACGGTGGGGCCGGCCGCGGCGTGCACCGAGGCGGTGGCCGCGACCGGCGTGGCCTGACGGCGGTGGGTGATTCAGGGGCAGGTGACGACCTGGCCGGCCCAGGACAGGCCGCCGCCGAAGGCGAACAGCAACACCCGGGCGCCGGAGGCCAGTTCGCCACGCTCCACCAGCTTCGCCAGCGCCAGCGGGACGGAGGCCGCCGAGGTGTTGCCCGAGTCCGCCACGTCCCGGGCGATCACCGCGTTCTCCGACAGGCCCAGCTTCTGCACCAGCGACTCGATGATGCGCAGGTTCGCCTGGTGCGTCACCACCCCGTCCAGCTCCGCCGGGCTCAACCCCGCCGCCCGGCACGCCTGCTCGGCCAGCGCCGGCAGTTCCGTGGTCGCCCAGCGGAACACCGCCTGCCCGTCCTGTTCGAACCGCGGGTGCCAGTCGCCCAGCAGCCGCACCGCGCTCGCCCGCGAGGGATCCGACCCCCACACCACCGGCCCGACGCCGGCTTCCGTGCCGTCGGTCGCCGACAGGACGGCCGCGCCCGCGCCGTCGCCCAGCAGGATGCAACTGCGGCGGTCCGTCCAGTCGGTGACGTCCGACATCTTCTCCGCGCCGATCACCAGCGCGTGGCGGGCGGCGCCCGCGCGCAGCGAGTGGTCGGCCAGCGAGAGCGAGGTGCAGAAGCCCGCGCAGCCGTTGTTCACGTCGAACGCCACGGCGGACGGGATCCCCAGCCGGGCCGCGACCTGCGCCGCGGTCGACGGGCACCGGTCCATCGCGCTGCAGGTGGCCACCGTGATCTGCCCGATCTCCGCCGGGTCCAGCCCCGACGCCGCCAGCGCCTTCGCGGCGGCGGTCGTGGCGAGATCCGCCACCGACTCGTCCGGCCCCGCGATCCGCCGGGTGGCGATGCCCGTTCGCCGCCGGATCCACTCGTCGTTGGTGTCCACCATGGTCGCCAACTCGTCATTGGTCAGCACCCTGCCGGGCTGGTGGTGGCCGAGACCAGTGATACGGACTCCGGGCATGGCAGTTCCCTTCCGCAACAACGGCCACCGGCCGGTGCCGGGGGCAACGGCCGCGAATATAGCAACCGATCGGTCGGAAGCTAAAAGCCGAACCGCCGACCGCCGCCACCCGCCGGGGCTGCTGACCCGCCCGGAACGGACCCCGCTGGGGCGGCCGGGCTGTCGTCAGCGGGTGAACTCCTCGATGGCCGCCGGCGTGACGGGGGTGAAGAAGTTGACGAGGTTGCCGTCCGGGTCGCGGAGCAGGAGTGAGCGGTTGCCCCAGGGCATCGTGGTGGGCCCGGCCACGAAGTCGGTGACGGAATCGGCCAGGTTCCGGTGCACGCCGTCCACGTCGGTGACGAGGAATTCGATGATCACGGAGTTGTTGTCGGCCGGACGGGCGGAGCCGGGCGCGAACAGTGCCACGGTGCGGGTGCTGCCGATCGCGAGGGTCGCGCCGGCGGTCCGCAGTTCGGCGAAGTCCTCGGTGGACCAGTCCGCCCGCACTCCGGTGGCCCGCTCGTAGAAGCCGACGAGGCGCGCGATGTCGTCGGTGATGATCCGGGTCGAAACGAAGTCCATGGTGCTCTCCTCGGGTCGGTGAAGCCGTTGCCCCCCGGACGCTAGAGCAGATAGTGGACAGAATCGGTCCGGTATCGGCGCTAGGCTCCTGGACATGGCTCGACCCACCAGCCGCGTGCTCACCCTCCTGGAACTCCTGCAGTCGGGCGGCGTCAGAACGGTGGCCGAACTCGCCGGCCGGCTCGGCGTGGACGGGCGCACCGTGCGGCGGTACGTGGACCACCTGGTCGAGCTCGACATCCCCGTCGAGGCGGTCCGTGGCCGTTACGGCGGGTACCGGCTCGCCCCCGGGTACCGGCTGCCGCCGCTCATGCTCAACGACGACGAGGCGCTCGCGGTGCTGCTCGGCCTCGTCGCCGGCCGCCGGACGGGGTTGCTGACGGCGACCGGGACCGCGGGCGAGACCGCAGCGGCCAAGATCCGCCGGGTCCTGCCCGAGCGACTGGCCCGCCGGCTCGACGCCGTCATGGAATCCCTCGCCTTCACGGCTCCGCCCGGCGAGTCCGCCACCCCGGAGACCGGCGTCCTGCTCGCCATCGCCGATGCGGTACGCCACCGCCGCCCGATCGCGATCAGGTACACCACCCGGGACGGCCGACGGAGCGAACGCGCCCTGCACCCGTACGGGATCGTCACCCATGAGGGCCGGTGGTACGTCACGGGCGCCGATCCCGGGATCGGCCAGGACCGGACTTTCCGCCTCGACCGCATCGCGGACGCGAGGACGCTGCCGGGTTCGTTCGAGCCGCCCGCCGGACTCGATCCGGCCCAGCACGTCCTGTCTGGGCTCGCCAAGGCTGCGTACCGGCACGAAGTGACCCTGCGGATCCACGGGACGGTCGAACAGATCCGCACCCGACTGCCGGCCAGCGTCGCGAGCGTGGCGGAGGCCGCGCCGGCGGAGGGCGACACGCACACCGAGCGGTGGCTCCACGTCGAAGTGCGAGCAGAGCGGCTCGACTGGTTGCCTCCCGTCCTCGCCTCGCTCGACCGGCCGTTCGTCATCGAGCGCCCGGACGAACTCCGCGACCTCGTCCTCGCGCTCGCCGAGCGGCTCACCGCCTCTGCCCGCCGAGCCTGACGCCGCTGTCGGCCATCCTGCGGCCATCCTGTGGTCGGTCGGTCGGGCCCTGGAAAAGGAGTTTCGGTGCCACGGGAGCCTATTCCGGCAGCTCACCGAGCGGGGGGATCACATCGAGCTGCTGAAGGAAGCCGAGAATGTCCTTGTCCGACCACTTCTCGGCGAGCTTCCCGTTCTCGATGCGGTGAACCACCGTCGCCGTCATGGTGATCGGCCGCCCGGTTGCCGGGATGCCCGGCAGGTCGCCCACGCTCGTCCCGCGCCCCGTCAGCCGGGTCACGACCTTGTCGCCCTCCGCGATCTGGTCCTCGATCTCGTGCACCCCGGGTGTGGCCTCCCAGAACAGCCGGAACGCCTGCTTCAAGCCCTCACGCCCGGGCGCGAGCCCCGGGAACGGCGGCGGCGAGTGGTCCACGTAGTCCTCGGAGACCAACTCGTCCATGGCCTCCAGGTTGCCCGCATCGATCTCCCGATAGAACCGGCGGACCAGACTCTTGTTCTCCTCGACGGACATGGGCGCCTCTCTGCAGGTTCGACCGCGCCGCCGGACCGGCGCACGACGGCTGCATCCTCGCCCGCCGACTCCCCCCGCCACGCCCTCGGCGCGCCACGGACGCGGTGGCCGTTCACTCAGAAGCAGCCCCTCCGGACCGCTCGGCGTGCCGCGTCACCGCCCGCCCCCTGACCTGCCGATCCACCAGGCACACGGGTTCACCGCGCCAGGTCGGCACCACGTAGGATTCGCGACCGGGGTGCCGACCTGGCGCCGCCGGTCCGGGCAGCGTGACGGAGGTGGACCGATGAGCCCGCGCAACACCGTGGCCGAGGCGCGTCGGACCCGGGCCCGGATCATCGACCGGAGCGTGGCGCTGGCGTCCGTGGACGGGCTCGAAGGCCTCACCATCGGACGGCTCGCCACCGATCTCGGGCTCAGCAAGGCCGGCGTGCTGGGCCACTTCGGTACCAAGGAGACCCTCCAACTCGCCACCCTGGAACGGGCGTCCGCGCTCTTCACCACCCTCGTCTGGGAGCCGGCCGCGCACGCCGAGCCCGGGCTGCGGCGGCTGCGCGCCGTCTGCGAGAGCTGGATCGCGTACCTGGAGCACGCCCGCGAGATCTTCCCCGGCGGCTGCCTGTTCACCACCGCCGCCGTCGAGTTCGACGCCCACGACGGGCCCGTCCGCAAGAACGTCGCCCGCCTGCTGCTGGTGTGGCGCCGCCGCCTGGCCGGCGAGGTCCGGCTCGCGATCGAGGCCGGAGAACTGCCCGCCGACACCGATCCCGAGCAGATCGTCCACGAGCTGACCGGTATCTACCTGGCGCTCAACCAGTCCCTCCAGCTCCTCCGCGACCCCCTCGCCGCCACCCGCACCCGCCACGCCCTGAACCGCCTGCTGCCCCCGACCGCCTGACGGACGCGGACGCCCGGTCACTCGAAGTCGGGCCGGGCCACCGCCGTTTCGACATCGGCGCCGGGCGGGGACGCGTGGGGCGGGTGGGGTGTCCGGGGGGCGCGGTCGGTGGTGGACGCGCGGGGTGAATTCCGCTCCGTAAAACGTACGATCCGGAAATCGTCCCTGTATTGAATTTCCGTCGTCTTCCGCGTGGCACACCGGCATTTCCCGTGCACCTCCTAGTCTCGACGATCTACGGTGCCTCTTCCGCCGGGCCTTCGAGCGAGGAGTACGACTATGAGTCGTGTCGTCAGGGCTGCCCTGTTCCAGACCGCGTGGACGGGCGACAAGGAATCCATGATCGCGGCGCACGAGACGGCCGCACGGGAGGCCGCCGCGCAGGGAGCGGAGATCATCGGGTTCCAGGAGGTGTTCAACGCGCCGTACTTCTGCCAGGTGCAGGAACCCGAGCACTACGGGTGGGCCGAGCCGGTGCCGGACGGGCCGACCGTGCAGCGGATGTGTGCGCTCGCGGGCGAGCTCGGAATGGTGATGGTGGTGCCGGTCTTCGAGATCGAGCAGGCCGGGTTCTACTACAACACGGCCGCCGTGATCGACGCCGACGGCCGCTTTCTCGGCAAATACCGCAAGCATCACATTCCGCAGGTGCACGGATTCTGGGAGAAGTACTACTTCAAGCCCGGAAATCTCGGCTGGCCGGTGTTCGACACGGCGGCCGGCAAGGTCGGCGTGAACATCTGTTACGACCGGCACTTCCCGGAGGGCTGGCGGGCGCTCGGGCTCGCGGGGGCGGAGATCGTCTACAACCCGTCGGCCACCAGCCGCGGCCTGTCCGCCTACCTGTGGCAGCTGGAACAGCCCGCCGCGGCCGTCGCGAACGAGTACTTCGTGGCGGCGATCAACCGGGTCGGCGTCGAGGAGTACGGCGACAACGACTTCTACGGCAGCAGCTACTTCGTGGACCCGCGCGGGCAGTTCGTCGGCGAGGTCGCCTCCGACAAGCGCGAGGAACTCCTCGTCCGCGATCTCGACCTCGGCCTGATCGACCAGGTCCGGCAGCAGTGGGCGTTCTACCGGGACCGCCGGCCGGACGCCTACGGCCCGCTGACCGGGGCGTGAGCGCGATGACCCGGACCCTGATCACCGGCGGACTGGTCGTCACGGCCGCCGAGGAGATGCCCGCCGACGTGCTGATCGAGAACGGCACCGTCCTCGCACTCGGCCTGCCCGGACGCCACCAGTGGGCGGCGGAGCGGGTGTTCGACGCGAGCGGCAAGTACGTGATTCCGGGCGGGGTGGACGTCCACACCCACATGGAGCTGCCGTTCGGCGGGACGTACGCCTCCGACACCTTCGAGACCGGCACCCGGGCCGCCGCCTGGGGCGGCACCACCACCATCGTGGACTTCGCCGTGCAGTCCAAGGACGCCTCGCTGCGCGCCGGACTCGACGCCTGGCACGCCAAGGCCGACGGGCGCTGCGCCATCGACTACGGCCTGCACATGATCATGTCGGACGTCAACGAGTCGACGCTGCGCGAGATGCCCGGACTGATCGGCGAGGGCGTCACCTCGTTCAAACTGTTCATGGCCTACCCGGGCGTCTTCTACTCCGACGACGGCCAGATCCTGCGCGCCATGCAGCAGGCCGCCGAGACCGGCGCGCTGATCATGATGCACGCCGAGAACGGCCCCGCCATCGACGTGCTGGTCGAGCAGGCTCTCGCCCGCGGCGAGACCGACCCCCGCCACCACGGCGAGGTCCGCAAGGCGCTGCTGGAGGCCGAGGCCACCCACCGCGCCGTCCAGCTCGCCCGGGTGGCCGGCGCACCGCTGTACGTGGTGCACGTCTCCGCCCGCGAGGCGCTCGCCGAACTCGCCGCCGCCCGCGACCTGGGCCTGCCGGTGTTCGGCGAGACCTGCCCGCAGTACCTGTTCCTGTCCACCGACAACCTCGCCGAACCGGACTTCGAGGGCGCCAAGTACGTGTGCTCGACGCCCCTGCGGCCCAAGGACCACCAGGCGGCGCTGTGGCGCGGGCTGCGCACCGACGACCTCCAGGTGGTCTCCACCGACCACTGCCCGTTCTGCTTCAAGGGGCAGAAGGAGCTCGGCCGCGGCGACTTCTCGAAGATCCCCAACGGCCTGCCCGGCGTGGAGAACCGGATGGACCTGCTGCACCAGGCCGTGGTGGACGGCCACCTGACGCGCCGCCGGTGGATCGACATCGCCTGCGCCGCGCCCGCCCGGATGTTCGGCCTGTACCCGCGCAAGGGCACCCTCGCGCCCGGCTCGGACGCCGACGTGGTGATCTACGACCCGCACGCCACCCACACGCTGTCCGCCGCCACCCACCACATGAACGTCGACTACTCGGCGTACGAGGGCCGCACCGTCACCGGCCGGGTGGAGACCGTGCTGTCGCGCGGCGAGGTCGTCCTCGACCGCGGCCACTACCTCGGCCGCCCCGGACACGGTGCCTTCCTGCCCCGTTCCACCTGCCAGTACCTCTGAGAAAGTGGGGATTTTCCGCAGTGGACTTCGGACTCGTCCTGCAGACCGACCCGCCGGCCTCCAAGGTCGTCGACCTGATGCGCCGCGCCGAACGCAACGGCTTCCGCTACGGCTGGACCTTCGACTCCGCCGTGCTGTGGCAGGAACCGTTCGTGATCCACAGCCGGATCCTCGAACACACCGAGCGGCTGCACGTCGGCCCGATGGTCACCAACCCCGGCACCCGCAGCTGGGAGGTCACCGCCTCCACCTTCGCCACCCTCAACGACATGTACGGCAACCGCACCGTCTGCGGCATCGGCCGCGGTGACTCCGCGATGCGGGTGGCCGGCCGGCGACCCAACACGCTCGCCCGGCTCGGGGCGGCCATCGACGCCATCCGCGAGCTCGCCGAGGGCCGCGAGGCGGTCGTCGACGGCACCCCGATCCGCATCCCCTGGATCAAGGACGGCCGCCTGCCCGTGTGGATGGCCGCCTACGGGCCCAAGGCGCTCGCCCTGGCCGGACAGAAGGCGGACGGCTTCATCCTCCAACTCGCCGACCCCTACCTCACCGAATGGATGGTCAAGGCCGTCCGCCAGGCCGCCGAACAGGCCGGCCGCGACCCCGCCGCGATCACCGTCTGCGTCGCCGCGCCCGCCTACATCGGCGACGACCTCGACCACGCCCGCGAACAGTGCCGCTGGTTCGGCGGCATGGTCGGCAACCACGTCGCCGACCTGGTCGCCCGCTACGGCGAACACTCCGAGCTCGTCCCCGAGGAACTCACCGCCTACATCAAGGGCCGGCACGGCTACGACTACAGCCACCACGGCCGCGCCGGAAACCCCTCCACCGACTTCGTCCCCGACGCCATCGTCGACCGGTTCTGCCTGCTCGGGCCCGCCGAGGCACACATCGAGAAACTGCACGTCCTGCGGGAGGCGGGCGCCGACCAGTTCGCCATCTACGCGATGCACGACGCCCGCGAAGCCACCATCGACGCCTACGGCGAGCACGTCATCCCGGCGCTGACCCGTTGAACCGGCGCACCTTCCTCGCCCTCGCCGCGCTCTCCGGCGCCACCGGGACGGCCGGCCTCGCCGCCGGCTGCGGATCCGGCGCCGGGCACCACCTCCCGCCCCCGCCGCTCGACCTGTCCACCCCCCTGCGGATCCCGCCGCTGCTGCACCCCGACCCGGACGCCGACCGGGTCCGCCGCTTCGAGCTGATCATGTTCGCCGGGCAGTCCGAACTGCTGCCCGGCAAACCCACCACCGCCTGGGGCTTCAACGGCGCCTACCTCGGCCCCACCCTGCGGGCCAGCCGCGGCGACCGCGTCGCGATGTCCGTCCGCAACGCCCTCCCCGAAGCCAGCACCGTCCACTGGCACGGCATGCGCCTGCCCGCCAGGATGGACGGCGGCCCGCACCAGCTGATCGCCGCCGGCGCCCGCTGGACCCCCAGCTGGACCATCGACCAGCCCGCCGCCACCACCTGGTACCACCCCCATCCGCACGGAGCCACCGCCAAGCACGTCTACCGGGGCCTGGCCGGAATGTTCCTGATCGACGACGACCACGAGGTCCAACTGCCCAGCGGCTACGGCACCGACGACATCCCGCTGATCCTCCAGGACAAGAACCTCGACGACCACGGCCGGATCGACGGCGACCCGCTCAAAGGCCCCTTCGGCATCCTCGGCGACCGCATCCTGGTCAACGGCACCTACAACCCGCGTTTCGACGTCACCACCACCCGCCTGCGGCTGCGCCTGCTCAACGCCTCCAACGCCCGCATGTACCAACTGGCGTTCGCCGACCACCGCAGCTTCCACCTCGTCGCCACCGACGGCGGACTGCTGCCCGCACCCCTCGCCACCGACACGCTCGCCCTCACCCCCGGCGAACGCGCCGAGATCGTGGTCGAGTTCAGCCCCGGCGACAACGTCGTGCTGCGCAGCCTCGACACCGGCCTCGACATCGCCATGGGCGACCTCGACCTGATCCGCTTCGTCGCCGCCGAGCAGCTGCGCTCCGCACCCGACCTCCCCGCCACCCTCCCCGCGCCCGACCCGATCGTCCCGCCCGCCGGCGCGACGGTCCGTCACTTCACGCTCAGCGGACGCGACAGCATCAACGGCCGCCCGATGGACATGAAGCGGATCGACGAGGTCGTCCCCTCCGGAGCCGTCGAGATCTGGGAGGTCGAGAACAGCACCGGCACCTCCCACAACTTCCACATCCACGAAGTCGCCTTCCAGGTCCTGGACGACGAAGGCGCCCCCACCGGCGGCCACAAGGACACCGTCTTCACCCCCGCCCACACCACCGTCCGCCTGGCCGTCCGGTTCGGCCCGTTCAGCGACCCCGTCGAGCCGTACATGTACCACTGCCACATCCTGCGCCACGAGGACGCCGGCATGATGGGGCAGTTCGTGACCGTCGCCCCCGGGACGGAGAGCACGGTGCCGCGGAGCTACACGGGCGCCGAGCACGCGCACTGAGCACTGTCCGGGGCGGCTGCGAGGATGCCCGGATGGAACAGTCGATCAGTTATCTGCGCGGGGACGCCTCCGCGCCGCAGGGCAAGGGCGCGCGGATCATCGCGCACGTCTGCAACGACCTCGGCGGGTGGGGCAAGGGCTTCGTGCTCGCGCTGTCGCGCCGGTGGCCCGAACCCGAGGCCGCGTACCGGCGCTGGCACCGGGAGCGGTCCGGCAACGACTTCGGGCTCGGCGCGGTGCAGTTGGTGCAGGTCGAGTCGTACCTGTGGGTGGCGAACATGGTCGGCCAGCGCGGCATCAGGACCGGCCGCTCCACCGGCGTCCCCGTCCGCTACGAGGCCATCGACACCGCCCTCGCCACCCTCGGCGGCCACGCCCGCCGCCTCGGCGCCTCCGTCCACATGCCGCGGATCGGGTGCGGGCTGGCGGGCGGACGCTGGGAGCGCATCGAGCCGCTGGTGACCGCGCGCCTGACCGCGCGGGGTACGGCCGTGACGGTCTACGACTACTGATGGAGCTTCAAGTCGCTGCTTCCGGTGGGGTGTTGACCGGGTGTCGGCGGTCTGCCTAGATTGTCTTTGCTTGCAAACATAATCTGGGAGCGGGGGAGAGGCTCAGCCATGGAAGAGAACGTCAACCAGCGGGTCATCAGGGAATTCCGGGCGGGCGGCGGACGGGTCGAGGGCTTCCCCGCGATCCTGCTGCTCACCACTGCCGGCCGACGCACCGGCCGGCCCCGCACCACGCCGCTCGCCTACCACCGGGACGGCGGCCGCTACCTGGTGTTCGGCTCCAACGGGGGCGCCGCCGAACACCCCCAGTGGTACCGCAACCTGCTCGCCGCCGGCGGCGGCATCATCGAACTCCCCGACGGCGAAGGCGGATTGACCACCCTCTCGGTCCGCCCCGCCGAACTCGACCCCGCCGAACGCGACCACCAGTACGCCGAACAGGCCCGCCGCGTACCGTCGTTCGCCGCCTACGCGGAGCGCACCGACCGCACCATCCCGGTCCTCGCGCTGCACCCGCTCGATCTCACCGACAACCCCGCGACCGCCGCCGCCGTGGTCGGCCAACTCCGGCTCCACCACGAGGACCTGCGCCGCCAGCTCGCCGACCTGCGCACCCGGCTGGACGACGCCGGACCCGTCCCCGGACCCGACCTCGCCGCCCAACTGCGCCAGCACTGCCTGGAGTTCTGCTACGGCCTCGGCATGCACCACACCCGCGAGGACGGCGCCTTCACCGCCTTCGAGCGGCAGTACCCCCAGCTGATCCCCGCCCTCGCCCGGCTGCGCGCCGAACACCGCACCGTCGCCGAAGCGCTCACCCGCTTCGAGGAACGGCTGGCGGCCCCGGGCACCGATGCCGCCGAGCTGCGCACCGAACTCGACCGGCTCACCGACGGCCTGGAAGCCCACTTCGCCTACGAGGAGACCCACCTGCTGCCGCCGTCCGCCCCGCACCTGCCGCGCTGACCGACTCGTCCGGTACGGTGAGGCCCGGCGGCCAGGAACCGGACAGCGCAAGGAGGCTGGATGGCCCACGCATCCCGTCCCCGGCCGGAGCCGGACGACGGCCTCACCGCGCCGGACGCCGTCCGGGCCATGCTGCTGCTGATGCCCCGGGTCGCCGCCCGGGTCAAACGGATCGCCGTCCCCGAGGCGCTGGCGGGCTTCCAACTCGCCCCCCGGCACCTGTCGTTGCTCTCCTACCTGGTCTACGACGGCCCGATGCCGGTCGGGACGCTGGCCGCACGGCTCGAAGTCGCGCCCACCACGGCCAGCCTGATGGTCGGCGACCTCACCCGCCAGGGCGTCCTGGAACGCCGCTCCGACCCCGAGGACCGCCGCCGCACCATCGTCTCCCTCACCTCCGACCCCACCACCCGCACCGCCATCGAACACTGGCTCGCCAACGGCGCCGCCGCCTGGCATGCCGCGTTCGCCCCGCTCACCCCCGCCGAACGCGCCCTGTTCGTCCGCACCATGACGGCCTACGAACAGGGCGCGGCCGGCGAGTAGCGGCCGGGCGGGTGGCTAGTCCTTCACCCGGCCCTGGAGGGCCTTCGACAACTCGGCGATGCAGGCGGCGAGTTGGGTGTTGGTCAGCTGGCTCGGGTCGCCGCCGCAGTTGGCCGTGGGTTGGCCCGACGGTTGGCCGGTCGGCTGGCCGGTCGGCTGGCCTGGGGGCTGGGGTTGGGGTTGGCCGCCCGGGGCGGTGATCGGGCCGGTCAGGGAGACCAGGTTGGGGGTGACGGTGGCGTCGCCGGAGAGGTCGATGTAGTCCTGGGTCTGGCCGTTGAAGTCGACGAAGCCGCGCCACATGTCGCGGCCGAACGGGATGATCTCCTGGAGGGCGCCGCCCTGGCCCGCGCTGATGGTGATCGCGGTCTGCTGCGCCATGTAGGAGACCATCCGGCTGGCCAGCACGTCCAGGTTCACCGCGGGGGCGTCGTCGCTGCGGACGTACACGTGCAGGTCGTTGAGGCCGCCACCGGCCCGGTCCGCCTGCAGGACGGCGAAGGCCACCACCAGCTGGGAGGAGCTCTCCCGGGGGACGAGCGGCGTCACGTAGTACAGGTGGCCGTCCGCCTTCGAACGGAGCAGGAACTCACCGGGGTTGGTGGCGTTGGTGCCCGCCGAGGTGTGCGCGAAGCCGAAGCCCTGGTCGTCCTTCGCGCCGCGACCGCCCAGCCACTGCACCTCGTGGATCTGCGAGCGCACCACCGACGCCGGGTACACCGCCCCCGGCAGCTCGCCCGGTTCGACCTGCGCCCGGTACGTCACGTCCGGCTTCCCGTCGGACGATCCGCGCAGCACCAGCACCCCGGCCGGGGCCACCACCGTGCGCTGCTTCCAGGCGAGTTGCCGGGCCACCGAGATCACCACCACCGGCTGGGCGGTGCGCGGGTCGGGGCCGTCGCAGTAGCCCCAGATGTCCTGGTCGCTGTAGACCAGGCCGGGGAACTTCTCGGCGAGCAGGTTGCGCAGACTGACCGCACCCGTCCCGCCGAACGCCCGGTCGAACGCGTGGTCGCCGCGGAACGCGCAGCTGGCCACCGAGTTGGACTTGCCGTCCCAGACCGCGACGCCCTCCATCGGCTGCTCGCCCGAACCGTCCAGCACCGCCGTCCACGCGCCGCCGCCACTTGCCGCGCCGGGCAGGTAGTGCAGGCTGTGGTTCATCAGATGGACGCCCGAGGAGAGACCGGCGCTGTCCGTGAGCGCCTTGGTCGCCGCCGCGTACGAGGCGGTGCGCGCCTCGAAGTCGAAGTCCGGCATCGACGCGGTCTTCACGCAGGCCGGCACGTCCGCCGTGCCCACCAGGTCGCACCGGGTGCCGTCACCGGGCCGGGAGTGCTGCGTCACCGGCAGCACCGAACGGGGCGCGGCCGCGCCGCCCGCCGGTACGTCCAGCACCGTTGAAGCCGCGTAGAACCGGCCCGCGTCCTTGTCGTTGTCCCACACGCCGGTGCCGGCCCGCACCAGCGAACCGACCAGCGCCAGCAGCACCACCGAGACGGCGAGACGCGCCCGCCAACCGTCCAAGCCCACAGCGCCCACCACCGCCCACGCCGTGCCGCACAAGCCCACCGCGAGCCAGAACCAGAACAGCGGCGCGGCATCGACCGGCCCGCCGTGCGGGAAGAACTGCCGCTTCAGCAACAGCACATAGCTCTGGTCCTGCTGCCCGAACCCGCCGAACACCGCATGCTTGACCACCCACACCAGCGCGGCGAGCAGTGGCATCCACAGCCACCACACCGCCAACCCCGGTGCCAACGACTTCAACCGACGCCACATCACCGGCCCCCTCCCATTCGCTCCGGACCTTCCCCGCTCCGCCGACCCGCCAAGCCTGCCACGCGCCCCCGACAGCACCTGCGGCCGGCCATCGGCGGATGTTGTGGAGGCTTCCGGGGACGGGAGTCCGCGCTCATCCCCGCAGGGCCAGGACTCCCGCGGTCCCGATGCCGACCTTCCGGCCGAGGAAGCGGAGCGTTGCCGGGAGCCGAGGATGCGCCGACGACCGGGGCACGGACGCACAGCGCCAACAGGTCCGCCGACGGTCGGCGGGCGGACTGGGCAGCACCATGCCGCCACTCGAACGCGGAGCCGAACCGCCCGACCTCGGCCACCGCGCGCGGCCTCCGGTGTCCACCGGTGCGCCCGCTCGGCGGACGGCCTGTCGGCGGACCCGGGGGAGTCTGCCCAATCCCCTTGTGGCGACCGGAAAATCAAATCGTTGGCGGTGCCGCGGGGGTGGTTGCTACCGTACGGAGCACCGTGACAGGACGCGAGGAGGTGAACACCCATGAGAGCTGGACCAAGGTGGGTGCTCCCCCTTTTCCTCACGGTGTGCGGCTGATCGAGCCGCTGTCGGGAGCGCCCTGCTGTGCAGGTACTTCCGAAAGGCGACAGCCATGAACACTGTGATGATTTCCCGGGTCGACGAGGCCCAGTGGCAGGCGGTGGCGGACGAGCAGATCGTCGGCCGCGGTGATGTCTGCGAGCGGCCGGACGGGCGGCTCTTCGTCAGCATCGACGTGTGGCAGGACGAGGCGTTCAACCCGCTCGCCGAGGCGATGCTGGGCGAGCTGCCGAATGCCGTGCTGCACACGCTGGTCGGTGGCGAGGACGCCGAACTGGCGGCCCGTTGGGGGAAGGCCGGGTTCGCCGTTGAGCGGCGCGAGTGGGAGTTCCTCCTGCCCACCCGCACGGAGACCAGCGGCCAGGCTCCGGAGGGCGTGGCAATCCTGCCCGCCGGCACGGCCGATGAGCGGCTGCTGCGCGAGCTCGATCGGGAGATCCGGACGCAGGTCGAGGCCACCGTCGGCTGGCACACCATGCCCGCCGAGCTCAGGTCCGGCCCGGCAGGGGACACCCTGGTGGATCCGTCGCTGTACGCCGTCGCCGTGGTGGACGGCCAGTACGGCGGGTTGATCCGGGTGGTATCGCGGGGCAGGCGCGCCCGGATCGGGCTGCTCGCCGTGCGTGCCGAGTACCGGCGGCGGGGGATCGGACGGGTGCTGCTCGGGCATGCGCTCGACACGCTGCACGAGGCCGGAATCGACACCGCCTGGACGGAGATCGACCAGGCCAACACCCCTGCCACCACCCTGTTCGAACACTTCGGCGCCCGGCGCACGGGCCAGCTCGCCGAGCTGGTGCGACGCCCGCACTGACACCGCCACCAAGCACCACCACACTTCGCTTCACCGACTCGAGAAACGAGCTGTCTTGCCGCGTATCGCCAAAGGCCTGGAAATCGAGGGCACCGTACTGGAGTGCCTGCGCAACGCCACCTTCAAGGTGGAACTCCAGAACGGCCACCAGGTGCTCGCCCACATCAGCGGAAAGATCCGCAAGAACTACATCAAGATCCTCCCGTTCGACCGCGTCCTGGTCGAGCTCAGCCCGTACGACCTGACCAGGGGACGGATCCTGTTCCGCTACCGCAACTGACCAGCCGCCAAGGCGCCCGGGGCGGCGGCCGGCACCCCGGTGTGTGCGAAGGCGCACATCGGGGCGGCGGCCGTTGCCCCCGGCCGGGGCAGGGTGACAGAGTGCCGGACATGGAAGAGTCGCAGGTCAGGACGGGGACGCGGGGCGCGCGCCCGGAGACGGTGTTCGACTGGGTGGACGCGGCGGCCGCCGAACGGGAGGCCGCCGGGCTGACCAGGCGGCTGCGCAGCCGGGCCGCCGAGGACGAGGTGCTCGACCTCGCGTCCAACGACTACCTGGGACTGACCAGGCACCCGGCGGTCACCGGCGCGGCCGCCGAGGCCGCACTGCGCTGGGGCGGCGGCTCCACCGGCTCCCGCCTGGTCACCGGCACCACCGCCGCGCACACCGAACTGGAGCGGGAACTCGCCGAGTTCTGCGGCTACGAGGCGGCCCTGGTGTTCTCCTCCGGTTACACCGCCAACCTGGCCGTGCTCACCGCACTCGCCGGCCCGGACACCCTGATCGTCTCCGACGCCCACAACCACGCCTCGCTGATCGACGGTTGCCGCCTCGCCCGGGGCCAGGTCGCCCGGACCGCCCACTGCGACCCGCAGTCCGTCCGCGAGGCGCTCGCCGCCCGTACGCAGCCGCGCGCCCTGGTGGTCACCGACTCGGTGTTCTCGGTGGACGGCAACGCCGCGCCGCTCGCCCAGCACCTGGCCGCCGCCCGCGAGTTCGGCGCCGCACTGGTCCTCGACGACGCGCACGGCCTCGGCGTGCTCGGCCCCGGCGGCGCCGGAGCGGGCGCCGCCTTCGGCATCGCCGGCCAGCCCGACGTGCTCTCCACCGCCACGCTCTCCAAGTCGCTCGCCTCCCAGGGCGGCGTGGTGCTCGGCCCCGAACGGGTGATCCGCCACCTGATCTCCGCCGCCCGCACCTTCATCTTCGACACCGGCCTCAACCCGGCCGCCGTCGGCGCCGCGCTCGGCGCGCTGCGCCTGCTGCGCGCCGAACCCGGCCGGGCGGCCGACGCGCTCCGGGTGGCCCGCGAACTCTCCACCCGCCTCGCCGGGTTCGGCCTCGACACCACCGCACCCGACGGCGCGGTGGTGTCGGTCCGGGCCGACGACCCGGAGCACGCGGTGCGCTGGGCCGCCGCGTGCCGCGACGAAGGACTCGCGGTCGGCTGCTTCCGCCCCCCGTCCGTCCCCGACGGCGTGCCCCGGCTGCGCCTGACCGCCCGCGCCGACCTGACAGCCGACCAGATCGCCTTCGCGGTCGGCGTGGTGGTCAAGACGCGGTAGGCCCGGGCCCCGACAATCAGACTGACGGTGCGTCAGGTAAGCGACGACGCGTCTTGACCGCCTCCGGCCGGCGCTCCGGCTTCCAGCGGCGGCAGGGAAGACTTCCCAACTGTTGGGAGCTGCCGATGGTCACGCCCAGGAGGCCGGCCCGGCGCGCCGCCCTCGGCGGGCTTCCCGCCGCCCGCACTCCGTGCCGGTGGAGCGGTGGTGCGTCAGGCCGGGATGGTGTAACTGTCGCCGTACACCTGCCAGGTCAGCGGGGGCTGGAGGTCGAGGTTGCCGGCGCGCAGGAAGACCCGCTGCTCGGTGTCGATCCTGGAGGTGTCGCGGTTCGGGTTGCCGGACAGCATGTACGCCTTGCGGGCGTCCAGGAAGGCGTCCAGGTAGGCGGTCTCGTCGCCGCCCTTGGCCGGAGTCCTCGCCTTGCCCAGTGCGGTGGTGCGGATGGCGGCGAAGCCCTGCGGGCCGTGCACCACCAGCGCGTCGTAGTAGGCGAACTGGCCGAGCGCGTGCAGCCCGTCCGTCCTGGCCTGTCCCACCGCCGGGGTGAAGTACTGCCGGTCGCGTTCCTCGTTCTGGGCCTGCTGGAGCAGCGGGTCCGACGCGGCGCGCTGCCAGTCGCCGACGAAGGTCGGGTCGAGGCCCTGGTGCGAGGGGCTGCCGTCGAGCAGCGCCAGCGCCGGCAGGTACTTGGCCAGCACGTTGTCGGGCTTCAGGGTGGTGTAGCGCCGGATCACGTCCGCCAGGTCGCCGGTGCCGGAGCAGAAGCCGATGATCCCGGCGGTGTAGCCGTTGCCGTCGCCGATGTCCTCGATGTACGGGTACTGGGAGCGCCAGTCGAGGGTGGAGTTCTCGGCGCTGGAGACCAATTCCTGCGCGTACTCCTTCCACTTCGGGTCGGTGAGGTCCGGCCGCGTGGCGGGCGCGGTGGTCGTGGCAGTGGTCGCGGCGGCGGTCGGCGAGGGCTTGGGCGCGGCCTGGGTGGTGGCGGTGGCAGTGCCGGTCGCTGTCGGCGCGGCCGAGGAAGAGTCGGGTGCGGGCGGGAGATAGGTCGCGGACGGGGCGGCCGAACTCGCCGCCGCAGATGGGGAGTTCGATATGGACCCGGCGGTGGGCGGCGGCGCCGAGGCCGCGCCGTGACGCCGGGAGGCGGCGGCCTCGCCCTCCGGGCCGACCACGGCGAGGCCCGTGGTCACCACCGCGGCCACCCCCACGGCCAGCGCCACCTGGACGGGCCGGGGCGCTCTACCGGATCTGGTGCGGGTTGCTCCGCTCTGCATGGGTGCGGCTCCGTTTCCTGTCGGCTACCGCCCCGCCCGGGGGAGCGGGGCGACGGTCGGCCGGACCAACAGCCGCCACACGTCCGAAGGGTTCCCCCACCGGCACCGGGCGTCCGGATCCCGACCGGGCCCTGACGCTACCTCAGAAACGGAACCACGTCTTCCCGAACCGGACCTCCGTCCATGTCCTGAGCGTCCCGGCAGCCCCCGGCCGACACCGAACCGTCCGCGCGGCGGCGGCAGGGACTATCCGTCGGTGTCCCAGTTGCACCCGGAGGAGAGCATCTTCTTGAGGATCGTGTCACCGTTCCCGGTGAGTACCGGGCGCCAGGTCTCCAGGTCCCAGGTCGGACCGCCGAGATGCCCCCCGCTGGTGTTCGGGTAGGAGAACTCCGCGTGGCACATCAGCTGTTGATACGTCGAGTTCTGCGCGGCCGGCGTGGCACCCGGGAACATCTGCGTGTTGGACCACACCTGCCGCCAGTCGTCCTTCACGTCACTGGCGGCGTCGTCGTGCCCCAGGACGGTCTTGAACGCGGCGGACGTCGGAGTGACGTGGACGGAGGTGAAGCGGCTGTCGTTCCAGTTGATGTAGACCTCGGTCTTCTGCACCCACTTGGTGTTGGTGATGCCGCCGTAGCCGATGCACGCGGACTGGCAGGACTCGAAGGCGTCGGCCTGGCCGGCGCTCCACAACAGGTACTTGCCGGACTGGAAGTCCTGGCGCACCCCGTTGTTGTCCTCGACGTTTCCGCCGACGTGCCCGGCGCCGTACTCGTCGCTCGTGGGGTAGCCGTACGTCCCGCGCTCGTACCCGTACTGCCCCCACCACCAGCCGATGTTGCCGTGCACCGCGTGCGCCCCGGTGCTGGGCGACCAGTAGACGGTGGCGCCCTGGAACTCCTGGCGGACGCCGACCCCGTCGGGGTTCCGCAACTCGTCGGTGAGCGGGTACCCCAGGTAGCCGCTCTCCCACCCGTGCTGCGCCCACTCCTCGCCGATCAGACCCCACACGGCGTGTGCCCCGGTGCGCGGGCTCCAGTAGATCGAGCCCTTGTCGAACACCTGCCGCCGGCCGACCCCGTCGGGCAGGCCGAGTTCGTCACTTCTGGGACACCCGAGGGCCTCCCGCACGCCGGGCGTCTGGGTGTACTCGGTCCAGATGGCGCCATCGACCGAGTAGGTGCCGCAGATGACTTCCGCGGCCGCGGGGGTTGCCTGGAGGTTCACGAGCAGGGAGGCGCCGGCCGCAAAAGCGGCGAGAGCGGCGAGGAACCGCGGAGCTGCTGGTCCGTTCATGGCCAGCAGTATCCAGGGAAGTAGATGGTGCACGCAGCATCAGAACGAGCCAAAGTACGCGGTCACTTGAGAGCCCGTCGGGACGGCGCGCCGCGATGCCCTGACGGATCGCCACGTACCCTCGGCCGCCTGGACACCGAACTGAGCCGCCGCGCTGAACTCGACAACCCGAGCACACCCTGACAGCACCTCAGGGGTCGCCCTCCGGAGCGGCAGGGATCACCCTTGCGTGGCCCTTGTGGGGTTGGCGAGGGCATGTCGCTGGGGCCTGCGGCGGATCTAGCGTACGGCGCCAACTCTCAGGAGCGGTACCGCATTTCGAAGGCGTGGGCCGCCGTCTCGTTCGGCACCGCTCTGCCCGACCCGGGCAACGGCAGCCCCAGCCCGTCCCCGTCCGGCTCGCCCACCGGCAACCCGAACTCCGGAAACGCCCTCACCAACGGCGACTTCGAGCAGGGTGCCACCGGCTGGACGCAGAGCGCCAACGACATCACCAACTCCAACCAGCGGACCCCGCAGGGCGGTTCGTGGTACGCGTGGATGATGGGCTACGGCTCCGCCGCCGGCGAGACCCTCGCCCAGAACAGCATCGCGGTGCCCGCCACCGGCAGCCCCAAGCTCACCTTCTGGCTCAAGGTCACCACCCAGGAGACCGGCACCACGCCCTACGACACCCTGAAGGTCACCGTCAACGGCGCCACCCTGGCCACCTACTCCAACGCCAACGCCGGCGCCGGATACGTACAGAAGACCGTCGACCTCGGCGCCTGTCGCGGCCAGAGCGTCAATCTGCAGTTCGCCGGCCAGGAGGACGCCCACCTGGCGACCACCTTCCTGCTCGACGACGTCAGCATCGGCTGACCGGCCAACCCGCGGTCCGTCCCGGCGGACACCAACCGGGCAGTCTTAAAGGGGGCTTAACGCCAAGTCGCGACAGTGTCGTGTTCATGTGACACCCTCGCGCGACCCGGGCGAAGGCGGCACACTGACCGCCATGACCGGCTTTCGCCCCGGCCCGGCCGGAACAGCCACCACCATGGCAGGTCCGGCCGAGCCCGCACTCGTCGACCGTGCGCACCTGCTCGCCGACATCCGTGCCACCCTCGACGCCACCGGCGGCGTCCTGCTCCACGGCCCGGCCGGCATCGGCAAGACCGCACTGCTCGACGCACTCGCCCAACAGGCCGACGCGGCAGGGGAGTCGGTCCTGCGCAGCAGCCCCACCGCCGCCGAGGCCGACCTGCCGCACCTCGCCCTGATCGACCTGCTCGGCGAGACCCTCCCCGCGCTCGCCGAGGAACTCCCCGGCCACCTGCGCCAGGCCCTCGAATGCGCGCTGCTCCACCGCGCCCCCCAACCCGGCGCCGCCACCGACCCGTTGGCCGTCCGGGTCGCCGTCCTGGAGACCCTGCGCCGACTCGCCGGGCGCCGCCCCGTGCTCGTCCTGCTCGACGACACCCAGTGGCTCGACGAAGCCAGCCGCCAGGTCATCGCCTTCGCCGCCCGCCGCCTCGCCGACCGCCGGGTCCGCTTCGCCGTCACCGAACGCACCGAACACGCCGACGCCGCCCCCACCATGGGCGCCCTCTGCCCGCCCACCGCCCGTGACCTCCCCGTCGGCCCGCTCGGCGAACGCGGCACCGGCGCCCTGCTGCGCGAACGGCTCGGCCTGCGCCTCAGCGGCCTCACACTCGGCCGCGTTCACGCCGTCAGCGGCGGAAACCCGTACTACGCCCTGGAGTTGGGACGCTCACTGGCCGCCGGCGGCAGCGACGCCGCGCTCGCCACCGACCCCGCCCGCCCGCTCGACGTCCCGCACCGGCTGCGCGCCCTGGTCTCCGCCCGCCTCACCGAACTCCCCGCCAACGCCCGCGCCGCCCTCACCGTGCTCGCCGCCGCCCGCACCGGCACCGGCCTGCCCGCCACCGTCACCGAACCCCTCGCCGCCGCTCTGCGCCACGGCATCCTCCGCCAAACCCCGACCGGCACACCGCAGTTCAGCCACCCGCTGATCGCCGAAGTGGTCCTCGCCGACGCCAACCCCGCCGCCCTGCGCGACGCGCACCGCCTGCTTGCCGCACTCACCGCCGACGCCGTCGAACAGGTCCGCCACCAGGCCCTCGCCGCCGAACACCCCGAACCGCACCTCGCCTCCCGCCTCACCCGCGCCGCCGACACCGCCCTCACCCGCGGCGCCCCCGGCACCGCCGCCGAACTCCTGCGCCACGCCGCCCACCACACCCCCGACCCCGACACCGCCGGACGCCGCCTGCTCGCCGCCGCCCGCAACGCGGCCGCCGCCGGCCTGCCCGACCTCGCCCGCGCCTGCGCCGAAGCCCTGCTCGGCGCCCCCGCCGCCGACCTGCGCGTCCACGCCCGGCTGCTGCTCACCCGCCTGCTCGGCCCCGACCACCCCGGCGCCGAAGCCCTGCTCACCGCCGCCGCCGACGACACCCGAGGCCACCCCGCCCTCACCGCCGCCGTCCACCAGGAACGCGCCGTCCGCGCCCTGCACCGCGGCGACCGGGCGGAAGGACTCGCCGAACTCGAAATCGCCGAGAAGCACGCCGACCAGGCCGACCACCCCGACCTGCTCGTCGAACTCCTCGCCCTGCGCGCCCCCATCACCCTGCTCACCGACCCCGCCCACGGCCTCGCCCTGCTCGAACGCGGCTGCCGCCTCGCCGCCAGCCGACCCCCCACCGCCGCCGCCGTCCGCTGCCGCGAAGGCCTCGCCGTCGCCGCCCTGCGCAGCGGCGACACCACCCGCGCTCTCGCCGAGGTCGAAACCCTGCGCACCGAAACGGAGGCCGCCGGCCGCACCGAGGACCTCGCCACCGTCCTCCACATCGCCGCCTCCGTCCTGGAACGCGCCGGCCGCTGCACCGAGGCCTACGCCGCCGGCCGCGCCGCCCACGACCTGCGCGAACGCATCGAACCCACCCCCGGCCCTGCCCGCGTCCTCGGTGGTGCCGCCGAACTCAACGGCGGCACCGCCGACCGCGCCGCCCGCCTCCTCGACTCCGCCATCCGCGCCGCCGAGGACGACCAGGACCACGAATGGCTCGCCTACGCCCACGGACTGCGCGGCCGCGCCTCACTGCTGCTCGGCCACCTCCCGTCCGCCGTCCAGCACCTCACCCGCTGCCAACTCCTGCTCCGCCGGATGCAGTTCACCGACCCCAGTCTGTTCCTGGTGGACGCCGACCTCGCCGAGGCACTCGCCCTCTCCGGCCGCCCCGCCGACGCCGCCGCCACCCTCGCCGACGCCCGCGACCGCGCCACCCGCCTCGGCCGCGAAGTCGTCCTGCTCGGCCTGCACCGCGCCGAAGCCCACCTCACTGCCCTCACCGACCCCCGCCGCGCCGCCGACACCCTGCGCGCCCTCCTCCCCGCCGCCCACCCCTACCCCCTCGAACTCGCCCGCGCCCAGCTGGCCCTGGGCACCCTCGAACGCCGCGCCCGCCGCCGCGCCGCCGCCCGTACCGCCCTCCAGGACGCCCACGCCCGCTACGCGGCAGCCGGCTGCCTGCCCTGGCTCCGGTACGTCGAGACGGCCCTGGCGTCCTTGGACGCACTGGAGGCCGACCCGACGCCGACACAGCAGCAGATCCTCGCGCTGATCCGGACCGGGGCGACGAACCGGGAGATCGCGGCGACGCTGCACCTGTCGGTGAAGGCCGTCGAGGCGAACCTGACCCGCCTGTTCCGGCAGTACGGGGTGCGGGGGCGGGCGGAGTTGGCGAAGTTTCAGGAGTAGACGGGGTGTTGGTCAGTCGACGACGATCCCGCCGAGACGGACGACCGTCGCGAGGGTCTCGTCGTCGAACCCGCAGTCCCGGGAGAACCGGGTGCCGCGCAGGCGCTCGGTGAGCGGGGCCCGGGCCAGCACCTCGCCGGTGCGGAAGTCGAGCAGCCACAGCTCGCCCATGGTGGTCACGATGGCGAGCCGCTCGCCGGCCGGGTCGGCCCAGATCCCGTTGACCGGCCAGCCGATGGTGCGCTCCCACACCGGATCGCCCGCCTCCGCCGTCATCGACCATGCCGTGATTCGCCCGAGTTGGGCGAGTACGGCCAGCCCGATTCCGGCCCGGAACACGAATCCTTCGAGGCCGGTGTCCCCGTCGATGCGCAGCGGCAGGCCCTCGGGTCGGACGAGTGCCTGCTGGGCAATGGCGTCGATCGCCATGACCGGACGCCCGCCGGGAACGATCAACGCGCTGTCGCCGGACCCCACCTGACTGAAGCGGTCGCCGCCGTGGTCCAGCACCGCGACGGTCCGCCAGCCGTCCGCCGCGTCACTGTCGGGCACGAGGTAGGACATCCGGTCGCCGTTGACGGCGATCACGCTCGCCCGGAAGTTTCCGCCGAGAAGCACCCAGTGCCGGGCACCGTCGGCAGGAGGAGTCCAGCGTTCGATCTCCTGGCCGGTCCGCGGATCGCGGAAGGAACCCTCCGTCGGCTCAAGCAGCAGCCGTCGGCCACGCCAGCGGACGGGCAGCAGCATCGACCCGTCGAGCACGGTGCTGCTGGTGGGCCGGCCCGCCCGGGTGTCGACCAGCCGACCGGCCTCGAAGTCGGAGGTCCACCAGACCGACTCGGTCCACTCGTGGAGGATCAGGGCATCATCGAGACCGAACCGCAGGGGAGGCCCGACCGGGAGGCCACCGGGCCAGTGCAAGGCCCGGTCGCGCCTCCAAGCCACGACCCCCGCCCGAGGTGAGCAGGCACTGCCAGCCCTCGGCGCTCCGGAGGATCGACCGAGACAGCTGCGCGCCCGTGAGATCGGCCCCGGAGAGGTCGGCACCCCTCAGCTCCGCCGCCGTGAGGTCCGCACCGCGCAGATCCGCGCGCGACAGCGAAAGCTTCCGGTAGGTCATCCAGATCCCGAAACCGGACAGGTCGAGCCCGGCCAGTGGAGCGTTCTCCAGATGGCCGTCGGCCTCGGCGAGCAGGCGCAGGCAGTTCAGCAGCGGCCTGCCCGAACTGCTCACCTGCGCCAGTTCCAGCAGCCGGGCGCGATGGTCCGGGTGTTCGCGGACCATGGTGGCCAGGAACTCGAACACCGCGTCGTCCGGCCCCAGCTCGCCGAAGGTTCCGGCCAGCGCTTCCGCCGGCTCGGGCGCGAACGCGGTCAGACCGGGCAGGCTCCCGTCCGCGCCGCGCGCCGCGAAGTGCGCGGACCAGGACCGGGAGCCGTCGCCCGCCGCCGCGCCGGGGACCCGCACGGCGTCCAGGAAGTCGCCCGTGAGCAGGCCGAGTTCACCCGCGAGCTTCAGCGCGACCAGGAACTCCAGCAGCGACTTGTGCGAGGGCCCGTAGTCGCCCTCCGCGTTGCGCACCAGCATGCCCTGGTTGCGCATGTCCTGCTCCCAGAAGTCCAGGTCCGCGTCACGCTGCACCACCGGGCCGAAGAACGAACGCAACCTCCCGGGAAAATCACGGTAGTTGAGGGTCAGCCGATCGGTGGAGAGCATCTCCCAGGCGACCTCGCAGAGGAAGTACAGCTTGTCGGCGCGCGAGGTGAAGGTCCGCTCGGCGTGGATGTCGCGGTCCATCTTCCGCCGCACCGCGTACAGGTAGATCCGGGCGAGGTCGATCTCCGCGCCCTGCTCGATCTCCGGCAGCGCGTCGATCACCAGCTCGGACATCAGCGGGCGCCGCATCAGCTCCCGAACGGTGGGATGCCGCATGACCTCGCGGACCTTGTCCTGCTTCAGCCGGTGCCGGAGCATCCGCTCGATCTGCTCGTCCTCGAACTCGACGAGCTGGACGATCTCGAAGATCGGGCCGTCCGCCGTCGCGCCGTGCCCGGCCGCGGTGATCTTCGCGCCGAACAGGTCGCGGGCCTCCCGGTCGTCCCGGAAATGCTCCTTGCGGCTGCTCAGCAGCACCTTCGCGCCCTGGTCCACCGCCGAGGCCAGCGACCAGAAGTTCGCCACCACGGTGTTGCGGTCGGCGCGCGCCGCCATCTCGTCGAAGCCGTCGAAGATCAGCAGCAGCCGGCCCATCCGGTTGAGCACCCGGACCACCTCGGCGCTGCGCAGATTCACCTTGTGCTTGTCGAAGAAGAACTCCGCCAACAGTCCCTGCACGGTGGTCTGCTTGACGTAGTCGCGCAGCGGTATCAGCAGCGGCAGCCGGGGCCGGGGCACACCGCGCCGCTTGGCGTCCCGCCAGGCCAGCACCATGGTGTGCGCCAGATGCAGCGCGAACCAGGACTTGCCCATGCCGAACTCGCCCAGCACGGACAGGTGTTGCTTGGCCGGCTCGTCCAACCAGCGGGCCACGTAGTCGTCCAGGCCGCCGTCCTGCCAGTGGTACCGACTGGTGGCGATCGGCTGCCCGGTGGCCGGGTCGATCTCGCTCTTCTCGCAGGACTGCGGCACGTAGCGGGTGTCGATGCCGCGCCGCCGCACCTCCTCCTCCACCCAGGCCAGGTACGGCTCGAAGTCGGCCTCCTCGTCGATCAGTTCGTCGAACGAGTAGCAGAACAGCCGGTCCTCGCTCGCGGCCGCCCTGGCCCGGGCCGCCGCGCTCACCCGCAGCCGCGCGATGCCCCAGCCCTCCGCCGCATCGGCCGAATCGGCAAGCCCGGCCAGCGTGTTGAGATGGTGCGGCCCCAACTCGCCCGCCACGCACAGCATCACCGTCCGGTCGAAGCGTCCCCGGCGCCGCGGAATATCCACCAGCAGCGCGATCGCGTCCTCCCCGACCGGCCACTGCGGCTGCCGGATCTCGTACCCGACCGCCCGGAACCACTCCTCGGCGTCCCGCGCCAGCCGCTGCGCCGGCGTGAGTTCGGCCCGCCCGGGCTCGATCCGCAGCCGCCGGCCCTCCTCCTCCTCCCGCGTCCGGCTCACCTGGCTGACCAGCGCCTTGACGGTCTCCTCCAAGCGCGCCTCGTGCGGCGCCCGCGTCCGGTCCACCACCTGCTCGAACGCGGCGGCGAACCCGTCCACATGCTCCTCGAACCCGTGCGCCAGGTGCCCGAACTCCCCGGTCTCCCGATTCCGCTCGACCGCCTCGGCGACCTCGCGGCGCACCCGCGTCAAGTCCCGGAGCGCGAACGACCGGCGGAACGACCCGATCACGTACTCGTCGCGGAACACCGCCAGCACCGACTCCGCGCGACCCGCGCAGTACTCGATCAGCGTGACGGCGTAAATACCGTCGAAGTCCTGCGGCGGCTTCCGCGGATCCAACCTGACGGCCTTCAACGCCCGCAGCACCCGCTCCTGCCGCATCGCCGCATCCGTCAGCGGCTTCGCCACCAGCTTCCCGAGCACACCCGCCGCCGTCGCGACCACCGACATCCCACAGCCCCTTCGCTCCACCCGTCCCCGCCCGCACCCTACCGGCCCAACGGACCGTCAGTGAGCAGCGCAGTCAGTCGGAGACAAGCCCACCGAGCCGCACGATCGCATCGAGGGTCACGTCGTCTGCCGGGTGCGGCCGAATCCACCCCGTCTGCGCTTCCCGGGCGACCACCCAGGGGTGAACCTTCGGGACGCCCCTCCCTCGCCGCCGCAAGGGTCGCCGACGTCCCGTCAGGGCCGGACGGCCGCACGCTCCCTTTGCGGGCCTCCGGAACCCGTGGCTGTCTGGATTTCGGCAGGGCCACCACCGCGCCCCGCCACCGCCCCAACCTCTCGGAGGAGATTCTCATGCGTGCTCTCAAGCGTGTCCTGGCCGTCACCGCCCTCGCCGCCCCCCTCGTGATCGGCTGCGCCGGACTCGCCTCCGCCCACGAGGGCCACGAGGGCCACGAAGGCCCGGAGGCCCACTTCTCGCAGAACCAGTTCGTCGCCAACGAGGAGGGCGCCGGCGAGGCCCACGTGTTCTCCGAGGTCGATGGCGACGGCGTCGAGCACGGCGTCAGCTGCGTCTTCGCCGGTGACGAGGGCGTCGAGGGCTCCCACACCGAGTCCGGTGCCGACTTCTAAGGGCTGACCTCGACATTTCACCTTCAGGTGCCCGGCGGGAACCCCACCCGCCGGGCACCGTCGTGTGTCCCGGCCGGGCGTACTGCGGGCCCCGGGGCGCGACCACCGCGCCGCCGCGAGGAAGACCGACCGCCCGCCCGACCTGCACCACTTCTGCGTCGCCCGGCGGCCACCCAGGGGTGAACCTTCGATCTGCCCCGCCTGGGCGGGCACCAGGGCCCATCACGCCCCGTGAGGACCACACGGCGGCATGGCCCCTTTTGCGGGCCTCCGGAACCCGTGGCTGTCTGGATCTCGGCAGGGCCACCACCGCGCCCCGCCATCGACCAACTTCTCGAAGGAGATCTTCATGCGTGCTCTCAAGCGTGTCCTGGCCGTCACCGCCTTCGCCGCCCCGCTCGCCCTCGGCTGTGCCGGATTCGCGTCCGCCCAGGACAGCGTGGCCGCACACTTCAGCGAGGATCAGTTCGCCGCGAACCAGAACGGTGCCGGCGAGACCGAGGAAAGCTCCGTCGTGTCCCCCTACGGCGTCTACCACACCGACTTCGGGGTCTGGGCCGACGACACCGGTGTCTCCGGTGGCTTCAGCGACGCCGACGCCATCTGGCAGGACAGCTAGAACTGCGCGGTGGCGCCCGGTGGTTGGGGTTCCCGCCGGGTGCCGCCGAGTCTCGGTGCGTGGCGACCGGCCTGCGAGCCGCGCAGGTCGGTCGATCGCTGCCGGGACTCCTTCGGGGACGCAGTGAGCTGACGGTGCGTCAAAAGCATGCCTGGAGTCGTGGCACGATGGGCCGCATGAGCGACTCACCCCGACCCCTGCTGGTGGACAGTACGCCCTTCCCCGACGGCATCGACGATCGCCTGCGTGCCCAACTGACCTTCCTGGTGGAGATCGACCGGCTCAAGACGATCCTGCGGCAGTCGCCCCTGGTGGCGGCCGAGCGCCGCGAGAACGACGCCGAGCACTCCTGGCACCTGGCGATGATGGTCACCCTCCTTGCCGAGCACGCGGACGAGCCGATCCATGTCGGGCGCACCGTTCAACTCGTCCTGCTGCACGACCTGGTGGAGATCCACGCGGGGGACACGCCGCTGTACGACGCGGCGGCGGGCGTCGATCAGGCGGAGCGGGAGTCGGCGGCCGCGGACGAGTTGTTCGGGCTGCTGCCGAAGGACCAGGCCCGGTGGATGCGGGAGTTGTGGGACGAGTTCGAGGAGCGCCGCACACCGGAGGCGCGGTTCGCGAAGGCGATGGACCGGTTGCAGCCGCTGCTGCTCAACTGGATGGCGCACGGCGGCACTTGGCGCACCCCTGGGGTGACGGCGGACGACGTCCGGGCCCGCAAGGCGGTGATCGGTGACGCGTCGGCGGCGCTGTGGGAGGCCGGGCGGCGGCTGATCGACGAGGGCGAGCGGCGCGGCTGGTCACGGAGCGGCAGCGGCAGCAGCACCGAGCAGGGCTGACGGCACGACCACGAGGGGGCCGCGCGGGCCGGCGCCGCCGTTGACGGTGACCGTCGGGAGCCGGTGCAAGAGGCCAGGAGTCCTGGTGGCCGCAGTACCCGCACCAGGACGGACCAGGCGCGTTCCAGCGGATTTCCTTGACGAAGAGAATTCCCGGGCCGTGAATTCCGCCCGAGTGGAGCGGAGGCAGCGCCCGGGCCCCCTCGGCAGGGAGCACCAGGTCGGATGTGCTTGGCTTGACGTCACGGCCGCGCAACGGATCGCGCGAGCGGGAGAGTTCGGAGAGAGGTGGATGGTCGTGCCGATCATCGCGGTGAGCGTGCTCAGTCACACGGGAGTGGTGCGTCAGCACAACGAGGACAGTGTGGCGGTCGGGCCGTGGACGCTCTGTGCGACGGCCACCGACAGCCCGCAGACCTTCTACTTCCCGCTCGGCGACACCGCTCTGACGGTGGCGGTCGCCGACGGGCTGGGCGGCCACCCGGGCGGCGACCTGGCCTCCTCGCTGATCGCCGGCCACCTCGCCTCGACCGGCGCGGAGTTGACCGATGAACAGGCCGTCCGGGACGCGCTTCAGGCCGGCCACGCGACCCTGCACGACGCGGCCGACGCCGACCCCGCCCTGACCGGCATGAGCACCACGGTGGCAGGGCTGGCGCTGACCACCGAATCCGTGCTCGTGTTCAACGTCGGCGACAGTCGCGTCTACGAACTCACCGACACCGAACCGAAGTTGCTCAGCACCGACGACAGCCCGCCGCTCGCCGAGGGGCAGCGCACCACCCACCTGGTCACCAGCGTCCTCGGCGGCGCCACCCCCCGCGACGCCCTCCACCCGCACGTCACCCGCCTGCCCGTCCGCCGCGGCGCCCGCTACCTGCTGTGCACCGACGGCCTGAGCGACCCCGTCCCGCCGGAGCAGTGGACGACCCTGATTGCCGACGGCGACGCGGGCGAGGACGACCAGCACGCCGTCGTCGAGCTCTGGCGCGCCGCAATCCGCGCCGGCGGCCCGGACAACATCACCCTCGCCCTGGTCCGGATCGACGACTGACACCCGGCCCCCGACTGCCCGGGGGCCGCAGCCACGAAATGGTGAACGGCCCGCCGGTTCGGCACGGGGAGTCGCTTTCGGTGGAGAAGCGGGCGGGAAGTCGACGGCCCCCACCCCTTCGGCAGCGCCGTCCGGCTGCCCGCCCCGTTCGACCTGGAGCTCGGCACCGGCCGGTTCTGACCGAACCGCCTTCCCCGGCCCGGGCGCCGGGGCGGTCAGACGCGGTCGAGCGGGCGGTGCGGGCCGTCCGGCAGGGTGACGGTGATGGTGTCGCCGGGGTGGATCGGGCCGCCGGTGCGGACGATGCCCATGATGCCCGCCTTGCGGACCAGGTCGCCGTTGTCGTTGCGGAAGACCACCTGCTTGAGCAGGCCGTGCTGGAAGTTGTCGATCTGCGCGCAGGGGTTGCGCAGGCCGGTGACTTCGACCACCGCTTCGGGGCCGAGGTGCAGCAGGGCGCCGACCGGGAGGCCGAGCAGGTCGAGGCCGCGGGTGGTGACGTTTTCGCCCAAGTCGCCCGGGGCGACGGTGAATCCGGCCTCGGCCACCTCGTCGAAGAGCTCGGCGTGGATCAGGTGGACCTGGCGGAGGTTCGGCACCGTCGGGTCCCGGGCGACCCGGGAGCGGTGCTTGACGGTGACGCCGGAGTGCACGTCGCCCTCGACGCCGAGGCCTTCGAGCAGGCGGATGTCGGGCCGGTTGGGCTTGCTGAAGGAGTATTCGCCCTTGCTGCTGACTGCCACCACGTTGCCGGACACCCGGACCGCCTTTCGTTGAACGAACGTTCCTTCCGTCAGCCTATGCGGCGGTCAGTCCGGTGGGAGCAGGCGGCTGCCCGGTGGGAGGGAGCCGGCCCGGTCGGCGTCGACCAGGTAGGCGAGCAGGGCGCCGCGGAAGGCGCTCGCGGCGCGGGTCAGCGGGAGGTCGCGGCCGTGCGCGAGGGCGATGGTGCGGCCCAGGCCGGGCGGGGCGAAGGGCGTGGAGCCCAGGCCGGAGCTGGCGGCGACCATGCCGGGGACGACGGCGGGCCCGAGGCCGGCCCGGACGGCGGCCAGGACGGCGTCCATCTCGCCGCCCTCGACGGCGTACGTCGGCTCGAAGCCGGCCGTGCGGCAGGCGGCGAGGGTGGTCTCGCGGACGTCGTAGCCCTCCCGGAACATCACCAGGCCCTGGCCGCGCAGGTCGGTGATCCGGGCCCGGCGGCGGGGGAGCGGCTCGGCGGAGACCAGCACCAGGTCCTCGTGCAGCAGCGGCGTGACGGACAGGCCGGCGGGCGCGGCGGACGGCGCGGCGATGATCAGGGCGAGGTCGAGTTCACCGGCCTCCAGATCGCGGACCAGGTCGCGCGAGCCGCCCTCGGTCAGCCGCAGGTCCACGCCGGGGTGCAGCGCCCGGTAGGCGCGCAGCACCTCGGGCACCAGGCTGGCGCAGAGCGAGGGCGGCGCCCCGAACCGGACCCGGCCCCGGCGCAGCTGCACCGTCTCGGCGACGGCCCGCCGGGCGCTCTCCGCGTCGGCCAGGATGCGCCGGGCGAGTGGCAGCAGCGCCTGCCCGGCGTCGGTCAGCGAGCTGCCCGAGCGCGATCGGTGGAACAGCTCCGCGCCCAACTCCTGTTCCAGGGAGCGGATTTGTTGCGAGAGTGACGGCTGTGAGACGTGCGTCAGTTCGGCGGCCCGGGTGAAGTGCCGGGCGTCGGCGACGGCGACGAAGTAGGTGAGCTGCTGCAACTGCACACCGGCCATCCTAGGCAGCAATCATAGGAATCGCCTATCGTCGGCAGCGGTTTCATGTCTTGGACAGCGCCTGCGCGCCGGGCCTACCGTCATGCTCATGGCTTCTGCTACCCGGACAAACCGGGAGAACCGGACCCTCACTCCCGGTCGGCATCCGTCCGCCGCGGTGGCGCTGTGGCGCAGCTCCGTCGGCAAGAAGGCGGTGATGGCCGTCAGCGGGCTGCTGATGCTCGCCTACCTGGTGGCCCACATGCTGGGCAACCTCAAGGTGTTCTTCGGCCCGGACGACCTCAACGGTTACGCACACTGGCTGCGCACCATCGGCCAGCCGCTGCTGCACTTCGGCTGGTTCCTCTGGCTGGCCCGCGCCGTCCTGCTGGCCGCCGTGGTCGCGCACGGCGTGGCCGCCTACCAGCTCTCCCGCCGCGACCTGCGGGCCCGCCCGCAGCAGTACGTGCACCGGCGCCGACAGGCCGGCTACGCGACCCGGACGATGCGCTGGGGCGGGGTGATCCTCGGCCTGTTCGTCGTCTGGCACATCCTCGACCTGACCACGCTCACCGTGAATCCGGCCGCCGAGGAGGGGAACACGTACCGGAACATCGTGGCCTCGTTCTCCACCTGGTACGGCGGCGGAATCTACTGCCTGGCGATGCTCGCGCTCGGGCTGCACATCCGGCACGGGTTCTGGAGCGCCGCGCAGACCCTGGGCGTCAACAACCCGCGCCGCGACCGGGTGTTGAAGCTCGCCGCGAACGCGCTGGCGCTGCTGCTGACGGTCGGCTTCCTGTCGGTGCCGGTCTCCGTGATGGCGGGACTGGTCCGATGAACCACGACGGAACGAACGCCGGAGAGGCCCCGATGAGCTACCTCGACTACACCGTCGGCGCGCCCGTCGCCGACACCCGGGCCCCGGCCGGGCCGATCGAACAGCGGTGGGACCAGCGGCGGTTCGAGGCCAAGCTGGTCAACCCGGCCAACCGCCGCAAGCACACCGTGATCGTGGTCGGCACCGGCCTGGCCGGTGGCGCGGCCGGCGCGACGCTCGCCGAACAGGGCTACCACGTCGTCCAGTTCTGCTTCCAGGACTCCCCGCGGCGCGCCCACTCGATCGCCGCGCAGGGCGGCATCAACGCCGCGAAGAACTACCGCAACGACGGCGACTCGATCCGCCGGCTGTTCTACGACACCGTCAAGGGCGGCGACTTCCGCGCCCGCGAGTCCAACGTGCACCGCCTGGCCCAGGTCTCGGTGGAGATCATCGACCAGTGCGTGGCCCAGGGCGTGCCGTTCGCCCGCGAGTACGGCGGCCTGCTCGACACCCGCTCCTTCGGCGGCGTCCAGGTCTCCCGCACCTTCTACGCCCGCGGCCAGACCGGCCAGCAGCTGCTGCTCGGCGCCTACCAGGCACTGTCCCGCCAAATCGCCGCCGGGAACGTCGAGTTGCACGCCCGCACCGAGATGCTCGACCTGATCGTGATCGACGGCCGGGCCCGCGGCATCGTCGCCCGCGACCTGGTCACCGGCGAGATCCGCTCCCACCTGGCGGACGCCGTGGTGCTCGCCACCGGCGGCTACGGCAACGTGTTCTACCTGTCCACCAACGCCAAGAACTCCAACGCGACGGCCATTTGGCGCGCCCACCGGCGCGGCGCGTACTTCGCCAACCCCTGCTTCACGCAGATCCACCCGACCTGCATCCCGCGCTCCGGCGACCACCAGTCCAAGCTGACGCTGATGAGCGAGTCGCTGCGCAACGATGGCCGGATCTGGGTGCCGAAGGCGAAGGGCGACACCCGGCCGCCCGGGCAGATCCCCGAGGACGAGCGGGACTACTACCTGGAGCGGATCTACCCGGCGTTCGGCAACCTGGTGCCCCGCGACATCGCCTCCCGGGCCGCCAAGGTGGTCTGCGACGAGGGCCGCGGCGTCGGCCCCGGCGGGCAAGGGGTGTACCTGGACTTCGCCGACGCGATCGCCCGGCTCGGCCGGGCCGCCGTCGAGGCCAAGTACGGCAACCTGTTCGAGATGTACGAGCGGATCACCGCCGAGGACCCGTACACCGTGCCGATGCGGATCTACCCGGCGATCCACTACACGATGGGCGGCCTGTGGGTCGACTACGACCTGCAGACCACCGTCCCCGGCCTGTTCGCGATCGGCGAGGCCAACTTCTCCGACCACGGCGCCAACCGGCTCGGCGCGAGCGCGCTGATGCAGGGCCTCGCCGACGGCTACTTCGTCCTGCCGCCCACGCTGAACGACTACCTGGGCCGCACCCCGCTGGAGCCCGTCCCCGGCGACCACCCCGAACTCGCCGAGGTGGAGGCCGAGGTGACGGACCGGCTGCACCTGATCCTCTCGGTGGACGGCGACCGCACCCCCGACTCCTTCCACCGCGAACTCGGCGAACTGCTCTGGGACAACTGCGGGATGGCCCGCGACGAGGCCGGCCTGCGGCACGCGCTGGCCCGGATCCCCGAACTGCGCGAGGAGTTCTGGCGGCGGATCAAGGTTCCCGGCACCGGCGCCGAACTCAACCAGGCGCTGGAGAAGGCAAATCGGCTGGTCGACTACTTCGAACTCGCCGAACTGATGTGCCTGGACGCGCTGCACCGCAGCGAGTCCTGCGGCGGCCACTTCCGCACCGAATCCGCCACCCCCGACGGCGAAGCCGCTCGCCGGGACGAGGAGTTCAGCTACGCCGCCGCCTGGGAGTTCACCGGCACCGGCGACGCCCCCGTCCTGCACAAGGAAGAGCTCGTCTTCGAGCACGTCCACCCCACCCAGCGGAGCTACGCGTGAACCTCACCCTGCGCATCTGGCGCCAGCAAGGCCCGGACACCCCGGGCGAGATGACGATCTATCAGATATCCGGCATCAGTGAGGACATGTCCTTCCTGGAGATGCTGGACACCCTCAACGAGGAACTCATCCTGCGCGGCGAGCGCCCCGTCGCCTTCGACCACGACTGCCGCGAAGGCATCTGCGGCGCCTGCGGCATGGTCATCAACGGCCAGGCGCACGGCCCCGAACGCACCACCACCTGCCAGCTGCACATGCGGCACTTCAACGACGGCGACACCATCGACGTCGAACCCTGGCGGGCCGGCGCCTTCCCCGTGGTGCGCGACCTGGTGGTGGACCGCTCCGCGCTGGACCGGATCATCGGCTCCGGCGGCTACATCACCGCACCCACCGGCTCCGCCCCCGAGGCGCACGCCACCGCCGTCCCCAAGGAGGCCGCCGACCTCGCCTTCGAGCACGCCGAGTGCATCGGCTGCGGGGCCTGCGTCGCCGCCTGCCCCAACGGCTCGGCGATGCTGTTCACCGCCGCCAAGGTCGTCCACCTCAGCGTCCTCCCGCAGGGCGCGCCCGAACGCGCCTCGCGGGTACGGAACATGGTGGGCGCGATGGACGCCGAGGGCTTCGGCGGCTGCACCAACACCGGTGAGTGCGCCACCGCCTGCCCCAAGGGGATCCCGCTGACCGGAATCGCCCGGCTCAACCGCGAGTTCCTGCGGAGCTGACCGGCTCCCCGGGCAGCCGGCCCCCGTAGGGAAGTCGATCGCCAGGCGGGGCCGCCTCGTGCACCAGGTGTCCCACCGGGACGGTGTGCAGGCGGCCGTGGGGGATGGTGCGGGCCGACGCGGCGACCCGGCTCTGCGGTCGGTGACTGGCCGGACCGCCCGCGATCACCAGGGTCGGCGTGGTCGCGGCGGCCCGTCCGGCCGGACCACCGGACCGGTTGGGCATCGGGCCCGGTTCGGGGCGGGCGGCGGACACGCCCACGATCCGTTCAATGCGGAGGTTCGGGGCGCTTGAGCAGGTGTGATCGGGGTCAGATTGTCCGATCATCACATGAGGAGTTTTCCATGCGTATTCGCACGTCCCTCGCCGCCTCCGGACTGGCCGTGGCCTGCCTTCTCGTCGGAGCCGGCTCCGCCGCCGCCGACGCCGAAGCGGAAGGCGTCGCCGCCAACTCGCCCGGCGTCCTCTCCGGCAACCTGATCCAGATCCCCATCGAGGTGCAGGCCAACGTCTGCGGCAACTCGGTCAACATCGTCGGCCTGCTCAACCCGGCGGTCGGGAACATCTGCATCAACAAGTGACCGACGACGGTCCAGGCGCGCCCGGGCCCGCCGCGCTCTGCGGGCGGGCCCGGGGCGGCGCCCCACGCTCCAGCCAGCTGCGCAGCGCCCACCACCAGTGCGCGGTGTGCTCGACGCCACCGGTCAGCGGGTCGCCACCGGTCAGGTCGCGCAGTCGCCGCAGCCGGTACTTCACCGTGTTGGGGTGCACGTGCAACTCGGCGGCCGTCCGGTCGGTGCGGCCGCCATGGGTCAGCTGGGCCAGAGCGGTGGCGGCGAGCTCACGGTGGAAAGGATCGCCGGGGTCCAGGGCGCCCAGCAGGGAGCCCGCCAGCAGGGCCCCGAGCTCGCTCTCGGCGGGCGTGGCGGTGAGCAGGGCCAGCTCGGCCAAGTGGTGAAGTCCCGTCAGGCCGGCCGCCTCGGCGGCTCGAAGGGCTTGCCGGGCGAGGACGTACAGGGGGGCCAGGCCGGACGGTTCGGCAGGCGGCGTGACGACGGCGGTCGGGCCGTCGATGGGCAGGACGGGCAGGGGTCCGGTCAGCGCCGCCAGCCGGCCGTCCACGAAACCGCACAGGCCGGGGCCCGCCGCGGCGAGCGCCTGCTCCAGCGGGCCCGCCAGCGCCGGATCGCTCACCGCCGTCACCACGCACCGGTACCGGCCGGTCGGCGACAGCGGCGCTCCGGGCGTCTCCACCTGTTCCCCGTGCAGGAGTTGACGCAGGGTCTGGGCGTGGCCCTCGCGGGCGGTGCGGGCCGCCGCCAGCTCCGCCACCCGGTGCGCCTGCACCATGCGGCGAGCCAGCATGATGGTGATGTGGTCGATCCGGGTCACGCCGTCCAGCAGCTCGTCCGCCGGGACGGCGCAGCGCCGGCCCTCCGCGATCACCGCCCCCACCAGGTGCGAGCGGCCCGCCTGGAAACCGTCCAGCAGCGCCGCCACCGGCACCCCCTGGCGCGCCCGGTCCGAGCCCAGCAGCGCCGCCGCCGCGAGCGCCTGCGCCCCCGGCTCGCCGTCGCCCTGCAACGCCGCGCGCACCCCGTCCAGCAGGGCCCGGGTGTGCCGTCGCACCTCCCGCTCCGGCAGCGCGGCGACCAGCTCGGACGCGGCCCGCGCGGCCCGTACCGCCGCCGCGAGCACCTCCGGGTCCTCGGTGCGCCCGGCCACCAGCCGCACGAACGCCTCCACCGACCGTCAACCTCCTGTGCTCGACCCTGCCTGTGCTCGACCCTGCCTGTGCTCGATCCGGCCTGTGTTCGACCCTGCCGGTGCTCGACCCCGCCCGTGCTTGACCCCGGCGGACAATCGGCGCCGTCCGCGTTGGGCGCCGCCAGCCTATGCCCGGCCCGGCCGGCCCTGGTGAGCTGTGCCCGCCCCCGCCAGTGCGCACCCCATGGAGAGGTGACCTGCCATGTCCGACACCGAGTCCCTGCTCGACCGCCTGCCCGGCGACCTGATCTTCCGACTGCCACCGAGCTTCGACACCGTCGAGGAGGAGCGCCGCCACCGCAAGGAACGCCTGGCCGCCGCGCTGCGGATCTTCGGCAAGCTCGGGTTCGAGGAAGGCGTCGCCGGGCACATCACCGCCCGCGACCCGGAACTCACCGACCACTTCTGGGTCAACCCGTTCGGCCTGTCCTTCAAGCACATCAAGGTCAGCGACCTGGTGCTGGTCGACCACCACGGCACCGTGGTCGAGGGCCGCTACCCCGTCAACCAGGCCGCGTTCGTCATCCACTCGACCATCCACCGGGCCCGCCCGGACGTGGTCGCCGCCGCGCACAGCCACTCCACCCACGGGCGGGCGCTGTCCGCCCTCGGCCGCCGCCTTGAGCCCATCACCCAGGACGTGTGCGCCTTCTACCAGGACCACGCCCTGTTCGACGACTACACCGGCCTGGTCACCGACCTGGAGGAGGGCGAGCGGATCGCCACCGTCCTCGGCCCGCACAAGGCCGTCATCCTGCGCAACCACGGCCTGCTCACCGTCGGCAGCACCGTGGACGCCGCCGCCTGGTGGTTCATCACCATGGAACGTTCCTGCCAGGTCCAATTGCTCGCCCAGGCCGCCGGCCCCACCGTCCCGATCTCCCCCGAGAACGCCGCCCTCACCCACCGCCAGATCGGCAACGACCTGGCCGGCTGGGTCAACTACCAGCCCCTGTACGACCAGATCACCCGCGAACAGCCCGACCTGTTCGAGTGAGGGCGGGTCATTTCTTGGCCCGGCTCGGCTGCACCCGGCGCGGCTCGCCCGGCATCTTCGGGTGGTCCGGCGGGTAAGGCAGATCGCCCGCGTCCTGGTGCGCGTACAGCTCCAGCACGCGCTCCAGGGAGGCGGGTCGGCGTTCCATGTCGGCGTGCAGGTCGCCGAGTTCGGCGAACCGCTCGGGCACGGTGCGCAGGGTGAACTCGGTGGGGGAGACCTGCTCGACCTCCTCCCAGCGCAGTGGCGTGGAGACGGTGGCCTGCGGGCGGGGGCGCAGCGAGTACGGGGAGGCGATGGTGCGGTCGCGGGCCATCTGGTTGTAGTCGACGAAGATCCGCTCGCCGCGTTCCTCCTTCCACCACTTGGTGGTGACCTCGCCGCCGCTGCGGTGCTCCAACTCGCGGCCGAGCGCGATGACGGCGTGCCGGCAGTCGGTGAACGTCCAGCGCGGCTCGATCGGCACGTACACGTGCAGACCCCGGCCGCCGGACGTCTTCGGCCAGCCGGTCAGGCCGAACTCCTCCAGCAGCGGCCGCAGTTGGAGCGCCGCGCGGACGGCGTCGGTGAAGTCGGTGCCGGGCTGCGGGTCGAGGTCGATGCGCAGCTCGTCGGGGTGCTCGGTGTCCGCGCGGCGCACCGGCCACGGGTGGAAGGTCAGACAGCCCAGGTTGGCCGCCCACAGCACGGCGGCGTCCTCGGTCGGGCAGATCTCGTCGGCGCTGCGGCCGGACGGGAAGGCGATCCGCGCGGTCGGCAGCCACTCCGGCAGGCCCTTCGGCGCCCGCTTCTGGTAGAAGAACTCGCCGTCCACGCCGTCCGGGAAGCGCTGCAGCGTGGTCGGCCGCTCGCGCAGGCCGCGCAGCACGCCCGGGGCGACCGCCAGGTAGTACTCGGCGACGTCCCGCTTCGTGTACCCGGGCTCCGGGTAGTACACCTTGTCCGGGTTGGACAGCCGTACCGTGCGGCCGCCGACCTCCAGTTCCACAGCAGAAGCCATGCCGTCCACGCTAGGCGGCCCGCCCACGCATCGCGCGTTGCGCCCACTGCGCGTTGCGCCCACTGCGCGTTGCGCCCACTGCGCGTTGCGCCCACCGCTCAGGCAGCCGACACGCCGGGGCGGCCCGACACGCCGTGGCGCGGTGCGCGGGCCGGGGACCATCGGGGGCATGCAGCTACCCGTGATGCCGCCGGTCTCGCCGATGCTCGCCAAGGCCGTCACCGCGATCCCGCCCGGCATGCAGTACGAGGCGAAATGGGACGGCTTCCGGGCGATCGTGTTCCGCGACGGAGACGAGATCGAACTCGGCTCGCGCACCGGCAAGCCGCTGACCAGATACTTCCCCGAGGTGGTGGCGGCCGTCCGGGACCAGTTGCCCGAGCGGTGCGTGGTGGACGGCGAGATCGTCGTCGCGCACGACGGACGGCTGCACTTCGAGGAACTGCTGGAACGCATCCACCCCGCCGCGTCCCGGGTCCGCACCCTCGCCGAACGCACTCCCGCCTCGCTGGTCGCCTTCGACCTGCTCGCCCTCGACGACGAGGACCTCACCACCCGCCCGCTGATCGAACGCCGCGCCGAACTCGCCCAGCTGCTGGCGGACGGCACCCCGCCCGTCCACCTGGCCCCCGCCACCACCGACCTCGACACCGCCCGCGGCTGGTTCTCCCGCTTCGAGGGCGCCGGCCTGGACGGCGTGGTCGCCAAACCGCTCGACGCCCCCTACCGGCCCGGAGAGCGCACCATGTTCAAGGTCAAGCACGTCCGCACCGCCGACTGCGTGGTGGCCGGCTACCGCGAACACAAGAGCGGCCCCGTGGTCGGCTCCCTGCTGCTCGGCCTGTACGACCCCGAAGGACGCCTCCAGCACGTCGGCGTCAGCGCCTCCTTCCCGATGGCCCGTCGCCGCGAACTCGCCGAGGAGCTCGCCCCGTTGAGGCTCGACGCCGACGACCTGAGCGGCCACCCGTGGGCGGCCTGGGCGGACGAACAGGCCCAGGCGAGCAGTCGGCTCCCCGGCGCGGTCAGCCGCTGGACCGGCAAGAAGGACCTCTCCTGGGTGCCGCTGCGCCCCGAGCGGGTGGCCGAGGTCGGCTACGACCACATGGAGGGCACCCGGTTCCGGCACACCACCCAGTTCAAGCGCTGGCGGCCGGACCGCACGCCGGAGAGCTGCACGTACGCGCAGCTGGAGGAGCCGGTCTCCTACGACCTGGGCGAACTGCTGGGCTGAGCGGCCGAGTTGACCAGTACCGCGAGGCCGTCCAGCAGGCGCTGGAGCCCGAACTCGAAGAGCTGGTCGAGGTCGAAGTCGTAGCTCTCGTGGGTGAGCCGGAGGAAGGTGGGGTGTTCGGCGATCAACTCCATGAACCGGGGCTCCTGCTGGTCCATCCAGGCCTCGGCGTCCTGCCCCGTGGCGGCCTCGGCGGCGGCCTCCATCTCCAGGTTGAGCGCGGTGCCGCGGATGTAGTTGAACAGCGTCAGGTACGCGGTGAACACGGTCTGAACGTCCAGGCCCTCGGCGACCAGGGTGGACAGCACCCACTCGCCGTACGGCAGCGCGTTGGCGACCGGTTGGGGGCGGGTCACCGACATTGCGGACGCCAGCCAGGGGTGCGCCCGGAACAGGTCCCAGAGCAGGCGGGCGGCCAGTTCCAGCCGGGCCCGCCAGGGCAGCGCGGCGTCGGCGGGGGAGAACCTCATGTGGGCGAAGACCTGGTTCATCATCAGGTGCACCAGGCCGTCCTTGTCGGGCACGTGCCGGTACAGCGACATGGTGGCGGCGTCCAGCTCGGCCGCCACCCGGCGCATCGACAGGGCCTCCAGGCCCTCGGCGTCCGCGATCGCCACGGCCGCCGCGACGATCCGGTCCGCCGTCAGGCCGCCCTCGACGGTGAGCCGGCGCGGGATCTGCCGCTCGCCGCCGGCGGTCGTGCGGGCTGCGGGCCTGGCGGGTGCGCCGTGCGCGGTGGGAGCGGCGGCCTGGGCGACGACGGTGCCGACGCCGGGGACCATCCGCACCAGGCCCTGGCCGCGCAGCTCCGTCAGCACCTTGGTGGCGGTGGCCATCGCCACGTTCCAGCGGCGGGTGATCTCCCGGGTGGACGGCACCCGGTCGCCGGGCCGGAGCTCGCCGCGCTCGATCCGCTGCCGCAGTTCGCCCGCGATCTGTTCGTAGCGATCCACCCGCTCCACCTCCGCACTAGTGCACCAGTCGGCCCGTGCCAGCTGCCCGTCTCGGCACCGTACCAGGGTTCGGAGTGCTTCGGGCTGCACTAGTGCACTAGTGCAGTAATTCGAGGGATCGGCTTGATTGGGTTGTGCAGTGCGGTGCGTACGCCGTACGTTCGATGCCATGAAGAACGCGGACATCCTCGTCTCCGGCGGCGGCATCGCCGGACCCACCCTGGCGTACTGGCTACGCAAAGCCGGCTTCCGTCCCGTCGTGGTGGAACGCGCCCCCGCGCCCCGCCCCGGCGGACAGGCCGTGGACCTGCGCGGCGCCGGACGCACCGTCATCGAGCGGATGGGCCTGCTCGACCAGGTCCGGCAGGTCACCGTGGACCAGCGCGGCCTCGCCCTGGTCGATCGGGACGGCAAGCGCATCGCCGAGATACCCACCGAAGCCTTCGGCGGCCAAGGCATCGTCTCCGACCTCGAACTCCTCCGCGACGACCTCGCCACCGTGCTGTACCGGGCCACCGCCGACGACGTCGAGTACCTCTTCGACGACACCGTCACCGCCCTCCGGGAGGACGCCGACGGCGTGCACGTCACGTTCGAGAACGCCCCGCCCCGCCGCTTCGACCTGGTGGTCGGTGCGGACGGCCTGCACTCCACCGTCCGCCGCCTCGCCTTCGGGCCCGAGAGCGAGCACTTCGTCCCCATCGGCGGCTACACCGCGTGGTTCACCGCCCGCCTCGACCTCGACCTCGACGACTGGTTCCTGATGTACAACGCCCCCGGCGGGCGGGTGGCGATGGCCCGCCCCGGCCGGGCGCCCGGCGAGGTCAAGGCCGGACTCAGCTTCCGCTCCGCCCCCCTCGCCTACGACCGCCGCGACCGCGCCGCCCAGCAGCGCCTGCTCACCGACCGTTTCGCCGGGGCCGGTTGGGAGGTCGACCGACTGCTCGCCGCGATGACGGAGGCCGACGACTTCTTCTTCGAGCACCTGGGACAGGTCCGCCTCGACCGCTACACCCGCGGCCGAACAGCCCTGATCGGCGACGCCGCCTGCTGCCCCACCCCGCTCACCGGCCTCGGCACCAGCCTCGCGCTGGTCGGCGCCTACCTGTTGGCCGGCGAACTCGCCACCGCGAACGGCGACTTCACCACCGCCTTCGCCCGCTTCCAGCACCGGATGAAGCCCTACGCCGCCAAGGCCCAGGAACTTCCCCCGGGAGGCATGGCGGGCTACGCCCCCAACGGCCGCACGATGATCGCGCTGCGCGCCGCGTCCATGCGCTGGATGACCCGCAGGCCACTGCGCTCCATCATGGAGGCCCAGGCCGCGAAGGCGAGCGAGGTCGAACTGCCCGACTACGCCAACGCCTTGGCCCCACACGGCGGTTGAGCGTGGAGCCGTCGTCAGGAACGGCCGAACCAGCGGCGCTTGGCCGGGGGCCGGGGCGGCGCGGGGGCGTCCGCCGGCGGGCCGTCGTACTCGCGGGAGACCACCTGGACCTGGCCCGATTCGGCGTCGTGGCGCACCGTGTCCAGGCCCTGGCGGTCGAGTTGGGCGATGGTGTCGGCGTGGGTGGTGGTGTTCAGGGCGATCATCCCGATCTTCGGATGCTTCGGGCCCTGCTCCACCTCCTCGTGGAGCAGGGTTTGCATCAGGCGGTCGGCCGAGCCCGAGGGAAGGTCCTCGTCCACCGAGATGTGCAGCAGCAGGTGCTCCTCGCCGGTGGTCTGCCACCGGACTTGTGCGATCCAGACCGAGCGGACGGCGGGGAACTCGCGGATCCGCCGAACCAGGGCCTGGCGCAGGGCGACTGCGGTCGGGTCGGTGGACCAGTCGAGCCTGAACTCCGCCCCGGGTCCGTAGGCCGCCCGATCCCGCAGCAGCTGCCCGGGAAAGGACGCCCACCAGCGCCCGGAGTACACCTTGAGCTTGCCGACGCCGGTCTGCTCCAGGATGTCCCGCAGCCGTGCCTCGTCGCAGTGCAGCATCGCGGGGGCCGTCGGAAATCGCTCCGCGCCGACTTCCGCGCTGGTGAACCCGATCAGGATGGGCGACTGGTCGTCGTCGGGGAGGAAGATCACCTTCCAGGCGTCGGTGACGGGAATGAACGCCCCGCCCTCGACCAGCGCGGCGAGCAACGCCTCCGGCGCGGGCTCGTGCCCGTCCGCGTGGCTGTCGAGGAGCTCGGCGAGACGGTGGTTCGACTGCTTGTTCCCGGGCGCACCGGAGTTCTTGGGCGGCTGCTGCCCGCCGGGTCTCCTCGACGCCCGACTGCCGCTCCCCGCAGGCGAGTTGGGCGGGGGCGCGGGGGTGTTCATCGGGTCGTCGTGTTCGTGGGAGATCACTTGGACCTGGCCCGACTCGGCGTCGTGGCGCACCGTGTCCAGGCCCTGGCGGTCGAGTCGGGCGATGGTGTCGGCGTGGGTGGTGGTGTTCAGGGCGGCCATCGCGACCTTGGGCCGGCCCGGGCCGAGTTCCACGTCCTCGCGGAGCACAGTCTGCATCAGACGGTCGGCGGAACCGGAGGGCAGGTCCTCGTCCACGGCGAAGTGCACCATCAGGTGTTCCCCCTCGGCCGTCACCCGGGCGACCCAGACCGAGCGGACGGCGGGGAACTCGCGGATCCGCCGAGCCATCGCGTCGCGCAGGGCGATCGCGGTCGGGTCGGTGGACGGGCCGTATTCCATCTCCGTTCCGGGCCCGCAGTCCGCCCAGTCGCGCAGCACCTGCTCGGGCAGCAGCGCCTGCCCGTCCCTGGAGCGGATCGCGAGCCGGGCGATGCCGGTCTGCGCCAGGATGTCCCGCAGCTGCGCCACGTCGCAGTGCAGCATCGCGGGGGCCGACGGCAGCAGTTCCGCGCCGACCTCCGCGCCGGTGAACCCGAGCAGGGTGGGCGGCATCTCGTCGTCGGGGAGGACGATCACCTTCCGGTCGGTGGTGACGGGAATGAAGGCCCCGCCCTCGAACAGTGCGGTCAGCACCGCCTCCGGCGCGGGCTCGTGCCCGTCCGCGCGGCTGTCGAGAAGTTCCTCAAGACGGGCGTTCGATTGCTCAGTCACGCGCGCAGCGTAGTGCTCGGACGGCCGGTGTCGGGGGCGAACGGCATGATCAACGTCATGCGCTGCGACCTCTGTGACCACGACCTGGCCAAGTACGACGTGCCGCCTTCCCGGTGGTACCGCGAGATCCGGATCTGCACCTGGTGCTTCGCGGTCGTCCGGGTCGGCATCGACGGCGCGTGCGCCCGGCAGGCGTACAGCGAGTGGGACTTGCGGTGGGAGGCGGCCTGGAGCGACATGCTGCCGGATGCCCGGCGGCACGCGTACGGGTACTTCCGGCGCACGCTCTGCGGGATCGAACGCCCGGACCTGACCGGCTCGCCGTTCGGCATGTGGGGCGGCGGCCAGGACGAGTGCCCCGACTGCACCGCCACGGCCCGGGCCATCGACGCCCGCTGGCCCGAGGACCGGCGCGACGACCTCGGCGGGTTCCTGGTGCCCGAGCCCGAGCCCGCCCCGGAGGACCGGGACCCGCTGCCGGACGAACTCGGCCACCCGGACGTCCAGTTGCCCGAAGCGCGGTGGAGCCCGCACACGCGGGTCCTCGCGGCAGCGCCGCCGCCACCGGAGGACGCGTACCGGGCGATCGGCGACGGCCCGTCGGCGGTGCGGCTGCCGGCGTGCTGGGCCGGGTACGGCATCGGCCCCTACCGGCCGTACGACCGGCAGTCCCGGACCTTCGCCTGGTTCCAGGCCTACGCCCCGGACACCGTGCCGCCGCTGGACGAGGCGAGCTTCGTCGGCGACTACGCGTGGTTCGGCGAGACCGGCGAGCCGCTGGACTACCGCACCGCCGTGACGGACCCGATCGCGGCCGAGCTGGCCCGGGACGGGCTCGAACTCCCGGCGGATTTCCTGGCGTTGATCACCCGGGCCGCTCTGCACCGCTGCCTCGACCGGGTCGGCGGCGGCGCGTGGACGGACGTTTCCGGCCCGGTGCCCAGCCCGCTGGACCCGGCCGACCGGCTGGTGGCGTTCTTCCGCGACCAGCAGAGCTGCATCGTCTGGTACCTGTACCTGCACCACAACGGGCGGTCGGCGGTGGTCAGTTCGGCCCGGGACCTCACCGAGGAGCCGGAGGCCCGCTACGGACCGGACGGCGAGCTGGTCATGCCCTCGCCCCCGGAGCTGTTCTGGAACGCGCCGAGCACCGAGATCTTCGCCTACCGCTTCCTCGCCGAGGGCCACCTCATCGAGGCGATCAACGACCGCAGACGCGCGGCCGACCTCGACCCCGAGCACCTCGCGTACCTGGCGCACTACCTGCCGGGTGCGAACGCCGACTGAAGGCACAGCGGTTGTGGACGGCGCGCCGAGCGGCCGTCGGGGCCCCCGTCGCGCTGCTCCGTCCGGGTGCTTTCCGGCACGCCGCCGACCGCCGCGCCGTCCTGCTCGGGCACGATCGTTCAGCCCTGCTGTGGCACCCGTTAAGAATTCCTCGATGGACCGCACCCCCCGTGACCAGGCAGATTTCACCCTGCCCGGCCGGTGAACCGCCGCACGCCGGGCCACCCCCGGGCCTGCCGACCGCAGGACCGCCCGCACTTCGCGTCAGGAGCCCTCGCAGTGAAGGCACTCGTCAAGCTGGACGCCGCCCCCGGCCTGTGGATGACCGACGTCCCGGAGCCGGAGATCGGCCCGGGCGACGTCCTGATCAAGGTCCTGCGCACCGGCATCTGCGGCACCGACCTGCACATCCGCAAGTGGGACGGCTGGGCCCAGCAGACCATCAAGACCCCGATGACCATCGGCCACGAGTTCGTCGGCGAGGTCGCCGCCCTCGGCGCCGCCGTCACCGACATCAGCGTCGGCGACCTGGTCAGCGGCGAGGGCCACCTGGTCTGCGGCAAGTGCCGCAACTGCCTGGCCGGCCGCCGCCACCTGTGCCGCAACACCATCGGCCTGGGCGTCAACCGCGACGGCGCGTTCGCCGAGTACGTCGCGCTGCCCGCCTCCAACGTCTGGGTGCACCGCGTCCCCGTCGACCTCGACGTGGCCGCCATCTTCGACCCGTTCGGCAACGCCGTGCACACCGCGCTGTCCTTCCCGATGGTCGGCGAGGACGTGCTGGTCACCGGCGCCGGCCCGATCGGCATCATGGCCGCCGCCGTCGCCAAGCACGCCGGCGCCCGCAACGTGATGATCACCGACGTCTCCGAGTACCGCCTGGAGCTGGCCCGCAAGCTCGGCGTCACCCTCGCCCTGGACGTCTCGCAGCACACCATCGAGGACGGCCAGCACCAGCTCGGCCTGCGCGAGGGCTTCGACGTCGGCCTGGAGATGTCCGGCCGCCCCGAGGCCATGCAGTCGATGATCGCCAACATGACGCACGGCGGAAAGATCGCCATGCTCGGCCTGCCCGCCGACCAGTTCCCGATCGACTGGTCCGCCGTGGTCACCTCGATGCTCACCATCAAGGGCATCTACGGCCGCGAGATGTTCGAGACCTGGTACGCGATGTCCGTGCTGCTCGAAGGCGGACTCGACCTCAGCCCGGTGATCACCGGCCGGCACGCCGCCCAGGACTTCGAGGCCGCCTTCGACGAGGCCGCCGGCGGCAACTGCGGCAAGGTCATCCTCGACTGGACCACGCTCTAGACCGCAAGCTCGGCAAGCCTGTTGACCCTCGTTAGGAGCGACACCCCCGTGTTCGACACCGTCCGCGACGACCTCGCCGCCACCCTCGTCGAGATCCGCGAAGCCGGCCTGTTCAAGCCCGAACGCGTCATCGGCACCCCGCAGTCCGCCGAGATCACCGTCACCTCCGGCACCGGCGGCCAGGTGCTCAACTTCTGCGCCAACAACTACCTCGGCCTCGCCGACCACCCCAAGGTGATCGACGCCGCCAAGGAGGCACTGGACCGCTGGGGCTACGGCATGGCGTCCGTCCGCTTCATCTGCGGCACCCAGGACGTGCACAAGGAACTGGAGCAGCGGCTCTCCCAGTTCCTCGGCCAGGAGGACACCATCCTCTACTCCTCCTGCTTCGACGCCAACGGCGGCGTCTTCGAAACGCTGCTGGACGAGCGCGACGCGGTCATCTCCGACGCCCTCAACCACGCCTCCATCATCGACGGCATCCGGCTCTCCAAGGCCCGCCGCCACCGCTACGCCAACCGCGACCTGGCCGACCTGGAGCAGCAGCTCAAGGCCACCCAGGACGCCCGCCGCCGGCTGATCGTCACCGACGGCGTGTTCTCCATGGACGGCTACATCGCCCCGCTCGCCGAGATCTGCGACCTCGCCGACCGCTACAACGCCATGGTCATGGTCGACGACTCGCACGCCGTCGGCTTCGTCGGCCCCACCGGCCGCGGCACCCCCGAGCTGCACGGCGTGATGGACCGCGTGGACATCATCACCGGCACCCTCGGCAAGGCCCTCGGCGGCGCGTCCGGCGGCTACGTCGCCGCCCGCCGCGAGATCGTCGCGCTGCTGCGCCAGCGCTCCCGCCCGTACCTGTTCTCCAACTCGCTCGCCCCGGTGATCGCCGCCGCCTCGCTCACCGTGCTCGACCTGCTGGAGACCAGCGACGACCTGCGCGAGAAGCTCGCCGCCAACACCGAGCTGTTCCGCACCAGGATGACCGAGGCCGGGTTCGAGATCCTGCCCGGCGAGCACCCGATCGCCCCCGTCATGATCGGCGACGCCGCCAAGGCCGGACGCCTCGCCGAGCTGCTGCTGGAGCGCGGCGTCTACGTGATCGGCTTCTCCTACCCGGTGGTGCCGCACGGCGCCGCCCGGATCCGGGTCCAGCTGTCCGCCGCGCACAGCACCGAGGACGTCGAGCGCGCCGTCGCCGCGTTCATCGACGCCCGGGCCGCGCTCGGAGAGTAAGCCCCACGACCCGGCGCGGGCCAACCCTCAACCGCGCCATCCGCGACGGGCCGCCTCCTTCCCATCCCCCGGGCGGCCCGCCGAGGCGCGGGGAGCCGATCCCCGGCTCCCCGCGCCACCTCCGAGCACCCGTTCGGATCACCCCCGCGGCGCTGGCAGAATTGACCCGTGATCGACGCACGACGGCTGCGGACCCTGCGGGCCGTGGCCGACCACCGGACCGTGACCGCCGCGGCGGCCGCGCTCTACCTCACCCCCTCCGCGGTCTCCCAGCAGCTCGCCGCCCTCGAACAGGAGACCGGCCACACCCTGCTGGTCCGCGACGGCCGGGGCGTCCGCCTCACCGCCGCCGGCGAGATCCTGGTCTGCCACGCCGACGCCGTCCTCGCCCAACTGGAACGCGCCGAGGCCGACCTGGCCGCCTACAGCTCCGGCGCCGCCGGCGAAGTCACCGTCGCCGCGTTCGCCACCGGCATCGCCATGGTCCTCGCCCCCGCGATCGCCGCACTGGCCGGCACCCACCCCGGCCTGCGCGTCAAGGCACGCGACTCCGAGGGCGACGCCAGCCTGCCGATGCTGCTCGACGGCCGCGCCGACATCGCCGTCGCCGTCGAATACCGCGGCGCCCCGCGCCCCGACGACCGGCGGCTCACCCGGCTCCCGCTGTACGCCGAACCCTTCGACGCCGTCCTCCCGCTCGACCACCCGCTCGCCGCCGGCACCGGCCCCGTCGCCGTCGCCGAACTCGCCGACGAACCGTGGATCGGCCCCTACCCCGGCAACCCCTGCCACGACGTGGTCCTGCTGGCCTGCGAGAACGCCGGCTTCCAGCCCCGGCTGGTGCACTCCTCCGACGACTTCAGCGCCGTCACCGCACTCGCCTCGGCCGGCGCGGGCGTCGCCCTCGTCCCACGCTCCGCCCTGCGCGCCGCCGACCGCGGCCGGGTCGCCGTCCGCCCCGTCACCAGCGCCCTCGCCACCCGCAAGGTGTTCGCCGCGACCCGGGCCGGCGCCGAACTCCACCCCCTGATCCGGCCCGTCCTACGCGCCCTCGCCGAAGCCGCCGGCCACCTCGACCGCCGCGCGGGGCAAGCGGTTTGACCTGCTGACAACCACCAGCCCTACACCGACCCGCACCCCGACGACGCCGTCGAGTTCGTGCTGCGCCTGGCCCAGGGTGGCTACGCCGGCCAACTGCCGGACGCGGTGGCCGACTTCCGCGGGATGCTGGGCGCATCGGCGGCGCAGGCGCAGTCGTCGGAAACGGAGCCCGGAGACGGGGTGATTCGGCCGGTCCATTCGCAACCTGACTGCTCAACAGCGGTCTGGCATATGCTGCCGGGTGGCCCGCGCCGGGCCGTCATCCACCTCGCAGGAGTGCCCAGAATGAGCGATCACGCGTCCGACCGCACCGCCGCCCTTCCGATCGGTGTCATCGGGCTCGGAGACATCGCGCAGAAGGCCTACCTGCCGGTCCTCACCGCCCAACCCGGCCTGGACCTGCGGCTGATGACGCGGGACAGGGCCAAGCTGGACCGGATCGGCGAGGCCTACCGGATCCCGTTCCGGACCACTGACCTGGACGAGCTGATCGACTCCGGCATCCGGGCCGCGTTCGTGCACGCCGCCACCGAGCAGCACGTCCCGATCGTGGAGAAGCTGCTCACCAGGGGCGTCGAGGTGTACGTGGACAAGCCGCTGGCCTACCATCTGGACGGCGCGCGGCACCTGGTCGAGCTGGCCGGGCGCGAAGGCCGTTCGCTGATGGTCGGATTCAACCGCCGCCACGCCCCCGGCTACCTGCTGGCCGCCGAACGCCCGCGCGACCTGATCGTGCTGCAGAAGCACCGCGAGGGGCTGCCCGAGCAGGCCCGCACCCTGGTCTTCGACGACTTCATCCACGTAGTGGACACCCTGCGATTCCTGGCCCCCGGCGAGATCGAGCAGGTGGACGTCCGGGCCCGGGTCCGGGGCGGCCTGGTTGAGCACGTCGTGCTGACCCTGGCCGGCGAGGGCTTCACCGCGCTCGGCCTGATGAACCGGGTCTCGGGCTCCGCCGAGGAGATCCTCGAAGTGTCCGGAGCCGACTCCAAGCGCGAGGTCCACAACCTCGCCGACGTCATCGACCACAAGGGCCAGCCCACCGTCCGCCGGCGCGGCGACTGGGTGCCGGTCGCCCGCCAGCGCGGCATCGAACAGGTGGTCCTGCACTTCCTGGACGCGCTGCGGGCCGGCAAGACCCTCGACGCCACCGACGCGCTGCGCACCCACGAACTGTGCGAACTGATCGTGGAACGCATCGAGTCCGCCGTCTGACCCCCGGATCCCGTTCTGCCGACAGGCCGTCAGCCGGCCCCGGCGCGGATCGCTCGAACGAGCGATTCACCCGATCGGTGCGCACCCCGAAAGGATCAGTTCCACCGGCACCGGGACGGGGCATGCGCCCAGCAGAGAAGCCGCCGACCGGCTGCCGACGAGCCCCTGACCAGGCATCGGACGGCCACCGGCGGTCGGCGGCGCCAACTGTACGGTGGCGAACGAGATCCGACCGCAGGAGAGCCACGTGACCGCACCCGACCCCGGGCCCCCACCTCACGACGGGGAGCAGCCGGACGGCCCGCACCCCGCCGAGGGCCATCCGGACCGGGTGACGTTCCACGCCAGCCGCGACGGCGTCTCCTGGGAGGCCCCGGACACCCAGGCCAACCGGCGCGCCCTGCTGCTCTCGCTCGCCATCCTGGGGACGGTCACCACGATCACCGTCCTCGCCATGAACGCGGCCGGCATCATCACGGCGCTCCCCATCGGCATCAAGTCCAACGAGGCCGTCAGCACTCCCCGGGTCCCGCCGCCACCGTCGGCGCCCGTGCCGTCGGCCCCGTCCGTGCCCGCGCCGTCGCCGCTCCCGTCGCCGTCCGCCGAACCGAGCCCGAGTCCGAGTCCGAGCATCCGGGCGCCGCGCACCGTCTCGTTCCAGATCGACGTGGTCAGCACCGGCTACGAGCTGATCGACCTGGACGCCCCGAACGACAAGCCGCTCTCCACCCTCGTCACCGACGAGGACTGGAACGCGATGTCCGAGGCCGACCAGAAGTCCTACGAGCTCGTCGCCCACGACCACCCGGCGCCCACCCTCGTGCTCGGCAACCTCGCCGCCGTGCTCCCGCCCGGCACCGAGCTCACCGAAGCCGGCTGCCGCGAAGCCGCCCGGGCCGGCACCATCAAGAGCTTTCGCTACGCCACCGCCGCCGAGCGCCCCGCCAACGACGCCAAGGGCCTTCGGGCCGGCGCGACGCTCTGCCTGACCAGCAGCAAGGGCGCCGTGATCGCCGTCCGGATCGCCGACATCCCCTACGATCTCGGCCTGGTCAAGCTCGACGTGACCATCTGGTGACGGACGGCCCTACCGGTCGCGGGTCAGGGCACGGAAGCTCTCCAACGCCTCCAGCAGGTCGCGGGCGTCCGCCCGGGCGGCGTCCGGCAGGCCGGCCAGCAACTCGCCGACCGGGACCGGCTTCCGTCCGGCGAGCCGCCGCAGCAGCGGCTCCGCCTGCTGCCGGGTCAGCGCGCTGCGCAGCAGGTGCCCGTTGGCGGCGCACAGCAGCGCCCCGCCGACCGGCTCGTACAGCACCCGGGCGCGCACCCGCACCACCGTGCCGTCGTCCAGGGGCCGCAGTGGCTCGGGCGGCGGCACGGGGCACAGGCCGGAGGCGCTCAGGTCGCGGAGCGAGACCGAGGCGACCCGGTCCCGCATCCGGTCGGGGTCGCGGTACGCCTGGAAGACCCGCAGGGTCTGCTCCAGCGCTTCGGGCAGCGCGCCGTCCGCCGGCAGTTCGGGCACCGACAGCGGAGCGGTGGCGGCGGGCAGCCGCACCAGGGCGGCGTCCGGATCGACCATGGCGTCCGCAGCCCGGCCCAGCAGCAGGTCGTCCACGTCGTGGACCGCGCGGTGCGCCTCGCGCGGCACGCCGACATTGACGCTGGTCGCGACCGCGCCGTCGACGCTCTCGCCGACGTGGTAGTAGTTCGCGGGCCAGTACAGCAGGTCGCCGGGCTCGGGCTCGGCGGTGAACGAGGTGGCCAGGTGGGCCTGGTAGTCCAGCTTGGTGGTCACCGGCTCGGTCCACGGGCGCTCCCGCCAGAACCGCATCCGCTTGTGGCCGGCGAGGGCGAACAGGAAGGTGGCGAAGCGGTCCCGGTGGACACCGACCGGGGTGTGCTCGTAGTTGCCGTGGAAGAGCGTGGTGATCGCCCCCGACAGCGGCAGCCCCGTGCGCTCCCACAGCGGTTCGAAGAACGCCCGCTGGCGCTCCCACTGCCCGGCGTGGAAGGCGTGGAAGGCGTGCACGACCAGCGCGTACCGCCGCTCCCGCGAGAAGGCCGCCAACTCGGCGTCCAGCCGCCGCCGGTAGCCGTCGAAGCTGCCGTCCCCGGAGCGCGGGAACCAGTTCGCGGGCTCGGACTGCTGGAAACGGCCGACGGCGAACTGGGCGTTCGGCGGCATCAGGTACGCGCCGGGCGGCCGGGTGCCGAGGGTGGTGGCGGCGAAGACCTCGCGCAGCTCGAAGGGCGCCGGGAGGGCGGCCTTGATCAGCACCGGGCGCCGGTCCCAGTAGAGCGCGGTGAACTCGTCCCAGCGGAGCGGTCCCTGGACGACGGCCAGGTCGCTCACGGGTGCGGTCGTCATCCGTCCGTCCTCCCGCCATCGGTCAGGTCGATTCCCCGCAGCCGGTGGAGCGTGCCCAGCAGCGCGGTCACGGCGCCGTTGTGCTCGTCCGCGCCCACCGCCCGGCACAGCTCGCCGACCGTCAGTTCGCGGCCGGGCCGCAGCTGCTGGGCGATCCGCTCCCCGGCGGCCCCGCCGACCGGGAAGACGTGCCCGTTGACGGCCCAGATCCAGCGGCCGGGCCCGTCCGGCAGCCGGACGATCCCGGGCATCACCCGCAGCCGCTGCCCGGGGGTGAGCGGGACCTCGGCGCGTGGCCCGGGTGCGGGTTCCAGCCCGGCCGAGGAACACCAGGCCGCCCACCGGGTGCGCAGCGCGGCGGGCAGCTCCGCGCCCCCGGCCGCCGCGCGGGCCGCCTCGCCGACGGCGACCACCGCGGCGGCCGGGACGGGCGGCCGGTCAACGGGCGGCGGGTAGGGCAGGCAGGGCACCGTGCCGTCGTACTTCAGGCGGTCCCGGACGTCCTCGGCCAGCAGGTTCTTCACCGCTCCGGTCGCCAGGCGCTGCGCACGGGGGACGGAGATCCGCAGCGTCAGGCAGCCGTCGAGGTGGCGTTCGCGCCAGCGGGAGCCCTCCGGCCAGTACAGCAGTTCGCCGGCGGTGGCCCGCAGGACGCGCAACTCGCCGTCCGCCTCGTGCAGTTCGGCCTCCAGGGCGCCCTCCAGCACCCAGGTCAGAACCGCGTGTTCGGAGGGGAGGCCCAGGCCCCGGAGGTGGGTGAAGTCGTCGCCCTCGGTCAGCTCGGCCACGACCGGCAGGCACGGCAGGCCGACCTGGCGCCAGAGCGCGGCGAGGGTGTCCCGGACCGCCGACCACAGCGACCAGTCGGTGTGCAGAGGCTGACGGACGCTCAGCAGGAATCCGGCGTCCGTCCCGCTGCCTGGCGGCTCGCCGCGCAGCCGGGCCCGGTAGGCGGCCGGGCTCCGGTCGGCGGCGTCGGGCAGCAGCCGTCCCGGCGCGCCGAGCCAGCCGAGCGGGGTGTGCAGGCGGACCTGCGGCAAGGTCCGGAACACCGCTCCGGCGCGGAAGGGCTCGCAGGCGGCGACGATCGTGCGGTGCAGGTGCGCCGGGTCCGCCGGGGCGGGTGCCGGGAGCAGGGCGGGCTCCTTGCCCCAGGCTCCGGCGAGGAGTTCGGTCCAGTCGGTGGTGCTCACGCCTGTACCCCTTCGTTCTCGGGTGCCGGATACTTCCGTGCCAGCAGGGCGGCGTAGTCGGCGAGCGGGCCGAGGCCGACGGCCGCGCGTCGCTCGTCCACCCGGTCCTCGTCCTCGATCGGGCAGGGCCGCAGTGCGCCGCCCGCGACCCGCTCGAACTTCGTGCCGTACAGCTGCGGGCGGCCCTCGGCGCGGCGCAGCGAGTCGGTGAGGTAGGCGGCGTCGCGCCGGGGCAGGTCGCCGTGCTCGGCCGCGGCCTCGATCAGCGCCAGGCACTCGCGCCGGAACGCGAGGTCGCCGGTGTGGTGCTGGAGCAGGGCGCACGCCACCGTGGCGGCCTGCGCCCCGACCAGGGCGCGGCCGGGCCAGCCGTGCTCGGCGACCACGCCGCGCAGCCAGCTGATCCCGGTGCTGGTCAGCCGGTCGAGCTTCGCTTCCAGCCCGGTGTCGGCGAAGCCCCCGGCGGCCCACGGCTCGCGCAGCGCGGCGTCGAGCCGGCCCAGGCGCAGCAGCCGTGCGCGGATCCCGGCGGCGGCCTGGGCCTTCGCACCGTTCAAGGGGTCCACGCGCAGCCGCAAGGTGGTCTCGTCCCACCGGTAGGTGATGCGGCGGTCCGCCTGCGGCCAGTCGAAGGACGCCTCGCCCTCACGCGGGCCGCGCCAGGCGATCCGCACCCCGCGCTCGGGGTCGTGCAGCTCGCTCCGCTGCGGCTCCAGGTCGCCGTACACGTGCTCGACCGCGTCGCGCAGGGCGATGCCGAGCCCGGCGAGGTCCAGCTTCCCGCCCTCGCGGACAGCGGCGACCGGCGGCCAGAGGCGGCCCCCGTCCCACCCCGGGGCATCGGCCGGGTCCGTGCGCAGCTCGCGGCCGGGCGGCATCCGCAGCGCGAGCAGCGGACCGCCGTCGGCCGCGCGGAAGAAGTACGGGACGTCGCCACCCGCGAGCTGCGCCAACTCGCCCTCGGTGAACGGGATTTCACCCCCGTTCGGGTACTCGGCCGTCGGGCGGGCGATCACCCGCAGCAGGTGCCCGGCGGCCCGCTCGCCGATGAACTCGGCGAGCCGGGCGCGGTTTCGGCACATCAGCGTCCAGGCGTCGAACATGCCGCGCAGCATGGCCGGCAGGTAGGGGCCGTACCCGGCGCTGCCCTCGGTGTCCCCGACCACCGCGCGGGTCTCGGTGCGGGCCAGGGGCAGGGTCCGCCGTTCCAGCCGCAGCGAGCCGTCCGGCTGCGGGCGCCAGCAGGTCGCGGGGCCGTCCACGTCGCACCAGCGCGCGACGTTCTCCAGGCCGGTGTGGTGCTGCGCGGAGACCGCGGGATCGAACAGCAGCCCGGTCTCGAACAGGCGCTTCAGATCGGCGAAGTACGCCTCCAGATCGACCGGGAACGGCAGCGGCTCGCCGTCCTCCGGGCGCTGCCCGATCAGCACGTTGCCACCGATCAGGTCGGCGATCCCGAACGCGAACGCGGCGGCGGCCAACGACCCGGCGCGGTGCCAGTAGCGGGCCGCCGCCCCGGGGTCGAGGACGGCGCCGCGCAGGCTGAACCCGCCGTCGGCGCGCAGGACGCCCCACTCGTCCGGCGGCTCGATCCACTCCTGCCAGGAGTAGCACGCCCGGTCCGGGCCACTGCCCGCCCAGCTCCGCATCGTCGGCAGCCGGATGGGGCAGGCCGCCGGGGGCAGCGAGTTGAGCAGGGCGAACACCGAGCCCTCGGTGGCCAGGAACAGGATCTCGCCGTTCGCCGGGCGCGGCTTGTACGCGAGCCGGCCGCCGTCGGCGAACTCGACCCGCAACACCCGCTGGCCGCCGTTGTGCGTCTCCTCGCCGTTCGCCCACAGGCCGGTGACCCGGTGGCCGGAGGGCCGGTCGCGGGCCAGCCGCTCCAGGAACAAGGTCAGGAAGTCCAGGTACTGCCCGGCCCGCCGGTCGGCGAAGGCGGCGGCGCGCCCGGGCGGCTGGTCCAGACAGGCCGCCAGGGTCTCGGCGAGCAGCGGACCGAACAGGTCCGCGTTCTCCAGCCGCAGCACCTGCGGATCGACCCGCCGGGCATCGGCCCGCGCCGACCACGCGTCGATCCGCCGCAGCACCTCGTGCAGTGGCACGAAGCGGGCGTCGGCCAGCGCCTGCTCCAGGGCCCGCGCGTCGGACGGTCCACCCAGCGGGCGCGCGACGGCGAGCGTGCCGTCCGGCCCGGGGACGGCCACCGGCGGGAACGCCCGCCCGGCCCTGCCCTCGGCCAGTGCCGCCAGCAACCGCCGTGTCGCGGGCGGGAGTTCGGGCGCACGGGTGGCGCCGCCGTGGTCGCGCAGTTCCATTCCGCCCCTGGTCAGGTGGTCGGGGTACGACGCCGCGCGGCCGTTCGGGCCGGGCGCCGCGCGGCGCCCGGCCGCGCGGCGCCGTGGGCTACGTCGCGCCCGGAGCTAGAAGCAGCAGTAGATGCGCGAACACGTCGCGGTCGGGACGCTCTCCATCCTGGTCTGCCGGTGCTCCGGAACGCCCTGCTCCAGGTCACCGATCACCAGATCAAACTCCTCCTCCGCGGTGAAGGTGAAGTCCTGCGGCGCCTGCACGGTCAAAGTCTCCATCGATTTCCCTGACGGTAGGAGGGGCCCAGCGATTCGGAAACGCTTACTGCGGAACGCAGTAGATGTGCAGGGTGCAGGTGGTGGCGCTGGGCGTGTTCGCCGGAGCGGTCTGCTCCAGTTCGCCGACCACGAGGTCGAACTCCTCGTCGAGGACGAGGGTGTCGCCCTGGGGTGCTTGCAGGGTAGGAGCTTCCATGGAGGGTCCTCCTGACAAGAGCGCACGGCAGGCCACCGCAACCTTCGGTGACCGGGCGTCGTGCGGGTGACTGAATCTGCCGCAACCGCTTGACGCGACCGCGTCAGACAGTGTTGCCCAGCCGGACCGGTTCGTCAACATAACTTCCGTGTGCGGCGACAGTATTGGCCCGGCCGGGCCGATTGTCCGTGGGGCCCGCTACTGTCGCCCGCGCGGACCAGGACGGAAAGTGGGTGGCCGGTGGGGCGGCGTGCGGTGCTCGACCACTTGGTGGCGTTGCTGGCGGGGTCGGCCTGGGGCGGCGCGCTGGTGCTGCGGGGGAGCATGGTGATGCCCGCCTGGGTGGGTGAGGCCGCGCGGGAACCCGCCGATCTGGACTGGGTCGTGGAACCGTCCACCCTGGTCCCCGTCGACCAGGCCGACCCCTACCCGTACGTCCAGGAGTTGACGACGCTCCAGCAGTGGCCCGAGGCAGCCGACGGCGCGGCCGGGTACGAGATGTGGGCGTTCGAGGAGTTCGAGACGCGCGGCCTGCGCGCGCACCTCCCGCCCGAAGGATGCCACTGGGTACCGGAGGCCGAGGCCGACGACCAGGGGCCGGAAACGGTGCTGCGCGAGCTCGTCGCCCGGCACCCGGTGGCCGCCCCCGGCATCGCGCTCGACCCCAACTCCGTTCGCACCGACGGCGGGTGGACCTACGACAGCGACGGCGAGGTACCGGGCGTGCGGATCGCCGTGCAGTGGACGGCGGACGGGCGGCCGGCCGGCGAGGTGACCGTCGACTTCGCGCACGACGAACGGCTGCCCGAGCCGCCCGTACTGACAGCCGTGCCACGCGGTGACGGCGCCGGGGTGACGGCGGTCCGGACGGCGAGCAGGGAACTGTCGCTCGCCTGGAAACTGCTGTGGCTGCACGCCGACGGCGCCGAGGGCCGAGCCCGCGCCAAGGACCTGTACGACGCCGTCCTGCTCGCCGAAGTGTGCGCGGCCACCCTCGCCCCGGACCTGCTGCGTCGCGTCCTCGCCCGCGAGCCCGGCCACCCGGGGCGACTGCGGCTGGACACCCTCGCCGTCCCCCCGCCCGACTGGGCGGACCTGCGAGCCGCCGACCCCCGAATCACCGGCACCGCCGACGAGTGGTCGGGACGACTGCGGGACGCCCTCGCCGCGCTGCGCCACTAGCCGGTCACTTGGTCGAACAGCAGTCCGCCGCCGCGCCGTGCTGCGTTGCCGCGCCGTGCTGCGTCGGCGTGCCGTGCTGCGTCGGCGTGGCCTGTCCGGCGAGGGCCCGGCGGAGGGCGGCTTCGTCCGGCAGGCCGGACATCCTGCCGTCGGGGTGCCAGTAGAGGCGGCAGGACAGGCTGGGCTCCGCGCCGGGCGGGGCGAAGGGGTCGGCGCCGTTGATCAGGATGGTCGGCGAGCCGTACATGCCCAACTGGGCGGCCTCGGACTCGTCGGCCACCTCGATCAGGTCGACCTCGGCCTCCTGCCCAGCCAGCGCGGCGGTCACCAGCGAAAGCGCGGGGCGCGCGTTCGGGCAGTCCGCCACCGTCAGCACCGTGATGCGCATGTGCCGCTCCTCCACTTCTCCGGCGTCCCGTCGCCTCGCCGCCTCGTCGTTCGAGGCTGGACCTTCCACCGTACTGGTAGGTCAAGCGCCGGCCTGGGGCCATGCGCATCGGCGACCTCGCCGCCCGCACCGGGCCGAGGACCAAGACCGTCCGCTTCCACGAGGACAGCGGCCTGCTGCGCCCGCCCCCGCGCACCCCGGGCGGCTGCCGCGACTGCCCGGACAGCGCGGTGAGCCGGCCCGGTTCCTCCGCGACACCCGAGGTGCCGGACTCACCCTCGCCGAGATCCGCTCGCTGCTCACGCTGCGCGACGACGGTCACGCCCGGTGCGGCCACGTCAACCGGCCTCATCCACGAGGACCTCTCCGACATCGAGCGCCGGATGGCATCTGCACCACCGTCACCCCCGGCGCGCAATCCGGCTGGTCGTCAAAAATGCGCCGTCGGTGAAGTGTTCGCGCCAACTACCGGCCGCCGCTTCCCGGTTCGGCGGCCCGGTCGGGTTAGCCTGAGGCCATGGTTGCCTACCACAACGAAGAAGTAGCCATGCCCGACGCGGAGTTCGTCAACGGCCTTGCGCTGATCCTCCGGTCCCTCGCCGCCGACCCGGACCGGCCGGCCATCGTCACCGCCGACGGCGCCGGGATCACCGCCGGCGAGTTCGCCGCCGCCACCTACCGCCTCGCCCACGAGCTGATCTCCCGGGGCGTCGCCCGCGGCACCACCGTGACCCTGCTGACCGGCAACACCCCCGAGGCGCTGAGCGCCCGGTACGCGGCGGGCCTGGCCGGCGCCCGGGTGGTGAACCTGTACGACGGGATGAGCGCCCCGGTGCTGGCCGAGATCACCGCGAGCGTCGACACCGCCGTGCTGCTCGTGGACGCCGAACGGTACGCCCACGCACCGGAGTTGCTCCCGCTGATCGACGTGCCGACCGTCCTCACCCTGGGCCCCGGCCCGGCCGACGGCACCAACGCCATCGGTGCTGACGTGATCGCCGCGGCCGCCCACCGCCCTGCCGAGCCGCCGGACGTCCGGATCGGCCCGGAGGACGACCTCGGCATCCGCCACACCGGCGGCACCACCGGCATCCCGAAGGGCATCGTCAGCCTGCACGGGCCCTACCGCCGCGTCTTCGACGCCCCGGTGGGCAGCGGCGCCCTCGCGCCCCGGCTCCTCGTCGCCACCCCGCTGGCCCACCTCGCCGGGATCTTCTCAGACATGGTCCTCCAGCGCGGCGGCACGGTGGTCCTTCAGCGCTCCTTCGACCCCGGCGCTGTCCTGGCGGCCATCGAACGCGAACGCATCACCGAGTTCTGGGTGCTGCCGGCGCTGCTCCACCAGCTGCTCGACCACCCGATGATCGGCCGCACCGACCTGTCCAGCCTGCGGCTGATCATGTACGGCGGCAGCGCCGCCTCGCCGACCCGGATCCGCGAGGCGCTCAAGGTCTTCGGCCCGGTGCTGGTCGGCGTCTACGGCATGTCGGAGGCACAGCTGATCTCCGCCCTCGGCCCCCAGGAGCACGGCCGGACCGGCCGCGGCGGGCAGATCCCGGTCGGCCGGCCCGTCCCGGGCGTCGAGGTGGCGATCCGTGACCTCGACGGCGCCGACCTGCCGACCGGCGAGGAGGGCGAGATCCACCTGCGCTCCGAGGCCGTCATGGCCGGGTACTGGAAGCAGCCCGAGCTCACCGCCGCGGTGGTGCGGGACGGCTGGCTGCACACCGGCGATGTCGGCTACTTCGACGAGGACGGCTACCTCTACCTGTCCGACCGGGTCAAGGACCTGATCATCGTGGTCGGCGGGCACGTCTACCCCTCCGAGCTGGAAGACCTCCTGGTCACCCACCCGACGGTCGCCCGCTGCGCGGTCTTCGGCGTCCGCGACGAGCAGGAGACCGAGCACGTCCACGTCGCCGTCGTCCCCGCCCCGGGCCGGCAGCCGTGCCTGGACGAGCTGCGCGCCTTCGTCACCGAACGCAAGGGCCGGATCTACGCCCCCGAGGTGCTGCACCTCGTCGAGGAGATCCCGCTGACGCCCGTCGGCAAGCCGGACAAGAAGCGCCTGCGCGAGGCCGCCGCGAACTGACCGCCGCCCCGGGCTCCCGGGAGCTGACGGAGCGTCAGGGAGCCTGGGAAAAACGGGAGGCGGCGCTCCGGCGGGGCCGATAGGTTGACCGGATGCTGCTGACGAAGTATGTCCACGCGTGCGTCCGGATCGAGGACGACCAGAAGTCCGTGCTGATCGACCCGGGGTGCTGGACGGCGCCGGAAGCCTTCGCGGGAGTCCGCGCGGTGCTGATCACCCACGGTCACCGCGACCATGTGGACCACGACCTGCTGGCGGCGGCCCGGAAGGCCGACCCGGCCCTCGAGGTGTTCGCCCCGGAGGACGTCGCCGCCGAACTGGGCGACGGCGTCCGCCCGTTGGCGGTGGGGGAGCGGTTCGAGGCGGGCGGCTTCGCAGTGCGCGCCGTCGGCGGGCGGCACGCCCAGGTCATCGACAACCACCCGGACTGCCCGAACCTCGGCTACTTGGTCGAGGGCGCTCTCTACCACCCGGGCGACTCGCTGCACGTCCCCGACGAGGAGGTGCGTACCCTGCTGCTGCCCACCACCGGGCCGTGGCTGACCATGCGCGGGGCGATCGAGATGGTGCGCGCCGTCCGCCCGGGGCGCGTCGTCCCGATCCACGACCACTACCACAGCGCGGCCGGCCGGGAGAACTTCGACGGCTGGCTCGACGGCGAGGCGGACGCCCGCTACACGCGCCTCGCCCTCGGCGAGTCCACCCGGCTCGACTGAACCCAGCTGGTCTCGGCTTTCCCCGGCCGGTTCCGACCGGCCCGGCCCACCGCCGGCGGGCGGCGGCGCACCCCCGTCGCCCGTCCGTGTGCCGTCTGGGAATTCACTGGGAGCCCGGGCGCGCGGCTTGAGGTTTCTCCAAGACGCTCTTGCTAGCTTCGTGACGCATGATCGACTCGTCCCACTTGGCAGCCCGGTCACGTTCGCTGCTGGTCAATCTTCTGGCCAGACTCCGCCCCAGGCACTCCGCCTGGCCGCTGTTCGCCCTCGCATTCTGGCGCTACCTCGCGGTCTACGGACTGCCCTACGCCAACGACGTGGTCTTCCTCTGGCTGATCGCCGCGCTGGTCGCCGCGTCCGTGCACAGCGGCGGCCGCAAGGGCTGGCTGCACGTGCTGCGCGACTGGGTGCCGGTGATGGCCGTGGTCTGGGCGTACTCGCTGCTCAGAGGCTACGGGGCGCACACCCCCTGGCGGCCGCACTACGCCCCCCAGCTCGCCTTCGACAAGGTCCTCGGCTTCGGCGAGACGTGGACGGTGCGCCTGCAGCACCTGCTCTACCACCCGGGCCAACCGCAGTGGTACGACTACGCGATAGTCAGCGTCTACATGTCGCACTTCTTCGCGGTCTTCGTGATCCTCGCCGTGCTCTGGAAGCGCAACCACGCCCGGTTCCGGCACTTCCTCGCCTGCTACCTCGCCATTACCTTCGCCGGCTTCCTCACCTACGTGCTGTACCCGGCCGTCCCGCCGTGGCTGGCCGGGATCGAGAACCACATGCCGGCCGTCGACCGGATCGTCAACGTCGTGCTGGAGAACAGCGGCCTGCACCGGGCCGGCACCATATTCGAGAACGGCAGCCGGTTCGCCAACGACGTGGCCGCGATGCCTTCGCTGCACTCCGCGTACCCGATGATGATCGCCCTGGTTTTCTGGCCCCGGGCCGGCCGCACCCTGCGGGTGATCCTCGCCGCGTACCTCCTGGCCATGGGCTTCACCCTGGTCTATGGCGGCGAGCACTTCATCATCGACGTGCTGGTCGGCTGGGCCTACGCCTGGGCGGCGGTCACCCTGGTCAATCGTTTCTTCGCCCGCCGTGCCGCGAGCCGCACCGCGAAGCAGGAAGCTGCCGCCGTCAACGCGACGCCGTCCTCCGTCCCGGTCGGCTGAACTTTCGACGTACGGGCCCCCGGCCCGGGACCGGCAAAGTGGTGCCGGACCGGGGCCGGGGTGTCTGCGCAGGACCTCCGCACGGCCGCCGCTCCCTCGGCGCGTTCTCCTCACCGCCTGCGCAACCCGCGCGGAACCCCCCTGCGAACGGCCGGGGAGTTTCCTGGGCGTTCGCTGGGAGCCGAAGGACGCCCGTCGCGGCCGGTTGGACCGCGTGCGGGAGCTGACGGACCGTCAAAACCCAGGACCGGCCCGCCCGTCCGCCGGTCGCGGTAAAGGCTTTGCCAATCCGTGGCGGAGTCTTGTTGTGGACGCGGGTAGCGTCGTGCGGAACACCGCAGGAGGACCCACCATGGCCACACCCCACACCCCGTCTGCGCCCGGCGAGCGCCCCCGACCCGCCGCCCTGCCGACCGCCCGATGATCTCCGGTCACACTGTCGCGCCCGCGCTCTGGGTGATCGCCCCGCTCGGCGCCGTGCTCTTCGCCGTCGGTCTGGCCTCCACCATCCGGATCCGCCCCGGTACCGACCGCCCGCGCGACCACCTCCTCGGCCCCCTCCTGATCGCCACCGGCATCCTGGTCACCGGCTTCGGCCTCTGGCTCCTCTGACCGGCCCGGCGGACGGGTGGGTGCACCGGTCGTCGAGAAGCGCCCGGTCGAAGTTCCGCCGCCACGCCGACAGGCCCGCCACCGCAGCGGGGGAGTCCGTCACCGCCCGGTCATGCCCGGACGGGAGGCCGTCGCGGTACTCCAACCGGTAGCACGCGCTGTCCCGCCGGTACCGCACCTGCACGTACCGGTCGCCCGCCGGCTCGTCCGCGCCGGTCCGCTCGGCGAACGGGAACGCGTCCCCGCACCGGAGGGCGGCCACCCGCCGGTGCGGCAGCAGCGTCGTGGCGTCCGGCTCGAAGACCGCCGGCCGCGCCCTGTCCCGCAGCGCACCGCCCGACGCGCACCGGTACGCCCCTTCCACCCGACCCCGGGTACCAGCTCCCGCCCGCCCGGCAGGGCCACCGCGCCGTTGAGCTCGGCATTGACCGTCCTGGAGCGGGCCGTCAGGGGCAGGCCCAGCAGTACAGGCGCGCACCGCCGGCCTCCGCCCGCACCGCGATCCCGGACAACTCGCTCAGGAACTCGGCGAGCTCGGCCTGGTCGTGGACCATGTCCTCGGTCGCTGCCCACCGCTCGGCGACCTCGTGCAGCAGCGCGGCGTCCTCGTGGAGCTGCCCGAGCGCGCCCCGGAAGGTGTCCGACAGGGTCAGCACCACCACCTCGCCGCCCTCGGCCATGCCGACCAGCGCCGCGCGCCGCGGGTCCGCGCGGAGCTCGGCGGCCGAGCGGCCCGTCACCAACTCCTCGGCCGGGCCGAGCACCACCATCGGATCGATGCCCTTCACCACCACCCCGTCGTACCCCGCCCCGAAGGGCTCGTCGTCGTCCCGGACCACTGCCTCCAGGGCGTCGTCATCGTCAGCGGCGGCGAAGTAGCCGAACAGCACTCCCATGCGGGGGAGCATCGCACGCCACACCGACACGCCATCACTCCGCCGCCCGCTTCCCCGCAGGCGCGCGCCCGATCCACACGTGGCGCCCAGGGCACCGGGATCAACTGCCGGGCGCCGTAAATCAGTCGAGGGCAGGATCGCCCCCTGCTACGGTGGCGCGATGCCAACGGTCAAGAAGTTCCAGGTCACCTTCGACTGCGCCGAACCGGAGCGCGTCGGTCGTTTCTGGTGCGAGGCGCTCGGTTACGTTCCTCCGGCCGTGCCGGAGGGCTTCGACAGCTGGGGCGCGTACACCGAGTCGCAGCCGGCCGAGCAGCGTGGCTCCTGGTTCGTGGCCAGCGACCCGGAGGGCGTCGGCCCGCGGATGTATTTCCAGCGCGTCCCCGAGGGCAAGGTCGTCAAGAACCGCGTCCACCTCGACATCCGGGTCGGCACCGGCCTGGTCGGCCAGGAGCGCCTCGCCGCCCTCGAAGCAGAATGCGCCCGCCTCGAAGCCCTCGGCGCGACCCGCGGCCAGCTCCTGCTCGCCGACGGGTACAACGAGTCCTGCCAGGTCATGCAGGACGTCGAGGGCAACGAGTTCTGCCTCGACTGACGGCCCGACCGTCACCCGGCGCCCGGCCCGGCACTCCCGCCGGGCCGGGCGATCGGCGTCGGCGTCCAGAACGCGGTGATCCTGGTGGCACCGGGCCCGAGGTCCTGCCAGGAACCGTCGAACTCCAGGACGGCCACCGAGGCGGTCGGGAAACCGGAATCCGCCACCCGCCGCGAGAGCTCGCCGCCGGCCGTTCCGAGCAGAAACGCGACCAGCTCCGGCAGGCTCGGATTGTGCCCGACCACCAGCAGCTCGCCCACCTCCTCGGGCGTTTCCCGCAGCAGCGTGACCAGTTCGCCGAGAGGCGCCGCCCGCCGGTGGATCTCCACGCTGAGGTCGTAGAGCCCCTGCTCGTGGACCACCTCGGGCAGCCGCGCCAGTGCCGCGCCCACGCAGTCCCAGGTCTCCCGGGTCCGTCGGGCGCCGGACACCCGCGCGAGCTCCGGCACGACACCGAACCCCGCGAGCCACCGCCCGGCCGCGAGCGCCTCCGCCCGCCCCGGCCCGTCGAGCCGCCGCTCCTGATCAACGGCCGTGTCCCGCTCGGCCTGCCCATGCCGCACCAGCACAAGCCTCCGGCCGGTAGCCGACGTCACATCGCCCTCCCATGGCCGCCGTCCGCCGGCGCGGCCCGGCGGAATCGCTTGATCACTTTCCGCTGAACGCTACCCGAGGCGTGCGGGCCGGTCGCTGGGCCGCCCGCGCCCGTCCGTGGCTCGTTCGCCTGCGCGGGTGTCGTGGGCGGTGAGGCGACGAAGACGTCGGTCACTCAGCCGAGCGGATCTGCAGGCACGTCTTCCGGCAGCTGGTGGAGCGGGCTCCGCCACCGACCCGTCGCGGTCCCCAGCCTCGCGGCCGGAAAGTCAGCTGTCGCGGACGGCCAGTTCGGCCACCACCGCACGGTGGTCCGTCCGGACCAGGGTGTGCTCGTCGATCGACACGGGGAGCATGGCCGGGCCGTGCAGGACGTGGTCGATCTGGATCATCGGCGGCAGGTACGGGAAGTCCAGGTTGTGCTCCGGCCAGGTCGGGAACAGTCCGGCCCCCAACTCGGCGTGCACGTCCGCCAGTCCGGTCGCCAGCAGGCTCCGCATCGGCGCGTGGTCGAGCGTCGCGTTGAAGTCGCCCAGCAGCACCGCGTTGCGGCTGCGCCCCGGCGCGGCATCCCGCAGCGCGTGCATCCCGGCCGCCCACTTGCGGGCGTCACCCAGCGGGTAGTACGTGTGCACCGCCACCAGCTGGACCGGCCGGCCGTCCACGGTGACGGTCACGTTCGTGGTCGGCCAGGCCGGATCGGCCGCCGCCGTCACCGGCAGCCGGGTGTAGATCGCGGTGTCGGTGCCGTCCGGCATCTCCCGGTGCGGCAGCAGCTCGCGGATGCCCGCCGCGTCCAGCGCGGCCGCCGCCGAACCGCTCAACTCCTCGACCGCCAGCGCGTCCAGTCGCTGCGCCCGGACCAGGTCGACCAGTGCCTGCGGCGAGACATTGCCCATGTACGCGTTGCTGGTCGCCACCCGAAGCCGCGGCGCACCGTCCGGCACCTGCGCCCCGTCCGGGACGAACCGCGGTACCAGCCACCACAGTTGCAGCCCGACCAGGACGGCGGCCAGACCCGCGAGCCAGCGGCGGCGCAGCACGGCCAGTACCGGCACCAGCAGCAAGGTCAGCAGAGCGGCGAACGGCAGCCCGGCGATCGGCAGGGCGAGGACCGTCCCGTCGTCCAGGCCCAGGACGCGGACCGTGGCGAGCGCGGCAGGCCCGAGCAGCAGCAGGCCGCACAGGACGGTCAGCGCCGGACGCCACCAGCGGCCTCTCCGCGCGAGTGAACCGGTTCCCGACACGCCGTCAGCCACGATGCTCCTCCGGTGGGGGCGCCGGTGGCATTCATGATCACCGGTCGCCGTCGTCGGGAGAAGACGCCCGGCGGGGGAGCTCGGTTCCGCACCCGGGCCGGCCCTGCGCCCCCGGCCGGCCCTGCGCCCCCGGCCGACCCTGCCCGCCCGGCCGACCCGGAGGCTACTCGCCGATGACCGCCTTGTAGCCGGCCGCGTCGCGCAGATTGTCGAGCTCGGACTTGTCGGACGGCTTGAGCCTGAAGATCCAGGCGTCGTAGGGCTCCTCGTTGAGGAGTTCCGGGCTGTCGTTCAGCTCCTCGTTGACGGCGACCACCGTGCCGCCGACCGGCGCGTAGATGTCCGACGCGGCCTTGACCGACTCGACCAGACCGGCCGCGTCGCCGGCCTTGAAGACCTTCCCTACCGCCGTCAGCTCCACGAACACCACATCGCCGAGCGCGTTCTGGGCGTGATCGCTGATTCCGACCGTCACCGTGCCGTCGGCCTCCAGGCGCGCCCACTCGTGCGACTCGGCAAACCGCAGATCAGCAGGGATGTTCGACATGTTCACTCCTCCGGAAGGTGGTTGACCACAGCAGGCTCAGCATGCCCGAGGCCGTCGATCCGCCGGTGGATTTCCTCCCCAAAACCGACGAAACGTCAGTTTTGCTTGACAGGTGGGCGGGCGCCGTGCGCCGGCAGAAAAACAAGCACGCGTGCTTGATTTGTCGGCGGGCCAGTGTCACGCTCGGTCGCGACCACCCGGACGAACGGTGGTCGGACGGCTGGGAGTTGGGAGGTTCCGTGCTGCGGATCGGCAATGCTTCGGGGTTCTACGGGGACCGGTTCGCCGCGTTCCGGGAGATGCTGACCGGCGGTCCGCTGGACGTGCTGACGGGCGACTACCTGGCCGAGTTGACGATGCTGATCCTGGCCCGCGACCGGCTGCGCGACCCGCAGCGCGGCTACGCGCGGACGTTCCTGCGGCAGGCCGAGGAATGCCTCGCCGAGGCGATCGACCGAGGCGTGCGGATCGTCGTCAACGCGGGCGGCCTCAACCCGTCCCGCCTCGCCGAGGCACTCGGCGAGCTCGCCGACCGGCAAGGGGTGCGGGCCCGGATCGGGTACCTGACGGGAGACGAACTGTTGCCCCGCGCCGCGGAGTTCGGCTGGACGGGGGAGGACCCGCGCCGTCCGCTGCTCGCCGCCAACGCGTACCTGGGGGCGTTCGGCATCGCCGAGTGCCTGCGCGGTGGCGCGGACGTGGTGGTGACGGGGCGGGTGACCGATGCCGCGCTGGTGGTCGGGCCGGGGATCGCGCACTACGGGTGGACGCCCGGCGACTTGGACGCGCTGGCGGGTGCGGTGGTGGCCGGACATGTGCTGGAGTGCGGGGCGCAGGCCACCGGCGGGAACTACGCGTTCTTCGCCGAACACAGGAACGGCCTCCTCGACCACCCCGGCTTCCCGCTCGCCGAACTGCACGCCGACGGCAGCAGCGTGATCACCAAGCACCCGGGCACCGGCGGCGTGGTGAACGTCGGCACCGTCACCGCCCAACTCCTGTACGAGACAGGCGGACCGCGCTACCTCGGCCCGGACGTCACCGCCCGCCTGGACACCGTGACGCTCACCCAGGACGGGCCGGACCGGGTGCGGATCGACGGGGTGCGCGGCGAGGCCCCGCCGGCCACCCTCAAGGTCGGGCTGAACCGGCTCGGCGGCTACCGCAACGAGCTGGTGTTCGTCCTCACCGGGCTCGACATCGAGGCCAAAGCGGCTTTCCTGCAACGGCAGTTGACCCGCGCGCTGGCCGACCCGCCGGCCGAACTGCGCTGGACGCTGGCCCGCACCGATCATGCGGACGCCGACACCGAGGAGCGGGCCAGTGCCCTGCTCCGGCTCACCGCCCGCGACCCGCAGGAGGCCAAGGTCGGCCGCGCTCTTACCGCGGCCGCCGTCGAACTCGGCCTGGCCGGCTATCCGGGCTTCCATCTGACCGCCCCGCCCTCCCCGGCCACCCCCTACGGGGTGTTCGAGGCAAGGGAGTTGGACGCCAAGGAGGTCGAGCACCTGGCCCACCTGCCCGGCGGCGCCACCGTCACCGTCAATTCCCACCAGCACGGTGTGACCCAACTCGCCCCGACGGAACAGCAGTTGCCGCCCGAGCCGGAGAAGGGCCCGACCCGCCGGGCCCCGCTCGGCCTGGTCGCCGGAGCCCGCAGCGGCGACAAGGGCGGCGACGCCAACCTCGGCGTGTGGGCCCGCGACGAGGCCGGCTGGCGCTGGCTCGCACACACCCTGACCACCGAGAGGCTCCGCGAACTCCTCCCGGAGACCGGCCAGTTGACCATCGAGCGGCACCTGCTGCCGAAGCTCCGCGCCGTCAACTTCACCATCCGCGGCCTGCTCGGCGAAGGCGTCGCCGCCCAGGCCCGGTTCGACCCGCAGGCCAAAGCGCTGGGGGAGTGGCTGCGCTCCCGGCACCTCGACATCCCGGAGGCACTGCTGTGACCGTACTGCCCACTCGGCTGGACACCAGCGGGCCCGCGTACACCGCCAACCGCGCCGCCATGCTGGAGAGGCTCGCCGCGCTGGACGCCGAACACGCCAAGGCGCTGGCCGGCGGCGGGCCCAAGTACGTGGAGCGGCACCGCAGTCGGGGCAAACTACTGGCCCGGGAGCGGATCGAGCTGCTGATCGACCCGGACTCGCCGTTCCTGGAACTCTCGCCGCTGGCCGCCTGGGGCAGCGACTACCCGGTCGGCGCGTCGCTGGTCACCGGGATCGGCGTGATCGAGGGCACCGAGTGCGTGATCACCGCCAACGACCCCACCGTGCGCGGCGGTTCGTCCAACCCGTGGACGCTGCGCAAGGCCCTGCGGGCCAACGAGATCGCACTGCGCAACCGGCTGCCGCTGGTCAACCTGGTGGAGTCCGGCGGCGCCGACCTGCCCAGCCAGAAGGAGATCTTCATCCCGGGCGGCGCACTGTTCCGCGACCTCACCCGGCTCTCGGCGGCCGGAATCCCCACCGTGGCCGTGGTGTTCGGCAACTCCACGGCGGGCGGGGCGTACGTGCCCGGCATGTCCGACCACGTGATCATGGTCAAGGAGCGGGCCAAGGTGTTCCTCGGCGGACCGCCACTGGTCAAGATGGCCACCGGCGAAGAGGCCGACGACGAGTCCCTCGGCGGCGCCGAGATGCATGCCCGCACCTCCGGCCTGGCCGACCACCTCGCCCTCGACGAACCCGACGCGCTGCGCCTGGCCCGCCGGGTGGTGCACCGCCTGCACTGGCGCAAGTCCGGCCCCGAGCCGAGGAGTTGGTACGAGCCGCCGAAGTACCAGGAGGACGAGCTGCTGGGCATCGTCCCCGGCGACCTGAAGGCACCGTTCGACCCGCGCGAGGTGATCGCCCGGATCGCCGACGGCTCCGACTTCGACGAGTTCAAGCCGCTGTACGGCAGCAGCCTGACCACCGGCTGGGCCACCGTCCACGGGTACCCGGTCGGCATCCTGGCGAACGCCCAGGGCGTGCTGTTCAGCCAGGAGTCGCAGAAGGCCGCCCAGTTCATCCAACTCGCCAACCAGCGCGACCGGCCGCTGCTGTTCCTGCACAACACCACCGGCTACATGGTCGGCCGCGACTACGAGCAGGGCGGCATCATCAAGCACGGCGCGATGATGATCAACGCCGTGTCGAACAGCACCGTCCCGCACATCTCGGTGCTGATGGGCGCCTCCTACGGCGCCGGCCACTACGGCATGTGCGGGCGCGCCTACGACCCGCGCTTCCTGTTCGCCTGGCCCAGCGCCAAGTCCGCCGTCATGGGACCGCAGCAACTGGCCGGGGTGCTCTCGATCGTGGCCCGCCAGTCCGCGGCCGCCAAGGGCCAGCCGTACGACGAGGACGCCGACGCCACCATCCGCGCCATGGTCGAGCAGCAGATCGAGGCCGAGTCGCTGCCCGCGTTCCTGTCCGGCCGGCTCTACGACGACGGGGTGATCGACCCGCGCGACACCCGGACCGTGCTCGGCATCTGCCTCTCCGCGATCCACAGCGGCCCGGTCGAAGGCGCCCGCGGCTACGGCGTGTTCCGGATGTAGCGCCACCGACGAACTCAACCTCCCTACAGCGAAAGCGAACTGACGGATGATCAGCTCTCTGCTGGTGGCCAACCGCGGCGAAATCGCCCGCCGGATCTTCCGCACCTGCCGCACCCTCGGCATCGCCACCGTCGCCGTGTACGCCGACCCGGACGCCGACGCCCGGCACGTCCAGGAGGCCGACACCGCCGTCCGGCTGCCCGGCGCCGCGCCCGCCGACACCTACCTGCGCGCCGACCTGCTGATCCGGGCCGCGCTGGACGCGGGCGCCGACGCCGTCCACCCCGGCTACGGATTCCTCTCCGAGAACGCGGGGTTCGCTCGCGCCGTCCAGGACGCCGGCCTGCTCTGGATCGGCCCGCCACCCGCCGCGATCGCCGCCATGGGCTCCAAGACCGCCGCCAAACGGCTGATGGCCGCCGCCGGCGTCCCCGTGCTGAGCGTCGGGCCCGAGCCCGCCGAGGCCGACCTGCCGCTGCTGGTCAAAGCCGCGGCCGGCGGCGGCGGACGCGGCATGCGAGTGGTGCGCACCCTCGCCGACCTGCCCGAGGCGCTGGCCGCCGCCCGCGCCGAGGCAGCAGCCGCGTTCGGCGACGACGAGGTGTTCTGCGAGCCCTACCTGCCCACCGGCCGCCACCTGGAGGTCCAACTGCTGGCCGACGCGCACGGCACCGTGTGGGCTGTCGGCGACCGCGACTGCTCGCTGCAACGCCGGCACCAGAAGGTCGTCGAGGAAGCCCCCGCGCCCGGCCTCGACCCCGAACTGCGCACCCGCCTGCACACCGCCGCCACCGCCGCCGCCCGCGCCATCGGCTACCGCGGCGCCGGCACCGCCGAGTTCCTGCTCGCCCCCGACGGGCGACTCGCCTTCCTGGAGATGAACACCCGCCTCCAGGTCGAACACCCCGTCACCGAAGCCGTCACCGGCCTCGACCTGGTCGCCCTCCAACTCGCCGTCGCCGAAGGCGAGAAGCTCCCCGCCGCCGCACCGCCCACTCAGGGCTGCGCGATCGAGGCCCGGCTGTACGCCGAGGACCCGGCCCGCGACTGGCAACCCGCCACCGGCACCGTGCACCTGCTCGAAGTCCCGGGCGTGGACGTCGAGTTCGACACCCGTCCGGCACCCGCCGGACTGCGCCTGGACGCCGGAATCGGCGAGGGAGCGGGCGGCGGCGGCGACCGGATCACCGTCCACTACGACGCGATGCTCGCCAAGGTGATCGCCTGGGCCCCCACCCGCCGCGCCGCCGCCCGCCGCCTCGCCGACGCCCTGGCCCGCACCCGCCTGCACGGCCCGGCCACCAACCGCGACCTGCTGGTCCGCGCGCTTCGCCACCCGGCCTTCCTGGACGGCGCCGTGCACACCGCCTTCCTCGCCGAGCACGCAGACCAACTCCTCGACCAGGACGGCAAATCCGCACCCCTGGCCGCCCTCGCCGCCGCCCTCGCCGACGCCGCCCGCCACCCCGGCGCCGTACCGTCCGGCTGGCGCAACCTGCCCTCCCAGCCGCAGCTCAAGCGCTACCGCACCAGCGACGGCACCGAACTCGACGTCCGCTACCGCCTCACCCGCGACGGCCTGCTCGCCGAGGACCACCCCGAGGTCCAACTCCTCGGCAGCACCGCCGAATCCGTCGATCTCGCGGTCGGCCCGCTGCGCCGCCGCTACCGGATCGCCCGGCATGGCGACCAGGTCTTCGTGGACGGCCCGACCGAACACCACACCCTGACCGTGCTCGACCGATTCCCGGACCCCGCGGCCCAGTTGGCCCCCGGAACCCTGCTCGCCCCGATGCCCGGCACGGTCGTGCGGATCGCCGCCGAAGCGGGCGAGACCGTCACCGCCGGCCAGCCGCTGCTCTGGCTGGAGGCGATGAAGATGGAACACCAGGTCACCGCACCGGCCGACGGCGTACTCGCCGAACTCCCGGTCGCCGTCGGCCGGCAGGTCGAGACCGGCGCCGTGCTCGCGGTGGTCCGGTCCGAGGACTGAATCAACTCCCCTGCAAAACAAGCCGGTTGCGCGATCCGCGCCGCCCGGCCACCAACGCCCGGAAGGATCCCGCGATGTCCGCACCGCGCACCACCGCAGTGCCCGCCTCCCCGCTGATCGAGTCCGAGGACCGCCGCGCCCTGCGCGAGGCCGTCGCCGCGCTCGGCCGCCGCTACGGGCGCGAGTACTTCCAGCGCAAGGCCCGCGCCAACCAGCCCGTCGAGGAACTCTGGTCGGAGGCCGCCAAGTTGGGCTACCTCGGCGTCAACCTGCCCGCCGAGTACGGCGGCGGAGGCGCCGGCATCGGCGAACTCGCCGTCGTTCTGGAGGAGTTGGGCGCGGCCGGCTGCCCGCTGCTGATGCTGATCGTCTCGCCCGCGATCTGCGGCACCGTGATCGCCCGGTTCGGCACCGAGGAACAGAAGCAGCGCTGGCTGCCCGGACTCGCCGACGGCAGCAAGGTGATGGCGTTCGGCATCACCGAACCCGACGCCGGCTCCAACTCGCACCGGATCGGCACCGTCGCCCGCCGCGACGGCGAGGACTGGCTGCTCAGCGGCCGCAAGGTGTTCATCTCCGGCATCGACCAGGCCGACGCCGTCCTGTTCGTCGGCCGCACCGAGGACGCTCGCACCGGCAAGCTCAAGCCCGCCCTGTTCGTCGTCCCGCGCGACACCCCCGGCTTCGACTACCGCCCCATACCGATGGAACTCACCACCCCCGAACAGCAGTTCCAGGTCTTCCTGGACGACGTCCGGCTCCCCGCCGACGCCCTGGTCGGCGACGAGGACGCCGGACTGCTGCAACTGTTCGCCGGACTCAACCCCGAGCGGATCATGACCGCCGCCTTCACCCTCGGCATCGCCCGGTACGCCCTCGACACCGCCGTCGGCTACGCCCGCACCCGCACCGTCTGGGACCGCCCGATCGGCACCCACCAGGGCATCGCGCACCCGCTCGCCCAGTGCGCCATCGAGGTCGAACTCGCCCGCCTGATGACCCAGAAGGCCGCCCACCTCTACGACGCGGGCGAGGACCTGGCCGCCGGCGAGGCCGCCAACATGGCCAAGTACGCGGCCGGCGAAGCCTCCTGCCGAGCCGTCGATCAGGCCGTGCAGACCCTCGGCGGCAACGGCCTCACCCAGGAGTACGGCCTCGCCTCCCTGATCACCGCCACCCGGGTCGGCCGGATCGCCCCGGTCAGCCGCGAAATGATCCTCAACTACGTTGCCCAGCACACCCTGGGCCTGCCCCGCTCCTACTGACACCCCGCCAGGAGGCCCGGTGCACCGGTGCGCGGACCGGCCCGACAAACCCGCTCCCCGCACCGGCGCCGAAGGTTACGCTCCCGCCATGACGATCACGCCCACGGCCGACGGCCACCCCCAGGACGCCGAACTCGCCCGCCGCGCCGCCGAGGCCGGCGCCGAGGCCGTCCGCGCCCACGCCTGGGCCACCGTCGAGCGGCACCACAAAGGCGGCGGCGACTTCGCCACCGCCGCCGACCTGGCCGCCGAGGGCGCCATCCTCGACCTGCTGCGCGCCGCCCGCCCGGGCGACGCGTTCACCGGCGAGGAGAGCGGCCGCACCGGCGCGGCGGACGCCGACCGGCGGTGGCTGATCGACCCGCTCTGCGGCACGCTCAACTACGCCGTCGGCACCCACCTGGTGGCCGTCAACGTGGCCCTGCGCGAAGGCGGCCGGACGGTCGCCGCCGCCACCGCCGACCCTTACACGGGGGAGACCTACTGGACCGACGGCGAACGGGCGCTCCTGCGCCACGACGGTCACGACACCCCGCTGGCGCCGTCCGCCGAATCCCACCTGGTCGACCTCAACCTCGACCCGCCGTACCCGAACGCCGCCGCGTTCCGCGCCGCACACCTGCTCACCGACCCCGACTTCGAAGCCGCGTTCCACCCCCGGGTGGTCTCCAGCACGCTGGCCGTCGCCTGGGTCGCCGCCGGCCGGCGCGCCGCCTACGTCACCGACGGGCACCTCGCCGACAGCGTGCACTTCGCCGCCGGCCTGGCGCTGTGCCAAGCGGCCGACTGCACCGTCACCGACCTGCGCGGCAAGCCCCTGCACAGCGGCGAGGGCGGCCTGCTGGTCGCCGCCGACCCCGACACCCACGCCCGCCTGCTCGACCTGATCGACCGCCAGTACCGTCAGCACCGCCAGCACCGCTGACACCGCCAGTACCGTCAACACCGCCAGTAACCGCCGCGCGACCCCACAAGCCCGCCACGCGCCCTGCCCGCGCCCCGCACGACCCGGGCACCCTTGGCCAGCAGCACGCACCGCCCCCGAGCACCCGCACCGCCCCCGAGCACCCGCACCACACGAACCACCAGGCACCACCAGGCACCACCAGGCACACGAGCAGCACCACCGAACAGGACAGCGCCGCCACCCCGACCCCCGAGCCCGCCCCGGAGGCCCGCATGGTGTTCCACAGCGACTACCCGACCGTCGCCCCGCTCGACCGGCCCATCCACGACGCCGTCCTCGGCGACTGCGCCACCGGCGAGCATGCCGACCGGCCGGCCCTGATCGACGCACTGACCGGACGGACCGTCAGCTACCGCGAACTCGACGCGGGCAGCCGCCGGATCGCCGCCGGGCTGGCCGCGGCCGGCGTCGGCAAGGGCGAGGTGGTGGCGCTGTTCAGCCCGAACACCGTGGCCTACCCGCTGGCGTTCTACGGCACCACCCGCACCGGCGCCACCGTCACCCCGGTCAGCTCGCTCGCCACCGCCGCCGAACTCGCCGGCCAGCTGCGCGACTGCGGGGCCCGCTGGATCATCACCGTCTCCGCGTTCCTGCCGGTCGCCCTGGAGGCCGCCGCCGCCCATCCGGTCGCCGAGATCTTCGTCTGCGACCAGGCCGACGGTCACCGCTCGCTCGCCGACCTCGCCGCCACCGACGCCCCCGAACCGGCCCCCGAACTCGACCCCGCCACCGACCTCGCCGTGCTCCCGTACTCCAGCGGCACCACCGGCCTGCCCAAGGGCGTGATGCTCACCCACCGCTCGGTCTCCACCAACCTCGCCCAGATCGAGGGGCTGCTGAAGACCGCCCCGGGCGAACGCATCCTCGCCGTCCTCCCCTTCTTCCACATCTACGGCCTGACCGCTCTGCTCAACCGCCCCCTGCGCGCCCGCTGCACCGTCGTCGTGCTGCCCCGCTTCGACCTGGAGCAGTTCCTGACGGCCATCCAGAACCACCGCATCGAAGCGGTGTACGTGGCCCCGCCGATCGCCCTCGCGCTCGCCAAGCACCCGCTGGTGGACCGCTACGACCTGTCCTCCGTCCGCTACGTGCTCAGCGCCGCCGCCCCGCTGGACGCCGGACTCGCCGCCGCCTGCGCCCGCCGCCTCGGCCTGCCGCACCTGCTCCAGGCCTACGGCATGACGGAGCTCTCCCCGGCCACCCACCTCGTCCCGCCGCACGACCCGCACCCGCCCGTCGGCACCGTCGGCCGCCTCGTCCCGGGCACCGAACTGCGGGTGCTGTCCCTCGACGAGCCGCGCCGCGACCTCGGCCCCGGCGAGGACGGCGAACTGCTGTTCCGCGGCCCGCAGCTGATGAAGGGCTACTTCGGCCGCGACTCCGAGACCGCCGCCACCGTGGACGCCGACGGCTGGCTGCACACCGGCGACGTCGGCCACGTGGACGGCGAGGGCTACCTGCACGTGGTCGACCGGGTCAAGGAGCTGATCAAGTACAAGGGCTACCAGGTCGCCCCGGCCGAACTGGAGGCCCTGCTGCTCACCCACCCGTCCATCGCCGACGCCGCGGTGATCGGCGTCACCGACGCCGAGGGCACCGAACGCCCGAAGGCGTACGTGGTGCCCGCGTTCGGGTGCGAACTCGCGGAGCAGGAGGTCATCGAGTACGTGGCCCGCCGGGTCGCCCCGTACAAGAAGGTGCGCGAGGTGGAGTTCCTGGACGCCGTCCCGAAGTCCGCCAGCGGCAAGATCCTCCGCCGCGAACTGCGGGACCGCGCCGCAGGCGGCTGACGGTCTGCGAGGATCGGGACGCCCAGACCACCCAGCCGAGCAGGAGCCGCCGATGACGACCAGCACCCCCGCCGCCCGCGCCCCCCAGCAGGACCGCAGTCGCGCCACCCGCCGCCGGCTGCTGGAGGCGGCGGTGGAGTGCCTGGCCGAGGTCGGCTGGAACGGCTCCACCGTCTCGGCGGTCGCCGAACGGGCCGGCGTCACCCGCGGCGCCGCCCAGCACCACTTCCGCACCCGCGAGGACCTGTTCACCGCCGCCGTCGAACACGTCGCCGCCGAGCGGCTGGCCGCCGTCCTGGCGCACGTCAGCGAGCTTCCGCCGCCGGGGCCCGCGCGCACCGAGGCGGTGGTCGAGATGATCGTCCGGCTCTACACCGGCCCGCTGTTCCGGGCCGCCCTGCACCTGTGGGTGGCCGCCGCCACCGAACAGCCGCTGCGCGAGCGGATCGTCACCCTGGAGAACCACGTCGGCCGCGAGGCGCACCGGGCCGCCGTCGAATGGCTGGGCGCCGACGAGAGCGCCACCGGCGTCCGGGAGACCGTCCAGGCGACGCTGGACCTCGCCCGCGGCCTCGGCCTGGCCAACCTGCTCACCGACGACGGCCCGCGCCGGGTCGGCATCGTCCGCCAGTGGTCGCGCCTGCTGGACGCCGCACTGGCCGGCTGAGCGCCCGGACACCGCCCTGACCGGCCGTGAAACCGGCAGATCACCGTCTTCCCCTTGCCCGGAATGGCCCGGATCGAGGAGACTCTCACCTTCGGTCACGTCGCCCGCACGATCACCAGTCGCAGGCGTGCGACGGGCCGTGCAGTCTGGTGGAAGCCGGAACGACCGGCAGAACCGGGGAAGGTACCGGGCAGGTGGCCAACTGAGCACGCACGGATTCGAACAGACGCCCGGCCGCGACGCGGCGGGTGCCGCCTCCGCGCGCCTGGCCGGGCACCGCCTGGTCCCGCTGGCCACCGCGCTGGTCCAGGAGGACGGCCGCATCCTGCACTGGAGCGAGGAGGCCGAGGCCCTCACCGGCTGGCCCGCCCGCGACGCCCTCGGCGCGCACCCCGCCCAGCTGCTGCTCGCCGACGACGGGGCGGACGCCGGTGAGGAACTGTTCCGCAGACTGCTGGCCGGCCGCGGCTGGTCCGGCACCCACCGGGTCCGCCGCCGGGACGGCTCCACCGTCGAGCTGGAGTTCCACACCTACCCGATAGTGGAGCCCGACGGCCGCACCCTGCTGCTGGCCACCGCCTCCGACCTGCACGCCCTGCACGAGGTGGAGTCCGACCTGGCCGTCTTCGACGGCTTCTTCAACCAGTCGCCGATCGGCCTCGCCGTCTACGACACCGACCTGCGCTTCGTCCGCCTCAACGGGGCGCTCGCCCGGATCAACGGCCTCACCGCCGAGCAGCACCTCGGCCGGCGGATCACCGCCGTGCTGCCCGGCATCAACGCCGCCGAGGTCGAAGCCGTCATGCGGCAGGTGCTGGCCACCGGAAAACCCGTCATAGACGCCCGCTCGCACGGCCGCGTCCCCGCCGACCCGCACCACGACCGGGCCTGGTCGGCGTCCTACTTCCGGCTGGAGGACTCCACCGGCCGGGTGCTCGGCGTCTCCTCCTCGATCATCGACGTCACCGAGCGCTTCCAGGCCGAGGCCCGCGCCGCCCGCGCCCAGGAACGCCTGGCACTGATCGCCTCCGCCAGCGCCCACATCGGCACCACCCTCGACCTGCAGCGCACCGCCGAGGAACTGGTCGAGGCGGTCGTCCCGCGGTTCGCCGACTTCGCCACCGTCGACCTGCTCGAACCGGTGGTGCGCGGCGAGGAACCCGCCCCGATCCAGCCCGGAAAGGCCGTCCAGGTCCGCGCCCTGGCCGTCGGCGAGGCCTACGGCACCAGCCTGACCGGCGCCGCCGACCAGGTCGGCGGCACCACCGAGTACGGCGCCGAACGCACCTACACCCAGTGCATGCGCAGCGGCCGCCCGCTGTACAAACCGCAGGTGGACGAGGAGGTGCTGCGCGGCATCGTGCCCAGCGAGGACCGGGTCGCCCCCGGCATCGCCGCCGGCATCCACTCCTACCTGCTGGTGCCGCTGAGCGCCCGCGGCATGGTGCTCGGCGGCGCCGAGTTCATCCGCACCCGCAACCCCGAGCCGTTCAGCGCCGCCGACGTCTCGCTCGCCGAGGAACTCGTCGCCCGCACCGCCCTCGCCATCGACAACGCGCGCCTCTACCGGCGCGAACGCGAAACCGCCCTCACCCTGCAGCGCAGCCTGCTGCCCCAGGAGATCCACCGCACCCTCGGCCTGGAGATCGCCCACCGCTACCTGCCCTCCAGCGTGGTCAGCGAGGTCGGCGGCGACTGGTTCGACGTGGTCCCACTGTCCTGCGGACGGGTCGCCCTGGTGGTCGGCGACGTGATGGGCCACGGCATCCGGGCCGCCGCCACCATGGGCCAACTGCGCACCGTCGCCCGCACCCTGGCCACCCTCGACCTGTCGCCCGAACAGGTCCTCGCCCGGCTCGACGAGACCGCCTCCGCGATCGGCGACGGCCAGTTCGCCACCTGCGTGTGCGCCGTCTACGACCCCGTCGACCGCAGCGTGGTGATCGCCTCAGCCGGCCACCTCCCGCCGGTGCGCGTCGACCCCGACGGCAGCGCCCACGTGATGCACCTGCCGCCCGGCGTCCCGCTCGGCATCGGCGGCGGCGCCTTCGAATCCACCGAGTTCACCCTGCCGCCCGGCTCGACCTTCGCGCTCTACACCGACGGCCTGGTCGAACGCCGCGGCCGCGACATCGACGAGGGCATCGACCTGCTCGCCCGCACCCTCGCCGCCCCGGGCCGCACCCTGGAGGAGAGCTGCGACGCGGCACTGGCCGCGTTGGTCACCGACGGCACCGAGGACGACATCGCGATGATCATGGCCCGGGCGCTGCCCGTGCCAGCCGACCGGATCGCCACCCTGGTCCTCCCCACCGAAGGCCCGCTGCCCGCCCGCGCCCGCCGCTTCACCCGCGCCACCCTGGACAGCTGGAGCCTGTCCACCCTCACCGACTACGCCGAACTCGTGGTCAGCGAACTCGTCACCAACGCCCTGCTGCACGCCGACGCCCCCCGCCGGCTGCGCCTGTTCCGCGACCGCACCCTCACCCTGGAGGTCTCCGACGCCGGCGGCCAGCCGCCCCGGCTGCGCAGCTCCGCCGAGGAGGACGAGGGCGGCCGCGGCATCCACCTGGTCAGCGAACTCGCCCACCGCTGGGGCACCCGCCCCACCAAGAACGGCAAGGTGGTCTGGGCCGAGATCGAACTGCCCTACCGGCCCGGCTGACCTCCGGGGCGCAAACACGCCGCAGTGACACCCGCTCGGCGGCCACCGCTCGCCCGCCCGGCGGGGCTGACGGACAGTCGGAGAAACCCCTCCGTCCGGAAGGCCCCGCCGTGCAACTGCGCCTCCCCGCCGCCGTCACCGCCCTCGTCCTCGGCCTGGCCCTCGCGCCCGCCGCCCTCGCACCCGCCGCCCTCGCCGATCAGGACCCCGACACCGAGGACTCGGACGTCGCGACCGTCATCGCGATCACCGGGGTCGGCATCGATCCGAAGGTCCCCAGCCGGGTCCAGGTCGAACTCACCTACACCTGCGCCCCCACCGACGGCCCGCGCTCGCTCAACACCTCCGTCGAGCAGACCGACCCCGAGGATCCCGCCACCATCGCCTTCGGCTCCACCCGCACCTCACCCGCCCAGGTGGAGTGCGACGGAACCGAGCACACCCAGATCGCGGTGGTGCAGTCCAAGACCAGCAACTGGCTGACCGGCGTGGACGCCGTGGTGATCACCACCCTCACCGACCTCGGCGCCACCCCGCCCGCCTTCGCCGACGCCCGGCAGCTGGCCCTCGACCTGCTGCCCGACGCCTGACTTGAGATCATCCGACCGATCGTCAACCCCGGCGCGCCGCCCGCCCGCCACCGCCCGCGCCGCCCAGACTGGACGCCGGACGGAAGGAACACACGTATGGCCCAGCCCACGACCGCCAGCGGCGCGAGCACCGGGGTGCGCCGCTGGCGGGCCCTCGCGGTGTGCCTGGCCGCCGGATTCATGACGCTGCTCGACGTGTCGATCGTCAATGTCGCGCTGCCGTCCGTGCGCACCGGCCTGCACATGTCGGAAGCCGGACTCCAATGGGTGCTGTCCGGCTACTCACTGGCGTTCGGCCTGGTCCTGGTCCCCGCGGGGCGGCTCGGCGACGCGATCGGCCGCCGCCCTGTCTTCCTCACCGGCCTGGCGGCATTCACCGCCACCAGCGCCCTGGCCGGCGCCGCCCAGAGCGAGGACTGGCTGGTCGCCGCCCGCCTGCTGCAAGGCATGTCCGGCGGACTGCTGGTGCCACAGGTCTCCGGCTTCATCCAGCAACTCTTCCGCGGCGGCGAACGCGCCCGGGCGTTCGGCCTGCTCGGCACCACCATCGGCTTCTCCACCGCCGTCGGCCCGATGCTCGGCGGCCTGCTGATCGCCGCGTTCGGCACCGAGGAAGGCTGGCGCTGGGTCTTCTACGTCAACCTCCCGATCGGCCTCGCCCTGCTCCCCTTCGCCGGCCGCCTGCTGCCCGCCCCCACCCCCGAGACCTGCGCCCGCCGCGACTTCGACCCGGCCGGCGTGCTGCTGCTCGGTACCGGCACCGTCCTGTTGCTGCTCCCGCTGGTCCAGGCCCAGTGGCACGACCCCCGCAAGTGGCTGCTGCTGGCCGGCTCCCTGCTGGTGCTGGCCGCCTTCGCCGGGTGGGAGCTCCGGTACGCCCGCCACCGCGAACCGCTGGTCCACCCCGCGCTGTTCCGCACCCGCTCCTTCACCTCCGGCTCGCTGGTGTCGCTGCTGTACTTCGCCGGGTTCACCGCCGTGTTCTTCGTCTTCACGCTGTACCTGCAGGCCGGCCGCGGCTACAGCGCGCTGTACGCGGGCCTGGCCATCACACCGTTCGCACTGGCCTCCGCGGTCGCCTCCACCGTCGGCGGACGGATCGTGGTCCGCTACGGGCGGCGGCTGATCGCGTTCGGCCTGGCCACCGTCGCCATCGGCCTGGCGTTCGCCGCACTCGCCGTCCACCTCTTCAACGGCCCGTTCGTCGGCTGGGCCACCGCCCTGCCGCTGCTGGTGGCCGGCCTCGGCAGCGGCCTGGTCGTCTCCCCGAACCAGGCCCTCACCCTCAACGAGGTGCCCGTCGCCCGGGCCGGCAGCGCCGGCGGCGTCCTGCAGACCGCCCAACGCATCGGCTCCGCCGCCGGCATCGCCACCGTCGGCGCCACCTTCTTCGGCCACCTGCACACCCCCGCCGACTACCCCGGCGCCTTCCAGCTCAGCCTCGCCGTGGTGATCGCTTTCGTCCTGCTCGCCCTGCTCGCTGCCCTCCGCGACTGAGGACCGGAGCGGGTGCGAAAACAGGGGGGAACTGTGAGGGTGCGAAACCGGGGGCGCGGGGAACTGCGCGAAGGGGAACGCACCCGTCGGCAAGATCGCGACGCAGGACAATGACCTGCACGTGATTGCGACCTGACGGACCTGGCGTGCGCTTGTCGCGCAGTTCCCCCCGGCCCAAGCGGGCCGAGAGGTACCCCCACACGTCCCCGGGTTCGCACCCGCCCGCGCAGCGGCCTACCGCCGTGGCCCGGCGCAGCCGTACAGCGTGGTGCCCACCAGTAGCAGCGCCGCCGCCGTCGCGGTGGCCGCCGTGGTGCCTGCGGGCTGGACCAGCCAGAAGGCCACGTGGCCCGGCCGGCCGGCCATCGGCGGGACCAGCATGGTGAGAGCGAGCCAGCCGGTCGGCAGCGTCCACGCGTACGTGGTGCCCCAGCAGGCGGTGCCGAGCGCGGCCAGACCCACCAGGCCCGCACTGTCGCGGACCACCACCGAGGTGGCGGCGAGATGCGGCCCGGCCCCCTGGACGGCCAGCAGGGCCGCCCCTGCGGCGGCGCCGATCAGCAGGACGTGCGCGACGCGGCGCGGCACCCAGCGGATCGCGGCGGTGCGGTCGAGCACCGTGTCCTGCCCGCCGAGGCCGACGATGGCCGCCAGTACGTTCGCGGTCAGCACGAGGGCGGTGGTCCCCCGGTCCTCCGAGCCGTCCGGAGCGCCGTCCACCAGCGCCCACACGGCCAGCGCGACGGCGGTGACGACGGCGGCCGAGAGCAGCACCTGACGCGAACGGGCGTACAGCACCAGCCAGTTCATCGGGCCTCCGATCCGGTCAGGACAGGCAGACGGTGCTTCATCGAGCAGGACAGCGCGGCGTCGTGCAGCGCGGCGATCCGGGCCCGCTGTTCGGCCGGGGGAGCGGCGGTGAACGCCGTCCACACGGTTCGGGCCTCCTCCCAGGCCTGCTGGTCGTACGTGCCGGCGCCCGGAGTCTCCACCGGCACCATGGTGTTCTCGCCGAGCGCCCAGCTCGCGGCGATGCTCTGCACGGTGGCGTCCTCGACCGAGCCGCCCTCCCGGCCGGTGCGCGGGTAGCAGGTCGGCACCAGGCCCTGCCCGACCAGGGCGCGGGTGAGGTCCAGCCCGCTCTTCCCGTCGAACTCCCGCTCGTCGAAGTCCACCAGGATCGTTCCGGCGGACACCTGCCGGAGGTCGCCGAGGGCGTGCAGCGTGCTGTCCTCGGTGACCGACTGCGGAGCCCGCTCGCCCAGCACGCCGTTCAGGACCCGCAGTGCCTCGGCGCTGCGCGCCGACAGCTCAGGATGCCGGGCCCGGTTCAGTGCGGTGACGCACACCGGCCCGTCGCACACCGGCCGCGCCGCCGCCGGATCCACCACGTAGGTGTGGCGCGCGTCGCCGGGCAGTACCGCCAGCGCCAGGGCCGCGCCCGCCAGCACAGGGGCGAGGGCCAGCAGCCGGGCCCGCCGGGACGCGGCGACCAGCAGGGCGAAGCCGGTCGCGGCCAGGCCCAGCAGCCACAGCGTCTGGCCGAGGTGGACCGAACCGGCCAGGGTGAGCAGCGACTCACGCGGATCGACGGTCACCGGGGAGAGCAGCGCGAGCCGGTTCGGCGTGACGGTGGCACGGGGCGTCGCACCGTCGCCGGTGAACCGCAGCAGGCCCGTCGCCACCAGCGAGAGCACCACTAGCGCGGGCGGAGTCAACACCGACGGCACGGTCCGCGCCACGCCCATGCCGAACACCGCGGCCGCCACCAGGGCGAGCGCCGCCACCAGCGAGATCGGTACCCAGCCCAGCGGCCGGTACCCGGTGTCGCCGAGCGCCACCTGCACCGCGCCCGCCGTCACCACCAGGCCGAACCCGGTCACCAGCACCCCGGCCATCGCCCCGGCGGGCAGCGCGGCGCGCCGCCAGGCCGGCTTCGGCACGGTGCCGAACAGCTCCGCCGTCCCCGAACGCTTGTCGCGCAGGCCGTACAGCGCGCCGACACCGACCGTCAGTGGCAACCAGAACCCCAGCAGCCAGCGCGTCCACATCGCCATCGACGTCCACTGAGCCGTCCAGCCGGCCGTGCCGCGCCACCAGATGCCGTCGATCGCGAACAGGACGGCCAGCGAGCCGCCGAGCACCAGCAGCCCGGCCCACGGCGCGGCCGAGCGACGCAGCTCGGTCCGCAGGACACGTACGTTCACCAGATACCCCCGGGCCGCTCGGTGTGACGGAGCAGCGCCGAGTAGCCGCGCTCCAGCGGGCTGTCGCCCGGGTGTTCGGGGCCGCCCGCGGCGGCCAGGTCCTCCGGGGTGCCCTGGAAGACCAGGCGGCCGTCCGCGAACAGCACCACGTCGGAGCAGGCGGCGGCAACGTCCTCGACGAGGTGGGTGGAGACCACCACGCAGGTGTCCCGGCCGAGTTCCTGCAGCAGTTCGCGAAAACGCAGCCGCTGCGCCGGGTCCAGCCCGGCGGTCGGCTCGTCCAGCAGCAGCAGGTCGGGATCGTTGATGATGGCCTGGGCGATGCCGGCCCGCCGCACCATGCCGCCGGACAGCGTCTTCATCCGGTGATCGGCGCGGTCCGCGAGGCCGACCCGCTCCACCGCCCGCTGGACGGCGCCCGGGATCTCGGCCTTCGGGACCTCCTTCAACCAGGCCATGTACTCGACGAACTCGCGGACAGTGAAGCGCCGGTAGTAGCCGAAGTCCTGCGGCAGGTAGCCGATCCGGCGGCGCAGCGCCCGCAGGTCGGCGCGGCCGGCGGCGGTGCCGAGCAGTTCCAGTTCGCCACCGGCCGGGCGCAGCACGGTGGCCAGCGCCCGGATCAGGGTGGTCTTGCCCGCCCCGTTCGGGCCGAGCAGGCCGTGGGCGCCGGTGCCCAGGCGGAGATCGAGGCCATTGACGGCCATTTTCTTGCGCCCGGCCCGGACGAGCAGGCCCTCGGCCCGGATCTCCCAGGCATGGGTTTTGGGCGCGACGGAGGCCGCGCTGATGGCGCGTGGCATGGGAGTGGTTCCTTCCGATGGGGAGGGGTCAGGTGCGGAGTAGGCGCGTCGGCGGGCGGGCGCGGTGGCGGCGCGCCGAGGGCGAGAAGTGGCGCCCAGCTGGTGGCCCGGAGGGCGGTCAGTGCGGTGGCGGTGTGGCGGGGGTCGTGTTGATGGTGCCGTGGCATGGGGGGTGGGTCCTTCCGGCGGGGAGGGGTCAGGTGTGGGCTGGGCGCGTCGGTGGGCGGGCGCGGTGGTGGCGCCGGGGACGAGCAGTGGCGCTCAGCTGTTGGTGCCGCAGGTGCGAAGGGCGGGCGGCCGGTGGCCCAGGGGGCGGTCAGTGCGGTGGCGGTGTGGCGGGGGTCGTGTTGATGGTGCGTGGCATGGGGGTGGTTCTTTCCGATGGGGAGGGGTCAGGTGTGGAGTAGGCGCGTCGGTGGGCGGGCGCGGTGGTGGCGCCGGGGACGAGGAGTGGCGCCCAGCCGGGCAGCTGTTCGGGCCGCAGGTGCGAATGGCGGTCAGTGCGGTGGCGGTGTGGCGGGGGTCGTGTTGATGGTGCGTGGCATGGGGGGTGGGTCCTTCCGGCGGGGAGGGGTCAGGTGTGGGGTGTGGAGTAGGCGCGTCGGCGGGCGAGCACGGTGGTGGCGCCGAGGACGAGCAGCGCCGCCCAGTCGGGCAGGTGTTCGGGCCGCAGGACGAACGGCAGGCGGCCGGTGGCCCAGACGGGGGCCGCGACGGCGGCGGCCCAGACGGCGATCAGCGCGGCGGCGGCGCGGCCGACGCCGATGACGCTGCCGAGGGCGAGCGCGGTGGTGGTGAAGGCGAGCGAGGGCAGCAGCCACTGCGCGGCCGTCATCGCCCCGGTCAGCGGGCCCGCCGCCAGCAGTACCGGCACCACCGCGGCCAGCGCGGCGGCGGTGCGCCGCAGCAGCAGCGGGAGGCCGGAGCGCGGGGTGGAGGCGGTCAGCTCGTGTGCCGGGTCGAGGCCGGTCGCCCAGGTCGCGGCGGCTGCGCACAGCGGCAGCACGGGCGCCACCAGCAGCAGCGGCGACACCTGGCCGGACAGGTCCGGCGGCCCGGCGGCGTCCAGCACCAGCGCCAGCAGCACCACCGCGACGGCGGTCAGCAGCCAGAGCACCACGGCCGGCGCGGCCCAGACCGGCCGCCACCTGGCCAGGCGGCGGCGCACGGGCACCGGGCGGGCCGCGTCCAGTTGCGGCAGCAGCGCGGCGTGGACGGAGTCGACGAGCGCCGCGACGCCGGGCACCCGGGCGGGCACGGCGGCCGTCAGCAGTCCCCGGCAGTGCGGGCAGTCCTCCAGGTGGGCCTCCAGAGCCCAGACGGTGTCCGCGGGCAGGTCGTCGCCGCCGCGCGCGTACGCGTCGATCAGCCCGGCCGATGCGTGTTCCGCTTTCATGCCAGTTCCTTCCGCATCGCGATCCGGGCCCGGCGGGCGCGGGTCTTGACCGTGCCTTCGGGCAGTCTGAGCAGGACGGCGGTCTCCCGGACGGAGAGCCCGTCGAGGACGGTGGCCTGCAGCACCGCGCGCAGTTCGGGGGCCAGGCGCCGCAGCGCGTCCCCCACGTCGCCGCCGACCGACGCGGCCAGCGCCTCGTCCTCGGCGGCCGGGGCGGTGGCCGTACCGGCCGCGGCGGCCGGCGGCTCGGCGTGGTGCGCGCGGCGGCGGAAGGCGTCGACCAGGCGGCGGGCCGCGATGGTCCACAGCCAGCCGACGGCGCTGCCGCCCACCGCGCTGCCGGCGAACGCGCCCGCCGCGCGCCAGACCGCGAGATAGGTCTCCTGCATGACCTCGGCGACGATCTGCTCGTCCGCGCACCGGCGGCGCAGGCGCACCGCCAGCCACGGGGCGGTGCGCCGGTACAGCTCGTCGAACGCCGCCCGGTCGCTCCTGGCGACCAGGCGGAGCAGACGTTCCTCGTCCAGCTCGTGCAGTGCTCTCCCGCGTGCTCTCACACCTGCCAGACGCGAGGGCTTGCGCCCGGGTTCTTGCCGCGGCGTGATCCCCGTCACATGACGTCGGGTCGGGTCGTGGGCGCGAAACGCCGGCGGGCGCGAAGCCGGGGGCGCGGGGAACTGCGCGGGAAGGGAGCGCAACGTCCGCAAGGTCGCGATCAAGTGCAGGTCACTGTCCTGCGTTGCGATCTCACGGTTGGGTGCGTTCCCCTTCGCGCAGTTCCCCGCGCCCCTGTTGCGCTCTCCCCCTCAGGCCAGCCCCGCGACCCCGCGGACGGCGACTCGCAGGGCCGCGGCCGGGTCGCCGACGGCGCCGGTGGCGCGCCAGCCGACGAAGCCGTCCGGGCGCACCAGCGCGGCGCCGCCCGGGTGCAGTCCGTACGCTTCGGGCCAGGTGGTGGGGGAGACCGGCCCGGTGGGGCGGGCGCCGGACGGGGGGTCGGCGGGCGGCTCGGGCACCAGGTCGCCGCCCTCGCCGACCAGCAGGCAGCGCACCGGCACCCCGGTCTGCTCGGCCACCTGTAGGGCGGCCGTCGGCCAGGCCCGGCCGCCCTGGACCGGGGCCAGCAGCAGCGGACCGCCGTCGAACAGGTCGAGGGTGGACAGCCGCTTGCCGGCGACGTCGCGCAGCCACAGGTGCGGGGCGCGGGTGCCGGGTTCGCCGGTGGCGGCGAAGCGCTCGGGGACGACACCCGCCGTGGCGTCCGCGCCGACCAGCGCACCCTCGGGGTAGCGGTAACCGAGCGCCACCGCAAGGACGTTGGTGCGGGGCCCGCCGGTGGGGGCGGCGTCGAAACCGGGGTGCTGGTGTTCCACCGAGCGGGCCGCCGCCCGGGCCGCGGTCTGCACGGCGACCGGGCGGCGCTCGCTCTCGTAGGAGTCCAGCAGCCGCGGCCCGCCCCAGCCGGCCAGGACGGCGGCGAGCTTCCAGGCCAGGTTGTGGGCGTCCTGGATCCCGGTGTTGGAGCCGAACGCGCCGGTCGGCGGCATCTCGTGCGCGGCGTCCCCGACCAGGAACACCCGCCCGGCGCCGTACCGGTCGGCGACCCGCTCGGCGGCGTGCCACGGGGCCCGGCCGGTGATTTCCACCTCCAGGTCGGGCACCCCGGCGGCGGCCCGGATGTGCGCGACGCAGCGGGCGTCCGTGAAGTCCTCGACGCTCTCGCCGCGTTCGGGGTGCCAGGGCAGGTGGAACACCCACTGCTCGCGGTTGTCGACGGGCAGCAGCGCGCCCGCCCCCGCCGGATCGGTCAGGTAGCAGGCGATGAACCGCCGGTCCCCGACCACGTCCGCCAGCCGCTTGGCCCGGAAGGTGACGCTGATGTTGTGGAACAGGTCGCCGCGCCCGGACTGCCCGATGCCCAGGCATTCCCGGACGGGGCTGCGCGGCCCGTCCGCGGCGATCAGATAGTCGGCCCGCACCTCGCGCTTCTCACCGGTGGCACGGTCCAGCAGCAGCCCCGTCACCCCGTCGGCGTCCTGCTCGAAGGAGACCAGCTCGGTGTTGAAACGGACGTCGCCACGTGCGGCGGCGTGCCGCCGCAGCACCGGCTCCAGGTCGTTCTGGCTGCACAGGCACCAGGAGGACGGGCTGAACCTGGCCAGGCCCCCGCCGGGGTCGATCTCCCGGAACAGCCACTCCTGCTCGCCGCCGGACAGCGTCTCGGCCTGCAGGATGCCGTGGTTGTCGGCCAGCACCGACGCGGCCGCCCGGATGTCCGCCTCCACCCCGGCGGCCCGGAACAGCTCCATGGTCCGCAGGTTGTTGCCGCGCCCGCGCGGATGCCGGGAGGTCTCCGCGTGCCGCTCCACCAGCAGATGCGGCACGCCGAGCCGGCCGAGGAAGAGGGACGCCGACAGCCCCACCAGGGAACCGCCCGCGACCAGGACCGGCACCCGGTCCGCCATCTGTGTGTTCATCAGCTCTGCTCCATCCGTGCAGGGCGCTGGATGCGCCAGACCCGACATCCATCCCCCACCACCGACGGCCACGCAGGGTGCTTCGCCCGGATGGCCGCGAACTCTCGCGCCACCCCCGTACCCCCGTGACGATCGAGTGCGAACCACGCCCCGCCCGCCGACCCGCACGGCACCGGCCGGCCGAGGGCCCATGTGAACAAACGACAGGATCCGCCGCCATGACCCTGCTCTCCACAACCGAGGAGACCGCCACCACCGGCCGGCCCGCCACGGGCCGGCTTCGCGTCGTCCTGATGCTCGACGTCCACGACGGCGCCCAGGACCACTTCCTGAACGTCTACGAACTGCTGCGCCACCAGGTGGCCGCCGTCCCCGGCCACATCAGTGACCAGCTCTGCCAGTCCATCGACGACCCGTCCCGCTGGCTGATCACCAGCGAATGGGAGAGCGCCCCACCGTTCCTCGCCTGGGTCGACAGCCCCGCCCACCGCGAGATGGTCAAGCCGCTGCACGGCTGCGTCCGCGACACCCGCTCGCTGCGCTACACCGTGCTGCGCGAAACCCAGGGCGAGCACACCATCGACAGCCTCGCCGCCCCGCTGGGCCCCGGCGAGCACCACCCGGGCGTGCCCGCCACGCCCCGGCCCGGGCCCGACGGCGTGGTGCGGCACGCGCTCAGCTTCACCGTGCGGCCCGGCACCGAGGCCAAGGCCGCCGAACTGCTGGCCGGCTACCGCTCCCCGCAGGCCCGGGTCGACGACACCACCCGGCTGCTGCGCACCTCGCTCTTCATGCGCGGCAACCGGATCGTGCGCTGCGTCGAAGTCGCCGGCGACCTGGTTGCCGCGCTGCGGCACGTCGCCCAGCAACCCGAGGTGCGGGCCGTCGAAGAAGCCATCAACCCGTACCTGGAGGAGAGGCGCGACCTGAACGACCCGCTGGCCGCCCGCGACTTCTTCCTGCGCGCCGCGCTGCCTGCTGTCCACCACCACGCCGCGCTGAAGGCCGGCCCGGTGCAGCGGCACGCCTACCTGTACCCGGTCCGCCCCGGCTGCGGCGCCGCGCTCGCCGAACTGCTGGCCGGCGAGGACCAGCACGCCGCCGCCGACCCCGGCTCGCCGCTGGTGCGCGCCACCGTCCACTGCCGCGAGGACCTGGTGGTCCGCCTGGTGGACCTGCTCACCGACCCCGCGAGCGACCCCGCCACCGCCCTCGGCGTGGCCGGCCCGCGCGCCGCCGCGGTGCTCGGCAAGCTCGCCGACATCCCCGCCGAACACCCCGTGCCCAGCGCCGACGGCCTGCGTCACCTGCTCGCCGAATGCACCATGACCCCGGTCACCGACCGCCGCTCCGCCGACGTCTGACCACCCGCCCCCGCACATCCCACGCCCGGAAGGAAGTCCACCGTGACCACCGAGATGCCACGAGTCGTCCACGTCGACGACGCGCCCCCGAACCGCAAGCGCGGCGGCGACCTGCGGGCCATGCTCACCCCGACGGCGGTCGGCGCGACCAGCGGCTTCATGGGGGTGGCGATCGTCGAACCGGGGGAGCGGATCGGCGAGCACTACCACCCGTACTCCGAGGAGTTCGTGTTCGTGATGTCCGGCGAACTCGAGGTCGACCTCGACGGCAAGACCCAGCCGCTGCGGCCCAACCAGGGCCTGATGATTCCGATCGGGATGAAGCACCGGTTCCGCAACGTCGGCGCCGGCCAGGCCCGGATGGTCTTCCACCTGGGGCCGCTCGCGCCCCGCCCCGAACTCGGCCACGTCGACACCGAGGAGGAGAGCACCTCCGAAGCCGGCCCGCCGGAACCGGCAGGGGCAGCCTCGTGAACCGCCGGGTCGCGGTGACCGGGATCGGCGTGGTCGCACCCGGCGGCATCGGCGTCCCGCAGTTCTGGGCGCTGCTCACCGCCGGCCGCACCGCCACCCGCGGCATCACGCTGTTCGACCCCGACGGCTTCCGCTCCCGGATCGCCGCCGAGTGCGACTTCGACCCCGCCGCGCACGGCCTGACCGCCGACCAGATCGCCCGCAACGACCGCTACGTGCAGTTCGCGCTGGTCGCCGCCGCCGAGGCGCTCGCCGACGCCGGACTCGAACCCGAACGCGAGGACCCCTGGCGCATCGGTGTCTCGCTCGGCACCGCGGTCGGCGGCACCACCCGGCTGGAAGCCGACTACGTGCTGGTCAGCGGCCGCGGCGAGCACTGGGACGTCGATCACCGGCCCGCCCGGCCGCACCTGGAACGGGCCTTCACCCCGGCCACGCTGGCCTCCGCGGTCGCCGAACGGATCGGCGCGCACGGCCCCGTGCAGACCGTCTCCACCGGCTGCACCTCCGGCCTCGACGCCGTCGGCTACGCCGCCCTCAGCATCGAGGAGGGCCGCGCCGACGTGATCGTCGCCGGGGCCTGCGACTCGCCGATCTCACCGATCACCGTCGCCTGCTTCGACGCCATCAAGGCCACCTCGGCCCGCAACGACGACCCCGAACACGCCTCCCGCCCGTTCGACGCGAGCCGCGACGGCTTCGTGCTCGGCGAGGGCGGCGCCGTCATCGTGCTGGAGGAATGGGAGCACGCCAAGCGGCGCGGCGCCCGGATCTACGCCGAACTCGGCGGCTTCGCCACCTTCGGCAACGCCTACCACATGACCGGCCTCACCCAGGAAGGCGTGGAGATGTCCGAAGCCATCGACCGCGCCCTCGCCCACGCGCGACTGCCCGGCGATGCCATCGACTACGTCAACGCGCACGGCTCCGGCACCAAGCAGAACGACCGGCACGAGACCGCCGCCGTCAAACGCTCCCTCGGCGCGCACGCCCGGCGCACCCCGATGAGCTCCATCAAGTCGATGGTCGGGCACTCGCTCGGCGCGATCGGCGCCATCGAACTGGTCGCCTGCACCCTCGCCCTGCACCACGGTGTGGTCCCGCCGACCGCCAACTACACCGAACGCGATCCCGAGTGCGACCTCGACTACGTCCCCCGCACCGCCCGCGAACTGCCGCTGCGCCACGTGCTGTCGGTGGGCAGCGGCTTCGGCGGCTTCCAGTCCGCGGTGGTGCTGAGCAGAGTGGAGACGGCGGCATGAACCCGACCCGCAGCGCGGTGATCACCGGAGTCGGCGTGGTCTCCCCGCACGGCATCGGCGCCGACGACTACTGGAAGGCCCTCGGCGAGGGCCGCTCCGCCCTCGCGCTCATCGACCGCGAGGGCTGCGAGCGGCTCCCGCTGCGGGTCGCCGGCCTGGTGCGCGGCTTCGACGCCGAAGAGTACGTCGAGCCGCGCTACCTGGTGCAGACCGACCGGTTCACCCACTTCGCGATGGCCGCCGCCGAACTCGCCATGGCCGACGCTGACCTGACGCCGCAGCCGGACGACCCGTTCCAGGTCGCCGTGGTCACCGCGGCCGGCTCCGGCGGCGGCGAGTTCGGCCAGCGCGAACTCCAGCACCTGTGGGCCGAAGGACCCCACCACGTCGGCCCCTACCAGTCGATCGCCTGGTTCTACGCCGCCTCCACCGGCCAGATCTCCATCCGCGGCGGCTTCAAGGGCCCGTGCGGCGTGGTCGCCTCCGACGAGGCCGGCGGCCTCGACGCCCTCGCGCACGCCGCCCGCGCCGTCGGCCGCGGCACCGACACCGTCCTGGCCGGCGCCGCCGAAGCCCCCATCGCCCCGTACTCGATGGTCTGCCAACTCGGCTACCCCGGACTGTCCACCACCGACGACCCCGACCGCGCCTACCGGCCGTTCGGCTCCGACGCGGACGGCTTCGTCCCCGCCGAGGGCGGCGCCATGTTCGTGGTCGAGGACGCCGACACCGCCCGCCGGCGCGGCGCCCGCACCCGGGCCCGGATCGCCGGACACACCGCCACCTTCACCGGCGCCGCCCGCTGGGCCGAAAGCCGCGAAGGACTCGCCCACGCCGTCCGCGGCGCCCTCGCCGAGGCACACTGCGCGCCCGACGAGATCGACGTGGTCTTCGCCGACGCCCTCGGCATCCCCGAGGCCGACCGCGCCGAAGCCCTCGCCCTGGCCGACGCGCTCGGCGAACACGCCGAGCGCGTCCCCGTCACCGCCCCCAAGGCCGGCTTCGGCCGCGCCCACTGCGGCGCCCCCGCGCTCGACGTGGCCGCCGCCGTGCTCGCCCTCGAACAGGGCCTGATCCCGCCCACCCCGCACACCGCGGACTGCCCGTACGGCCTCGACCTGGTCATCGGCCACCCGCGGCCCGCCGAACTGCGCACCGCCCTGGTGCTCAGCCGCGGCCAGATGGGCTCCAACACCGCCCTGGTGCTGCGCCGGGCCTGACCCCACCCCACCGCTAGGAGCAACAGATGGCATCCGAGATCACCTACGAGGAACTCGCCACCCTGATCAAGGCCCGGGCCGGCGTCCAGGTCACCGTCGACGAACTGGCCGACCCGGGCTGCATGTTCCTCGACCTCGGCGTCGACTCGCTGGGGGTGCTCGGCGTCCTCGCCGACCTGGAGAACCGCTACAGCGTCTCCATCGACTCCTCCGAACTGCTCGGCCGCCCCGTCGCCGAGTTCCTGCAGACCGTCAACTCCACCGTGAAAGCTGGTGCCTGAGATGCCCGGACACACCGACAACACCATCCTCATCAACGCCCCCGTCGACCTGGTCTGGGACATGACCAACGACCTGGAGCAGTGGCCCCAGCTGTTCAGCGAGTACGCCTCCGTCGAGGTCCTCGACCGGCAGGGCCCGCTGGTGAAGTTCCGGCTCACCATGCACCCCGACGAGAACGGCCAGGTGTGGAGCTGGGTCTCCGAACGCGAGACCGACCGCGACGCGCTCACCGTCCGCGCCCGCCGCGTCGAACCCGGCCCGTTCGAATTCATGGAGATCCGCTGGGAGTACGAGGACCTCCCGCAAGGCACCCGGATGCGCTGGATCCAGGACTTCGCGATGAAGCCCACCGCCCCCGTCGACGACCTCCAGATGACCGACATGATCAACCAGAACTCCAAGGTCCAGATGGAACTGATCCGCGCCAAGGTCGAACACCGCGCCGGCGCGGCCCGGTGACCGGCATGCACCGCGCCCTGATCGTCGCCCGGATGAAACCCGGCACCGCCGACCACATCGCCGGCGTCTTCGCCGACTCCGACCGCGGCCCGCTGCCCGGACTGATCGGCGTCCACGGCCGCAGCCTGTTCCAGTACGGCGACATCTACCTCCACCTGATCGAGTCCGAGCGCCCCGCCGGACCCGAGGTCGCCAAGTACACCGACCACCCCGAATTCCGCGACATCAGCGAACGGCTCGCCGTCTACGTCGACGCCTACGACCCGTCGACCTGGCGCAGCCCCAAGGACGCCATGGCCCACGAGTTCTACCGCTGGGACCGCTGAACCATCCTGCGCTGTACACGGAAGGGAGAGCCGCCGTGGCCGAACAGAGCGAACCGGCGGACTGGGTGCGCTGCGAAGGCTGCGCCGGCCTGGTCTACGGCAGACGCTACGCACGCACCCTGCAGGTGTGCCCCGACTGCGGGCACCACGGACGGCTCACCGCCCCGCAGCGGCTCGCCCAACTCCTCGACCCGGGCACCGCCGAACCCCTCGGACCGGTGCCCGCCCTGCACGACCCGCTCGGCTTCGTCGACAGCCGCCCCTACCAGGACCGCCTCGACGAGGCCCGCGACCGCACCGGCCTCCACGAGGCCGTGCTGGTCGCCGCCGGACAGATCGAGGGCCAACCCTGCGTCGCCGCCGTCATGGACTTCCGCTTCCTCGGCGGCAGCCTCGGCTGCGCCGTCGGCGCCCTCATCACCCAGGCCGCCACCCTCGCGCTGGAGCGCCGCGCCCCACTCGTCCTGGTCACCGCCAGCGGCGGCGCCCGGATGCAGGAAGGCGTGCTGTCGCTGATGCAGATGGCCAAGACCGCGCAGGCCATGGCCGAACTCGACGAAGCCGGCATCCTCACCGTCTCGGTGATCACCGACCCCACCTACGGCGGCGTCGCCGCCTCCTTCGCCACCCTCGCCGACGTCATCCTCGCCGAACCCGGCGCCCGAATGGGCTTCGCCGGACCCCGCGTCATCGAACAGACCACCGGCGAAAAACTCCCCGACGGCTTCCAGACCGCCGAGTTCCTGCTCGCCCACGGCATGGTCGACGACGTCGTGCCCCGGATCGGCCTGCGCCCCGTCCTCGGCCGACTGCTCGGCCTGCGGCCCGCCGAGGCGCCCCGGCCCCCCGGTGACCCCACCGCCATCCTGCGCGCCGCCCACGAACTCACCGACCGCGACCCCTGGCAGAACGTCCGCCTCGCCCGGCACCCCGAACGGCCCAGCACCCTCGACTACATCCGCCGCCTGGTCGACGACTTCCAGGAACTCCACGGCGACCGGCTCACCGAGGACTGCCCCGCCATCGTCGCCGGCACCGGACGCCTGGCCGGCACCCCCGTCGTCCTGATCGGCCACCACAAGGGCGGAACCGACCTGGGCGAACGCCGACGCCGCCGATTCGGCATGGCCCAGCCCTCCGGCTACCGCAAGGCCAACCGGCTGATGCGCCTCGCCGCGAAACTCGGCCTGCCCGTGGTCACCATGATCGACACCCCCGGCGCCAACCCCGGACCCGAGGCCGAGACCGGCGGACAGGCCGCCGCCATCGCCGAGAACCTGCGCCTGATGGCCCGCCTGCCCGTCCCCGTCGTCGCCGTCCTGATCGGCGAGGGCGGCAGCGGCGGCGCCCTCGCGCTCGCCGTCGCCGACCGCGTCCTGGTCAGCGCCAACGGCATCTACTCGGTGATCAGCCCCGAAGGCTGCGCCGCCATCCTGTGGAAGGACCCGCAGGCCGCACCCACCGCCGCCGCCTCGCTGCGCCTGCACCCCGGCGACCTGCTCAGCCTCGGCGTCGTCGACGGCATCGTCCCCGAACCGCCCGAAGGAGCCCACCAGGACCACGCCGCCGCGGCCGACCTGCTGGAAGCCGCCGTCACCGAGGCCCTGCGCGAACTGATCCCCTGGGACCCGGACCGGCTGCGCGCCGCCCGCCGGGCCCGCTTCCACCGCTACGGCGCCGACACCGGCCCCGACGCGGCAGATTGGAGCCGGCCATGACCGTCGAGGTGAAACACCAGCCGTCCCACGGACGGATCGCCCTCACCGGTGACGGATCCGGCGGCCCCGACCGGGTCGCGGACCTCGCCGACCTGTGCCGCAGCGTCGCCGAACTCGCCCGCACCAGCACCCGCCCACCCCGCCGGATCCGGCTCGAACACCTCGGCACCGCCGTCGAGGTCGAATGGGACGAGACCACCGCGCCGGACCGCAGCAGCCCCCACCCGGCACCCGAGACAGGGCCCGAGACGGAGCCCGGAGCCGCCGGCCACCACGTGTGCGCCCCGATGATCGGCACCTTCTACCACGCGCCCGAACCGGGCGCGCCGCCGTTCGTCGCCGTCGGCGACACCGTCACCGTCGGCCAGCCCATCGGCATCCTCGAAGTGATGAAGATGATGAGCCCCGTCGAAGCCGACATCGCCGGCCGGGTGGCGGAGATCCTCGTCGCCGACGGCACCGCCGTGGAGTTCCAGCAGCGCCTGATCGCCGTCGAACCCGCGTAAGGGGCCCGCGCATGTTCACCACCGTGCTGATCGCCAACCGCGGCGAGATCGCCCTGCGGATCGCCCGCACCTGCCGGGAGATGGGCATCCGCACCGTCGCCGTCCACTCCACCGCCGACCGCGACTCGGCGGTGGTCCGCTTCGCCGACCGGGCCGTCCACCTCGGACCCGCCGCCGCCAGAGCCAGCTACCTGCACATCCCGTCCATCGTCGAAGCCGCCCGGCTCACCGGCGCCCAGGCCGTCCACCCCGGCTACGGATTCCTCTCCGAGGACCCCGACTTCGCCGAGATCTGCGAAGCCAACGGCCTCACCTTCATCGGCCCGCCCCCGCACGTGATCGAACAACTCGGCGACAAATCCGCCGCCCGCCGGCTGATGGCCGAAGCCGGACTGCCCGTCCTCCCCGGCTCCACCGGCGCCGTTCGCAGCCCCGCCGAAGCCCGCGAGACCGCCGCCCGCACCGGCTACCCCGTCATCCTCAAAGCCGTCGCCGGCGGCGGCGGACGCGGCATGGCCGTGGTCCGCGACGGCGCCGACCTGCCCACCGCCTTCCAGGAAACCCGCGCCCACGCCCGCGCCGTCTTCGGCGACGAACGGCTCTACCTCGAACGCTACGTGGACGGCGCCCGGCACATCGAGGTCCAGGTGCTCTGCGACCGCCACGGCAACGCCGTCCACCTCGCCGAACGCGACTGCTCCGTGCAACGCCGCCACCAGAAACTCATCGAGGAATCCCCCGCACCCAACCTGTCCGACCCGCTGCGCCACGAGATCTGCGCCGCCGCCGTCCGCGGCGCCCTCGCCGTCGGCTACGTCGGCGCCGCCACCTTCGAATTCGTGCTCGCCCCCGACGGCACCTTCTACCTGATGGAGGTCAACTGCCGCCTCCAGGTCGAACACCCCGTCACCGAGATGGTCACCGGCATCGACCTGGTCCGCGAACAGCTCACCATCGCCGCCGGCGAGCCCCTGACACTCCGCCAGGACGCCGTCCGCCCGCGCGGCGCCGCCGTCGAGGCCCGGGTCAACGCCGAGGACCCCGAACGCGGCTTCCTGCCCACCCCCGGGCTGCTCACCGAATTCGTCCCGCCCGGCGGCCCGTTCGTCCGGGTCGACACCCACGCCTACCCCGGCTGGCCGATCGGCCCCGACTACGACTCCCTGCTCGCCAAGACCATCGCCTGGGCGCCCGACCGCGAACAGGCCGTCGCCCGCCTCGACCGCGCCCTCGCCGAGTTCCGCATCGACGGCCCCGGCGTCCGCACCACCACCGACTACCTGCGCCGCACCCTCGCCGACCCGCGCTTTCGGGCCGGCCGGCACACCACCGCGCTGGTCGCCGAAATGGCCGCGGAAGCGGCGGCCGCTGTCTCGTAGCCGAGGCCACCGAGAAGCCGTCCGGACCGCTGTGGTCCGGACGGCTTCTCGGTGGGCGGGCGGCGTCAGGGCACCGTGCAGGTGAACGCGTGCAGGTACGCGTTCACCGGGGCGACGGCCTTCAGCAGCAGGCCGGACTCCTCGATCAGCGCGGTCAGGCTGCCCAGGGTGTGCTTGGCCCCACCGACATTGAGCAGCAGCAGCAGGTCCATCGCGGTGGTGAACCGCATCGACGGGGAGTCGTCGACCAGGTTCTCCACGATCACCACCCGGGCACCCGGGCGGGCCACCTGACGCAGGTTGCGCAGCGTGCGGCGAGTGGATTCGTCGTCCCACTCCAGGATGTTCTTCACCAGGTACAGATCGGCCTGCACCGGGATCGCCACCCGGCAGTCGCCCGGCACCAGACGCGCGCGGTCGGCCAGCGGGCCACCGGGCAGCAGCCGCGGATCGGCGTGCTCGACCACCTTCGGCAGATCCAGCAGCGTGCCGTGCAGGCCCGGCAGACGCTCCATCAGGGCCGCCAGCACGTGGCCCTGGCCGCCGCCGATGTCGGCGGCCGAGGCGATGCCCGTCAGATCCAGGAAGTCCGCCAGGTCCTGCGCGGACTGGCGGCTGGACTGCGTCATCGCCCGGTTGAACAGCGCCGCCGACTCCGGCGCGTCGTCGTGCAGGTACTGGAAGAACTCCTTGCCGAACGCGTCGGCGAACACGCTGCGCCCGGTGCGCACCGCGTCGTCCAGCCGGGACCAGGACTGCCAGGTCCACGGCTCGGTGCACCACAGCGCGATGTCGCGCAGGCTGCCCGGCTCGTCGGAGCGCAGCAGGCGCGACAGCGGGGTGTGGCAGTAGCGGCCGTCACCGGCGGGGGCGAACACCTCGTAGCTGGCCAGGGCCCGCAACAGGCGCTCCAGCGGGCCGGCTTCGACGCCCAGCCGCACCGCCAACTCCTCGGCGGTGGCGGGCTGATCGTCCAAGGCGTCGGCCAGCTTCAGACTGGCGGCGGCGCGCACCGCACCCGCGCAGGCGGCGCCGAAGACCAGCTCGCGCAACAGCATCGCGGGCGGCACACCGGGAGGCGTCGTGGTGGCGGGGGTGGTGGCGGGGCCGGTCGTCGCGGGGGAGGAGGACGGCGGGACCGGTCGGGTCGGGGCGGAGGTCATGGGCGTGGCGGCCTTTCGTCGGGGCTGGAGGGCTCGGTAAGGCCGGTCAGCAGTGGCCGGCGGGCTGGGAGGTGTGGCAGATGTTGTTCGTGAAGGACTCCCCGTTGCCCTGATCGCGGTCGGCGAGATCGGCGGGCACGTTGTCGTTCAGCGTGTTGTCGGTGACGACGGCACGGGCGTTCGGCGCGCCCACCACGCTCGGGTACAGCACGATGCCGCCCGACATCGGAGAGGCGCCGGAGTGGTCGACGACCAGGTTGTCGGTGACCGCGACGTCCTCGGTGCCGGTCAGCAGGATGCCGGTCCCCTGGACCGAGTCCAGACGCGGATTGGGCTCGCAGTAACGGTTGTTGGCGCGCACCACATTGCCGGCGACGGTCAGCGCACCGGCCCGCGGCACCCCGTCGTCGCCGACCACGAAGATGCCGCCGCAGTTGCCGGACACCAGGTTGGCCGTCGCCGTCAGGTCGCGCACCCGGCGCAGCTGCAGGCCGATCCGGTTGCCGCTCAGCCGGTTCGCCGCCACCTGGGTGCCGCGGGTCTCCAGCGCGCCGCCCTTGCGGTCGAACCAGTTGGCGATGAAGATCCCCGCCTGGCCGTTGTCCCGGGCCTCGTTGTCGAGCACCATGGTGCGGGTCGACATCTCCACGCTGATGCCCTGCAGGCCGTTGTCGTGGGACGTCACCTCGCGGACGGTCAGCCTGTCGGTGACGGCGGCGGCGATCCCGTTCTTCGCGAACCCCGCCACCGCCAGCGACTCCACCACCGCGCCCGACACCGGCCGCACCGGCGCCCCCCGGTCGTCCGCCACACCCGTCACACACAGCCCGTTGCCGGCCGCGGCGCAGGCACTGTGGTCCGCCGGATCGGGCACCAGCACGGTGCGGCCGCCGCCCTGCCCGCGCAGCGTCACCCCGTCCGTGGTGAGGGTGACACTGCCCGGGTAGCTGCCCGCGGCCAGCTCCACCACATCACCCGGGCGGGCCGCGTCGACGGCGGCCTGCACCGAGGCACCGGGCGGCAGGTGAAACACGTTCGGGCTTGCTGCGAGGGCGGCCGGGAAGGCCGGCAGCGGGAGCGGGACGGCGAGATGGCCCGGCACGGCGAAGACCGAGTGCGCCAGGGCGACGGAGGTGGTGGGCGCCGGACTGACGGCCAGCAGGGCGGGCACGGTGGCGGCGGAGACGAGCAGTACGGCGGCGAGGCGGGTGCGCGGGCGCGCCGGATCGAAGAGAGAAGTCATCAGGAGAAGCCGGTTTCCAGAGGGTTGCGGTCGCGGACGGCGTTGGCGCGCGCCCGCCGCCTCGAAGCTAAGGTCGCGTCCCGTCCACGGCCAGCCGGGTTCGGTCGCACGAGTTGCCCACGCCCGCCGACCGGGTGGCCGGAAGGACGGCACCACCCGTACACCCGATCGGGGGGCACTACGGCCGGGTACCGGGCCCCCCTCGACCGGCCGGAACCACTATGGACCCATGACCCTGCACAGAGGACGAATCACCGAACACACCGACCCCGCCCCCGACGACCTGCGCCCCACCGGCGCCGGCCGGACCGAACTGTTCCCCGCCGAACCGCACTCCGCCGACCACTACCGCACCGAGCGGCAACGCAGCGAGGAGTACCGGCTCGACGAGGAACTCGCCGCCCGGCAGAGTGCCACCGCCGGCCCCGAGACCGAAGCGGAGACCCCGAGCTGGCCGGACACCGAGGACCCCGCCTGGGACTACGACGACGTCATCTTTCGGTCGGTCAACTGAGTGCCCCTCGACGCACTGTGCCCGCCGCTCGACCGTGATCGAGCGGCGGGCACAGTACGTCGAGGGGCACTCAGCGGGACTCAGTAGCGCTGGGCCTTCACCACCACCGGGCTCAGCGTGGTGCCCGCGCCCTTGGTGGAGAACGCCACCGGGTTCGCGGTCGCACCCGGCGCGAGGTTCTCCACACCCACCACCGAGGAGTCCACGCTCTGCCCGTTGCTGTCGGTGAAGTCCACCTGGATCGCGTACGAGCGGGTCTCCTGGGTGCTGTTGGTGACCGTCACCTTCGCCGCCGTCAGATCGCCGGTGACCTGGGTCGGAATCCCGGTCAGCGTCACATCGCCCAGCGCGTTGCCCGAGCCCGAGACGGTCGACAACACCTGGGTCGCCTTCGCCCGGCCCGCCGCCAGTTGCGCGTTGGCCGACGCCTCGAACTCCGCCGCCCGCTGCGAGGCCGACGCCTGCGCCGCCGACACCGAGGCCAGCGCCGAGGAGTGCAGCGAGCCGAGCGGGGACGGCGGCTCGCCCGAGAACCGCTCCGTCCCCACCGTGAACGTCGACATCGCCGCCTGCACCGGGTCCTCGCCCGAGCTGCCGCCACAGGACGCCATCACCGCGATCCCGGCCGCGCCCGCGCCCAGCGCGAGCACCAGCCGCGCGCCGCGCAGGGCCCGCCCCCGTCCGGGCTGCTCCGGCCGGACCGGCGGGCCGACCCGGCCCTGGCGCACCAGCGGCTGGCGGGGCGTTGGCCCTTGGCCGGAACTGTTCTGGTCCGCGTCTCGCATCGCGCTGCACCCTTTCGCTCAGAACCGCGCCGGCCACTTCGCGCCGCGGTCGATCCGGCGAGCCGTCGGCCCGCGCCCGGACATGCGGAACCAGCGCTCCGCTCTCCGTCCCCATCGTCGGAGCCCGGCAACCCCCCAGGCCAGCGGCGCTGCGCCATTGGGGGGAGCCCGACGGTCCGTCAGATCGGCGGCTGGGATGGGGAGATACCGGTGGCTGGTGGCTGTTGGCTGGCGGCTGGTGGGCGAATGAGCGCGGTGGGGAGGCCGGCGGCGGTGGGGGAGCAGCGGATCGTACGGCGCGTGCCGAGTTGGAGCGCGTTGGTCGGGGTGGATCTGGAGCCGGCCCGCCTGGCTGAGCGGGCGGCGCGTCCATGACGTCTCACCGGCCATGCGCCGGTGCCCCCTGCGGGAGCAGCCTTGACGGGTGTTGTTGACGCGGCGTGTTGACGCGTCGGCCCGTCTCAGTGGTGGGCCGGCCCGTGGGGGTTCGGCTCGTGGGGGGTCGGCTCGTGGGGGGTCGGCTCGTGGGGGGTCGAGGAGGCTTCGGCCGGAGTGGGGACTTGGGTGCGGGTACGGGTGCGGGGGCGGAGGAGGTGGCGGGCGAGGGCGGCGGCGGCCAGGAGCAGGACGGCCGAGACCCACGCGGCGATGTTGATGCCGTGGACGAACGCGTTGTTGGCGCTGGTCAGCAGCGGGCCCGCGAGGTCGCCCGGCAGCGTCGAGGCCGCCTCCACCGCACCGCCGAGCGACTGGCCGGCCTGGTCGGCCACAGCCGGGTCCGTGTGCGCCGGGACGGTGAGCGACCCCGCGTACAGCGCCGTCACGATCGAGCCGACCAGGGCGATGCCGAGCGCCGCGCCCAGTTCGTACGCCGTCTCCGACACCGCCGAGGCGGCGCCCGCCTTGTCGGCCGGGGCGGCACCCAGCACCAGGTCCGAGGAGAGGGTGTACACCACCCCCTCGGCGGTACCCAGCGCCAGGAAGGACGAGCCGAGCAGCAGATACGTGCTGTCGACCCGGACCATGCCCAGCACCGCTATGCCCAGCCCCATCACCAGCAGGCTGACCGTCAGCACCCGACGCGCACCCGCGCGCCGCGCCAGCCGGGCCGTCAGCAGACCGCCCACCACCGAGCCGACGAAGGCCGGCATTTCGGCGACACCCGCCGAGAGCGGCGAGTACCCGCGCACCAGCTGGAGGTACTGCGACATGAAGAAGATCACACCGGACAGCCCGATCAGGCTGATCAGCGAGGACACCACCGCCGCCGTGAACCGCGGGTCACGGAACAGCCGCACCTCCAGCAGCGGGGTCTCCAGGCGGAGCTGACGCCGTACGAACAGCGCCAGTGCCGTCGCACCGAGCACGAAGGCCGCCGGGGTGGTCCAGGTGGACAGGCCGTGCGCGGCGAACTCCTTGATCCCGTACACCGCGCCGATCACACCCGCCATCGACAGCAACACGCTCAGCATGTCCCAGCGGCCCGGGCGCGGATCGCGGGACTCCGGCAGCAACCAGGCGCCGAACACCAGCAGCAGCACCATCACCGGCAGGTTCAGCAGGAACACCGACCCCCACCAGAAGTGCTCCAGCAGCACCCCGCCCACCAGCGGCCCCAGCGCCGCACCCGCCGTCGCGCCCGCACCCCAGATGCCGATCGCGGTCGCCCGCTCCCGGGCGTCCGGGAACAGCGAGCGGATCAGCGACAGCGTGGACGGCATGATCGTCGCGCCCGCCACGCCGAGCAGCGCCCGGGCCAGGATCAGCCAGCCCGGCCCCGGCGCGTACGCCGCCAGCAGCGAGGCCACGCCGAACGCGGCCGACCCCGCGAGCAGCACCCGCTTGCGGCCCAGCCGGTCGCTGAGCGCGCCCATCGACACCAGCAGGCCGGCCAGCACGAACGAGTAGACGTCACCGATCCACAGCAACTGGGTGCCGGACGGGCGGAGGGTCTCGGTGATCGACGGGATGGCGAGGGAGAGCACCGTCGCGTCCACCGCCACCAGGGTGACGGCGAGCACGAGGACGCCGAGACCGGCCCAGCGGTGGCCGCCCGACCTGCCGGATTGGGCGGGCCGGCCGTGGACGGGCCGGTCGTGGGCGGGCCGGTCGTGGGTGGGCTGGGCCTTTACGGGCTGGGCGGCTATGGGGGAACTCATGGGGTATCAGGTCTCTGTAGAGCGCCGCCGAGGAACAGCTCGGCGAGCGAGAATGCGCTTTCGCGAGGGGCGAGCCGGCCTTCCTGGACGGCCCAGCCGATGCCGGCCACCAGATCGAAGAACGCCTCGCTGAGCCAGCCGGCCGAGAGTTCGATCCGGAACGTTCCTTCCCGCTGCCCGCGCAGGAACAGCGCGCGGACCCGGGCGTCCTGGAGCTCCCAGAGGTCGTTGATCCCGGGATCGTCGTACAGCTGGTTCTCGCCGGCCAGGAAGGCGCACAGCGCGGCATCCGGCACCACCGCATCCACCAGCCGACGCAGCGCCGCCTCGGCGCTTCCCTCCTCCACCCGTGCGGTGTCCAGCGCGGCGGAGAACCGGCGCAGGCCGAGGGCACCCACCTCGCGGATCAGGGCCTCCCGGCCCGGGAAGATCCGGTGCAGGGTGGCGCGGCTGATGCCGGCGGCGCGGGCGATCTCGTCGAGATGGGCCGTCGGGCGGCGGGAGAGGACGCCGACGGCGGCCTCGAGGACGGAGTCGCGGTCGGTTGCCATGAGAGCAGCATAGCGCAGATGAGACATCGGTGTCTCGCTTTGGAGTCGCGGGTCTCGGGTGCGGAGTGCAGGGAGCGCGGGTGGGGGCGCGGGTGGGGGTGCGGGTGGGCTGGGGCGTACGCGAAAGACCCCGCGCGGGGCGCGGGGTCTTCGAGGGGTGTGCTGTGGGGCTGTGCCGCTGGGCGTGGGCCGCTGGGTGTGGGCCGGGCGGGATGCCGGCCCGGCGACGTCAGCTCTGGTTGTAGAAGCCGGATTCGTCGAGCGGGCGGTCGATGACCATCACCTCGACGTCCGCCGGCGTAAGCAGGAACACCCGGCGGGCGATCCGCTCGATGCCGCCGCGGGTGCCGAAGATCAGACCGGAGGCGAAGTCGACCATCCGCTTGGCCTCGGCATCGTCCATCTCGGTGAGGTCCATGACCACCGGTGTGGCGGCGCGGATGTGCTCGCCGACGGTGCGGGCGGCCTCGAACCCGGTGGGCCGGAGCGAGACGATCTTGGACGGCCCGATCTGCCCGCCCGGCAGCGTTTCCTCGCCGTCCCACGATTCCTCGTACATCGCGGCCGGGTAGCTGCCGGAGGGCATCAGCCACCCGTTGTGGTGCTCGTCGCGAAGTGCTCCCATTAACCGCGCCTCCCTGTCTCGTTCCGTACTCGTCCCCCGGGGGATGACGAGTCGTTTTGACACGTCATCCACTTGTTGGAACTGTCCGAGTATCGCACTGATCACCGCAGAAGTGCCCGCACGCGCCCACCCGACGGGTTGTGGCGTGGGCGAATATCCGTGCTTACCCGGATATTCGTAACGACGCCAACGGCCGGTGAACGGTTGCGCCCGACGACACTATCGGTGGCAGCCGGAGGACAGTTGACTGAGTGTCAACGATCGTGTAACAGCGCCACTCAATGGGGTTCACTTCGGCTGCGGATTCTCGGTTCTGTCCCCGTGTGTCGTGTCTGCCGTGTGTGGTCGCATGTGTCGCAAGTGTCGCGGCTTCGGGTGTGTGCCGTGGTTTCGGTGCGGCTGAGTCGGGTCGGCGGATGGCCCGGGCTCGGTGGGTCGGCGGGGCTTGTGCGGTCACTCGCCGGTCGCGCCGTCGATCCGCTCGCGGATCAGGTCGGCGTGACCGTTGTGCCGGGCGTACTCCTCGACCAGGTGGACGAGAATCCAACGGAGCGTCACCACGTTGCCACGCCAGGGACGCTTGGCCACCGTGTCCAACGGAACGCCCTCGACCGCGGTGCGGGCGTAGGCGATGTCCTCCTGCCAGGCGGCGGTGTCGGCCACCGGATCCGCGGTGTCGACCAGGTCGAAGTCGCCGTCCGGGAACTCCTCCGACCAGTAGCGGCTGGTCGGCCCGAGATCCTCACCGTTCAGGTACAGCCGGAACCAGTGGCGTTCCACCTCCGCCATGTGCCGGACCAGCCCCAGCAAGGACATCGACGACGGCGGACAGGACCGTTTGCGGAGCTGGTCCGGTGTCAGTCCCTCGCACTTGAGGGCGAGCGTGGCGCGGTGGAAGTCCAGCCAGGAGGTGAGCATGGTCACCTCGTCGGAGGCGAAGGCCGGGTCGGTGCGGGTGGTGGTAGGGGCGGCGCTGCTGTTGTTCGTCATGCCGTCATGGTGGGGGCGGGGCGGCGATGGGGGCGAGCCGATTTCCGGTGGTGGGCGGGGCGGTTCTGGGTGGTGGCGGGCGGTGCTGGGGCGTGGCGGGCGGTGGTGTGTGGGTGTGGTGGTGGCGGGCGGTGCTGGGTCGGTGTGGTGGTGGCGGGCGGTGCGATGATCGGATCTTCATTGCTGATTGACTCGGGTGGGGTGTCAGGGTGCGCAAGGTGATGACGGGGGTCCAGCTGACGTTGCGTCTGCTGCTGGAGCTGGCCTCACTGGTCGCGTTGGCGGTGGGTGGCTACGGCCTGTGGAGCGGTGGCCCTGTGGTGGTGCGGGTGCTGATCGCGCTGGCCCTGCCGGTGGTTGCGGCCGTGCTGTGGGGGCGCTATGCGGCGCCGCGACGGCCCGTACGTGACTCGGTGGCCGCCTGGTACGGCGTGCAACTGCTGATCTGGGGCGGCTCGGTCGCCCTGCTGGCCGCCACCGGCCACTCGGGTTGGGCGCTGTGGCTCGGTGCGCTGATGGTCGTCAACACGGTGTGGCTGCGGCTGGTCGGCGAATGGTCGCCGGAGATCGAGCGGTAGGCAGGGCGGCCGGCACCGCACTCGTTCTCCGGTGCGGCGCCGAGATATCGACGGGTGAACAGGCGCTGGTGCGAGTCGGGGTGGCTTTGGACCGTGGTGTCGGCGTCGGCGCGCGGTGCCGGGCGGTCAGGTGGCGCGGCGGGGGCGGGCCCGCCAGAGCGAGACGGCGCTGAACACGCACATCGCCGCGATCACCGACGCCGAGATCAGGAACGCCGGGGACCCGGGAGAGCTGGCGCTGGCCCCCGCGATGACGTACGCGGCCGTGGTCGGGACCACGCCGAGCACCGTTGCCGCCAGGTACGGCCAGAATCGGACCCCCGAGAACGCGCACGCGAAGTTGCCGGCCTGGAACGGCGCCCCTGGGAACAGTCGCACCAACAGCACGCTGCGGAAGCCCTGTTCGGACAGCCTGCGGTCGATCTCGGTCAGCACCTTTCCACGTACCAGTGGCCGCAGCGCCTCCCGGCCGAGTGACCGGCCGAGCGCGAACGCCGCGATCGCGCCGATCGCCGACCCGGCGACCGCCAGCGGTACGCCCCACAGCGACCCGAACAGCAACCCCATCCCCGCGTTCAGCGCCGGGCGAGGCAGGAACGCCACCGTGCCGAAGGCGTAGGCCGCCAACGCGATCGGCATTCGCCACGGACCGGTCGCCGCCGCGAGTACCGCCGTCGGATCCCAGAGCAGCAGCGAGGCCGCCGCAGCGGCGAGGACGGCCACGAGCAGGCCGAGGCGCAGCAGCGCGTGGCGGTGCGGGCGCGGGTGCGGTGCTGGCACGTCCGGTGCGTGGGCGTGGGCGCGGGAGTGGACGTCCGGGATGGCGCCGGCACCGGCGCTCGCGGTGGTGCTGGTGGTGCCGGCGTCGGCGTCGGCGGGGAGTGGCGCGGTGGGGCCGGATGTCGGCTGCAGGGCGGGCACCCGGGGAGCTTAACCGGCGCTGTGGCCGGCGTTCGGCGAGGGGCTGCGGGTGTGCGGTTTGCGGTGCGCGGTGCTTCGGGGCGGGCGGTGCTGCCGGCGTGGTCGGTGGCGGGACCCGGCGGGTGCGGGTTCAGACGGCCGGGAGGCGTAGCTGCTTCAGCAGGGCGATGTCGGCGGCGTGCCGGACACCTTCGACGCGCTCGGGGTCGTGGCGGCCGTCCGGGGTCTCGATGATCAGCGGGACGCCTGCGGTGGCCGGGTGCGCCAGCAGAGCCCGGAACGCGGGGGCGCCGATGTGACCGGCACCGATGTTCTCGTGGCGGTCCTTGCGGGCACCGGCCACATCCTGCGAGTCATTGGCGTGGATCAGCCGGAGCCGGTCCGGGCCGACGGCCTGATGCAGGGCGTCGAAGAGCTCGTCGACCCCACCCGGGGCGGCCAGGTCGTGACCGGAGGCGAAGGCGTGGCAGGTGTCCAGGCAGACGCCGACCAGCGGGTGGTGGTCGAGCGCGTCCAGGTAGGCGGCGAGGTCCTCCATCCGGGCACACAGCGAGCTGCCCTGGCCGGCCGTCGGCTCCAGCAGCAGCCAAGGGGCTTCGTCCCCGTACCGGTCGAGGCCGTCCAGGATCGGCAGGAGCTGCGAGCGAACCTGGGCCAACGCCTCCTCCCGGGTGCCGCACAGTGCCGAACCCGTGTGAACCACCGCGCCGAGCGCGCCGATCGCCGCCGAGCGGTGCAGCGAGTGCGTCAGCGACTCGGCCGAACGTTCGCGGGTCGCCGCCGAACCGGAGCCGAAGTTGATCAGGTAGGGCGCGTGGACATACGCCGGGATGCCCTGCTCCGCGCAGACCGTCCGGAACGCCAGGTCGTGCGCGGGATTCCCGGCCGGAGTGGCCCACCCGCGCGGGTTGGCGACGAACACCTGCACCGCCTCCGCACCGACCTTGGCGGCGTAGGCCAGCCCCGTCCCCGCCAGACCCTTTCCGGCAACGGGAACATGGGCGCCGATCGGGTTTCGCGGGCCGGAATGCATGACCACGAGCATCCCACGGCAGGATGGACCAGCAGGTCACCGGGGTCGGCAGCGGCCATTTCGCTACGGCGGCCGGCAACTCGGGGGAGCCGGCCGGGCGGGGTGGCCGGCTGGATCAGGTCGGGCAGAGTTGGCCGGGTGGCTGACGGGCGGCCACGGGACGGAGAGGCGAGAAAGCAGATGGACAAGTCACTGTCGCGGGCGCAGCGCGAGCACTGGGAGCGTACGTACTCCGCGCACCCCGGCATGTACGGGGACCGGCCGTCGGAGTCGGCGGAGTACGCCGCCGCGGTATCCCCGCCCGGGGGAGCCGTCCTGGAACTCGGCGCCGGCCATGGACGTGACGCGCTGTTCTTCGCCCGCCAGGGCTTCACCGTCACCGCAGCCGACTTCAGCCCCGTCGCCCTCGGCCAGCTCACCGCACGGGCCGAAGCCGAGGGTCTGACGGTGACCACCCTGGTGCAGGACGTCCGCCGGCCGCTGCAGCTGCCGGACGGGTCGGTCGACACGGTGTACGCGCACATGCTGTTCTGCATGGCGCTCTCCACAACCGAGTTGGAGGCCCTGGCCCGGGAGGTACGGCGGGTGCTGCGGCCCGGAGGTGCACTCGTGTACACCGTGCGGCACACCGGCGATGCGCACTACGGGGCCGGGATCGACCATGGCGACGACATCTGGGAGCACGGCGGTTTCGCGGTGCACTTCTTCTCGCGGGAACTGGTGGACCGCCTCGCGGAGGGCTGGGGCCCGGCAGAGATCGAACCGTTCGAGGAGGGCGATCTGCCGCGCCGGCTCTGGCGGGTCACGCAGCGTCGGACGGATTGAGACGCGGCGCTGGGCACGTGGGGGGCTGGGTGCGTGGGGGCCGGCCACGTAGGGCCCGCGGGTGCGTGCTGTGTGTGGGTGGGGTCTGTGGCGCGCGGTACGCCGGTCGATTCTGATTCGGGCGCAGGCCCGGGCCGGGGACGCGCCGGCGCGGTGAGGGGTGCGGGGCGGCCACCCCGTGCCCCTCACCCGGCGGGTCAGTGGCCGGTTCGGCCGCCGGTTCGGTCGCCGGTTCGGTCGGGGACAGCCTCAGCGCGTGGGTTCCAGGGAGCCGGACGCGGCCGTGGGGTCCGCCGACGTGCGCTGGCGCATGGCCGCGGCGGACGGAATCAGGGCGGCCGCCAGCAGCGTGACGACGAGGAACGAGACCGTCAGCGAACTCGCCTGGGCGATGCCGCCCACCACGGCCGGGGCGACCAGGCCGGAGGTGTACGTGATGGTGGCGACGCCGGCGATGGACTGGCTCGGGTTGCTGCCGGCCCGTCCGGCGGCGGCGAACGCGAGCGGAACCACTACGGCGATGCCTATGCCGATCAGCGCGAACCCCGGTATCGCCAGGTACGGACTGTGGGCAAGCACCACCAACAGACCGCCGACGCCGGCGACCACGCCACTGACCTGTACGGTGCGCACCGGGCCGAGGCGTCGGATCACCGCATCGCCCGCCAGGCGGGCTGCGGCCATGGTGGCGGCGAAGGCCGTGAAGCAGGCGGCGGCAATCGATGCGGAGGCGCCGGTGATGTCACGCAGGTAGACGCCGCTCCAGTCCATCGACGCGCCCTCGGCGAAGACCGCGCAGAAGCCGACCAGGCAGATGACCAGCGCCTCCTTCGGTGGCAGTGCGAAGCGGGGCGGTGCCTCCTCGTCGGCGGTCGGCCGGACGTCCAGCACGCCGCGCGACACCACCTGTGCGAGCAGGACCAGAACCAGTGCGGTCACCGCGTACTGGATCCGGGCGTCCACCTGTCGATGCGCCGCCAGCACGCCGAAGCCGGAGGCGACCAGGCCGCCCAGGCTCCACATCCCGTGCAGACCCGACATGATCGACCGGCCGAGCCGCTTTTCGACCTCGACGCCCTGGGCGTTCATCGCCACGTCCGACATGCCGGACGTCGCGCCATAGAGGAACAGCGAGAGGCAGAGGACCACCAAGTGCGGCGAGAGCGCGGGCAGCGCCAGCGAGAGGCACCACAGCGACAGCAGACCCCGCAACGCGGCCCGGGCGCCGAAGCGGTGGACGATGCTTCCGGCCAGCGGCATCGCGAGCGAGGCACCGACCGCCGGGAACACCAGCGCGAGACCGAGCTGACCGGGGCTCAAGTCCAGCTGGTCCTTGATCCACGGGATGCGGGTGACGAAGGTGCCGGTGACGGCACCGTGGACGGCGAACACCAGCGCCACGCTCAGCCTTGCGCGCCGGACATCCTTGAGAGTTTCGCCCATGCCGGGCTCCCCCTTGGGTCGGTCGGATTCGAATAAACTATCAGGGACCCTGCCTGATAGAAACCTCTGGAAGGATGCAGGCTCATGACGACCGCTCGCACTGCGACGCCGAGCACCGCCCGGGCCATCAACGACCGGCTGGCCCTCGACCTGCTGCTCGAACGGGGCCCGCTCACCGCATCCGACCTGCGAACGCTGACCGGGCTCTCCCGGCCCACCGTCGCCGACCTGCTCGAACGCCTCCAGCGCAGCGGATTGGTCGCCCAGGCCGGTGAGAGCGCCGCACTCCGTCGCGGCCCCAACGCCCGGCTGTACGGGCTGGTCGCCGATCGCGCGCACCTTGCCGGGATCGACATCCGCGCCACCGGCGTCAGCCTGGTGGTCGCCGACCTGACCGGACGCACCCTCGGCACGGCCACCATCGCGGCGCCGCCGGCATCGACGCCAGCGCCGACGCCAGTGCCGAGCGAGGCCGGGGGGCTGGGGCGGCCGTTGACGTTCGCCGACGGGGCGGCAGACGTGGCAGGGGCAGTCGGAGGCGGCGACGGTGCGTCGATGCCGACCGGGGCGGGAGCGGCCGTGCCCGCAGAAGGAGGGGCGGGGGACGGCGATCTGCTCGTCGAGCGGACCGTCGAAGCATTGCTCGCGACCGCCGCCGCAGCCGGCGCCAAGGAACTGCACACCGTCGCGGTCGGCGCGCCCGGTCTGGTGGACCCGGTGAGCGGCGCGCTCAACAACTCCGGGAAGCTGCCCGAGTGGCACGCCAAGCTGCTTGCCGCCCTGCGAGCACGCCGCGGGACCGAGGTGATCCTCGAGAACGAGGTGAACCTGGCCGGGATCGCCGAGCACCGGATCGGCGCCGCCCAGGACCGGAAGGACTTCGCCCTGATCTGGCTCGGCCACGGCGTCGGCGCATCGGTGGTCCTGGACGGCCGGCTGCGGCGCGGAGCCTCCGGCGGCACCGGCGAGATCGGGTTCCTGCCCATCCCCGGAACCGGAGGCCTGCCGGACGCCACCCGATGCGACGGTGGCTTCCACTCGCTGGTCTCGAGCGCCGCGATCTGCGAACTCGGTGCCCGCCACGGCCTGGAGGCCGAGCCCGACGGGTCGGAGCCCGGGGCCGAAGCCGTCGTGCGACTTGCTGTCCGCGGAGGGGCCGACGACTTCCTGGAGGAACTGGCCGGACGCATTGCCGTCGGAGCCTCCTCGATCTGCGTGGTGCTCGACCCGGGCTGTGTGGTGCTGGGCGGTGAGATCGGCCAGGCAGGCGGCCCCGAACTGGCTGCCCGAGTCCAGCGCCATCTCGCTCGGCTCTCCCCACTCGCCACCGAGGTCCGCGCCGGCACGGCCGGTGGCGGCGCCGTGCTCGCCGGCGCGGTGCTGACCGCCGGGGACGCGGTACGGCGCGAGCTGTTCGGAGGCGAGTGAAGCTCCAGCCGTGGCCAATACGCGGACTGGGTGCCGGCGTTCTGTCCCGCTGGCGGGTTGCTGGGGCGGGCAGTCCCCGTATGGGTAGTGGGCCGGGGGTGAGCAAGGCCTTGGCGGGACTGGAGAGGTGGAGCAGTCGCTGATTGCTGCACGGGCGTGGTCGCCGGGAGGTGCGGCGCGGTCGAGGCCGGGGCGCATCCGGAGGCCCGGCCGCGTGCGCCCGGACGGCGGTTCGAGGAATACCGGAGGTGGGGTGCGTACCGGGCTGCTTGCCGGTACGGCAGGATGACGGAGTCTGTCCCTCCTTTCGCGAGCCGCCCAGGAGCTGCATCCATGGCCATCCCCGACCTGCCTGTCCACCCGTACCGCATCGGCGAGGCGGCCTCGATGCTCGGGGTGAGCGCCGACACCATGCGGCGGTGGGTGGACGCGGGGCGACTGCCGGCGACCCGCGACGAGCACGGGCACCGCATCATTGCCGGGGCCGAACTCGCCGCCTTCGCCCGTGAGTTGGCGCGCCCCGAGAACAGTGAGGCGGAAGGCCGGTCCTCGGCCAGGAACCGATTCCCGGGGATTGTGACCGCAGTGGTGCTGGGTGACGTGGCCGCACAGGTGGAGATCCAGGCCGGGCCGTTCCGAGTGGTCTCGCTGATCAGCCGCGACTCCGCAGAGGAACTCGGCCTGGTGCCCGGCGCACCCGCCACCGCCGTCATCAAGTCGACCAACGTCGTCGTCGAGCGCCGCTGACCCGCTGCCCGGCCGGTGAACCGATGCCGCTGGTGCAGCGGCTTCCCGGGTCGGCCCGGCACGATACCTGCCGCCAGGTATCGGAGGTACCTGCACAGCGTCGAACGGGCGCGGCCTAGGATGCGGAGTTCTGCGGCCCACCGCTGGCGAGGCGGCCGGTGGTGTGAGCCACCCGACCGTGCGAGAGGACGACCCCGTTGAAGAGCCGCGTGCGCGCCGTTGCCCACCGTGGTGACCCGTACCAGCACCGCGAGAACACCCTGCCGGCGGTCAGCGCCGCCCTCGCGGCGGGAGCGGACGCCGTGGAGGTCGACGTCCAACTCACCAAGGACGGTGTTCCGGTCCTGCTCCACGACCGGACCCTGGAACGGTTCTGGAACGACCCGCGCCCGATCAACCGCGTGACCTCCGAACAGCTCGCGGAACTGGCCACACCCGGTCTGCGGATCCCCGCCCTCGCCGAGGTACTCCCGATCGTCGCGCAGACCGACGGCCGACAGTTGCTGATCGATCTCGATGACGCCCAGCCGGCCGCCGCGACCTGGCGGACCGTCAGCGATCTCGGCCTGACCGACCGCGTCGCATTCTGCGGACCCGTCGCCGCGATGCTCGCCGTCCGGGAGCTCGCACCCCAGGCGGAGATCTCGCTGACCTGGAACCGACCTCAACTGCCCAAGCAGCGGCTGCTGGACGAACTGCGCCCCAGCTACCTCAATCCGCCCTTCGGACTGGTCGACGAGCGACTGGTGGCGACCGTGCACGACGCCGGCCTCGCCCTCGCCACCTGGACCGTCGACCTGCGCAGGACGATGCGACGAATGCTCGACCTCGGCGTCGACTCGCTGACCTCCAACCGGGTGGCCCTGCTGCGCCGGACGATCGACCAGCACGCCCGCTGAGCCACCGCGCTCGGGCCACGCCATCGGCCGGGCCCGGCCCGGGGCGGCCGCTGTGCTGTCGCCGCGCTGCATCGATTCGACGTCGGCGTCGGTACCGCCGGCGTGGCCCTTGTCGACCTTCGCCATGCTGAAGCCGATCGCGGGCTCGACAGTAAGATGCCGGGCCTCGCTCTGACTCCGGAGTCGGTGTGCGGGCAGCGGCGGTGTTCTGCGTGCGGTGCCCGCCGTGGGCCGAGTCTCCGGGCTCGGTGAGCCTCGTGACATCCCGCTGCTGTCGGGCTCGCGAGCGAGCGGTCGGGGGAGGCGCCAGCGTGCCTTCTTTCGTGCGACGTCAGAGACCCGGGCGGCCGCCCTGGCGAGGAGGGTGAGGGTGGTGGTGCAGACAGTGATGGCAAGTGAGGTCACGGTGTGTCCGATCTGCCTGCCGATCCGGCAGCGTGTTGGGGAGTGCGAGGGTGTGGTGGGTGATAGGGCTCCGGGCCGGAGACGGGTCGCCCGGACAAGTTGATGGCCCGTTCGCCGGCAGCGCGAGCGGCGGCGCGCCGCCCCACAGGCGACTACCTGCTGTGACGGCTGATATGTGCTGCAATGACACGATCACGGCGGCGCGTGGGCGGCGGAGGTGGCGGTGGCAACGGAGGGCTCCCCGGAACCACACGAACCGGACGAGCACGCCGGGCCGCCGACACCGTCCGGCGGCGAGGATGGCCCCGAGCAACCCAGTGTGAACGACCCGAATCGTGGCCCGTCAGCGGCCGGCCCGGATGACAACTCCGGCGCGCCGGGACCAGATGATCGCAGACCATCCGCTGGTGGAGACGCCGGTCCAGCCGATGATGGTGCAGCCGGTGGGGCCAGCGGAGGGCAGGATGACGGCACTGTCTCCGGTGGGAAAACCGGGGAGAGCGGCCGGGGCCATTCCGGTGCGGTGCCAGCAACTGGCGAGCGGTCGACGCCAAGTGAATACACCTCCATAGATGCTGAGGGTTCGTCGGAAACAGGTGCGGTGGTGGCCACCCGAGTTGCGGCGCCGGACGATCGGAGGCCGGCCCTGATGCTGCCGCCATCCATTCGTTCCGCTGCCGCCTGGTCGGCTGCGGTGATCCTCTTCATCACCGTTGCCGGGATCGCGGTGTTCGTGGTCGTGGAACTCAGAGCGGCGACCATTCCGATGGTGGTTGCACTCCTGGCCACCGCCCTGCTCTACCCGGTGATGCCGTGGCTGGTGAACCGGGGTGTAGGCCGCGGCACGGCAGCCGGACTGACCTGTGCCACCCTGGTGCTTGTTGTCACCGGCGCCATCGCACTGCTCGTCAACTCTCTCGTGGACAGCGCCCCACAGATCGCTGCGGGACTCCAGCAGGCGGGTGACCGGATCGCCTCGTGGCTCGGACCACTCGGCGACAGGATCCATTACGCCCTCCGGCAGAGCGCCGGCTCGGGAAGTAATCTGGTGGATTCACTCGCCAACGGGGTGCTGTCGGGACTCGGCCTGGTCACTCAAGTGTTGACCGGAGGAGTGCTGGCTCTCGCGCTGGTTTTCTTCTTCCTGCGCGATGGCCATCGGTTCGCCGACGCCATTCACGAAATGATGCCGGGCAAGCACTCCGACACGGTGATCGCCTGTGGTCAGCAGGCCTTCGCGGCTATGGCCGGTTTCATGCGTGGCACCACGCTGATCGCGCTGATTGACGCGACGTTCATCTCCATCGGACTGCTGCTCCTCGGTGTCCCGGGTGCGGCCGGACTGGGCGCTCTCGTTTTCATGGGGTCTTACATTCCGTTCGTAGGGGCCTTTCTCTCCGGGACTTTGGCGGTACTCGTGGCGCTGGCGAACGGCGGTCTCGGCACCGCCCTCTGGGCTCTTGGCGTGGTGCTGGCAGTGCAAGCGATCGAGGGCAACGTCCTTCAGCCGGTCATTCAGAGCCGGACCGTCGAACTCCACCCGGCGACGATCATGATTGCCGTGGTGGCCGGCTCCGGGATCGCCGGAATCATCGGTGCGTTGCTTGCCGTTCCGGTCAGCGCGGCCGGCCTTGGTGTGGTGTCTGTGCTGCGCGGCGGCGCGGGGACACCGGGAGTGTCCACGAGCCGTCGCAGGCGACAGCGTTCCGAGAGCTGAGGTGTTCGCCGATCAGAGCTTGCGATGGCGGGTATGGTCGGGCGTTTTCGGACAGGTGCAGATCTGACCGCTGATCAGCGATGGCCTCCCAGTTGAGATCGCGGTCGATACGGGTCGATGGTCGTCTGCGTCACCATCGGGACCGGGTGGTTGGTTGCCCCGGTGGTGGTGAAACGGTCAGGGAGCGGGGAAGTAGGCGGTGAGCCAGCGGTCCAGCTCGGTGAACACCTGGGTCCGGACCGGCTCGGCCGAGAGGACCAGGTCATGGATACCGCCTTCGATACGGATGGTGGTGACGTGCGGGCCGAGACGTGGTGCGAGCGCCGCGATGTCGTCGGCTCGCAGGACCGCATCGGTGTGCATCAGTGCGGGATCCCACCGGCTGGTGACAGTGGAAGCGGTGGAAGCCATCATCAGGATCGGGCAGCTGACGGAGAGCCCGCGCCGGATCGTGCGGTGCCCGCGCTGGATCCCCGCCAGCCAGCCGGCGTAGAGCGGGAAGCCCTCAGCCGGCTTCAAAGCCAGGTCGAAATCCCAGCTACCACGGTGCTCCCGGTGAAGACTGTGGACGTAGTGCGGGTTGAGCGGCGCGGGCAGTTTCCGGGTGGGGGCGGCCCGGCCGAGGGCATCGAGCGCCGGCGCCCCGAGAGTGCGAACTGCGGGTGAGGCAGGCATCGACAGGAACGGGCTATTGAGAAAAAGGCCGTCGACCAGCCCACGCCCATCACGCCGGGACGCCCACAGCGCCGCCACCAGCCCACCGGTGGAGTGCCCGTTCACCAGGACTCGGCTGTGGCCGTCGAGTTCCCGGATCACGCGGATCGCCTCGTCCAGTTCTTCGTCGTACGACGCGAGGTCAGTGACAAAGTTGGGTGACTGGTGGGGCCGAAGCGACCGGCCGTACTTGCGTAGGTCCAGGGCGTAGAAGGAATAGCCGGCGGCGATGAAGTGGTCGGCGAGGTGGGTCTGGAAGAAGTAGTCGGTGTAGCCGTGCAAATACAGCACCGCCTGGCGGGATCCCGGAACCAACCTGCGGACCAGCGTGGCGCTGACCTCTCCTTCCTCGTCAGGGGCCAGTGGGAGCTCCGCCGCCTCGTACGGGGCACCCAGGATGTCTTCGCGGAACTCCATGTCAGCCACACCCACTTCCTGTTCTGCTTCCTGTTCTGCTGCGCCACCCCGGGCCGTCCAGGGCGGTGCCGCTTCCGCGACCATACCGGTCGGTAGATCGCTCCGTTTGGGAAGACTGCCCTGGTCGGGCCTAAGCTGCCCGCATGGCTGCCCCCTCCTCAATCGTTCTCCCTCCTGCCACGTATTGGAGGGCTGTCCGATGACCGGTCCGACCGCCGGCCTGCCGGACCCGCGCCCCGTCGAGCGCGAGGTGGCGCTGGGGACAGCCAAGTTGATGCCCGACATCGACGACGAGGGCGGTTGGCTGCTCACCCTCGATGGCACCCCGCAGTCGTATGTCGATCTCCAGGACCCCACGCACCTCGAGTTCGAGTACGTTCAGCGGATTGCCCACCTGCTTGACGTGGTCGCGGACGCCGGAGAGCCGCTCGATGTCCTGCACCTCGGGGGTGGCGCGCTCACCCTGCCCCGCTACCTGGCGCAGACTCGGCCCGGCTCGCGGCAGCAAGTGGTCGAGGTCGACGGGCCATTGACCGAGTTCATCGCGGAGCACCTTCCGTGGCCGTCCGGCATCGACGTGGTGGTCGGCGATGCCCGCTCGGCACTCGAATCCGTGGTGCCGAGGACATTCGACGTCGTGGTGGCTGACGTCTTCCGTGGCTCGCGGACGCCGGCGCACCTCACCAGCGTGGAGTTCGTCCGGCTGGCCGCCGCCACGCTCAGGCCCGGCGGGTGCTACGCGGCGAACCTCGCAGATGGCCCGCCACTCGCATTCGCCAAGGCCCAGGCGGCCACCGTCGCCGCGGTCTTTGCTCACGTTTGTCTGGTGGCCGAGCCCAGCGTGCTGCGGGGCCGGCGGTACGGGAACGTTCTGTTGATCGGCTCCGATGAGCCGCTGCCCACGGGGGAGCTGAGTCGGCGGCTCGCCTCCGACCCCTTCCCCGCCCGGCTGACGGAATCGCCGCAGCAGGCTTCCGAGCCGGTCACGGATGCGACTGCCGAGGATTCGCCGCCGCCACCGGCCGGGGCGTTTTCGTTGAGCTGACGTGGACAGCGGGCCGCGCGGGCTGCTGTGCAGGAAGTCGTACTTGATGGCGAGCTCCTTTCCGTGGGCGGCGAGGGTGAAGGATCAAGAGTTGGTCGGCGGGGCGGACAGAGACTGAGAATCGGCTGGACGGACCACTTGAAACGGCGGCGTGGGCGGACCGTCCAGCCGACTTCACGCATGGTTGGGCGGACTGGTCGTGTGGTCGGGCTGATCAGTTCGCGGAGAGAACAAGCCGGCGCGCTGTTTCGCGGTAACCGAGAAGTTCGAAAGCGGCGATCATGGGATGGTTGGTGAGGTCCGTGTCGGCGCGGATGACAGGTTCCTCAGCCTCGGCGACGAGGACTCTGGTGACCTCGGCGAGGATCTCGGCCACGAAACCCCGTCCGCGGAACTCGGGAACGACTCCGAGATAACCCACCACAGAAGTGGTGGAGTTGCGTGAGGGGATCCCGAAGCCGACCACCTGCCCCGTGGGCGTTCGAGCTATTCGCCACCAAGAGCGTTCGCCGAGCATGTCGTGGTGGTAGAAGGCGACATCGTTCCGTGCTTGTTTCGCCGGCCCGAGAAGCAGTGCCTCCCGTGTGGTGGCCGCATCAAGACTTCCGGGCAGGGCCCGGCGGAAAAGGTCGACGAAGACCTCGTCATCGGGTTCCGGTGCGAACACCAGCCGGTCGGACAGGGTGGGGACCGGTCGCTCCGCGTTCCACTCAAAACGGAGACGCTCGGTGGCGAGGCGGAGACCGGCCACCTTCGCGGCCTCGCTGCGCCACTCCACTGCTGCCGCAGCCTCGGGCTGGCCGCGCCAGCTCGGTGGCAGCAGCAGGTGGTACTCCGGTGGCACGGCCAGGCCGTCTGCGGCGAAGACCTGGTGTGCTGCGGTGAGCAGAGCGGCGGCGACCGCAGCGCGAGGATCGCTGGGTGGCTGGTGCACTGCCGACCCCAGGGTGTCGAGGGCTGTGAGAGCTGTGGCCGCCTTCGTGATGAACAGGGTGTCGGTGGTGAACAGGGCGTCCAAGCTGCGCGGACAGGCGTCGTCGGGCATGCCCCACCAGATGGCGAGTGCCAACGGCACTCGTCCAGGGCCGTCCTCCGCGATCCAGATCCATTCAGGACGGTACTCGCCATCGGCGATGCGGGCGCGGACGAGCTTGGCGGAGATCGTGGTAGACGGGTCGGACCGAAGGCAGGTCAGGACCGCGTCGAGCTCTTGAGGGACGATCGGGCGGAAGATCACAGTGTCTCCGAGGAAGAGGAGTAGGGGACGCAGCCCGACCGCGATGATCCGTGGCGACCGCCCAAGGGACGGCGTGTCAGCTGGACGCGGGGGTGATCGGATGCGCCGTGGGACGGAGCTGAGTTATTGGAACCATCACAGGACCTCCTCTCGGCATATGGCAACGCGGGTGCGAAGCCACTCTGTGGCTGGCCGTGCGTTGGACCGTCGGTAGAGCTGATCCACCGTCAGTGGCCCGAAGCTTAGAGAGGTTGGCGGATGGTTCGCAAAGTATTTTTCGGAGATTCTTTCGCGGGCCTGGCGCGGCCAGGATATCGGCAGTCCCGAGAGCCGTCGTTGGGCGGTGGCGTATGCATGCCGAGCTGGATCATCCGTCGTGCGACTGTGCTGCTAGTCGCTGTGGAAACGGTCTGCGCGTCGTGAGGTTTTGGCGATAAGCATTTATTTGATGCGCAACGGTTTCCGGTACGTCGACGGCTGGGGGCAGGTTACGCTGAATTACTCGAAAGAGTGCATCTGTAAATATCGGCCTCGAGCGCGGTTGGTGCTGACTCGGCAGCGGTAGAAATGCCACCGGCGGCAGCGAACCCGGAAGGAGGTGTCGACCAATGAGCGGGCGGAGTGCCGGGCCGGCGCACGGGGGCGCCGGCCTCTAGCGCCTCGGGCACCTAAGGGGGCGCTGTGAGTCAGATGCGGTCGCCGAGATCGAAGCCGGCTCCGGTCACGGCAGATCGGACCTGCTCATCGTCCAAGGGCTGGGCCGACTCAATGGTGACCTGGCCGGCCTGCGTGTCGACGATGACATCGGTGATGCCTGGCAGCGCAGTCAACTCGGCCGTGACGGTCCGTTCGCAGTGGCCGCAGCTCATTCCTTCGATGGTGAAGGCAGTGGTGATGGACATGGGTTACCTCCGTTGACCTGGTCGGATGTGGCGGGTCGTCCGACTGTGCGGGGCGCCGCCGTGGTGCTCAACGGGCGCGTCGTGAGGGAGGCACCGGGGCGCACTGCCAAATGCCCCCAATGAGTGGTTGCTCGACAGCGGAGGAAGGGCGCCCGCGCCGGTGGGCGCGGGGCAGAGCGAAGCGTGGCGGCTTTCGTCCGTCTCTGGCGGTCATGCCTTGGCAATCAGGCCTGCTGGAAATGTTCGCAATGTGTGGATTTGATCGACAGGTTTCGGGTCATAGGGGCATGGGGTGAAAGCCATATAGAATGCTCGCTTTGGCGCCGGGAAGTGTCAGGAGCTGATCGGTGGAAGTGTTAACCGGATCGGGCTGCGAAGCTCGGAGGGTGGATGCTCGGTGCGACACCGGTGTCATTGGCCTACCTGGAGCTGGCCGGCCAAGGGGAGATGTACCGGTTTCGTCGATCTCTGGATCGGCATGCGGTTTCTGGCGCAGAAGGCTGACTGGTTGGCGGCGACGTCAGGCCTGGACTGTCCAGGATGATAATCATCAGTGGAGCGAACATGGAAGGTGATTAAATGAGTGGATCGGCGGGGCGCATTATTTTTCTCAATGGCACGTCCAGCTCGGGAAAATCGAGCATTGCGCGTGAGTTGCTGGACATTCTCGATGATGAGATCTGGTTCCATCTCGGCGTCGACACTTTCAACGCCATGCGGACCAGGCGTCCGCTGGAGCAGGCCCAGTTCGACGAAGCGCTGAAGCGGACCAGGAAGGGATTTCACCGGTCGATCGCCGCGATGGCGGAAGTCGGCAACAGTGTGATCGTTGACCACGTCCTGAGTGAGCCGTGGCGGCTGTCCGACTGTCTGGATGTGCTCAGGCCCTACCGAGTCTTGTTCGTCGGGGTTCGCTGCGACGTGGAGGAGCTAACGCGGCGTGAGGTAGTCCGGGGTGACCGACCGCCCGGTCTGGCGGCCCACCAGTACGACCTGGTGCACCGTCACGGCGACTACGACTTCGAATGTGACAGTGGAGCGTACTCGCCGCGTGAGTGCGCCGAGCAGATCAAAGCGTTTCTGCCCAACCAGCCAGACTCGACCGCCTTCGGACGGCTGCGAGAAGGCATAGGTCGGTAGCCCCCGGCATCCGAGACAGCCATCCGACCAATGGGTGAGACGAGGGAGTAAGCGAACCAGAGCGAGCCGATTGGCGACTGAGGAGCCCGCTGGGGGCCAGGTCCGGACGCCATGCGATGTCCCTCGAACTGTCCTCATTGGGCGGGGAGAACTTGGGGGGCGGGAGCTCAGGGAGATCCGCGAGAGCTGTCGTCAGGGGTCCGGCCGTGGCGGGTGGTCTGCAACTCGAGCTCGGGCGAGCCGTGGTGACGGGCTGATCAAAAAGACGAGGTGACGGTGTGTCGGAGAAGGGGAACGGCGTGAGGCAAGTTCGGGTGGCGGCGGCTCAGTTCGAATGTGTGCCGGGAGATGTGGGGGCGAACGTCGAGCAGATCACGGCGCTGGCGCAGCGGGCGCGAGAGGCTGGCGCGTCTGTGGTGTTCGGTCCGGAGTTGTGCCTCACCGGATATGAGCTCGGAATGATAGCCACAGATCGGGGGCTGTGGACGGAGCCGGATGACGTGAGGCTCGACCCGGTGCGGGGCATCGGCATCGCAGTGGTGGTCAACGGCCCCGCTGCGGGGCCGGGGGATCGACCGCAGATCGTCAGCACCGTGTACGGGCCGGACGGGAGCGTGGTGACGACGTACGCGAAGGAGCACCTGTACGAGAACGAGCAGGAGGTGTTCACCCCGGGCAGCGGTGGCGGCCGGTTCTGGCTGGATGGGATCGGCTTCTCACTGGCCACCTGTTTCGACAACCACTTCCCGGAGGTGACGGCACGAAATGCGGCGCTGGGATGCCAGGTGCATCTCGCCAGTTCTCTCTATGGCACCGAGGGCGGGAGGGAAGAGCGGCGGACGGTGCATCCGGCGATAGCGAAGGCGACCGGTATGCAAGTGATGCTGGCCAACCATGTCGGCGTTGCCGGGCCGTGGACGGGCTGCGGAGGCAGTGCTGTGTGGGCTCCGGACGGATCTGTGGTGGCGGAGGCGGACGAGACCGGTCCGCAGGTGCTGGTGGGTGACCTGGAGGTGGAGATGAGCAGTTGAGACAGGCGGGTAGCCGGCGGTGGGTGCTGGGCGTCAGCGGTATTTGTCGTCGGGCACCCGGTCGGCCAAGTCGTCGAGAACAGTGAACTGGACCGCCTCGCGCAGCGGCTCGTCGGGCACGGCGTCGTCGAACTCGGCCTCGGCGTCCTCGTCCGGGTAGACCAGGTGCACGGCGGCCTCCTCGGCGCTGGCCGCCCCGCCGTCGGGGCCGACGTCGGAGCCTGCGGTGTCGGTTCCGTCCTCTACCAGGCGCCCGGCGCGCGGGGACGGCCCTTCGGTCCAACGGTCGTCGACCGTCTCCGGGGTGTCGTCGGGTTCTTCTTCGGACAGCAATTGGTCCAGGGACTCCCCGCGTGCGGCCTCCCCGGGTGTTGTGCCGTACGCGGTCGCACCGTAGTACCCATCGGGAGGGATGACTCCGGTGTCCAGCGGGTCGTTGTCGAGCCGGTCCGTCAGCAGGGAGTCGGCCGGTTCGAGAACGCCGTCGTCCTCGGCGGGTTCCGGGTCCTGGGCGTCCCAGTCGGTCATGACAGCACCTGTCCTCGTCACTCGGGGTGAGGTCCCACCCAGCTTCTTCATGCTCGCCAGGGAGCCACCCGGCTCGCAACACGGCGCGGTGGCAGCGGCCTGAGAAGGCGGTGCGGGACGGCCGGCCAGCCGGGCGTTGGGTGGCGTCGCCGTTCGCGCGGCTCACGGCGGGAGACACGCCCTCGCGGCGTGGATCGGAGGAGGTCTGTGCTGCTCAGGGAAGCGTCAAGGCGGACGGCGTCGGCGTAGCGATGGCGTCAACGTGCGGGGCGGGGCGGCTGAAGGGAGGTGGAGTGGGGTGGTCGGTGCAGGAAACGAGCGTCGGGAGGCGGTCGGCAATGGGAGAGCTGAGCGAGCGGGAGAGCCTGCGGGCAGGAACGGTGCGGCGACAGGTGGTGGTGGGGCCGTGGCCGGGGTCCGGGGCCGCGATGGCAACGGGGGTGGACGGAATGGCGGCGGACGGCGAGGCGGAGGTGAGTGAGCGGGGGCAGTGGTCGAGGGAGGTACGGTGCCGGTTCGGGTCTGGCTATTTCGAGTAGACAGGGTTGATGAGGCAGGCCAGCACCGGTGCCGGAGAGCGGATCCGCTGGTCAGTGACGTGATGCGGCGAAGTGGCCGACGGACTGGGCCGGCGGTGATGGGAGGCTGGTGCAACAGGGCACGATGAGCGGCGCGGAGGCCATGTGGTCTGCTGGCTGGCGAGATCGGAACGGTTGACGGAGGAGGTGCGCGGTGTTGAGGGTCGGAGGAATGCCGGAGTTCGTCGGGCGGCGGCGAGAGCTGGCACGGCTGGTTGCGGCCGTGCGGGCGGCACCTTCGGTGGTACTGGTGGAAGGTGAGGCGGGCGCCGGCAAGTCCGCGCTGGTGCGACAGGCGTTGGCGGAGGCCGGGGTGGCGCCGGGGCGGGTGCTGACCGGGCACTGCCATCCGTTCGCCGAGCCGACGCCGTACGGGCCCGAGCCGACGCCGTACGGGCCGGTGCTCGATGCGCTGCGACGCAGCGGTCCGCTTCTTGCCGAGGTGGCGGAGCTGCCGCCGAGCGCCGGTGCGCTTCGGCCGTGGCTGCCGGATCTCGGAGCGTGGCTTCCGGAGGAGGTCGAGGGCGGCGACGACCGGTACCGGCTGGTGCAGGGCGTGCGGGCGCTGCTCGGCGCACTGGGCGGCGTGGTGCTGCTGATCGAGGACGCGCAGTGGGCGGACCGGGCGAGCCGCGAACTGTTGCTGCTGCTGGCCAGGGATCCGCTGCCGGGCCTGTCGTTGCTGGTGACCTACCGGGCGGAGGAGACGGTGGCAGGCGCGCCGGTGCTGGGTGCGGCCTACCGCTGCCCGCCGGGGGTGGTCGGCGGGACGATGCAGCTCGGGCCTCTGGCAGAAGCCGAGGTGCGGGAGCTGGTCGGCCAGGAGTGGGGCGCTGATGTGGTGCCGGGGCTGGCGGCCGTGCTGGGCGAGAGGTCTGGCGGCCTGCCGGCGGTCGTCCTGGAGGACCTGGCGGCCTTGCGTGACAGCGGCCCGCACCCGGAACCCGTTGCGGCGCTGACCGCCGCCGAGCCACCGCGGGGCTTGTGGGACGCGGTCACCGAACGGCTGTCCACGTTCGGACCGGACGCGCTCGCGGTGGCGGAGACAGCCGCGGTGCTGGGCGAGCCCGCCGGGGAGGAGATGATCGGCGAGGTGGCGCGGTTGTCGGCCGAACGGGTGGCGGCGGGCCTGGTGGAGGCGCTGCGGGCGGGGGTGCTGGGCGAGCCCACCGCAGCCCGGTACGCCTTCCGCAGGGAACTGGTCCGGCAGGTGGCGTACCGGCGTATTCCGGGTCCGTTGCGGTCGGCGCTGCACCGGCGGGCGATCGCTGTGCTGCGCAGCCACGAGCCACAGCCGCTCGCCCGGATCGCCGCACACACCCGGGCGCTCGGTGACCGGGAGGCATGGCAGCAGGTGGCCGAAGCAGCGGCCGAGCAGGCGGCGGAGCAGGGTGATCCGGCGGCGGCCGGGCTGCTGCTGCGCGAACTGCTGGCTGACACGGATGTGGTGTCCGAGCGGCGGGTGCGGGCTGCCCGGGCCCTGTCGGCGATCGCCGCGAACGCCGCCGACGACGCAGCAAGCACCGCGGCGCTGGCCGGCATCATCGCCGACCCCCGTCTGCCGGTCGGCGACCGGGGCGAGATCCGGCTGACACTCGGTCTGCGGATGGCCGTTCAGGGCGGTGACCGTGCGGGGTTCGCGCAGATCGAGCGCGCTGCCGATGAACTTGCCGAGCGTCCCTCACGGGCGGCGCGGGCGTTGCTCGCGCTCGCGATGAACGAACGCGCCGGCGCCGGTGCCGCCGCCCGGGAACGCATGGCGAAAGCTGCGGCCGCACTGGAGATGGAACCGGACGAGGAGGTCACCGCTGCCTACCGGGCCACCCTCCTGACCTTTCAGGCCCGGGAGGGCGACCCCGAATTGTGGCCCGAGCTGGATCGGTTGCCGCGCCACTCCACCAACCCCGAGGTGGTCCGGCAGACCACCCGCGCCCTGTACAACGTCGGCGACATCGCTCTCGACACCGGGCACGACCAGCAGGCGGGTCGGCTGCTCGCCGAGAGCCGGGCGCTGGCCCGGCAAGCTGCGATCGCCTACCTGGAGTGCTACAGCCGGATTGCCCTGCTGCGGTTGGACGGGCTGGCGGGGCGCTGGCAGGGGCTCGAAGAACGGTTCGCGGTGTTGGGGACAGAGTTTCCCGACGTGGCCATGGCGGGCGCCGAACGAGCCATGTTGCTGGGCCGGTTGGCGGCCGCCCGGGGGAGACTGGCGGTGGCCAGGGCAGAGTTCACCAGCGCGGCCAGGTACGGCGAGCGGGAATCGCAGGTCACCGCCGCGCTGCGGGCTGCCGCCGGTCTTGGTTCGCTCGAACTGGCCGAGCACGGCGGGGCGGCTGCTGCTGCGGTGGTGGGGCCCGCGGTGGCGATCCTGCGGCAGGCGGGGGCCTGGGCGCGTAGCGCGGAGCTGCTGCCGGTGGCGGTGGAAACCGCACGAGCGGTCGGCGACATCGACGCCGCCCGTCACCTCACCGAGGAAGCGGCGGAGGCGCTGGAAGGCGTCGATGCGCCGGCGGCGCACGCCGGACTCGAACTGGCCAGGGGCTACCTGCTGGACGGCGTCGGCAGCGGCGACGGCGCGGCCGGGGCCTTTGGGCGGGCGCGGGACGCCTGGCGGGCGATCGGCCGCCCGTACGAGGCCGCCCGTGCGGAGGAGCGGCTGGCCCGGGTGCTGGCCGAGCACGATGCGCAGAGTGCGGCCGAGCGACTGGCCGCCGCAGAGGCGACGTTCACCACGCTCGGGGCCGCGTCCGACGCGGCACGCTGCCAACACGTCCGGCGTGATCTTGGTCTCGGGCGGATGGCGTCGCCGGGGCGGCGGGGCTACGGCGAGGCACTGTCGCCACGCGAGCGACAGGTCGCGGAACTGGTCGGGCAGGGGATCAGCAACCAGGACATCGCCCAGGCGCTGTTCCTGTCGCCGCGCACGGTCGAGCACCACGTGGCGAGCGTGCTGCGGAAGCTCGGGGTGGGGCGGAAGGAGGTGGCGGAGGCGTTGGCAGCGACATGACGGCCGGTGAGCCGATGGGCGCGGGTGCCGAGTTGGCGGGTGCGGGCGGAGAGCCGCCGGGCCGGGGAGCCACAGGGCTCAGGGACGCGGGCGAGGGGTCAGGCGGGCGAGGTGGGAGAGGGTGGCACGGCGGGTCTGGCGTTCGACGAAGCCACGGCGGGGGCAGCGCGGGGTGGGGTGCTCGGCGAGGGCGGTGAAGTGCTCGCTGGCGTAGAGGCGGAAGCGTTCGCGGCGGGTCATCCGGATCTCCTGACTGGGGGTGGGGAGAGCGAATACCAGCTTTGCGGTGGGACGGTGGGCTGATCAATGCGTAGGGGATACCCATCCGGCGCGGCGAAGAGTGCGTAGTGGCAGGAGTGGGTCGGCAGGACCCGCCGCCAGGACACGCCGACGGGACATGCTGGCGGGACACGCCGACAGGGCAGGTCGACAGGGCAGGTCGAAAGGAGAAGGAGTTCAGCGGATGACGTGCGGGAGGAAGCGGGCGCCCTGGTGGGTGATGGGGCTGTCGTCGGTTTCGCGGATGCCGAGGCCGGCGGATTCGCCGTCGACGACCCAGGTGCCGAGGACGGGACGGTTGCCGTCGAAGTCGGGGAGGGGGTGGTACTGCTGGTAGCAGTGGCCTTCGGCGCCGTAGCGGTCCGGGTCGCCGGCCCAGTCGGCGAGACGGGTCTGGGTGCCGTCCGGTTCGACGATGCGGATGCCGGCGCCCTCGCGGCCCAGCAGCGGCTTGGCGGCGTAGCCGGGGCCGTCGGGGTCGGCGAGCTCGCGCGGGCCGTCGAGGTAGGCGGGCAGCAGGTTCGGGTGGCCGGGGTTGAGTTCCCAGAGGACGGCCAGCAGCGCCTTGTTGGACAGCAGCATCTTCCAGGCGGGCTCGATCCACAGGGTGGAGCCGGTGCCGCCGCCGAGGTCGATGACGTCGAGGAGCTGGTCGGTGAACTCGTCCTCGGCGAGCCACTCCCAGGGGTAGAGCTTGAACACGGAGCGGATGAAGCGGTGTTCGAGATCGACGAAGCGGCCGGTCAGGCCGTCCCAGCCGATGTCCTCCATGGCGATGCCGACGGTCTGCAGTCCGGCCTGTTCGGCGCACTCCTGGAGGTAGAGGGTGGTCAGCCAGTCCTCGCCCTCGGTGTCGCCGCGGGAGTGGGCGAAGTGCACGGGCCCGGGCGGCAGCAGGTGCTTCTGACGGTGCCAGGAGGCGATCAGGCGTTCGTGGAGGGAGTTCCACTGGTCGGCGTCGGGGAAGCGGTCCTCCAGCCAGAACCACTGCGGTCCGGCGGCCTCGATCAGCGAGGTGGGGGTGTCGGCGTTGTACTCGAACAGCTTGGCGGGGCCGGTGCCGTCGTAGGCGAGGTCGAATCGGCCGTACACGCTGGGCTGTTCGTCGCGGCGGTGCCAGGATTCTGCGACGACCGCGGCGAGCCGGGGGTCGGTGATGCCGAAGTCGGCGAAGCGGCCGGTGCGTACCACGTGGTCGGCGGCGGCGAGGGAGAGTTCGTGGAGTTCCTCGACGACTTCTTCCAGGGCCTCGACCTCGGGCAGCGAGAATTCGTAGTAGGCGCTCTCGTCCCAGTAGGGATGTGGGCCGCCCTGGTTGCACGGGTCGGAGCACATCGCGTACACGAGGCCCTGGGATTCGACGGTGGCCAGCCAGTCGGGGCGGGGGGTGATGGTGTGACGGCGCATCAGGGGTCAGCCGCCGCCCGAGCCGCTGCTGCTGCCCTTGGGGCAGCCGAAGCCGCCGCGCTTGGTGGCGGCCTTGTCGAAGGTTCCGCCGTTGACGGTGTCGGTGCCGTACCCGCAGTAGTACCAGCGTCCCGCGCCCGAGCCGCCGGCCGAGCAGGAGTGGCTGTCCAGCACCTTCAGCGTGGTCGGGTTGACGCAGCGGCTGGGCGGGGTGCTGGAGGAGGAGCAGCCGGACAGGGTGAGGGCGAGCGTGCCGACCATCCCCAGCGTGACGAAGCCGGACCGGCGGCGGGCGTCCGGTATCGGTCGGTCCGGGGCGGTACTGGCGGGCGGCGGCGGTGTCATGGCGGACCATCGTACGCGGAAGATGTGATGTTCGGTCCAGTGCTGTCGGAAACTGACGGGCGGCCAGGGAGATGGGTTATGTTTTGCCGATCCTTGACCATGGCGCGGCCCGGCGCGGCTGCCCGACCCCGGGAGAGCCCCGCTGATGAACGACATAGTCCACGGCCTTGGCGCGGCCGCCGTCTACGGCCTGGTCGGCCTGGTGCTGTTGCTGCTCGGCTATCTGCTGATCGACGTGCTCACCCCGGGCAAGCTCGGCCGGCTGATCTGGGCAGAGGGCAACCGCAATGCCGCCCTGCTGCTCAGTTCGGCACTGCTCGGCGTCGGCGGCATCGTCTATACCGCGATCCGCACCACCTACGACGATTTCGGCAAGGGCCTGATCTCCACGCTGGCCTTCGGCGTTCTCGGGCTGTTGCTCATGGCGCTCGCGTTCTGGCTGCTGGACCTGCTCACCCCGGGTCGGCTGGGCGCCATCCTGGTGTCGAACGAGTCGCACCCGGCGGTATGGGTGTCGGCCAGCTGCAACCTGGCCGCCGCGGCGATCGTCGCCGCCTCGATCGCCTGACGGTCGGGCACCTCCGGCGCGGTGGTGCGCGTTCATCGGTCGGCGCCCGGCAGGAGTTCGGCGAGCAGCGGTGCCACCTGGTCGGCCTCCAGCAGGAAGCCGTCGTGGCCGTGCGGCGAGGAGATCAACCGGAGGGCGTCGGCGTGCGGCAGGTGCGCGGCGAGTTCGGCCTGCTGGGCGGGCGGGTAGAGCCGGTCCGAGTCGATGGCGACGACCAACGCGGGCGCGGTCACCCGCCGCAGGGCGGCGGCCGTCCCACCACGACCACGGCCCAGGTCGTGGGCGTTCATCGCCTCGTTGAGGACCACGTAGCTGCCCGCGTCGAAGCGGTGCGCCAGCTTCGACGCGTGATGGTCGAGGTAGGACTCGACGGCGAACCGTCCGCCGTGCCAAGGGTGTTCGCCGGGCTGCGGGGCGCGGCCGAAGCGGGCGGCGAGTTCGGGTTCGCTGCGGTAGGTGATCTGGGCGAGCCGGCGGGCCAGGCCGAGGCCGCGGTGCGGCCCGGCGCCGGGCGGCAGGTGATGGTAGTCACCGCCGTGCCAGCCGGGGTCGGTGCGGATCGCCTGCACTTGCGTGGAGGCATGCGCGATCTGCTCGGCGGAAGCGGCGGCCGTGGTGGCCAGCACCAGCAGCGTGCCCACCCGTTGAGGGTGCGTCACCGCCCATTCCAGCGCCCGCATCCCGCCCATCGACCCGCCGACCACCAGCGCCCAGCGCTCCACGCCGAGCGCGTCGGCGAGGAGCGCCTCGGCGGCGACCTGGTCGCGCTGGGTGAGGAACGGGAAGCGCCCGCCCCAGGCTCGCCCGTCGGGCGCGGGTACGGACGGCCCGGTGGAGCCCTGGCAGCCGCCCAGCACGTTCGCCGCCACCACGAACCAGCGATCGGTGTCCAAGGCCCGGCCGGGGCCGACCAGTTCGTCCCACCAGCCGGCCGTGGGGTGCCCGGCCGCAGCGGGCCCGGCGAGGTGGCTGTCGCCGGTCAGCGCGTGCAGCACCAGGACGGCGTTGGAGCCGTCCGGCGCGAGCACTCCCCAGGTCTCGTACGCCAGTCTGCCGCCCGGCAGGGTGCCGCCCGCCTCCAGGACGAGCGGTCCGGGCAGCGCGAACCAGCGCCGCCGGCCGACCGGGTCGCCGTCCCGCCAGGCTCCGGTGGCGGGCGGGACGGCGAGGCCCAAGGTGCCGTTCAGGACGCGCCCTTCGCCGAGCGGAAGCCCGCCTCCAGGTCCGCCTTCAGATCGGTGACGCTCTCCAGCCCGACCGACAGCCGCACCAGGCCGGGCGCGGTGCCGGTGGCCGCCAACTGTTCGGCGTCCAGCTGGCTGTGTGTGGTGGACGCCGGGTGGATCACCAGGCTGCGCACGTCGCCGATGTTGGCGAGGTGGCTGAAGAGTTCGAGTCCGTCCACGAACCGCCGCCCGGCCTCCACACCGTCGCGCAGCTCGAAGGAGAGCACCGCGCCCGCGCCGCGCGGCAGGTAACGCTGCGCGGCGGCGTGCCAACGGCTGGACGGCAGGCCCGGGTAGTGGACGGCCGCGACCTCGTCGCGGGCCTGGAGCCAGCGGGCCAGTTCCAGCGCGTTGGCGGTGTGCCGCTCCAGCCGCAGCGACAGCGTCTCGATGCCCTGCAGCAGCAGGAACGCCGAGTGCGGGGCGAGCGCCGGACCGAGGTCGCGCAGCAGCTGCACCCGCAGCTTGGCGGCGAACGCGCCCGGCCCGAGGGCGTCCCAGAAGCGCAGGCCGTGGTAGCTCGGGTCGGGTTCGGTGAAACCGGGGAAGCGTGCGGGGTGGGCGCCGAAGTCGAAGGTGCCGCCGTCCACCACCACACCCCCGATAGTGGTGCCGTGCCCGCCGAGGAACTTGGTCGCCGAGTGCACGACCACGTCCGCGCCGTGCTCGATCGGTCGGAGCAGGAACGGCGTGGGCACGGTGTTGTCGACGATCAGCGGCACCCCGGCGGTGTGCGCGACCTCGGCGACGCCGCGCACGTCCAGCACATTGCCGCGCGGATTGCCCAGCGACTCCGCGAACAGCGCCTTGGTGTTCGGACGGACCGCCGCCCGCCAGGCGTCCAGGTCGTCCGGGTCGTCCACGAAGCTCACCTCGATGCCGAACCGGGGCAGGGTGTGTCGCAGCAGGTTGTAGGTGCCTCCGTACAGGGACGCCGAGGAGACCAGGTGGTCACCCGCTCCGGCCACCGTCAGCAGGGCCAGGGTCTCCGCGGCCTGCCCGGAGGCCAGCGCGACCGCAGCCACCCCGCCCTCCAGGGAGGCCAAGCGCTGCTCCAGCACGTCGGTGGTCGGGTTGTGGATCCGGGTGTAGATGTTGCCCGGCTCGACGAGGGCGAACAGGTCGGCGGCGTGTGCGGTGTCCCGGAACGCGAACGAGGTGGTCTGGTAGATCGGCACCGCCCGGGCCCCGGTCGCGGGGTCGGGCTGCGCGCCCGCATGGATCTGCCGGGTCTCGAACGACCAGCCGGGGGTGGCAACGGGGCTCTGCTCGGACATGCTGCTCCTGTACGCGTGCGGGGCGGGGACGGCTGCGCGGGCAGGGCGAAACCGTCGCGGGGAGGCGTAGTTGACGAACCGTCGGGATGCCGGGCGGTGGAGGAGGCCGCCGGGACGGTCACGGCGTCAGGTAAGCACAGCGCGGGAACGGCCCGCCAGCGGATCACCGGAGCGGACATGCGGGGACACGTGGCGACACATCGCGGAGACCTGACGGGCCATTATCGGATCGTCGGATCAGCAGACTTCAGGTAGGCGCATCAGCCGGAATGCCCAGCAGATCGAGGAAGGCAGCGGTGGCCGGTGTCGGGCCCGTGCGGCTCCACACCACCGTCTCGATCCGGGTCGGCGCGTCCGTGACCTCGACGGTCGCGACGCCCGTCAACCGGTCCACGTACGCGGCGGGCAGCATCGCCACGGCCAGGCCCGGGCCGACCAGCCGGGGCGTGTAGGCGGCGTCGGTGACCTCGAACGCCACGTCGCGGACCAGGCCGGCCGCTCTGAACGCCAGATCGGTCTGGGCGCGACCGGCCGTGCCCGCGGGCAGATCGACGAACGGCTCGGCGGCCAGCGTGCGCAGGCTCACCCGGCTGCGGGCGGCCAGCGGATGGTCCGGCGCGACGACCGCGACCAGGCGGCCGCGGGCCAGTTCACGGGCCGTGACCCCCTGCGGGCGCAAGGTCGGCGGCAGGCCGAGGAAGGCGACGTCCAGGACGCCCTGGCGGACCTGTTCGATCAGATCGTCGCTGGCGCCGACCCGCAGGCTGATCCGCACCTGCGGATGGCGGCCGCGGAACGCGTGCAGCCCGGCCGGGATGTCCACGGCGGTGACGGTGGGGATCAGACCCACCGCGAGCCGCCCGCGCACCTCGCCGACCGCCGCCGCGACCTCGGCCGCCGCCCGCTCCGCCGCTTCCAGACACTGGCGGGCGGCCGGCAGGAAGGCCTCGCCGGCCGCGGTCAGCCGTACCCGGCGGCTGGTGCGCTCGAACAGCCGGGCGCCCAGCTCGTGTTCGAGCCTGGAGATCTGATGGCTGAGCGCCGACTGCACCACCAGGCAGCGCTCCGCGGCGCGGGTGAAGTTGAGCGTCTCGGCCACCGCGACGACGTAGCGCACCTGCTGGAGCTCCATGCACCCCATCCTGCATCCATCGCGGAACAAGATCAATGCGCTGACAAACATGTGTTGGACTCATCGATCGAGTGAAAGTCAGACTTTCCGCATGACAGCGACCAGCACCGCCACCCCGTCCGCCGAACCGCTCACCACCCTTGCACCGTCCGGCAGTTCGGGCGGTGACCGCGGCGTCCTGCCGCGCACCGCGCTGACCGCGATCGCCCCCGCCGTCTGGGGCACCACCTACGTGGTCACCACCGAACTGCTGCCGCCCGGCCACCCGATGTTCGCCGCCCTGCTGCGCGCCCTGCCGGCCGGCCTGATCGCCCTGGCCGTCACCCGGACGCTGCCGCGCGGAGGCTGGTGGGGCAAGGCCGCCGTTCTCGGGGTACTGAACATCGGACTGTTCCTGCCGCTGCTGTTCACCGCCGCCGAACGCCTGCCCGGCGGAGTGGCCGGAACCCTTGCCGCCGCCCAACCGATGATCGTCGCCGTGCTGGCCGTGGCCGTACTGCGCCAACGGCTCTCCGGCCGACAGCTGCTGTGGGGCCTGGTCGGCGTACTCGGCGTCGGACTGGTGGTGATCGGCCCGAGCGCCGCCCTGGACGCCGTCGGCGTGGCCGCCGGACTCGGCGGCGCCGCAACCATGGCGCTCGGCGTCACCCTCACCAAGCGCTGGGGCCGTCCCGAAGGCGTCTCCCCGCTCGCGCTCACCGGATGGCAACTCACCTCCGGCGGCCTGTTCCTGCTCCCGCTGACCTTTCTGTTCGAGGGCGCTCCGCCGGCCATCGACGGGCGAGCCGTGCTCGGCTACCTGTGGCTGGGCCTGATCGGTGGACTGCTCACCTACGCCCTCTGGTTCCAGGGCATCACCAGCCTTCCGGTCACCGGCGTCGCGGTGCTCGGGCTGCTCTCTCCGCTGGTGGCCGCCGTCCTCGGCGCGGTGGTGCTCGACCAGACCCTCGGCCCGGTCCAGCTGGTGGGCTTCGCCCTCGCGCTGGCCTCGATCGTCGCCGGACAGTTGCCCGACCGCCGCCCCGCCCCCGCTCGGGGCTGATTGGCGATCAGGTGCCGGGGCCTTGGCCCCGCGCGCGTCAGACCCGGCGGATGACGTTGATCGAAATCGCGTCGACCTTCATGACCTTGACCACGTCACCGGCCTTCGGCGCGTGCACCACCATGCCGTTGCCGATGTACATGGCGACATGGCTCCGGTCGGACTTGTAGATCACCAGATCGCCGGGCTGGGCGTTGTGCCAGTCGGTGCCCACATTGGTTCCGGCGGTGGCCTGCGCCTGCGAGGTGCGCGGCAGCGAGACGCCGGCCTGCGCGTACGCCCACACCATCAGGCCGGAGCAGTCGAAGGTGTTCGGGCCGGTCGCGCCCGAGATGTAGTCCGACCCCTGCTTCTTGAGCGCGGCCTCCACCGCGACCTTGGCCGCGCCGCTGGCCGACGGCAGGCTGGCCGGATCGACCCGGGAGGCGCTGCGCGAGGCGGACTCGTCAGTGCCCCGCACGATCGCGGCCCGGTCGGCGGCCGACAGCGTGGCCAACAGGCGCTGGGCCTCCGCCAGCTTGGACTGCACCGTGCTCCGGGCGCCGTTGAGCACCTGGGTCTGGTCGTCCAGCTCGGCCAGCACCGTCGCCGCCTCCCGCTTCTGCTGCTCAAGCCGGCGCTGCTGCTCCTGCAACGCCTTCAGGGTGGCGGACTGGGTGCTGGCGGCCTGGTCGAAGGACGACGCCTGTGCCAGGTACTTGTCCGGGTCGGACGAGAGCATCAGCTGCATCGACGGATCGACGCCGGCGTGCCGGTACTGGTCGCCGGCCACCGCCGCCAGCCCGGAGGCCAGCTCGTTCAACTGCTCCTGGCCGCGGGCCAGCTGGTCCTGCAACTGGGCGGCCTGCTTGTGCAGCTGGTCCGCCCGCTCCTTGGCGCCGTTGTACTTCTCGGTCGCCTGCTCCTGCTCCTCCAGCAGCTTGTCGACCTGGGCCTTCACCTCGTTCTTGTTCGGCTGGGCCGGCGCGGCGTGCGCGCTCACCTGGGCCGACAGCGCGACCGCGGTCGCTGCGGCACCGGTCAGGACGTAGGTACGGGCGCGGCTCGGTTGTTTCGGGCGTCGGTGGGAAGCCATGGGGCTCCTTCTTTCTGCTCCGGCCGGATGCGTCTGATTGCGTGATCATCCGACAATGAGTTTGGTGTCAGACCGTAATCAAGGCAGGGCCTCCGCGTCCACTTCCACAGCTCCGTGAACCAGCGTGTGCAGCCGTGGCGTTGACTACCCTTCAGTGGAAAATGCCTTGTCAGGCTGGCTTGCTAGCTTGCCCGCATGACCGACACCCTCCACCAACTGCGCTACCTGCGGCCCGACGCCGACCTGGCCGCCGTCGCCGCCCTGCTGCCCGCCGGACGGCTGGTGAAGCCGGACGACAACGAGGAGGACGCCACCCCCCTGCTCTGGATGAGCGATGGGCCGGCACCCCTCGGGCTCTGGGAGAAACTGCACCGCGAGCACCCGGCCAGTGGGCTGTGGCCGCTGCTGCTCGCCCCGCTCTCCGCCGGCGACGCCGAGTTCCGCCCCTGGGGCTCCGGCGAACTCCAACCGCGCGACGCCACCAAACCCGACTGGTACGACCCCGCCGCACTGCTGCGCACCGGCTGGGAGCACTCCGCCACCCCCGCCGACGATGACATTCCCGACCCCGAGGAGAGCGCCGAACTCGCCAAGAGCATCGCCCCGTTCACCGACGGCTGGCCCGGAACGGCACCTGCCGCCCAACAACCCGGCGACCCGGACCGGGCCGCCCGCGCACTGGCCCGCGAACTGCTGGCCAACAACGCGCACCTGCGGATCGGCCTGGTACCCGCCGCCACCGGCGCCGAAGCGCTCACCGCCTGCGGTTGGACCGGACCGGTCAACCACGAGGGCGACATCGCCAAGGTCTCCGCCGTGCTGCTCGACTGGGAACGCCGCTACGGGACCCGACTGGTCCAGGTCGGCTTCGCCGACCTGGAGTTGAGCGTCGGAGCGCCGCCCCAGGAGGACGACCTGGCGCTTCGGATCGCCGCCGAACACCTCGCGTTCTGTCCCGACAACATCTTCCAGGGCGTCGGCACGATCGCCGATTACGCACCCGGCCTGGTCAACGCAGACCAGTGGTCCTTCTGGTGGGACTGACCGACCCCGGACCTCGGACCGCGGACTCCGGACCGCGGACTCCGGACCTCGGACCCGGAGCCTAGGCAACGTGCCGCCTGGCACCGGGAATTGATGGAAACCGTCAACGTCGTGCGGACCTGATCCACCTGTGCGGGCGGAGAATTGCCCTCCGGCTCACCCCGCCGGGTGGTTTGGGGTCTGTACCAGCGGGTTTGGCCAGGAACCGCCCCTAGGCTTCGGAACATCCAAAACGGGCCGAAGCCGAAAGGCCGTTGAGTGGCCGTCGGGCCACCGGAAGGAAAGGGGGTACGGACCCATGACACACGCCGCACGAGCGGAATCGGACTCCATGCTGCGCCGCACCCTCGGCGAGCGCCGCATCGCCCTGGTCGCCTGGCGGCTGCTCGTCCTGCAGAACGCCCACCCCGCCGTCGGCGCCGGAGTCCACCAACTGTCCACTTACCGGAGCCACCCCTGGCGGCGGATCGAACACACCATGGACAGCGGCAGGCGCCTGTTCTTCTCCGATCAGGAGGCGCTGCACCGCGAGATCCAGCGCCTCGAACGCAGCCACCGCCGGATCGCCGGAGTCGACGCCCAGGGCCGCCCCTACACGGCCCTCGACCCCGCCGTCCGGGTCTGGGTGCTGGTCACCCTGTACGAGGCCATGACGGCTCTGCGGGCACTCTCCGGCCGCCGGTTGAGCCCCGTCGAACTCGACAGGCTCTACCGGGAGTTCCGAGAGGTCTGTACGGCCTTCCGGCTCCCCGACGAGCTGTTCCCGCCCACCGCCGCCGACGTGCCCGGCTACATTCGGGACACCATCCGGGAGACCCTTGAACTCACCGAAGCCGCCAAGGACATGCTGTACACCGTCCTCACCCGTGCCCCAGCGCCACGCCGCCTCGGCCGGCTCCGACCCGCCTGGCCGCTGCTGCGCCGACTCGTCGCCCGCTTCCTCACCACGCTCACCCTGGCCGACCTGCCGGTCGAGTTCCGCGCCAAGTGCGGCCTGCCACGCAGTCGCGGCGCCGCCGCGCTCTCCTGGACGGTCCACCGCAGCGCGCGCCTGATCTCCGAGCGGCTGCCCGACCGGCTCCGCTACCGCACCCACCCCAGCGGCGAGCAGTCCCGGGCGGCCACCACCGCACCAGGCCGGCCGCCACGCCCGCCACGCACACCACGGCGGGACGACCGACCGGCCCGGATCGCCGCCTTCTACCACCAGGTGATGGACCAGACCGGCGACGGACGCCTCACCGCTGCCGACTTCCGGGCCATGGCACACAACGTCTGCTGGCCGCTGGAGCGCGACGAGGAGACCGAGTCCGCCGTCTACACCGCCTTCGACACCTGGTGGGAGCACCTGCTGGCCACCGTGGACGCCACTGGCGACGGAGAGATCTCCTGCGAGGAGTTCGTCACCGCGATGCTGGCCGGGATCGACCGTGACCCCGGCTACCTGGAACAGGGCCTGCACGTCGCCGTCCGCGCCATGTTCCACGCCGCCGACGTCGACCACAGCGGCCAGCTGTGCGCCGACGAGTACCGGACCCTGTTCGGCGGCTCCCGCGTCCACCCAGCCGAACTCACCCACGGCTTCCGCCAACTGGACACCGACGGGGACGGCCAGATCACCGAGGAGGAATTCGTCCGGGGCTTCACCGAGTTCTTCACCGCCCGCGGCAGCAGCACCGCCGGCACCCAACTCCTGGGCCGACCATGACCGACGCCCGGTGCTCAGCGCGCCCGGTGCCGGGAGACGCGGCAGGGCCACCCCCCGGGAGGAGTGGCCGCCGAGGGCGTAGGCACGCCGGACAGGGTTGTGGCGTCCGGGCGCGGTATCAGAGCGCGGTGATGGGACGGGTGCGCAGCAAGGCGCGTCCGGGAAGAGCGGTGGCGGCCAGGCAGAGCAGGGCAGTCGCTGCGCCGAGCGGAAGGGCGGTGGTGAGGGGAACATGTGGACCAGCGGAGGTCAGAGCGCGGGTGATCGGGGTGAGCGTCGCCCAGGCGATCGCGGCACCGGTCACCAGGCCGATCGCAGCGATCAGCAGTGCCTCCCAGCGCAGCATCGTGCGGACCTGACGGCGGGTGGTGCCGGCCAACCGCAGCAGGGCGATCTCGCGGCGGCGGTCCAGCACCGTCATCACCAGGGTGTTCGCGGCTGTCAGCGCCGCGAACCCGGCCAGCACACCTGCCATCACGTTGTTCACCCAGCCGTTCAGCTCGCGATCCTGGTCGGCCTGGGCCGCGTAGCCGTGGCGGTCCGTCACTGTCAGGCCCGCTGGTGCGAGTTCGGACAGTGTCTTCGTAATCGAGGCTCCGTCCGTGCCGGGGGCCTCGGTGACCAACAGCCGGGTCGCGTAGGGCGAATCGGTGTGCGCGGTGACCGCGGCCTTTGGGAGCAGCGCCTGCCCGAGGCCGAGTCCGCGGCGGTAGATCGCGACCACCATGGGCTCGACCCGGGTGCCGTCGCCGAGCCAGAACGCCGCCCGCTGGCCGACCTTCACCTTCAGGCTCTCGGCCAGCAGGCCGTCCAGCGCGACGGTGTCGGCGGACCGGGACAGGTCGGCCGGCGAACCCGACGTCACGCCAAGGTCCAGGACCTTCGCCAGCGCGGCCGGATCGCCGTCCACCGCCTCTGCGGTGGCCGCGCTGAGCGCGCCGGAGCTCTGGTACACCAGGCCGGTGGGCAGCAGGCCGACCGCGGCGTCCACGCCCGGCACCTTGGCCGCACGTTCCACGGCGTTCGCGGGCAGTCCAGCACCGGCGCCGGCGGTGACCACCCGATCCGCCTTCAGCCCCTCGCGGACCTGCTCGGAGGCGGCGTGCTGAAGGCTGGACTGCAGGAACACCAGAGTCCCGCAGAAGGCGATGACCATCACGATCGGGACGGTCGCCGAGGCCAGCCGCCGGGATCCGGCACGGGCGTTGTCGGCGGCCAGCGAGGCCGACGCCCCGGCAGCGCGCAGCAGCACACCCACCAGACCGACCGCGCCGCGCACCAGCCACGGACCGAGCAGCCCCACGGCGACCATGAAGCACAGCACCACACCCAGGGCCAGGTTCGCCGCCGTGGCACCCGCCAGGTTGGCCGCGACCACCGCCAGCGAGACCGCGCCCGCGGCGAACAGCGCACCGATCACCGCCCGAACCGCGCCAGGTGCACCCGGCCCGTTGTCGGCCTCGCCGAGTGCCTGGGTCGGCCGCATCCGGGCACTGTGCCGGGCCGCGAGCAGACCGGCCGCCAGTGCCGTCCCCGTGCAGACCGCGACCGAGACGAGCAGGGGCAGCGGGCCGACATCGAGCGACACCCCAGTGGGCACCGCACCGCGAGCGACCAGTTCACCGAACCACCAGCGGGCCAGTGCCAGCCCGGGCAGGATGCCGATCGCGGCGGCGACCGGGGCGATCAGCACCGCCTCGGTGGCGATCGAACGCCGAATCTGACGTGGCGTCGCCCCGACCGTCCGCAGCAGCGCGAACTCACGGGCCCGCTGGCCGGTCGCCAGCGTGATGGTGCTCGCCAGCACGAACACGGCGACGGTGACAGCCGTCCCGCCGAAGGAGCCGCCGATGCCGGCCAGCACCTCCCTCGCCTCGAGCAGCACCGGCTGTTCCACCTCGCCACGCTGCTGACCAGTCGTCACCTGCGCCTTGCCGTCCAGCGCCTGGCGCAGCGCGCCGGCCAGCGCGGCCGGGGCGGTGCCCTGCGCGGGGCGGACGGCAAGGGAGTCGATCCGGCCCGGGTGGCCGGAGATCCGATCGGCCGTACTGTCCGCGAACCAGGCGGTGGCCCGGCCGGGCTGCGCTTCGGCGAGGCCGGAGACCCGGTAGGACGCGGTGCCGACGGGCGTGTCGACGGTCAGGTCCGCTCCGGGCGAGAGGTGGGCGGCGCGGGCACTCGCGGCGTCCAGCACCAGTTCGCCGTCGGCCGGGGCGCGGCCCTCGGTGAGCCGCTCGCCCCGGGCGATGCCCAGCGCGGCCCAGCCGCGACCGGTGAGCGCCGGCAGGCCGGATCGGCCGGCCGACACCGGGAACGCGGAGTCGGGCCGGGCCTGTTCGACGCCCGGCACAGCGGCCACGACAGCCGTCAGGGAGGCGTCCAGCCGGGCCCGTTCGGGGAGGGTGTGGGCGATCGTGTCGGGCTCCTTGCCGCGCACGACCGACACCTTCACCTGCTGGTCGGCAGACACCAGGATCGGTGCGTCCGCGTACCGGTCGGGCTTGATGCTCGCGGTGAGCCCGGTCTGCAGCAGCACGCCGCACGCGGTCACGATCGCCGAGGCGAACAGCAGCGCCAGGAAGGTACCCGCGAACGAGGCGGGCCGGAAACGTACGGCGGCGCGGGCCAGTCCGTTGGTCATGCGGTCAACTCCGGGGCGTGGCAGAAGAGGAGGGCGGAGGGGCGGGTCGCGAGGCCGGCGCGGGCCGGTCCGTCGGGCCCGCGGTCGCCTCCGGGGCATGGGCAGGGACGGCGGGGGCTCATGCGCGGGTGCCGACGGGCTGGGCGGAGAGGGTGAGCATGTGGTCGGAGACTGTGCGTGGGTCGGGATGATGGAGCTCGCCCGCGAGGAGTCCGCCCGCCAGGAAGACCGCGCGGTCGGCGAAGGACGCGGCGACCGGGTCGTGCGTGACCAGCACCACTGTCGCGCCGAGGCCGTCCACCGCGTTGCGCAGCAGGCCGAGGACTTCGTGTGCGCTGTGCGTGTCGAGCGCGCCAGTGGGCTCGTCGGCGAAGATCACGTCGGGCCGGGTGATCAGCGCCCGGGCCAGGGCGACGCGCTGCTGCTGGCCACCGGAGAGCTGGCCGGGCCGACGGGCGGCGTGCTCGCGCAGGCCGACCCGGGCGAGCAGCTCGTGGGCCCGGGCCTTGTCCGGCCGGCCACCGGCCAGACGTTGCGGGAGCAGCACGTTCTGAAGGACCGTCAGCGAGGGCAGGAGGTTGAACGCCTGAAAAACGAAGCCGATCCGGCTGCGCCGGAGCTTGGTCAGCGCGTCCTCCCCGAGCGAGCTGATCGGATGCCCGGCCAGCAGCACCTGCCCCGCATCGGGCCGGTCGAGGCCGGCGGCGCACTGCAGGAAGGTGCTCTTGCCGGAGCCGGACGGGCCCATCACGGCCGTGAAACTGCCTGCGGGGAGCGTCAGGTCGATCCCGCCGAGGGCGTGAACCGCTCCCGCACCGCGACCGTAGATCCGGCGCACGCCGCGCAGTTCGACCGCCGGCTGCCCGTTGGTGGGCCGTCCGTCCGTCAGCCGTCCACCGGAGGGCCGTCCATCCATGGGCAGGCCGGGCGCAGCCGCGGACGCTGCGGAGCCGGGCCAGGGCGACCCGGGCGCGGCGGCAGCGTCGGAAGCGGCAGGATGGGCGGGCCGGCCGGGCTGGGAACGGCGCAGGCGGGGCGACATGGTGAAGCCTTCCTCGGAGGGTGACGCCCCGGCGGACCTCCCTTCGGGGCATCACCAACGCTAGGAAATCCGCAGGTCACCCACCATGAAGGGGGCACGAGACTTCAAGGTGGGGTTATCCCCACCACCGTTCACCTGCCAACCCCCGACACAGCCATGGGTTTGAGACAGCTTCAGGAGGACGGTCCGCGATCGGCTCAGCTCGGGTTGGCCGCCCGCACCGGGACCCGGTTGGTGGCGGCCAGCACCTCGCCCTGCGGCAGTACCCCGAGGGCTCGCCGCAGCTCGCCCACCTCCGGGTCGGCCATCGACACCGTGACGGTGTACGGCGCCGGGCCGGTGATGGTGTTGCCGCCGTCGGTGCGCAGTGCCAGTCCGGTGGCGAGGGCCTGCGCGCCGACGCCCGGGCAGAGTGCCGCCGCCGGCAGCACGACGTGCGCGACCGCGCCGTGGTCGGAGATCAGCCACCCCCGGCCGTCGGAAGTGTACGGCGCGCCCTCGACCGTCGCGGGCAGCCCATACGCGCCGGCCACCAGCCCGTCCGGCCCCTCGATCTCCACCGCCACGCCCTCCGGGCCGAGCGGACCCGACAGCGCCATCGGCGTCGCGGAGCCCGAGCTGAGCCGCAGGTCGAAGGTGAACTCGCCGGGCCGGTCGGTGTCGAGACCACGGAAGCCCTGAGCGGCCAGCAGCAGCGCCGGACCTGACAACCCGTCGAGGCTGAGCGAGACGGGCGCGGTCGAGAAACGGTGGTAGCCGCGCGTCCCGCACCGACTACCGGCGGACACCCCGCCGCCGGGCAGCGCACGGTCCTCCGAGGGCGACGGCCTGCCCGGCCCGCCTGCCGCGCGGGCCAGTTGCGGCGTGTGGGCCCGCTGCGGTTCGAACAGCACCCCGCCCACCGCCAGCAGGACGATCAGTAGCCCGAGCACCACCGTCCACCGCTCACCCCGGCTGAGCGACCGGAACCGATGCAGCCGCCCGAATCGTCCGGTGCGGTATGGAGGTTGGGCCCGGCCCGCCCACCCGAACCACCGCCTGCGGCGGGGCGGCCGCGACCCGCCCGGCGACCAGCGACGGCCGCCCGGATCGACCGGCGGCTCGTGGCGCCAACGCTCGGCCAGCATCCGGGCCCGCGCGGACGGCTCGCGCACGGTGGCGGATCGGACGAACTCCTCGTCCAGGACCAGACCTTCGAACGGGTCGGGCGGTTCGATGGCATCGGACGGGCGATGGTCGGACATTGCGCCAGTATGCCTGCCGCCGGCGACAGTGCGGGGCCGTGTTTTCGATCTTCTCCGCACCACGGCCGGGGCTCGTTGCTCGGGGTGTTCGGTCGTGAGGAGAGGCGGCGGGGAGTCGCACTCGGAGGCCTTCATGGTGGCGCCGGTCGGGGACTGCGGATGGTCGTGCATCCAGACTTTGGCGAGGGCGACCGGCGGTTCCATGAGGTGGTTGCCTGAGGTTTGGTAGTTGTTATGTACCCGGGCGATGAGGCTTGGGCGGTCGAGGGTGTTGTTGGTCCGGGGGGAATTGTCCGACATGTGGATTGATTCACCGGCGAGTTGGTCAATACCTGCATGGCATTGGCTCAGAAGTCAGGGCGAACACGTAGAACTCGTAACGCGATTACTGTGTCTGTCGGGTGAGGCGTCGCCAGCAGATGAGTCCGCAGGCGAGTGAGACGAAGGCGTTGTGGAGATCGAGGCGTCGTTGTCAGTGGGCGGCGAGGCGCTTGAACTGGCGGAGTTGGGTGAATGCCTGCTCGATGGTGTGGCGGGGCATGTCGAGGCCGGTTATGTAGGGCTTGCCGCGGTGGGGGGAGGACCGGCAGGATCTGGCGTTTGCGCGGTTCCCGGCGGTTGGGGTTGCTGTCGTAGCCCTTGTTTCTGAGCAGGGCGCTGGGGCATGTGTGCGCGGGTGGGTAACCCGGCTGGCCACGGGGGGCGTCGGGGAGTGTCCGGGTGACGTCGTTGACGTTGGTGGCGGTGGTGATCACGTGGAAGGGGATGCCTCTGCCGTCGCTGATCAGGTGGTGTGCTTGCTGCCGGTCTTGGGCCGGTCGACCGGTGACGGGCCCGTCGCCGCGCCCCTTTTACGCGCGGACGTGGGAGGTGTTCACGCAGGCGCTCGTCCGGTCGATCGGGTCGGCCGCGTTCAGCTCGGCCGGGAGTAATGCGGTTCAGGGCCTGGCGTCCTGCTGGCGGGCCGAGTCGCCGCCAGCAGGTCCGGGCGGAGCCGAATCCCAGCTGCGATGGCAGTTGCGGCCAGGTGGTGCCGGTGTGCAGCACGAAGAGGATGCCCTGCAGGGACAGGGGGTTGTCCACCGGGTGCGGGCCCGGTGATTGCTCGGGCCAGGCCGGGAGCAGCGGCCCGATCGGGGTGCGCAGCTCTTCATGCTCACACCCTCACGAACGGACGAATCGTCACATCGGCCACGCCCATCAGCAACGATCAGCAAGATTGTGTGACGAGCTCGTAGCGCCGTGAGGGCCGCAGGTGGACAAGGCCCCTGCTCCCAAATCACGCTGAGCTAAGGACCGGTGGTCAGCCTGACACTGCGTGACCGGCTGGGCGAATCGTGCTTGGTGAGGCTATGGAACTACGGCACCGGAGGACATGTCGTACAGGTACCTCCGCGAGCTGCGGCGAACGCCGATATCACGGCGGCAGGATCGCCGACTGGAATCTCGTGCGCCAACCCGTCGCGGGATAGACGCGCTTGTTGTCCACCCGGGGCGCCGCAGCCTCGACCGGTAGTGCTGGCTTGGGGTTTGCGTGGTCGTTGTGGACCACCGGCCGCCGAACCACCACATCCTGAACCTGGGCGCGCTCGGCCGGGAAGATGCCGACCTCGGCCGCTGGACGAGTAGTTCTGGAGTCGGCCGGGTTTGCCGGTTCTGCTCCGGATGTGCGGGAGGGTGCCCAGCATCGGGATTGTGACGATCTGCGAGCTGGACACCCTCCTGACTGCACTCTACGTGCGGATCGATGATCATCTGCGCCGAATGCGCATACTGGGCCGCCCTCTGCGGCTGACGAACTGCGAAGTGGTCTGGCTGGCCGTGGCCCAGGTGCTGTCGGCGTACATGTGAATGTGCCCAACCACGCACGAGTGAACGTGCCCAGTTCCTGAGGTGCGGAGAGTCCTCGTTCGGCAGTCTGCTGCTTGGCCGGTTCGGATGGCGGAGGGCGGCTGACGATGTCTTGGATCCGCATCGATGGTTGGAACTCCGGCGGTTCCACGGTCTGTTCGAGTCCGGGGCGATGAGCCTGTCGGAGATCTCGAAGGAGACCGGGCCGAATCGCCGCACGGTCCGCAAGTACCTTTCCGCGCAGGGGCCGGTCGGGCCGCCCCGCCAGATGTCGAACGGGCAGGCCCGCAAGCGGGTGGTGGACGAGGTCGCGCCGTTGATCGACGCGATGCTGCGGTCCGAGATCCTGATCAAGGGGACGGTGGTCCACGAGCGGCTGGCCAGCGAGTACGGGTTCACGGGCAACAACCAGCGCGTGAAGATCTCGCTGCAGGAGGCCAGGCCGCGGATCGCCGAGGAGCTCGGCATCAGCCCGGGTGAGCTGGCCGGCCTGCACCGCCGGTTCGAGGTGGTCCCCGGTGCCCAGGCCCAGGTCGGCTGGGGCGACGAGGGTACATCGCCCCGGGTGAGGCTGTCCCGCTCCACCCCGAGGCGGTGGCCTTCGCCGGCCACTACGACCTCGACATCGACGTGCTCGCAGCCTACCGGCCGCAGGGCAAGGGCCGGGTCGAGCGGCAGGTCGCCATCGTCCGTGATCACGTCCTGGCCGGCTGGGCGTTCTCCTCGATCGAGGAGCTCGACGCCGCGTTCTCGGCCTGGGTGCCACTGCGGCGATCCCGCGTCCACGGCACACCCGGCGAGGTCATCGGCCATCGTGCGGTCCGCGATCACGTGGCCCTGCGGCCCACTGCCGAGAACGCCCTACGTCGTCACGCAGCGGCACCTGCGGCATGTCGGCAAGGACTGCCTGGTCGCCTTCGACGCCAACCTCTACTCGGTGCCTGCCCGCAGGGTCCGCGCCCGTCAGCTGGTCGAGATCAGGGCCAGGAAGTCTCAGGTGATGCTCCACGCCACTGTCCCCGACGCGAACGGCAACATACTGCTGGCCGTCCATCGTCGGGCGCTGGGCCGCGGCGCTCGCGTCGTCCACGAACGCCACTGGGACGGTCTTCTTCCGAAGGGCGACACCCGCCGCGTCGCCACGGGGGACCTTCTTCCCCAGCCCCGACGCGATCGTTCCGTGGCCGAGGAGACCAGTCCGCTGCAGGCCCTGTTGAGTCAGGCCGCCGCCGCCCACGTCGAGGTCGGCCGCAGGCCGCTGTCGGTCTATGACGAGCTGACCGGAACCCGTCCCGTTACCACCAAGTCCGCGACGAGGGAGTTCCGTTGAGCCAGCTGGTCAGCACCCGCATCCGCACCACGGCCGCCAAGCTCGGCCTGCCCCACCTTGCCGAGGGCATGAACCAGTACGCCCAGCGGGCCGATGAGGCGAGGATGGGCTATCTCGAGTTCGTTGACCTGGTCCTGGCGGAGGAGCTCGCCGTTCGGGATGACCGCCGCTTCCGCCAGAACCTGCGGCTGTCGAAGCAGCCACACCACAAGACGCTCGACGATTACGACTTCTCGTTCCAGCCCGAGCTCGACCCCCGCAAGATCAAGGACCTCGCCACCCTCTCCTTCGTCGAGGCCAAGGCCAATGCCGCCCTGCTCGGGCCGCCCGGGGTCGGCAAGACCCACCTTGCCGTCGCTCCGGCGGTCGCCGTCTGCCGGGCGGCCTTCTCGATCTACTTCACCAGCCTTGACGACATGGTCAGACACTTCAAGGCAACGGAGGCCGCGGGACGGCTGACCAGCAAGCTCCGCACCTACCTGCGGCCGAGCGTTCTCGTGGTGGACGAGGTCGGCGACCAGCCTCTCGACCGTGCCGAGGCGAACCTGGTCTTCCAGGTGATCTCCAAGCGCTATGAGAAGGGCTCGATCATCCTGACCTAGAACAAGACCTCCAGCGAGTGGGGTCAGGTCTTCGGCGATGAGGTCCTCGCAACCGCCGTCCTCGACCGGCTCCTCCACCACTGCGAAGGGGTCTCCATCAACGGACCCAGCTACCGGCTGAAGAACCGGCTCGCCGCCATCGAACGCGACACCGAGGCGGCCTGACCCGCACGCGAATCCCTCGCGCTGGAAGAACGGCGTCAACTGTCCGAGTCGGTTCATACGATCACCGGGTGACCGATGACGAGATCATTGAAGCCTGCCGGAGGATCGCCCGGGAACGGCAGGCGCCTCCGCCGGCCCCGCCGGAGGCCGTTGCCGAGGCGGAACGTGTCATCGGGTTCGCCTTCCCACGCTTCTCCGGCGTCTCTACACGGAGGTGTCCAACGGCGGCTTCGGCCCCATCGACGGGGTCCCGCCAGTCGATGTGGGGTCGTGGCAGGAGCACATCGCAGTGCCCTATGAGAACGGGCCGGATCCCAGCGGGCGCATTCCTGCAGGTGTCGTGCCGCTCTACGACTGGGGCTGCACGATGTGGTCGATGATCGACTTCCGCGACCCGGACGGCGCGATGTGGTCCAACGCAGACGGTGGCTGTTGGCCGCAGGGGATCTCCTTCGCCCAATGGCTGGTCGCCGCGATGGACGGAGAGTTGCGCTTCGCCTGGCCGGACGGGGTGCCCGCGGAGAGCGAATGGCACCGACCGAACACACCGGCTGGCCAGCGGGAGACCTAGCAACAGCCGCTATCAAGCCTCCATCTCGCTAGTAAAGCCAACGGACGGACCGCCGCGGCGAGCCGGTACGTAGTGCTCGGCCGGCTCGGCACGCGCCCGCTCGGCACCGGCGGGTCCGGAGCGCCGACCGGGCTGAGGCCGGGCAGATCACGGAGTTCGCCGACCGGCTGGCCGCCGCGGCCGGACACACTGCCGAATGCCGGTGTCCTGGACGTCGGGTGGCTCCTCGACGAGGCCTTCTACGACGAGGTGAAGGGCAGCGCCGACGTGGACCTGAAGATCTGAATCGGCTGACCGGTTGAGGTCTTCTGCACGGGCACCGCGCCTCGACGCCCGACTTCCCCTGGCCGAGCTCCATCAAGGCGGCCCTCCTGGCCGGGGCGGGGCGGGCCCTGGCCGTGTACAGCCTGGCCTTGCCGCGTGGGAGCACTCACTCGGCCCCGGCGGTCGGCCCCTCGGCGAACCGGCCTCGGCCGGCCTTCGGTCGGTGCCCTTACGCGGGTCGGAACTCGGTGACCAGCTGATGGAAGGCGTCCGGGCGCGTCAGGTTGACGAAGTGGTCGGCGCCGGGAACGTCGATCCGCCGGGTGCCCGACACACCGTGCGAGATCCGCAGCGCGCAGCGTCGGGTGAAGTCCGTGTCGTGCTCGCCAACCACGACCGTAGTCGGCGCCTGGACGAGGCCCAGATGTTCGATCCCCGGCCGGGCCTCGGGCAGCGGCTCGGCGGGCCACCCGGCGAAGAAGCCGGGCGAATCGGCGTACATCTCCTGGATGCGGGCGCGCTGTTCTGGCGTGGTCCTGGGGGACCAGACATTCAGGTCGTGGCTGGCCGCGGCGGCGAAGTCGCCCCGGTCGACGGCGTGTTGGCGAGGGGTGAGGGCGTACAGGAGTGCGGCCAGGGCGGCCTGGTCCTGCGGATCGGGGTCCGGAAGGTACATGGCGGTGCCGACCAGGATCAGGCCGGACACCCGGTCGGGGTGTGCCACGGCGAAGTCGAGGGCCTTGCGGCCCCCGTCGGACGATCCGACCAGCACCGGGCGCGCGACGTCCAGCGCGTCGAGGACGGCGAGCAGGTCGCGCGTGAAGGACCACGGACGCACCGGTTTCGCGGAGCGCGTGCCGGTGCCGCGATCGTCGTACCTGGTCACCCGGTGCCCGGCGGCGAGGGCGCCGAGGTTGGAGTCCCACATCCGAAGGTCCATGGCCCCGGCGTTCAGCAGGACCAGGTCAGACCCGGCACCCGCCTGCGTGGCGAAGATCTTTCCGCCGTCGGAGGTCTCGACGAATCTGTCGACCGATCGAACCATTGACCTGTCTTCCTCTCCTCGGGTGCGGACCGCGGCTTGGGGTGAGGGGTGTTCGCCGGGGTCTTCCCACATGCGGACACTGTTCGAAGTATCAGAAGTGTGACATGTGAGGTTGCACTGACGAAATGCCAGCTGCCAAGGCGGACCAGTACCGGTCTCGCCCTCGACAGTCCAACGTCACCCTGACAGGCCGAAGTCAGTAAGCACGTTCATCTGTACCTGGCTGAGCACTTCAACAAGTACGCGGACAGGTGCTGCTCGGGTTCCGCTCCGAGGCCCGCTGGGTTTGCTTCGCCCATGCCCATTTGCGGGGCATGTTCCCCGGTCTGCCCGGGCGGCCCGCCTGCAGCAAGCATCTGCGAGCCGCCCGGCCACCGTTGCAGCGGGCCGTCCGCGATCTGGCGAGGGCGGGCGACCTGTGGGCCGAGCCGGTGTGGATCACCGACTCCACGCCGGTGGAATGCGGCCGCTCCCGCGACATCGTGCGCCGCTCGGCACTGGCCGGGTGGGCCGGTTGCGGCCCCGCTCGCGCTCCCGCTGGTTCTGGGCCGTGGTGCGGTTGTGCCAGACGCCGTACTGGTCGAGGAGGCGGTCGAGGTTCGGCGGAGACATGGCCCTTGTCGGCGAGGATCTGCAGGCCGGGCCGTTCGCGGACGAGGTCGGGTTCGGTCTCGATCAACGCGGCCAGCACCTCGCGTTCGTCGATTCGGGCAGCCCGGCCGGGGTGCAGACCAGATGGAGTTTCAGGCCCCAGAAGCAGCGGGAGTGGGAGCGGCTGTAGCCGTGGCGGGTCAGTTCGGAGTTCGTCAGCTGCGGAGGGCGGCGCAGTATGCGCATTCGGCGCAGATGATCATCGGTCCGTGCGTAGAGTGCGGTCAGGAGGGTGTCCGGCTCGCAGATCGTCACAATCCCGGTGCTGGACACCCTCCCGCATGTCCGGAGCAGAACCGGCCGACCCGACTGGCTTCGGGACTACTTGTCCAGCCGCGTTGATCGGGACGGAGCTCGAGCTTGCGCGCGAGCGGCCCGGCCTGCTGGGCCTCGCCGGCAGGGCTGCGTCTCGGCCGAACTCGACCGGTACGGCATCCGGCTGGTGCGGCCGTCCTGTCGGACCAGCGCTCCGTGACCGGGAGGTACCTGCTGAAGTCGTGTTGTGCATGGTGCGACGAGCGTGGGTGCCGTGTGGTGGTGGAGGGTCAGAGTTCGAGTACCGGGCGGGTGGAGAAGTCTTCGTACATGTCTTCGCCGTCCGGTCCGTGGACGAACTCGGCGTAGAACGGGTTGCGGTTGGCGGTGGCCAGGGGCAGCCATCCGAGGAGGTGGCCGTAGCCGCCGCAGGCTGACTCGCCGCCGTCGCCGCCGTGTACGGCGGTGGTGTCGCTGGTGAGCTCGGTGCGGTAGGTGTCGTGGGCCATGCGGAGGCCGAGGGCGTTCGGGTGGTGCTGGGGGCCGGTGTGGTCGTCGTAGGGGATCCGGTCGAGGGGGCATTCGTTGCCCCATCGGAAGAGGGTGTTCGCGCCGGCTCCGCAGGCGTGTTCCCATTCGTCGGAGGTCGGCATTCGCAGGCCGCGGGCTGCGAGTACGGCGGGCATGTCGGCGGGTGGCTCGGTCAGGTTCTCGTCCTTCACCGCCATGAGCACCGTCGCCAGGGTGACGTGCCGGCGCGGGCTGAGCAGATGGGCGAGGTGGGCTCGGAGGTCCGGGCCGTACCCGAAACCCTGCTCCAGGCTCTCCTGGTAGTCGGCGGCCTGTTCGGACGTCGGTTGCCAGGTGTCGAGGTCGAATCCGAGCCTCACTGTGCCGCCCGGCACCAGGGCGAATTCCTGTGCGTTCCGGTCGATCAGGACGCGGTGCATCCGGGTGCCGAGGTGTTCGACGGTTTCGACGGCAGTCACGCGGCCGCCCGCCAGTTCAGCTGCCTGTTGTGCGATTCGGCGGGCGATCGTGAGGTCGAAGGACTGCCACTGGTCGAAGGTGAGGTCGGCGAGGGACATGCGCTGCAGTCTTGCACGGGAGCCGGACAGGGCCCTCCACCAGGGAAAGTTTGAAGGTTGGGGTGTCCGGCGGTCGCAGTGCGGTGAGACCGTTCCGGTGGGCTGTCGAGGCAGCTATGGCCGGGCGGCGCCACCTGCGAGAGGAACGTGCCTCGCCGTGTTCGGTGGCCCCGCGCGCAACCCGCTGGTGCCAACGACGCTGCCCCGCACCGCTCCCACCGTCCCCGCCGGCACGGAAAGGAGCTGGAGTCTCCCCGACTTCGAAATCGTCCGGGAGCCGTTGGCGGGGTCGATCAGCCGATCGGTGGTGCGAGGTACTCCAGGGCGTAGCCGTGGCCGGAGGGGGTGACGCGGGCGATGCCGGGTGAGTCGAGGTGAGCGCCGGCCACGAAGTGGTGGGGGTGGGGCAGTTGGTCGAGGAGGGCTGCTCGTGCGGCGCGGGCCTGGGGCTGGTCGCCGTCGAACTCCCAGGAGACGTTCGGCCGGTCGAACTGGAGGGTGGGGACGTGGACGGTGTCGCCCCAGACCAGAAGGTGGCCGCTGCTGCTCCTGATGTCGTAGACGGTGTGACCGGGTGTGTGGCCGGGGGTCGGGACCGCGGTGGTCCAGTCGTTGACCGCGACCTTCTCCGACACGGGTACGACCCGGTCGCGGATCGGTTCGAGTCGCCCCGTGAACACCGAGGTGTCGCCCGCGCCGATCCACACGCGTTCGAGTTCGGGGAACGCCTCCGAACCGTCCGGTGCGATCAGGCCGCTGACGTGGTCCTCGTGCTTGTGGGTGATGGCCACATCGGTGACGCGCGCGCGGTCGATTCCCGCTTCGTCGAGCGCGTCGTGGATCAGCCCCATGGTGGGGTCGTGCCAGACGTTGGACGCGCCGGTGTCGGCGAGGACCGACCGGGCGCCGTCGGTGACGAAGAAGGCGTTGACCGACAGCCGAAGGTTGCCACCGGCCAGCGGGACGGCGGCCGGCAGCACGTCGAGCGGGCGGCCGTCCTCGTCGCGGAGCCGGGTCGGTGGCATGTCGATGTACCCGTCCCGCAGCGAGGTCACCTGCAGGTTGCCGAATTCGAACGTGGCGTGGTGCCGGGCGATGCTGTCCAAGGTCGAACGCGGTGAGAAGAGTCCGACGATCGGCGTCGCGTCCAGGATCGCCCACGCGCTCGATGCGTCGCTGTCGGATCTGGTCGGTGCGCCTGCCGGCGCCGCGTCCGGTGTGGCCATTGTCATGCGGAAGGATGATCGTCCGATTTTCCGTGACCCGGAGACCGGCTTCGAGCGGCACATCGTGTCAGCGGCCCCGGGCGCGGGGGGATCCGAGATGGTCGTTCACCACCTGCCCGCGCAGGTCTCCACCGTGCTGATGCCCGCGTATCCGCCCGGTACGGAGAAGCAACTCGTGGTGCTCGCAGGTACCGTCACCGTTGCGATCGGCGGAATCACCGAGACCCTCAACGCGGGCGACTCCCTGTTCTTCCAGGCCGACGCGGAGCACGGTTTCGCCAACTCGACGAACGCTCCCTGCGAATACCTGATGGTCATTTCGCACAGAACCTGATCGGCGGCAGGGGGTGGGCCGAGAGGTGTCGGCTTCGGGTTGTTCTGTGGGTCGGTGTCGGGGGTTACTGGGAGCAGGTGTTGCTCGAGGTGGTGGGGCCGGGAGCCGTGCATGGGGGCGGTGATCGATCCCGGGGACGGTCCCCGAGCGTCGTTGCCCGAACTGCCGGGGTCGCGGGTCGCTTTGGGCGTTGGCCGGGCCCGCGCCGGAACGGGTTCGGGTCACGGGATTGAAGCGGGGGACCAGTGAGTGGCTGGTGTGAGGTCGAGAATGACCATCTTGTCGGTCCGGCAGCTGTCCAGGTTCGGGTTGTGCCAGGACTCGCCCGTGCGGATCTGGGATCGCAGGTCGGTTCGCCATTGGCGGCTCCCGGCTGATGCGTCGCCAACTCGCGTGCTCTGCGTGTCAGTGCCCCGTGATTGACTCGCTTGCCGGAAGGCCCCCGTACGTTCAGGACTCCCGCTTGCCGTGGCCTGCCACGGCTCCCGATGGACAAGGAAGGCGCGATGAAGCTTCTTCTCACCTCCGGCGGCGTCAGCAACCGGAGCATTCGCGACGCGCTGGTCGATCTGCTGGGCAAACCCATCGCGGAGTCCACCGCGCTGTGTATTCCCACCGCGATGTACGGCATGCCCGGGACGGCCGTCGGGGCGTGGCGGCAGATCGCCGGGCAATCGTCCACCCCCTTGGTCGAGTTGGGGTGGAAAACCGTGGGGATGCTGGAGCTGACCGCGCTGCCCAGCATCGACGAGGAGAACTGGGTCCCCATGGTCCGGGAGGTCGACGCGCTGCTGGTGTGCGGGGGCGACGTTTTGTACCTGCACCACTGGATGCGTGCATCCGGCCTGGCGGATCTGTTCCCCACGCTGAGCGAGACGGTCTACGTGGGACTGAGCGCCGGCAGCATGGTGATGGCCCCGCACGTCGGGGAGGAGTTCGTCGGCTGGAAGCCGGCTGCGGGCGGCGACAGTGCGCTGGGCCTGGTCGGATTCTCGATCTTCCCACACCTGGACAACGTGATGTGCCCGGAGAACTCCATGGCCGACGCCGAGAAGTGGGCCGCGCGCGTGCCGGTGCCGGGGTACGCGATCGACGACCGGACGGCCATCACGGTGGTGGACGGTGTCGTCGAGGTCGTTTCCGAGGGGAGTTGGAGGCTGTTCGATCGCTAGGTTCTGTCCGGCGGGTCATGGCCGGAGCCAGAGACGGATCGCTGCGAGGGTGACTGTGCCGTGGAAGACGTAGGCCCGCTTGTCGTAGCGGGTCGCGACGGCGCGGAAGGTCTTCAGTCGATTGATCGTGCGCTCGACCTCGTTGCGGCGTTTGTAGGCCTCCGTGTCGAACGCGGGTGGGCGGCCGCCCCTGCTGCCGCGACGGCGGCGGTTGGCCTGCTGGCCCGGGGCTCCGGGATGGTGTGCTTGATCTGACGTCTGCGCAGGTAGCAGCGGTTGCGGCGGGAGCTGTAGGCCTTGTCGCCGCCCACCCGGTCGGGCCGCGTGCGCGGGTGCCCGCCGCCCCGTCGCGGGACGTGGATGTGCTCCATGACCGGTATGAGCTGCGGGGTCAGGGAGCGAAGTACCAGCAGTACAGGTCGAGATGCTCCTCCGTGCGACCGTTGGCCAGGGCTGCCACACGTTCGAGGAGGTCTGCCGCGTTGGCTGGGGAGATCTCGTCGTCCGGTTCGGAGGTCGCCTCGGCCCACGCACGAGCTGCGGCTCGGAGCCGGGCTCTTCCCGCAGTGGCCAGAGCCCTGCATAGCGGCTCGGGGATGGCGAAGACGGTGAATCCGTCGTTGGCCATGGGCACCACGTCTCGCAGGGTGCTCCTGGTGCCAGTCAGCTGGGCTTCCCACCGCAGAACCGCGTCATCGGGGTAGATGCCGTCGCACGGTACAGCCGGGAAGTCGTGACTGCGGCGTGGGCCCACCCGCAGGGCGGACTCGTCGTCTTTTGCAAGGAAGAACTCACCTACGCGCACCATCCGCCGATCTTCGCAGTCCCAGAGGCCGCTCATCCGAGCGGCCGGCCTGTAACGGCCACCAGTGACGGCGAGGCGTCCGGCTCTCCGGATCGGTCAAGATCGCTTGTCCACCGGTCAAGGTCACCTGTCAGAGGACATCTGCCGTCAGTACTTGCGGCGGCAGGGTATCCGGCATGCGATCCGGAGAAGGCCGACAGTCACGCCGCTCGTCTGCGCCGGGGATCAGGAGGCGGACGGCCACCGGGTTTCGACGAGGACCGGTACAGGGAGCGCAACACTGTCGAGGGGGCCATCAACAGGCTGAAGAACTCCCTGGCCGTCGCGACCTGCTACGACAAGCGCGGCTACGTCTTCCTCGGCATCGTCACTGCGGCCGCCCTGGTCATCTGGCTGCGATTATGAGGCCCTGTCACAGGGCGAAGGGCCGGTACTCCAGAGCCTGATCGACGACCTCGGCAGCTGTCAGCTCCCGGCCCGTGGGCCAGAAGATCAAGTCGCTTACATAGCCGGTCGGACAGCCGAGGGCCCTGCCCAACGCCGTCAGTACGCCGTACGCCTCGGCATCGTCGGCGTAGTCCGCATCCATGATCTTCTGCACCAGCGCAACGGCCTTTGCGCGAGCCATCACCGTCACAGCTACCCCTTCCGGAAGAGGGCCAGCCTGGACAGTCACGTGATCGGCCGGACAGCTCCTACAGGAGTTGGGAGTTGTGCGGCCGGTCATTGGTCGGTGCGTACGGTCGGCGGTGGTTGTCTGCGCGGTCCCGCAATGCGTTCGTCGTGGACCTCGGGCCGTGTCTCGGCCAGGCCGACGAGGGGCTGCCGCTCATCCTGGTTGGCGCGGTCCGCCGGGCTTCCGTGCTCGACCTGAACACGAGTGGCCGGTCCGGGATCACTGACCGGATCCCCGTGCTTGCGCAGGTGTTTGTGGAGGGCCCGGGAAGGAGCAGGCCTCGTTTGTCGGGGTCATGGGCGGACGTGTCTGTGGTCGAGTGACGGGCCGGGGAATCCGGGTGGGGGCCGTGGTGTGCTCGAAGGTTGGTGTGGCCTGGAGTGGGATCGGCGGGCAGGTGCACTCGCGGCAACAACGGCTCTGCCGGCGCCCGCTGCGCGTCAGCCGGTGGCATATCGGACCGGTGGACCGTGCAGGCCGGGACGCTGGGGCGGGGAGGCGTCGGCGGGGTGGGCCAGTAGGTGCTGCAGTACTCGATCGGCGGTGGTGATCTCGTTGCGGGGTGGGTGGCGGGTATGGCGGCGGCTGCGGTCCTGTCGGCCGGATCGGGGGTCGGCAACGGGCGTCCTCGGTCAGCTTTCAGAAGCTCTGCGTGGTCATGAGGCCGGAGCTTGGCAGGCTGGTCCGGCGCCGGTGGGGGGGGAGAGGGGAGGTTCGGCCGTGCTGGGTCGGGCGGTTGAGGAGTCAGTAGAGTCGGCTGACCACGGACGTCGGCGTGCCGGGAGGGACCCGGGCCGTTGGGCGTTCAGGAGGGTGTTCGCGATGCCGCAGATTTTGATTGACCACTCGCCGGGCCTGGACTTCGATGCGACGGCGTTTGCGAAGGAGGTTCACCAGCTGATTCCCGAGGTGATCGACACGGCCACCGCCGATTGCAAGACGCTGGTGCGGCCGGCGGTTTCGCATCTGGTCGGTGACGGGGCGTTGGGGGAGGCGGTGGTGCTGGTGGAGATCAAGATCCTGGCCGGGCGCAGTGCCGAGGTGCGCAGTGAGTTGTCCGTGCGGGTCACTGATCTGCTGCGGTCGTACGTCCGGGTGCCGGCCGCGTTCGGTGTCGAGGTGAGTGAACTGGACCGGGAGGCCTACGTGTTCGTTCATCACGCCGGGCACTGAGGCCGGTCGGGGAGGCGGGGGCGAAATTCGTTTGTCGGGGTGTGCCGGGCGGATCGACACTGAGGCCATGCTCGGATTCGTCAGGACCGACAACGAAGCCCTCGTCTCGTACTTGGGCGACCCGCAGCGTGCCGTGGCGGCGTACTGGGAGCTGCTGCGACGCAAGGACGCTGGCGTGGGTGCTATTCGGACCGGGCTGTCCCATGAGAGCGCGGCTGTCCGGGAGGGCTGCTGCCGGCTTCTGGACCACCTGGTCGACACCGAGTCCATGGGGCAGCTGATCGCCATGGCCGACGATCCCGACGCCCAGGTCAGGATCGCCGCGTTTCACGCCCTTGCGTGCGACCGGTGCAAGGACGACGCATGCGCACCGGGTGCGGACCAGGTCCTCGAGCCCGCGTTGCGGCATCTGGCCTCCGATCCCGACCCGCGAGTCCGGGCGCGGGCAGCCGAGCTCGTCGGCAAGTTCGCCCGTAGCGATGCCAGGGCCCTCGCAGCCCTGCAGACGTCCCACGGGCAGGACCCGAGCCCGGCCGTCCGGAAGAAGGCGGGCTGGTTCATCCCCGGCGGGGCCATCTATGAACGGACCGGTCCCCGCGTGCCCAGATAGCGCGGCGGTCGGCCGAACGTTGGGGTGGGCTCAGGTGGGGAGCTGCCATTCGATCAGGCGGCCGGGGCGCTTTGGCGGGCGGCGAACCGGCTGTCGTTCTGCGGGAGTTGGCCGATCAGGCAGGTGGATGCCGTGGTCAGCCGTTTTGTGGCGGGCAGGGTGGGGCCGCCGGTCAGTGGTTCGGGGACGGCCACGAAGTAGCAGCGGAGAAGTAGCAGCAGAGTCTGTTCCGGTCCTCCACCGGTCGGGCTCCCGTCTGCGGCGGTGCCGGTCCCTGGCGGGCAGTTGATCGTATGTGCCCGGGCGGGGTGGTGCGTGGGAGCCCGCCCGGTGAGGCGGGTCGGGGTTACCGGGCGGGGGCGGGGTGGGCCAGCCGGAGGAAGAGGGGTGGGAGGGCCAGTTCGATGGCGGCCAGGGCGATTTGGAACCAGTGCGGCCAGCCGTGTACGGCGAGGGAGAGGAGTCGTCCGAGGGCGCCCAGGAGCAGGATTCCGGACAGCCATTGGACGGTGGTGGTGCGGATCGGCGACTGGCGGGCGGCCCGGAGCCAGGCGACGCCGTAGCCGGCGAAGATCGCGCCGAAGAAGCGGCCGAGGCTGTCGATGGTCGGGCCAGCCGAACTCTCGCCGGGGATCGCGGAGTTGCCGAGCAGGACGTGGAGGAGCCCGATCGCCACGCAGCTGAAGCCCATGGTGAGCATGAGCGCGCGTAGTGCCTTGGCCTTGGTCATGACAGCGTCAACCCCCTGTTAGTAGACACGCGTCAACCAGAGTCATCAGGCTACGCGCCGCTAGTGGACGCGTGTCAAGTAGCATGGCCGGATGCCTCCTCGCCAGCGCCTCAGCCCCGCCGAACGCCGCGCCCAACTCCTGGCCGTCGCTGCGCAGTTCTTCGCCGCGCACGCGTACGACGAGGTGCTGATGGAGGACATCGCCGAGCGCGCCGGGGTCTCCCGGGCGCTGCTCTATCGGCACTTCCCTAGCAAGCGGGACCTGTTCGCCGCCCTCTACCGGCAGGTCGCCGAGCAGCTGCTCGCCAAGACCCGGTTCGACCCCGCGGACTCCCTGGTCGAGCAGCTCGCCGAGGGGCTGGACGCGCACATCGAGTACTTCGCGGAGAACCGCAACACCGTGCTGGCGGCGAACCGGGTGCTGGCCGGCGACCGGCTGGTCCAGACGATCATCGCCGACGAGCTCGACGCGCTGCGGGAGCGCCTGTTGAGCGCGCTCCCGCCCGCCGGGGACCGGAGCCGGGAGGCCGTGTCGGGCGTGCTGAAGAGCTGGCTGGTGTTTGTTCAGGTGCTGTGCGTGGACTGGTTGATCGCGCCGAACTGCACCCGCGCCGAGCTGCGCGACGTCTGCATCGGTGCGGTCCTGGGCGCGATCAGGCCGCTGCTCGACGAGGACCCCGCGCCGGACTGGCCGCGCTGAGCGGACGGTTGGGGCGGGGCGTGCGTGCTTCAGGAGGAGTCGTTGCGGGTCCTGGAGAGCCTTGGCCTCGGTCTGCTGGAGGAGCGGGTGCCCCGCACTGGTTGACGGCGGGGACGGTCCGGGCGGCCTCGTCGCCGGGCGCAACTCCACGCGGCGGGCAGGGTGGGCGGCCGTGTGATTCGGAGCCGGCCCGGCCGATCGGCGAACTGTCCGTCCGCAGCGAGGAGTTCGGCACCGTGCGGGGCGGCCGTGACGTGCGCGTGGTCCGGGCGGGCGTCAGACGTTTCCGGCGCCCGGTGGTCGGCGAACCGGAACGTGGCCGCGAGGGAATGGGGGTGCCGGAGGGGTTCGGTGCGGTGGTCTGCGGCGCGCCTGCGGACGGTGCCGCCGCGGACGCGCTCACCCTGCTTGCCGGTTGGGTTGCCCTGGGCCCGGCCGGGGGTGGGGCCGGGGTCTGGTGACGCAGGTCACGTTCGGGTGCTGTCAGCAATCGGTGCGCCGTCCCGTTCAGAGGGCACGTGAACCAGACAGGAGCACCCTCATGAGGCACCGCATCGTCGTCCTCGGCGCCGGCTACGCCGGAGCCTTCGCCGCCGGAAACCTGGCCCGCCGGCTGAACGCCGAGGACATCGAGATCACCGTCGTCAACGCCGCCCCAGACTTCGTCGAGCGGATGCGGCTGCACCAGCTCGCGAGCGGCCACCAGGTCGGATTCCGCCCGCTCGCCGACATGTTCGCGGGTACCGGGGTGCGGGTGCGGGTGGCCCGCGTCACCGGGCTCGACCCCGAGCGCCGGACCGTGGCCGTCAGCGGTGCGGACGGGGACGCCGAACTCGCCTACGACACCCTGCTGTTCACGCTCGGCAGCGCGGTGGACCGGCACGGCGTCCCCGGTGTGGCCGAGTACGCGTTCGACGTGACCGGCCTGCCCTCGGCGCTGCGGCTGCGCGACCGGCTGGCCGCGCTGGGCGCCGGCGGCACCGTACTGGTGGTGGGGGAGGGGCTGACCGGCATCGAGACCGCCGCCGAGATCGCCGAGGCCCGCCCCGACCTGGCGGTCGCGCTCGCCGCCCGCGGCGAACTCGGCGCCTGGCTCTCCCCGAAGGCCGGCCGTCACCTGCGGGCGTCCTTCGCCCGGCTCGGCATCACCGTCCACGAGCACACCGGCATCGAAGCCGTCGAGCCCGGCCGGGCGATCGCCGCCGACGGGCGCGCCCTGCCCGCCGAAGTGACGGTCTGGACAGCAGGGTTCGCCGTGAACCCGCTGGCGGCCCTGAGCGGCCTGGAGCTCGCCGCGGACGGCCGGATCCTGGTCGACGGCACCATGCGCTCCGTCTCGCACCCGGACGTCTACGTCGCCGGGGACTGCGCCCATGCGACCGGAGTGAACGGCCGCCCGCTGCCGATGTCCTGCGCCTCGGCCGGCCTCACCGCCGGCCAGGCCACCGCCGCGATCGTCGCGCGCCTGACGGGCCGCGAAGCCACGGTCTCCGGACTGAAGTACTTCGGCAACCACATCAGCCTCGGGCAGCGGGACGCGCTCGTACAGATGGTGGACGGCGCCGAACGCTCCAAGTCCTGGTTCCTGGGCGGCCGGACCGCCGTGCGGTTCAAGGCGAGCGTCCTCAAGGCCTCCGCGTGGACCATCGCGCACCCGACCTACGGCCTGCCCAGGCGCAAGCACCACCTGACGGCCGTCCCCGCGCGGACACCCGGCCAGAACGCCGGCCAGAACCCCGCGCAGGGCCCGGTGCGGAGCGCCGCCTAAGTTGTCGCACATGGACAGCGCCGCCATCGACCGCTTCGAGGCCAGCCGGAGCCGGCTGGCCTCGCTCGCTTACCGTCTGCTCGGTTCGGCCGGCGACGCCGAGGACGCCGTGCAGGACGCCTTCCTGCGCTGGCAGGCCGCCGACCGCGACCGGATCGAGGTGCCCGAGGCGTGGCTGACCAAGGTCGTCACCAACCTCTGCCTCGACCAACTCCGTTCGGCCCACGCCCGGTACGAGCGGGCCGTCGGCGACCTGCTCCCCGAACCGCTGCTCCAGGGCGACCCGATGCTCGGCCCCGCCGAAACCGTCGAGCAGCGTGAGTCGGTGTCGCTGGCCGTGCTGACCGTCATGCAGCGCCTCGCGCCCGTCGAACGCGCCGCGTACGTGCTGCGCGAGGCGTTCTCGTACCCGCACGCCGAGATCGCCGGGATCCTCGACATCAGCGAGTCCGCCAGCCAGCAGCACGTCCACCGGGCCCGCCGCCGGGTCGCCGCCGAACGCCCCGGCGGCGGCCGCGCGGCCGACCCGGCGTCCGCGCGGCGGGTGGTGGAGGAGTTCCTGACCGCCGCCACCTCCGGGCGGGTCGACCAGCTGGTGGCGATGCTCACCGCCGACGCCACCATGGTCTCGGACGGCGCCGGGCTGGCCAAGCGACTGCTGCGGTTCACCACGCGGGAGCAGATCGCCGCCACCGTGCGGGCCGGCTTCCGTCCCACCCCCGCCAAGCGGCGGCTGGCCGGCGGCTCCGTCGCGCTGCACCTCACGGACGTCAACGGCACCCCGGCCGTGGCCGCCGTGGTCGACGGCCGGGTGGCGGGTGTCGTGGTGTTCGAGCTCCGCGACGGCCAGGTCGCGTCGCTGTGCGGCATCGGCGCCGCGGACCGGCTGACGCGTCTCAACACGGTCTGGGGGCAGCACGAACCGGGGGCGCCGCTGGTCGCGGAGTGGTGACGGTCGGTCACCTGGTAGGTCACATGCGGTCGGCTTGACCTTGACCCGAGGTCAAGCCCCACGCTGAAGGCATGACGAAGAACGCGAACACCACGACCCACAAGGCTCCCTGGTCCGGGCTGGTTCCGGTGGAGGACACGGCGCTCGCCGTCACCGACACCGGCGGCCCCGGGCAGCCCGTGCTCTACCTCAACGGCTCCTACGCCACCCAGCGGAACTGGCGGCACGTCATCGCCGAACTCGGCGACGGCTACCGGCACATCACCTTCGACGAACGGGCTCGCGGCCGCTCCAAGCAGTCGGCCGACTACTCCTTCGCCGCCTGCCTGCGCGACATCGACGCCGTGCTGGACGCCACCGGGGTGCAGCGGCCGCTGCTGGTCGGCTGGTCCTACGGCGCGGCCCTGGCCCTGCACTGGAGCACCCGCAACCCGGACCGGACGGTCGGCGCGGTGATGGTCGACGGCGGCTACCCCTGGGACTACCTGGCCACCGTCGAAGGCGGCCGGGAGGCCGGACGCGAACAGATCCGCGCCATGTTCCGGAAGTTCGGCTGGATCATGCCGCTGGTCCGGCCGCTGGGCATGGCCGCGCGGATGTCCGCCGAGGAACACGCCGAAATCAACATCGAACTGAACGAGATCGTCGCCGACAGCGACCCGGCCTTCGACCTGGTGACCTTCCCCATGCGGTTCCTGGTCGCCACCGGCGCCAGCCTCGGCGGCACCGAGGAGGGCCTGACCGCGATGCGCGCCACCCTCGACCCGATCCTCGCCCGCAACCCGCACGTGCAGGTCAGCGCCACCGTCCCGAGCAAGCACACCACCATCGTGCGCAAGGACCACCGGGCCGTCGCAGCCGCCGTGCGCGAGGTTGGACAGGACGCCTCGCAGTGAGGTTCTCTGACGGGATGACAGGCAGAATGACAGACGGGATCACCATCGGACAGGCCGCCGCGTTCGCCGGCATCACCGTGAAGACCATCCGGGTCTACCACCGCAACGGCCTGGTCGAGGAACCCCGCCGCGACAGCTCCGGCTACCGCCGCTACGGCACCGCCGAACTGCTGCGCCTGGTCCAGGTCCGCATCCTGGCCGGGGCAGGCGTCCCGCTGGCCGGGATCGGCCCCATCCTGGACGCCGAAGGAGAGGACTTCACGACCGCGCTCGACCAGGTCGAGGACGACCTCACCCGCCGGATCGAGGAACTGACCGCCCGCCGCGACACGCTGCGCCGACTCGCCACCGGCGACCGGGTGCTGCTGCCCGATCGGGCCTGCGCCATCCTCGACCGGATGCCCGGACTGGGCTTCTCCACCGAGGACATGGCCATCGCCCGGGAGGGACTGATCCTGGTCCGGGCCCTGGTGCCCGAGGGATTCGACGACTACCTCGCGCAGATCGAGCACGGCCTCGACGACCCCCGGCACGTCGCCCTGATCAAACTCACCTGGAGCGCCGGGAATTGGGCCGCCGACGACCCCCGGATCGAGGAACTCGCCGAGGAGATGGCCCAGCACTTCCTCGCCGACCCCTCCCTGCTGCCCACCCTGACCGGCCTCCAGGACAAGGACGACGCCACCACCCGCCACGACCTGCTCACCCACCACGGCGAGGACACCCGGCCTGGGTGGAGCCGGCTCACCGAGCTGATCCAGCAGAAGCTGCACACGACCGGGGCCGAACTGCCCTGACGGGTGGCGGAGGCAGGCGTCGTCGAACTTCTTGAGACCACGCACCGCGTCATCCTCGCCCGCATGGACATCAGCCTCGAAGTATCGGCCCCGGTCCTGGACGAAAGCGCGGGCACAGGCTCGGGCTGGCTCGCGGCACGAGGTGCTCCGGTCGGGGGAGGGCTCCGCCGGTCGGGGACAATCGGGGCCGTGTTTGACTCACCGAATTTCGCCGAGGTTTCCGCTGCCCGACTGACCGAGTCCGCGTGGCAACGGCTGCGTGCGGAGGCGGCCGTCCTGGAGTATTCCTGGGCCGAGTCGTACCGGCAGCTGGTCGAGGCTGCCTGGGCGGAGCCGGTGTTGCGTGCGCTGTATCCCTTCACCAGCCACTGGGGGCTGCGTTTCTCCACTGCTACCGGGCCGTTGATGGTGGCGGTCGGGCCCGTTCTGTCGGCGAACGGGGACGGTGAATTCGGGGTGGGCACCGGGATTCTCGCCACCTCGAACCTTGGGCGGTTCGCCACCGCGGGCGAGGCGGTCGCGTGGGCCGTTCGTGAACTGCCGCCCGGCGTCGGCCCCGTGCGGCTCGGCGGTCCGGTGCGGCCCGGCGGCGAATGGTAGCCTGCCGCGCGTGTTCGAATACCACGGCTGGGTGACCGTCCGGGAGCGCGCCGACGCGGAGGACGACGAGGACTTCGCGGTGGAACAGGCGCGCCTGTGGCGGCTGGTGGAGGGCATCGAGGAACGGGCCCGGGAGTTCGCCGGGCACGGGCTGGTCGATGTGCGGTGGATCAATGGCGAACCGTTCCTGCATCTCGGTGGCTTCAGCAACCACACGTACCCGGGGATCCTGGCGTTCTTCCGCGAGGTCGGAGTCCGCGCGCCCGGCTCCTACGGGCTGCTGTACGTCCACGACGAGGAGGACCGGGTGCACGCGGACGGGTTCGTGGTGCACCGGATGGTCCGGGGGCAGGTGAGCGTGCACGAGGACGCCCACCTGTCGCCGTGCATTCCGGTGCTGGAGGACCCCTGGCTTTCCTGACGCGGTGTCAGGGGCGGCGGGCGAGGAAGACGAACTCGCGGCCCGGGCGGTCGGGGGCGTCGCGGACCTCCCGGAGCTCGAAGCCCGACGCCTGCAGGTCGGCCGCCACCTCGGCGCGCTCGCGGAAGCGCAGCGTGGAGTCGGAGGTGAGGTGCCTGCCGTCCGAGCGGAAGACGTAGTGCGAACGGAAGGCCACCAGCGGCCCGTTGACGTCCAGCAGGTCCAACCAGGTCTCCACCGGGCCGATCTCCGGCAGGTCGGTGACCTGGTGGGTGGCCTCCCTGGTCCAGTGCTCCCAGGCGCGACGGGCGGGGTCGCGGGTCTCGAACACCAGGTGGCCGCCCGGCCGGAGCGCCGCGTGGACGCCCCGCAGGGTGCCGAGCCAGCCGGCGGGGTCGGTGATCGCCTGGGCGACGTTGGCCGTCATGGTGGCCAGATCGACGTGAAGCGGCGGCAGCGTCGTTCCGTCGCCGCAGATCCAGCGGACGCCGTCGCCGCCCGGCTTGGATCGGGCCACCTCGATGGACGCGGCTGCCGGGTCCGCCCCCGTCACCTCGATGCCGCGGGCGGCCAGCAGCAGGGCGAACACGCCGGTGCCGCAGCCGAGATCGAGGACGCTGTGTGCGGCGAGTTCGGTGGCCAGGCCGAGGTAGGGGAGCAGGTCGGAGCGGTCCGGATCCAGCGCGTCGTAGAGCGCGGCCAGGCGGGGGTCGGTGAAGCACTCGTCTGCCATGCGGGCGAGGGTATGCCGGGCGGAGGGGCGGGCACCTGCGATTTTCGGCGGGCGGTGGAAAACCCGTTGCCGCCCGGGCGGGGTGTTGCGTACGGTGCCCGGGTGAACACCGGAACGGCCATGGGCCACACACGGATCGGTGACCCGGTGGGCGGCTGAGGCCGCCCCGGGTGCCCTCGGGGTGCCCGCCGGTCAGGGGACCGCCCGGTCCTGGGGGCAGTGCCACCCAGACCGAGCAGACGAGCAGACCGGGCAGGCCGACAGGGCCTGCGCCAACTCCCCGAAACCGGAACGAGGTTCACCCAAAGCCATGCCTGCTGCCTTCAATCACACCATCATCGCGTCCGTCGATCGCGAGGTGGCCGCACGCTTCTACCGCGAGCTGCTGGAGGCCGAACAGGCCCCGTCCTGGGGGCCGTTCACCAACCTGACGCTCGCCGACGGCGTGCTGCTCCAGTTCGCCGAGCCGCCGGTGGAGATCCAGCGCCAGCACTACGCCTTCCTGGTCGACGACGAGCACTTCGACCGGGCCTACGCGCTGCTGTGCGAGCGCGAGATCCCGCACTGGGCCGACCCGCAGATGCAGCGCCCCGGCGAGACCAACACCGAGCACGGCGGGCGCGGCGTCTACCTGCTCGACCCGGCGGGCCACGGCCTGGAGTTGATCACCCGCCCGTACCTGTAGGGCCGGTAGCCGGTCAACGGTGCGGGTGCGAGGATGAGCTGATGAACGATCAGGATCTGCGTGCGGCCCTCGCGGAGCTGCGGCTCACCCTCGCCCCGCACCTGGACGCCGACTGGAGCGTTCCGGCGGGCGGGCTGGAGTGGTCGTGCCAGGAGACGCTGGCGCACATCGGCCACGATCTGCTCGCCTACGCCGGCCAGTTGGCGGCCCGGCCCGCCGACCGCTACCTGCCCTTCGACCTGACGGTCCGTCCGGGCACCGACCCCGCCACCACGCTGCAGATCGCTCTGGCCTGCGGCGAGTTGCTCGCCCTCGCGCTGGCCGCCACCGATGCGGACCTGCGGGCCTGGCACTGGGGCCCGGCCGATCGGACCGGCTTCGCCGCGATGGGCGTCGCCGAGATCCTGCTGCACACCCACGACATCGCCACCGGCCTCGGCCTCGACCGCACCCCGCCGCCCGGGCTCTGTGCCGCGGTGCTGGCCCGGCTGTTCCCGGACGCGCCGACCGGTGACCCGGTGCGGGTGCTGCTGTGGTGCACCGGGCGCGGTCAACTGCCGGGCCTGGCGCGGCGCGAGTCCTGGGGCTGGCGGGCGGCGCTGTCGTCCTGACCGGTGGGTCAGGACGGCATCGGGACCATCCGGTGCAGGCCCTTGCGGTCGTAGTAGAAGGTCATCGCGAAGCCGAAGACCAGGGCCACCACGAAACCCACCGCGATCATCACCCAGCCGCGGGTCAGCCCCGCGTCGGCCTGCGCGTCGAAGTAGAGGATCGCCCGCACCCCGCCCGCGACCTGGCGCATCGGCTCGAACGCGCCGAGGAACCGGTAGAAGGACGGCGTGGCCTGGAGCGGGACCGTCGCGCCCGAGGACGGCAGCGCGAGCGCGATGAAGACGAACATCGCCACCAGCTGGCCGAGCGAGCCGAACGCCGCGTTGATCGCCTGCACGCCCAGACCCACCGCCACGCAGGCGCAGAACGAGAACAGCCACAGCAGCGGCAGGTGCGGGGCGTCCATGCCGAGGATGCCGATCGTCGCCAGCATGATCATCGTGGTGGTGACGACGGACAGCTCCGCCGTCATCACCATCTTCACCACCAGCGTCTGGGTCCGGTTGATCGGGACCGTCGGCCGGCGCCAATGCCAGGGCCCGATCTCGCTGTCCGCGTAACCGAGCGAGGTGTCCACCCCGTTGTGCACCAGGTTGGCGCTCAGGAAGCCCGCCAGCACCAGCAGCAGCGTGTAGTAGAAGGCACTCAGACCGAGCCCCGTGTGCCGACCGATCGGATGCCCCGGCTGCACCTGGACGTCCGCCGGGTCGGCCAGCAGCAGCCGCGCCGTCGCCGTGGCGTTCGGCACGGCCGCCGTCAGCCGAGTGCCGAGGGTCTGCGAGGAGCGGTGCGCCGACTGCTGGGTGATCTGGCTCGCCAGCGAGGACGCCAGCGAACCGGCGCCCGGATTGGTCAGCGTGAGCAGCACCGGACGCTTCGAGGCCTGATCCGCCGTCAAGGCGGCCACCGTGCGGGAGAAGTCCTCCGGCACCACCAGCGCCCCGTACACCCGGCCCGAGGCCAGCAGCTCCTGGGCCCGCGCGCGCGACACCCGCTGCCACTGCACCTGCCCCGGCGGCGTCCCCGCCGCCACCGCGTCCGTCAACTCCGCTCCCAGCGGCGCGGATTGACCCGGCAGCGGCGGACCGGCGTCCGAGTCCACCAGGGCGATCGGCATCCGATGCAGATGCTCCGACGGGGTCAGGATGCCGCCCATGTACAGCAGCGACAGCACCAGCGCGACCAGCGCGCTGAGCACCCCCGGGACCAGCCACATCCGCCACCGGCGCAGCACCCGCCCCGCGCGGACCTGCGGGGCGGGCTCCTGCGGGGGAACTTCGGTCGCCATGCCACTCCACCCAGTCGACGCCGGCTGCCGTCCCCCGGCGGGAACGCCCACGACGATAGGGTCCGGCCCCGGCCGGGGCGGCCGCGACACCGGCCGCGCTCACTCCAACGGGCCAGCCTGGGTTGCGCGGTGCGTTCGCTAGGGTGGGGCCATGGACGAGCAGGATTTCTTGGACGAGCAGGTGGCGGCGCCGTTCGGGAACTTCCCCGAGGTGCGGCGCGCGCTGGACGCCGTCGCCGAGCTGGCCGGGCCGGTGGCGGCAGCGCTGAAGCACTGGGACGCCGAACTCGCGGGCGCCGTGCGGTACGTGGACACCGACCCGGAACTCGCCGACACCGCCGTGTTCTGCGCCGCGTACGACGTGCCCGCCGAGGCGTCCGCGAACTGCGTGGTGGTGGCCGCCAAGCGCGGCGGCGAGACCACGCTGGCGGCAGGGGTGGTGCTGGCCACCACCCGGCTGGACGTCAACAAGGCGGTGCGCGGTCATCTCGGCGCGCGAAAGGCCTCGTTCGCGCCGATGGACACCGCCGTCGGCGAGAGCGGCATGGAGTACGGCGGCATCACCCCCGTCGGCCTGCCCGCGCACTGGCCGCTGCTGATCGACGCCGCCGTCGCGGCCACCCCGTGGGTGCTGATCGGCAGCGGACGGCGGCGCGGCAAGCTGATCCTGCCCGGTGCGGCACTGGCCGCGCTGCCCGGGGCGCAGGTGCTGGACGGGCTGGCGGGCTGAACCTCTCGGGCCGTGGGAACACCGGACGGGCGGCGGAGGTTGGAGGGGATGGTCCCGCCGGGCGGTGCCCGGGCGGACGGGCCACGCACCGCACCAGGGGTGCGGACGTCCCACACGAGGAGTGAGAACGAGATGACCACGGACCGGGCTGTCCTGGCCGGCGGCTGCTTCTGGGGAATGCAGGAGCTGATCCGCAAACTCCCCGGCGTCCAGTCGACCCGCACCGGCTACACCGGCGGAGAGAACGCGCACGCCACCTACCGCAACCACCCCGGCCACGCCGAGGCGCTGGAGATCGTCTACGACCCGGCGCGGATCAGCTACCGCACGCTGCTGGAGTACTTCTTCCAGATCCACGACCCGAGCACCGTGGACCGGCAGGGCAACGACATCGGCAGCAGCTACCGCTCCGCGATCTTCTACGGCGACGAGAAGCAGCGGGCCACCGCGCTCGACACCATCGCCGACGTCGACGCGAGCGGCCTGTGGCCCGGGAAGGTGGTCACCGAGGTGACGCCGCTGGGCGACTTCTGGGAGGCCGAGCCCGAGCACCAGGACTACCTCCAGCACTACCCCAACGGCTACACCTGCCACTACCCGCGGCCGGGGTGGAGGCTACCGGTACGCGACGGCGCCGGCGCGGGCGCCTGACGGCGGGTCGGTGGCCGGGGTGGGGGCTGCTGCGGATAGGGGATGGCGCCTGACGGCGGGTCGGAGCGGGCGGTGATGGTCGGTGGCCGGGGTGGAGGCTGCCGGTACGCGACGGCGCCGGCGCGGGCGCCTGACGGCGGGTCGGAGGGGGCGGTGATGGCCGTCGGGTGGGGAGCGGGTCGGTGGCCGGGGTGGGGGCTGCTGCGGATAGGCGATGGCGCCTGACGGCGGGTCGGAGCGGGCGGTGATGGTCGGCGGCTGGGGTGGGGGCTGCTGCCGGTACGCGACGACGCGGGCGCCTGACGGCGGGTCGGAGGGGGCGGTGATGGTCGTCGGGCCGGGAGCGGGTCGGTGGTGGTGGTTCCTGAGGTCCGGGTGGAAGCTGCCTGGACGCGACGGCGTGTGGCGGGGGGCGGTTGGTGGCCGTCGGGCGGGGGCTGGGGGAGGCGGTGATGGCCGTCGGGCTGGGTGGGTGGGGCCGGGGTGGTGTCAGGTTTCGGCGTGGGTGCGCAGGAGGGTGTCCAGGGAGTCGATGATCCAGTCCCAGGACGCCTGTGGGTCGACCGGGGTGTGGGCGAAGCCTCCGGCGGTCTCCAGTTCGATGTAGCCGTGGAAGGCGCCGCCGAGGAGGCGTACCGCGTGGGTCTGGGCAGGTTCCGGCAGGTGGTAGCCGCGCAGGATTGCCCTGGTCAGTTGGGCGTGCCGGGGGGCAGCGCTGGCCGCCGCGGTCTCGGGGTCCAGTCGGAGTCGGGTGGCCTGGTAGCGGCCCGGGTGTTCGGTGGCGTAGCCGCGGTAGGCCTCGGCGAAGGCGGCCAGCGCGTCGCGGCCCGCCCGTCCGGCGATCGCGTCGGCGGCGCGGTCGGCGAGTTCGGTCAGGGCGAGCAGGGCGATCCGCACTTTCAGGTCGTGCGAGCTCTTCACGTGCGAGTACAGGCTGGCCACTTTGACGTCGAAGCGTCGCGCCAGCTCCGTCACCGTGACCTGTTCGAAGCCCACCTCGTCGGCCAGTTCCGCGCCCGCCTTGGTGAGGACTTCCGCGGACAGTCCCGCACGTGCCACCTGGACCCGCCTCCTGCTGTTCGATCATCCAGCTACCTAAGCAGCTTAGGCGAAATGGCGTTGTGTCTCGTGAGCGGACCGACCGGCCCCGTGATCGGCGCCGGGCGCCAGGTGGGTGGATAACGAGTTGACCGACTTTGCGGGATCCGGCCCCCGGGCCGACGGGCCGTCACCATAATCCTGGCTGTGACGGAGTTCATCGAGCTGGGTCTTCAGGACGGTACGTCGGTCAGGTTGCGGGTGTTCCCCGTGGACGCCGAGCGGGAGCGGCCTCCGGGTGCGCGGAGGCCGCCGGACCTGGCGGGCGGGGAGGCGGTGTCCTCCGGGGCGGGGCGGCGGACCGCCGCGCTCGCGCAGGACGCGCTGCGGACGGCGCTGCGACCGCTGGTGCCGCTGCTGCAGGAGGTGCACGACACGGTGACGGCCGTGCCCTCGCGCCCGCAGGAGGTGGCGGTGGAGTTCGGCGTGCAGTTCGGCGCCGACCTGAAGCTCGGCATTGTCGGCGGTACGGCCGAGGCCAGCCTGACCATCTCCGCGACCTGGAAGCTCCCCACGGCCGATCCCGCCCAGGCGCTACCGGCGCAGCCCGGAGCCGCGCAGGTCGGCGGGAACTGAGCACAGTGCGCAAGTGGTTCAGCAGCGGCCGCGCCGCCGAGGCCGACCTGCTGGCCTCGCACGTCTCGGTGCTCACCGAGGCCGGCGACCAGTCCGGTGCGGGCCTGTACCTGCGGGACGGGCTGGTGCTGACCTGCGCGCACGTCGTCAACGACGCGCTGGGGCGCGGCCAGTTCCAGCAGGACCACCCGGGTGCCGGGTCGGTGCGGATCGAGCTGGGCCGACGGGAGTTCGAGGCGCGCTGCCGCCAGTGGATCCCGCCGCGCGACGCGGACGGTGCGCAGGTGTCGCCGTGGGCCGAGTCCTGGGAGGGCGACCTCGCGCTGCTGGAGATCCTCGGGCCCGAGCCGCCCGGCACCGTCCAGCAGTACTGGCAGCAGCCGGGCCGGGACCAGCAGGTCCGGGCCTGGTTCAGCGCGGAGTCCGGCGCGAGCTTCGTGGACAGCACGATCTCGTCGGTGGAGCCGTCCGTCGCCTACCTCGACCGGTGGGGCACCGGGCCGCGAATCGGTCCGGGCTACAGCGGCGGCCCGCTCTGGTCGGGCGGTACGGAGGCGGTCGTCGGACTGATCCTCGGGCGGCTGCGGGGCGACGGCTTCATCAACCGGGCGTTCACCATCCCCTGGCGCACCATTCACCGCGAACTGGCCGACCGGCTCGGCGAGGCCGCGGCGGACAAGCTCCTGCCCGCACCGGCCGGAGGCACGCGGCCCGCGCACGGCCGGCCGTCGGACCCGAGCGCCCGCCGGACGGCGCAGCGCACCCTGAAGACCCTGATCAGCGGGCACCTGAAGGACAGCGTGCGGGCTCAGCACGCCAGGGCGGTGGCCGACGCGTGCGGGCTGACCGTCCTGGAGGGCGCCGGAGCCGCGCCGGATCCGGACGAGTTCGCCGAGGTGCTGCTCCACACGCCCCGCGGCCTGGCCGCGTTCGTCGAGTCGCTGCGTGACTCGCAGGACGCGACGGCCGACCTGCTGCTCGCCAAGATGCCCCTCCTCGGGGTGAGCGCGCTGCTCTCGCCCGAGGAGTACGCGTGGCTGTTCCAGCAGATCGGCGAGCCCGTCGCGGGTCTCCCGATCGGCCTGGCCGGCGTGGAGCCGCTGGCGGGGGTCCCGCTGCCGGAGGACCTCCGGCTGCCCCTCGAAGCGAACACCGAGGCGCTCGAACGGGAACGGTTGCCGAGGCTGATCGCGCACCTGGAGGGCCTGTACCGGCACTCCTCCCGGCTGGTTCCGCAACTGCTCCGGTTCACCGAGTACCGGGCTGCCCAACTCGCCGCCGACCGCCCGGAGGCGGCGGAGGAACTCAGGGACTGGGGCAGCCGCGTCCTGCGCCGCCTGGGCATCCCCGAGGCGGCGCTGCACGAGCACCGCGCCCTCGCCGAGCAGTGGGCCGAGCGGCGGGCCGAACAGTGGAGCGCGGGGCGGGTGGCCGTCAGCCTGAGCCTGTACGAGCGGCCCAACAACGGGGCGCCGGGCCGCTACCTGTGCCACGTGTGGGCGGCGGAGCCCGACGGGAGCCTGCGGCTGGCCACGGACGTCGCCCCGGAGCCCATGCCGCCCGACGCGATCGCCCGGCGGATCCGCTCGATCGCCGCCGTCCGGGGCACCGACGCGGTGATCGAATTCTTCCTCGACGACCACGAGCTGGCACTGCCCGTCGACACCTGGGACGGGGCCGACCCGGCAAGCACCGCCGGCCTGACCTCGGAGCCGCTCGGCCTGCGCCGCCGGGTGCTGGTCCGGCTCGGCCGCACCCTGAGCGGCGTCGATCTGGCCGAACGCACCGGCTCGCTGGCCAACCGCTGGGAGTACCGCGAGACGCCGCCCGCCCTCCACCTCGACGAGACCTGCACGGCCGACCACCAGGTCCAGTCCGTGCTCTTCCGCGACCTGACGGCCGCCCGCGTCCTGGTCCGCACGCCCGGCGCCGCCGTCCGGCAGCGCCACGCGGCGCTCTGCCTGCACGCCGGTATCCCGACGGTCCTGTGGGACCGGGCCGACCCCGAGGCGCTGCCCGCCGACCACTACGACCCGCTCGACCCCGACGGGCCGCACGACACGCTCGCCGAACGGGTCCGCCAGTACCGCGCGCTCGTACGCGGCGACGACACCGCGTACCCCCTGCGGCCGGTCCTCGCGCAGGAACGCCCCGACTGGCCCGCACCGATCGTGCCCGAACTCTTCGACCCCGAGGAGGAACCGGCCTGATGACGACCGACGATGCCGCGCCGGCGGCAGCGACCACGGACCGGCGCACGCCGGGCGGACGAGGGAGAACGGCTCGATGAGCTCGACGAGTGAGGACACCGGCCGGACCTCCTGGGGCCTGTTCCGGGGCGACGGCGTCAGCCGGCCCGTCGCCCGGATGCCCGAGGCCCCGCCCTGGCGGCGCTTCGGGGCCGCGACCGCCACCGACGGCCCGCCGGTCCACCCCTACCGGCTCGGCCCCGCCGAGGCCGACATCGTCAACGCGGCCCTGCACCTGCGCCGCCCGCTGCTGGTCACCGGCAAGCCGGGCACCGGGAAGTCCTCGCTGGCGTACGCGCTCGCCCACGAACTGGGGCTGGGCGAGGTCCTGCACTGGCCGATCAACTCGCGCTCCACCCTGCAGGCCGCGCTGTACCGCTACGACGCGATCGGGCGGCTGCGGGAGAGCGCCCGCCCGGCCGCCGAGGGCGCCGGGGCCGACGCCGACCCGGGCGAGTTCGTCCACCTCGGCCCGGTCGGCACCGCGCTGGTGCCCGGCGAGCTGCCGCGGGTGCTGCTGGTCGACGAACTCGACAAGGGCGACATCGACCTGCCCAACGACCTGCTCACCGTCTTCGAGAACGGCTTCTTCGACATCCCCGAACTCGCCCGCAGCCGCGAGGACGCCGCCAACGGCACGGCCGGCGCCGAGGTGACCGTCCGGACCGCCGACCCGGACGGCCCGCCCGCCCTGGTCCGCGCCGGACGGATCACCTGCACCGAGTTCCCCGTCGTGGTGATCACCAGCAACGGCGAGCGCGAGTTCCCGCCGGCCTTCCTGCGCCGCTGCCTCCGCCTCGACCTGCCCGAACCCGACCGCGACCGGCTCCTCGACATCATCGGCACCCACCTCGGCAGCGAGGCACTGGGCAGCGCCGAGGCCCTGCTCGACGACTTCCTGGCCCGCCGCGCCGAGGGCGAACTCGCCACCGACCAACTGCTCAACGCGGTCTTCCTGCGCCACGGCGGGGCCCCCGCCGACCGCGACCACGTGCACCGCGCGGTCCTGCGCAGCCTCGGCGAGGGCAGCTGACCCGATGACCGGGGGCGGAGGCGGGGACCGGGACACGGCACGGCGGGCGCTCGACGCGATTGCCGCGGCCGGCTTCACGCTGGACACGGACACCCTGCTCGACGTGCTCTGGCTCGCCGACCGCCTCCCCGCGCCCACCCGAACCGAACCCGACTCCCAGCCGCCGGCGCCCCCGGCCCCGCACCCCCTGCCCGCCGACCCCGCGCCGGTGCTCCCGCCCGCCGGACCCGCACCCGACGGCCCCGCGCAGCCCGACCGTCCGGCGCCCGGACCCGCCGCACCCGCCCCCGACCGCACCACCTCGCGCCGCACCCCGCACGGCCCGCCGACCGCCATGCCGCTGCACGCCGCCCGGCAGCCCACCGCGCCCGCATGCACCGCGCCCGGCGGCAGCCAGGCGATCCGCGTCCCCGAGCCGAAGGAACTCGACCAGGAACGCCTGCTCGCCCGCAGCCTGCGCCCGCTGCGCCTGCACCGGCCCAGCCGGCACGAACTGCGCCTCGACGAGACCGCCTCGGCCGAAGCGGTCGCCGAGACCCGGCTGCCCACCGTGGTGCTGCGCCCCGAGCGGGAACGCCGGCTGCGGTGCGTGCTGGTGGTCGACGACGGGGTGTCGATGCTGCTGTGGCGCCGCCTGGCCACCGAACTCACCGACCTGTTCCAGCACACCGGCGCGTTCCGGCAGGTGAAGGTGCTCGGGCTGCGCTCGCGCGGGCCAGGCCCGGTCGCGCTGCGGCCCAGACCGTTCACCTCCGCCCCCGGCACCGTCCCGCCCCGCGCGGTCACCGACCCCACCGGGCAGACCCTGATGGTGGTGGTCAGCGACGGCGCCGGGCTGGCCTGGCGCGACGGCCGGATGCAGCGCGTCCTGGACGACTGGGGCCGGGCCGGGCCGCTGGCCGTGGTCCATACGCTGCCCCGCCGGCTGTGGGCCGGCACCGGGCTGGCGGCCCGCCACCACACCGTCCGGGTCGAACGGCAGGGCTCACCCAACTCCGCCTGGCGGGTGCGCGACCCGCTGCTTCCGCAGGCCACCGACCGCCGGCCCGGCGACCGGGTGCCCGTGCCCGTCCTGGAGCTCACCCCCGCCGCGCTGTCCGACTGGGCCCGGCTCGCCGCCGGCACCCGCGCCGAGCAGGAGATCCCGCTCTGGCAGCCGCGCGACCCCAACGCCGCGCCCGGGCCCCGCACGAGGCGGCCGGCCGACCCGCTGGCCCGGTTCCGGCGCTTCACCGCCGCCGCCTCGCCCGCCGCGCACCGGCTCGCCGCGCACGTCGCCGGGCTCGCCCCGGTCAGCGTCCCCGTGATGCGACTGGTGCAGTCCGCCCTCGACCCGGCGGGCCGGGCCGGCACCCTGCCACTCGCCGAGGTCTTCCTCGGCGGCCTGCTCCGCCCGGTCGCCGCGCCGGGCCCGAACGGCGCCGAACTCCCGCCCAACCAGCGGATGTTCGACCTGGCGGAGGAAGTCAAACAGGAACTCTTCGAGGCCGTCCCCGCCGTCGGCCTGCTGACCGTCGCCCGCGACGTCTCGCACCGGGTCGCCGCCCTCCTCGGGCGCTCGCCGGACTTCCCCGCCTGGCTCGCCGACACCCGCCTCCCCAGCGACGTCGCCCCGGCCGGCGTCCCGTTCGCCCGGATCGGGCCCAGCCTGCTGCGCCACCTCGGGGTCACCCTGGAACCCGCCGGGCCGGCTGCCCCGGCCGGCCTTGACCGTGCAATGCAGCAGGCGGACGTCCGGCCCGCCGCCGGCCGGACCTCGCTGCCCGACGACGCTGACGCCTGGGAGGCGGCCGTCCCGGAGTCGCGCAGCGGAGTCGCCTTCGCCGGGTCGGGCGCCGGACGGTACATCCTGACGTACGGCGCGCACGGCCTGACGGCGTGGCAGTCCGGTACCGGGCGGACGGTGCTGATGCCGAGCGGCAGCCGCGGGATCACCCAGGTCGCCACCGCGATGCTGGACGGCCAGCCGTGGGCGCTGGTCGGCATGGCGGACGGATCCATCGGGATGTGGGACGTCGCCGAGGGACGGCTGCGGTCCACGCTGACCGGCCACACCGGCCCGGTGACCCACCTGGTGCCGACCGAGCTCGACGGCCGGCCGCACCTCGTCACGGCCGGCGCGGACGACATCCTCCGGGTCTGGGACCTCAGCACCGGGACGCTGCGCCACCGGACCGGAACGGGACGGGCGGTGACCCGGCTGACCACCGTCACCGCCTTCGACGACGTCCACTCGGTCACGGTCGAGGCGGGCGGCAGGTCGACGGTGCGGAGCCTGCGCAGCCTCGACCCGGTCGGCACGCTCGCCCACCGAGCCGCGGCGACCGACCTCACCGTGGCCGAATGGAACGATCTGCCGGTCGCGGTCACCGGCCACGACGACGGCAGCGTGGTGGCCAGGGACCTGCCACGCGGGGGCACCCCGGTGGTCCTGACCGGGCACAGCGGGCCGGTGCTCAAGGTGTTCGCCGGATCGGACCGCGAGGACCCGACCGTGGTCACCCTCGGCTCGGACGGGACGATCCGGCACTGGAGCCTCGCCATGGGCCTGGAGTTCCGGGTCCGGAGCGGAATCCCCATGCCGATCACGGACGCCGTCCTCGCCGAGCCCTACGCCGTGACCGTCCGCCCCGACGGGGCCGCCGAGGTCTGGGACCTGCTCAGCCTCGGCAATCCGCCCGTCACCGTCGAGCCGCCGCCGGGCGGCTCCGTGCATGCCGTGCCCGACGCCGGCACTCCGTGCGTGGTGACCGTCGATGCCGACGGCCGCCCCTCGCTGCGCACCGCCATCGACATCCTGCGGCCCGTCCCTTCGGTCGGCGTCGGCGAGCCGCTGACCCGCGAGCCCGCCGGGCCGGGCCCGGCCGCAGCGCCGCCGGCCCGGGTGCCCGCCGGGCCGCCGCACACCTTCGAGGTGCCCGAGGAGGTGCGAGTGGCCGGCCACCGGTACCGGACCGTCCGGCAGCTGGGCGGGCCGTGGATCGGCCGAAACCCGGCCACGGGCGATTGGGTGCTGATCAAGGCACGGCCGTGGCCCGTCGGCCGACCCGAGCCGCAGGAGAGCCAGGAGCCGTCCGCCGACAGCGAGCACCTGCTGCCGCTGCTCGCGGCGGGCGTGTCCGCGGGCCTCGGCTGCGTGGTCTCCGCCTGGGGCGAGGGCAGCCCGCTGGTCGAACTCCTCGACCGGCCGGACTCGCCCGTCCCGATCGCCGACGCACTGCGCTGGCTCACCGACCTCGCCGGCGCCCTGGACGCCCTCCACCGTCGGGGCCTGCACCACGGCAGCGTCTCCCCGCACGAGGTGCTGATCGGCCCCGACGGCGCCGCGCTGCTCGCCGCGCCCGGACCGGCCGACCCCGGCGGCGCGCCGCTCGCCCACGCCCTCCCGTACGCGGCGCCGGAGGTCCGGGCCGGCTCCACCGGACGGCAGGCCGACGACCTGTACTCGCTGGGCGTCCTGGCCGTGTCGCTGTTCACCGGCCTGGCGCGGCCGCTCCCGGACGAGGTCCTGGCGAGGCACTACATGCGGGCCGACGCCGTCTCACTGCTGCCCCTGGCCGTGCCGCTCGACCTGCGCCGGCTGGTCGGTGAACTGCTCGCCGACGACCGGGAGTCACGGCCCGCCGAGACCTGGCGGGTCGCCGCCCGCCTGCGCGAGCAGTACCTGGAGCTGACCCGCGTCCCCGACCCCGCCGCCACCCCGCTCGTCCTCGCGCACTGCGAGCCCACCGACGAGTGGGTGGACCGCATCCGGGAGTGCTTCGGCGAACTCCCGGTGCACGTCCACCGCTTCGACTCCACCGAAGGACGCTCCGAACTCCTCGCCGAGGCCGGCCGGGGCAGCAACGTCGTCCTGCTGCTCTCCCGAACCGCGATCACCTGGACCGACCGCCACCCCGCCTGGATGCCCCTGCTCGTCGCGGTCGCGGCCACCCGCCTGGTTGTCGTCGAGACCGACGGCCGGGCGACCGCGCAGGCGCTGCGCGGGGCCCCGGTGGTCTCGACGGAGGGCCTGAGCCCGGCGTCCGTCCGCGCCCTGCTGCGCCGCGCGGTGGCCGACCTCAGCCTTCCCCGCTGACCACGAGGCACCGGACGTCGGCCCGACGGCGGCGCAGTGGACCTGGCGGCTGCGCGAGAGTCTGGCAGGATTCGTGGCCGATGCGGGGCGGTCGAGATGCGGGAGGGTGCGGGGATGAGCGAGGTCGCCGAGGCGGAGGTGGACGCGTTCGACGCGCTGGAGCGCCGGATCTGGGCCAGGAGCACCACCGCCTACGCCGCGAGCGTCGCCCGGCTGTGCGCCCACCCCGTGCCCGCACTGCTCGACGCCGCCGAGGTCCGGCCCGGCAGCACGGTGCTGGACGTCGGCACCGGGACGGGCACCGCCGCGGTGGCGGCCTGCGCCCGCGGAGCCCGCGTCACCGCCGTGGACGCCGAACCGGGCATGCTGGCCGAAGCCGGGCGGGCCGCGCCCGAGGCCGAACTGCGCGTCGCGACCCTCCCCGAACTCCCGTTCGCGGACGGCGCGTTCGATGCCGTGGTCGGCAACTGCCGCACGCGGCCTTGCTGGTGTCGGGGCGGCGTTAGCCCGGGCGGTTCGGACGGCCGCCTCGCGGGTGCCCAGCAGTTCTCCCAGGTGGGCCTCGGCCCAGGCAAGGGCGGTGGCCAGCAGACCGAGGAGGCTGCGGCCGAGCGGCGTCAGCTCGTGCTCGACGCGGCGGGCTGGGCCGGTGTGGACGGTGCCGAGGACAAAACCGTCGCGCACCAGGGCTCGGAGCGACGCGGTGAGCACCGCCACAACCACCGGCCACTACGCCGTCGCGACCGGCGACTTCGCCGCCCGTGTCACCCACGGCGACGTCGCCCGTGCCCTGCTCGACGAGATCGAGACCCCGCGCCACCACCGAACCCACCTCGGTGTTGCCGGGGCCTGATCACCTTCAGTGCACCGCTATCTACACCTTTCTCTCTTCGTTGGTCGTGGTGTTGGGCGGTCAGGAGAAAGGACTACTTCTGTCGCGCCACCAACTTCGCCACAAGGTCCGTCGCCCTCGCATAGCGCGCCGGCTCACCCGGCTGAGCCTGCCCCGACGGCCCTGCGCTCTCACTGTGGGCGACGAGCCTGAAGATCAATGCCCGAATCAGCATCTGCTGCCACTCCGGGTGGTCCTCACCGGCCTTGAGCAGGCTGGACGGAGGATCGAACCAGAGCAGGCCGTCCGCCACCACGACGGCCTCGGCGAAGATCGGCGGCCGCCAGTACGGCGAGAAGTCGATCACGACAGGGGGTTCATCGGCGGCGAAGAGCACGTTGCCGGTCAGATCGCCGTGCACGAGCTGAGCTGCGTCCTGCTCCACCGGGCGCCTCAGCTCCAGCAGATTCGCAAACGGCGCGGCGAGATCCTCGATCACGGTCACCTCCTGCTCGCCCCAGGCGACCCGATCGCCCACAGCCCATGGATCGGTCCGCCGATCCAGGAAGCTGGGCCGGGGCAGATGCCGCAGAGCAGCGTGGAAGGCGCGGCCGGCACCGAGAACGCCAGCCCAGTGCCCCCGCGGACCGTGCTCACCGCTGAGGAACTCGCTGGCACTCCAGCCGTCCACAACGCTCCGCCCGTCAGCGGACCGCAGCGGGAACGGGACACGGAAACCGTCGGCAGGCGCGAGGTTCTCGGACAAGGACGCAGCCCACTCGACGAAGTCATCGGCTCCGTCAGCAGGCTTGTAGACGAAGCCGCCGACAAGAACGCTGCGTCCCTGCCCCCCGGCCAGTGGGACGGGGTCGCCTTCCACACCGAAGGCATCGAGGACGGAACGGGGTGGCACAGAGGAGCTCGGCAGGTCGGTCACGCTGAGGATCATGCCTACACCAGCCTGGCCGGCGCACCCGCTTTTACGGCCTACCCAAGGCAAGAGTCGGCGGCCACTCTTCTGGGTGAAGTCAGAGAAGCACCTCGATGGACACCTGGGTGCCGAGTTCGCTGAAGCCGAGCCGGGCCGCGACCCGGCGGGAGGCCGGGACGCGGGCCCGCCACTGGGGGAGAAGACCGGCGGCGAGGGCGTGGCGGGCGGCGGCAGCGGCGGTGTGGCCGGCGAGGCCGTGGCCGCGGTGGGCGGGGTCGGTGAGCACGCCGAGGTGGGCAATGTCGAACGGCCAGGTGCGGTAGCCGCAGGCGGCGATCGCGCGGTCGCCGAGGAGCACGGTGAACACGGGGGAGGTGAGGTCCTCGAGGCCCGATTCGTTGGCGTCCGCCTGTCCGGAGCGGTGCTCCAGGTCACGCAACCGGCTGTCGGTGGGCGGGAGTTGGCGCACTGTGAGGGTGCTGGGTGGCGGTGGGAGGAGCCCGTTCGGGGCGAGGTGGGCGAGCGCTGCCGGGCCCAGCACCTTACCGGTCGGCAGGAGTTGGCGCAGCTGCTCGGCGTCCCCGGCCACCTCCGCCGGACGCTCCCGCAACGCCGCTCGCACCAGCCGCGCCCGCCGCTCGTCCGGCGCCGTCGCGAGCACCGCACCGCCGAGCGCCACCAGCCCGACCCACCCCGGCGGGCACAGGCCGGAGCGCGGCTCGACCACGACGGTGGCCCCGCCGGGCGGCGGGAAGGTGGCCGGTACCCCGGCCAGTCCTTCCCAGCGACGCCAAACGGCTTGCAGCAGCGAAGAGTTCGTCATGGCCGCATCCTGCCCGGCCTGCGCCATGCCCGGCAGCCCGGTCGGCTGATCCGTGTCGGTAGCGTGACATCGTTCGTGGTCCGACGAGTGGGGGTGTCGCGGTGGCCGCAGAGGTCGTCGTCAGGACGGGGCTCCGGTACGGGGTCAGTGGAAGCTCATGGACGTCCACCGGCCTGCGGATGCGTCGGAGTTGTTGCCCGCAGTGCTGCTCCGGTACGGCCGGGGCCCCAACGAGCGGGACGTCCTCGCGCCCGTCGCGCGCGTTGCGGCGGAGCGTCGCGTCGTCGTCCTGGTGCCGGACTGGTACCCCGACGCGCCGGACGGCGGGCGAACGCACCTGAGGGAGTCGGCCGCCTTCGCACGGCAGAGCGCGGCCGACTCCGGCGGGGACCCGAGCGGATCGTGCTCGGGTCCCCTGAGGGAGTCGGCCGCCTTCGCACGGCAGAGCGCGGCCGACTCCGGCGGGGACCCGAGCGGATCGTGCTCGGCGGTTGGTCGCCGGGTGGCAAAGGGGCGCTGGTGTGGCGCTGAATCCCGCCGCATTCGGCAGTTGGCGGCCGCAGGCCGTCGTGGGCATCGCCGGCGCGTACGGATCGGCGGCACCGAGCACCGGCACCGTCCCGATCGACGACCCGGCGCCGCCGATACCGGTGTGGCTGGGCGCTCACGCGAGCTGCGCACGGCTCTCGCGGAACGAGGCCGGCCGGTGTCGCTCGACGAGGTCGCGACCGACCACGCCGGCGTCGTCATGACCGAGTTCGTCCCCGAGCGCGACCGCTGCCTGCGCAGCACCGCCGACCACGCCGTCCGGGCGGGCTCGCGGACCGCTGACGTCCTGGCCCGCGCGGCTGGAATCACTGGGCGGTACTCCGGCCGCTGATGGCGATCTCGCCGGTCGGCCGTGCCGCCGCTGCGCACGCCGCGCACACCGCTCGACGGGGTGGCGAGGGCATGCGGTGGGGGTTCAGTGGCCGCCGCGGGGGCGTTCGCAGCCGCCTTCGAGGTAGGCGCCGTGGACTTCGATGCGGGCGGGGGCGGAGAGGTTGCCGGTGAGACAGCCGCCGGAGCCGGGGACGGGGAGGGTGAAGTGGATGCCGTCGCCGTAGGGGGTGAGGGTGGCTTCGGGGTAGTCGAGGCCGGCCAGCAGGGTGCGGGCCTGGGTCTCGTCGGTGGGGGTGGTCCTGGTGGCGGCCGCGGTGATGCGGGCCGCGTGGGCCTCGCCCTGGCAGCGCTGATTGTCCGTCAGGGTCGCGGTCTGCAAGTAGGCGTGGTTCTCGGCGTACTTGGAGTTCTCCGGGTCCGACCCGGACGGGGCGGACGGCGGGGAGGGCTGCGCGGTGGACCTGCCCGCACAGAGTTTCGCCACGTCGGGGAACTTCCGGCCCACTTCGGCGAGTTGGCGCTGCCAGCGTTCCTGCGCCTCCTGCTGGGCCTTGCTGATGCTCGCCGACGACCGAGGCTTGGGCGCCGCTGCCGGGCCGGAGTCGGTCACGTGCCTGCTGCCGCAGCCGGTCAGTGCCCCGGTGGTGGCGCAGGCGACGGCGGCGAGGACCAGGACAGGACGTTTCACGGCGAGCACTCCAAAGGACGGCGGTGGGCCCCGGGCGGCCCGTCCCCTCGGCAGGGAGTCCTCCGCGCGCGATGGACCGTTCGACAGCGTACTCGTACTCAGTTCGGGGCCCGAAATTCGGTGGAGCGGCCGGAGCGGGGCTGTCACGATCGTCGGATGGATGCATGGGACGGCGCGGCGGCAGGAGCCGCGGGCATGACGGACGACGACCACCTGCGACACCGTTCGTCGTTCGGCGCCGCCGCCGGCGCGTATGCCGCACACCGTCCGGACTACGCGCCCGCCGCCGTCCGGTGGGCGCTCCAGCCGGCGCCCGGGCGGCGGGTGTTGGACCTCGGGGCCGGGACGGGCAAGCTCACCGGGTGCCTGCTTGCGGCGGGCGTCGAGGTGGTCGCCGTCGAACCCGACCCCGCGATGCTGGCCGAGCTGCGCCGGGAGCTGCCGCAGGTGCGGGCGCTGACGGGCTGTGCGGAGTCGATTCCGTTGCCGGACGGGTCGGTTGACGCGGTGCTGTCCGGCAACGCGATGCACTGGTTCGAGATGGACGCCGCCGGCACCGAGATCGCCCGGGTGCTGGCCCCCGGTGGGGTGCTGGCCGGGCTGTGGAACCTGTTCGACGACAGTGTCGCGTGGGTCGCCGGGCTTGCCGAGGTCGGGGGGAGTGCGGCGATCGGGCCGCGCGACGTCCCCGCGAGCTGGCGCACCGGGACGGCCCGGATGCACCTGCCTCCGGCCGGCGGGCCCGCCCGGTTCGGGGCCGCCGAGCAGGCCGAGTTCCCGCACGGGCAGCGCCGGACGGCCGAGTCGCTGGTGGCGACGCTCGGCACCAAGGCCGGGGTGCTGGTGATGCCGGAGCACGAACGGGAGTCGCTGCTGGCCCGGGCCCGCGACTTCCTGGCGGGCCGGCCGGAGACGGCCGGCGGCGAGTTCGTCCTGCCGATGCTGACCGGGGTGCTGCGGGCCCGCCGGCTGTGAGGCATTGTCAGTGCCGGTCCGGCCGGCCGTCGTGGAGGGGGATCGCGTAGACCGGTTCCGGGCCGAAACCAGTGAAGCCGGACTCGCGCAGGATCGGGCCGGAGGTGGTCGGGTTCGCCTTGACCAGCGCCATCGTCGCGCCGTGCGCCGCACCGTAGTTCAGCCGGGCGTCCAGCACCGCCCGGTACACCCCGCGTCCCCGCCAGGACGGGGCCGTCACTCCGCCCGTGAGCCGGGCCACGCCGTCCACGATCGCGACGCCGCCGGTGCCGACGGGCTCGCCGTCCACGTAGGCGACGAGCAGGCCGCCGAGGCCGGACGGGACGGTCTCCGTGTTCTTTGCCGCGACCGCCTCGATCCGTTCGGCGGGCGGGAGTTCGCCGCGGAAAGCGGCCGCCTCGATGGCGAGCCCGTCCCGGGCCGTCGCCACGTCCGTGGCCCAGCGCAGCTCGACGTCCACCGTCGGCGGCCGGAGCACGGGCGCGCCGTTGCTCAGGTCGGCGGCCAGGATCTCCAGTTCGAGCTTCACCCGCCCACCGCGCGCGGACAGTTCGGCCTCCAGGCCCTCCGGGGCGCCGAGCAGCACCTGCCAGTCCAGCACCGGCGGCCCGAAAGCGCGGGCCCGCGCCACCACCGCGTCAACGGCCTCGTTCAGCGGGCGAGTTGGCGTGAAGGAGACCACCGAGAGGTCGAAGGCGATGTAGTCGGGCAGGCGGAGGATCGTGAACTCCGGCTCCGCGACGACCTCGGCGTCGTCCGGCATCCACACCCAGGCCGCACCCGCGGCGGCAACGGCAGAAACTGTCAGGCTCATGCGGGGCAGCGTAGGCGGGTGGGTGGCGGTGACCCTGGCGCTGTTACGTGATCACGACGTGCTGGTGACGCGGCTGGTGCGCGGGGTGCAGGTCAGCGGCCGTGGGCGAGGCGCTCGATGTGGTCGCGCATCCGGGGGCGGTCCTCGGGGAAGCAACTCGTCCACGGGCGGTCGAGCGGCAGCCACGCCGCCGGCTGCCCGTCCTCGGGAGCGAGCGGGGTTGCGGCGTCGGCCAGTGCGACGTACGACAGGCCGAGCGTCGGCGGCAAATCCGGAAGGTACGAGCGGACGGTGGCGGCGGCCGGCTGCGGCAGCAGCTGCGCGACAAGGCCGGTCTCCTCGCGCAGTTCGCGGGCAGCGGCCTCGCGCGGGGTCTCCTCGGCCTCCACCTCGCCACCCGGCGGCACCCAGCCCCGGAGGCGGTGCTGCACCAGCAGGACCTGGGTCAGGGTCGGGTCGAAGACCCAGACCTCGGCGCCCAGCGGTTCGACCCGGCCGGTGCGCAGTGCGGTGGCGAACCAGTGGCGGGCGTTGGCGTACTCGGCGGCGGCCGACGCGGCGTCAGCGGCTGCTGCGGCCAGGGATCGACCTCGGGGTGTCTGCTGGGCGGCCATCGCGGCACCCTACGACGCGGGTCGGACAGTTCTGCCGGTGGCAGCCGTCGAAAGCGATGGGGCGCGGTCGCGCAACTCCGGGTTCGGGCCGAAGCCGTCCCGACGCAGTGCGGCCCGCGTGGCTGCCGCCGGAATTCTCGCTGTCCTCGCCTGCACCAGCGTCGTGGCGGGACCGTGGCCCACCGAGTGACGGGCGAGGGCATCGAGCCGGACGGCACGGTGCGGGTCGGGAGCGATCGGCGGAAGTCCCGGGGGACCGTCCGGAAGATCGACCGGACGTTTGTGCACCCCGGCCACGTGAACAGCGAGGGCACGGGCCTCAGCTCCGGGCGCCGGAGCGGGTTTGCGATCCGGGGGTCTTCAGCGGTTCAGCGCAGCGGGAGGGTGGCGAGGAGCCCACCGTCGCACCCAGTGGTTCTGTTCACGAGTCGCGGTCCTGGGCCACCTTCACTGACGATCCGGAGCGCAATCCCAGAGCGCTGGGCTCCACCACGCCTGCGGGAAGATCGCTCCTTCCCGTAGCCCTGGCAGTCAACTCGGCGAGGCCGTACCGGAGTTCGGCGGCCGCCAGGGCGTCGAGCCGGCCGGGCGTCGGTTTCGGGTGATCACACAGTGCCGACAGGAGGTCGTGCGCGCCGCGGAGCCTTGGGCGGGGTTGGGTCGGTCCGGCGTGGGATTTGTCGGTGCTGTTCGCTTCAATTCCGGGGACGGAAAGGGGGCGCCGGGATGGGGTGTCTGGGAGTGCTGTTCGCGCTGGCGGAGGGGGAGCGGGCGCGGCTGTTGGCGTGTGAGGGGGATGAGGAGGTGATGGCGCTGGTCGAGGAGGTGGAGGAGGCCTGGGACGGGGCGCGGGTGTGCGAGTTGGACAAGGCGTGGGACGCGCTGCACCGGTGCCTGACGGACGGTCGCCTGGAGTACGGGAACGGGGAGTTCCCGCTGTCCCGTGCGGTGCTGGGCGGGCGGCCGCTGCTGGGCGGGGAGGACTACGTGGTCTGCTACGTGGATCCTGGGCAGGTGCGGGCGGTGGCGGCCGCGTTGGAGCCGGTCGACGAGGCGTGGTTGCGGAGGCGGTACGCGGAGCTGGAGTTCGAGGACTACGAGGGTGTGCGCGGCGAGGAGGACCTGGCGTACACGGTGTGCTTCCTGCCGGACCTGCGGGAGTTCTACCGGCGGGCGGCCGAGGAGGGGCGGGCGGTGGTGTTCACCGTCGATCAGTGACGGAGAATGTCGTCGGCCTTCACGACTTTGCCATCAAATGATCATTCGTTTGCCAAGGCGAGGACCACGGGCAGACCACCAGGACGGATCGAATCTCCTTCGCACGCCGACCCGTCCAGCGAAAGGTGCCCCGTCCGATGAGCAGCAGTTCCGCCCGTCCCACGCCCGACCAGCAGTTGCTCGCCGCCGCCGGGCGGCTCGACCGGCGCCGGTTCCTGACCGTCACCTCGGCCGCCGCCGCGCTCGCCTTCGGCGTCAACCTGCCCAGCGCGCACGCCGACGAGAAGGAACTCGCGCCGCGCAGCCTCACCGAGAACCCGTTCACCCTCGGCGTCGCCTCCGGTGACCCGCTGCCGGACGCGGTGGTGCTGTGGACCAGGCTCGCGCCGCGTCCGCTGGAGCCCGGGGCCGGGATGCCGCCCGCGGGGAGCGTCAAGGTCGGCTGGGAGATCGCCCGGGACGAGCGGTTCCGCCGCGTCGAGCGGCGCGGCACCGCGCGGGCGCACGCCGAGTTCAACTGGTCGGTGCACGTGGACGCGGACGGCCTGGAGGCGGCCCGCACGTACTGGTACCGGTTCACCGTCGGCCAGTGGACCAGCCCCGTCGCCCGCACCCGCACCGCGCCCTCGCACGGCCGCAAGCTCGACAGCACGAAGCTCGGGCTGGTCTCCTGCCAGGCGTACGAGGACGGCTACTTCACCGCCTACCGTTACCTCGCCCAGGAGGACCTGGACGCGGTGTTCCACGTCGGCGACTACATCTACGAGTACGGCATCGACTCCGTCGGCGGCGACCGCAAGTACACCGACCGCGTGCTGCCCGCCGCTCTCGGCCACGAGACCACCACGCTGGAGGACTACCGGCTGCGGTACTCGCTCTACAAGACCGACCCCGACCTGCAGGCCGCGCACGCCGCCCACCCCTGGTACGTCACCTGGGACGACCACGAGGTGGAGAACAACTACGCCGCCGGCATCCCCGAGAAGAACCAGGACCCGGCGCCGTTCGTCGCCCGCCGCGCCGCCGCCTACCGCGCCTACTGGGAGAACCAGCCGCTGCGGATGCCCAAGCCCAACGGCACCGACCTCACGCTCTACCGCCGCTTCCAGTACGGGCAGTTGGCGCAGTTCGACATCCTCGACACCCGCCAGTACCGGGACGACCAGGCCAACGGCGACGGCTGGCAGTACCCCACCCCCGACTCCCAGAACCCGAACCGCACCCTGATGGGCGCCACCCAGGAACGCTGGTTCGCCGACGGGCTGCGCCGCTCCAAGGCGCTGTGGAACGTCGTCCCGCAGCAGGTGGTGTTCTCCCGCCGCAAGAACACCACCGCCGCCAGCTCCAAGCTCTCCATGGACGCCTGGGACGGCTATCCCGCCGCCCGCGAGCGCTTCCTGACCGCCGTCGAACAGGCCGGCGTCAAGAACCTGGTGCTGCTCACCGGTGACGTGCACGTCGCCTACGCGCTCGACGTCAAGCGCGACTTCGACGACCCGAACTCCCGCACCGTGGGCGTCGAGTTCGTCGGCACCTCGATCAGCAGCGACGGCGACGGCGAGGCCCACCCGTCCAACTGGGCCACCCTGACCGCCGCCAACCCGCACATGAAGTTCTACGACGGCCGGCGCGGCTACACCCTCGTCACCCTCGACCGCCACCACGCCCGCGCCGACTACCGGGCCGTCACCCACATCACCCGCCCCGACGGCACCCTCCTCACCGCCGCCTCCTTCGTCACCGAGGCCGGCAACCCGGGCATCCGCCCCGCCTGACACCTGCGACGGCCCGCCCGGCACCTGCGGCGGCCCGTCAGGCGCCGTAACGGCGTCGGCGGGCCGCGTAGGCGCGCAGGGCGCGGAGGAAGTCGAGTTCGCGGAAGGCGGGCCAGTAGGCCTCGCAGAAGTAGAGCTCGGCGTAGGCGCTCTGCCAGAGCAGGAAGTTGGACATGCGCTGTTCGCCGCTGGTGCGGATCACCAGGTCCGGGTCGGGGCGGCCCGCGGTGTAGAGGTGGCGGGCGATGTCCTCGGCGGTCAGGGTGTCGGCGACCTGGCGGGTCGGGCGGCCGGCGTCGGCCTGTTCGTGCAGGAGGTCGCGGACGGCGTCGACCAGTTCCTGGCGGCCGCCGTAGCCGACGGCCAGGGTCAGTTGGGCGCCGGTGGGGCAGTCGGCCGTCGCCTCCACCGCGTGTTTCAGGGCGCGGGCGGTGGAGTCCGGCAGGGTGTCCAGGTCGCCGGCCAGGTGGACCTGCCAGCGGGGGCGGGGGACGGCCAGGTGGGCGGTCAGGACGTCCTCGATCACCCGCATCAGGAAGGTGATCTCGTCGTTGCCGCGCCGCTGGAGGTTCTCCGCCGAGCACACGAACACCGTCACGTGCCGAATGCCCAGCGTCTCGCACCAGTTCAGCACCGAGCCCACGTGCTGCGCGCCGAACCGGTGCCCCAGGCGGGTGTCCGCGAGGCCGCGTTCGCGGGCCCAGCGGCGGTTGCCGTCCATGATCAGGCCGATGTGCCGGGGGAGCTCGGCGCCGGTCAGACGGCGGCGCAGGCGGCGGGTGTACAGCGCGTACAGCGGGGCGGTGAGGCGCATGTGACGGTCCTTCAGGGATCGGCCGGTGCATACTGGGACATGAATAGCACGCGTCGCGTGCTATCGGGAATTCGGAACGGAACCAGGTGCGCACCAACGACGCCCAGATGCTCGTACTGACCGCGCTCGCCGACGGCCCCCTGCACGGCTACGCCGTCAACACCGCCATCGAGCGGATGACCGGCGCCCGGCTCGGCCGCGGCAGCCTCTCCGGCGCCCTCGCCCGGCTGCGCGGCAAAGGCCTGATCGCCTACCTGGACGGCGACGGCCGGCGCCGCCCGATCCGGCTCACCGAGGACGGACGGGCCGCGCTGGGACGGGAGTTGGGCGCGCTCGCCGACGTCACCGGCCGGCTCTTCGAGACCGTCGTCCCCGACCGGATCGCCTACCAGGAACGGCTCGCCGCCACCGACCAGGTCCGCGCCTACAAGCAGATCCTGCTGGACGCGCTCGACGCCCGCCCCGGGCAACACGTGCTCGACTGGGGCTGCGGCCCCGGCACCGACCTGGACGCGCTGGCCCGCGCCGTCACCGCCCGCGGGCGGGTCCTCGGCATCGACCACGATCCGGCGATGGTCCGGGAGGCCGCCGAGCGGGCCCGGGACCTCCCGGGAACCCGGGTCCTGCATGCCGACGTGCACAAGCTCCCGCTGGCCGCCGACTGCGCCGACCGGGTGCGCGCCGAGCGGCTGCTGCAACACCTGGCCGAGGTGCCCCGGGCCCTCGCCGAGGCCCACCGGGTGTTGCGCCCCGGCGGGAGGCTGGTCGCCGCCGAACCCGACTGGGACACCCTGGCCGTCGACCACCCCGACCTGGACATCGCCCGCGCCTGGACCAGCCACCTCGCCGACCGGATCGTCCGCAACCCGGTGATCGGCCGCCAACTACCGAGGCTGGCCCAGCAGTTCGGCTTCGACGTGCGGTCGGTCGTCCCCGTCACCTCGGTGTACCGCGAGGTCCGCGCCGCCGACCAGGTGCTCGGACTGCACCGCAACACCGAACGCGCCGTCGCCGCAGGTTACCTGAGCCGCCGCCAGGCCGGGGACTTCCTCGACCACCTTGCGCGCGGGCCGTTCCTGGCCTCGGTCACGCTGTACGTGGTGACCGTCGAGAAACCCTGAACGCAGACCGCCCCGCTCGGACGGGGAGCGGGGCGGTGCGGCGGGTCAGGACTTCGGGCCGCAGAAGGTGAGGTCGATCAGGCCGAGGACGGCCGGGGTCAGCTCGGCGCCCTTCTGCGGGTCGTACGGGTTGGCCGAGATGGCGATCTGGCGGGTGCCGGCGCGGTCGCCGAACAGGTAGGTGACGTAGCCGTGGATGCCGCCCGGGTGGCCCCAGACCTCGCCGCAGGAGGTCCGCAGCTGCATCAGGCCCAGGCCGTAACGGGTCGGCGGCTGCTCGTCCGCCGCGACCGTGGTGGTCATCTCGGCGAGCTGCGCCGGAGCCAGCAGCCGGCCGCCGAGCAGCGCCGCGTTGAAGCGCGCCAGGTCGTCCGTGGTGGAGATGATCTCACCGGCCGCGCCCGCCATCGACGGGTTCAGCTCGGTGATGTCGGCCGGCCCGTCGGACAGCGCCAGGTAGCCGTGGCTGTGCGGCCCCGGGACGGTGGTGGAGGTGCCCGGCAGGAAGGTGTGCCGCAGGCCCAGCGGCTGGAGCACGCGGCGGTCGACCTCCGTGCGCCAGTCGTTGCCGGTCACCTGCCGCACCAGCTCGCCCAGCACCAGGTAGTCGGTGTTCGAGTAGTGCCAACCCTGGCCCGGCGCGAAGTACGGCTCGTGCGAGACGCCGATCGCGATCAGGTCGCGGGCCGCGAGGGTCTTCCACCGGTCCACGGCGAGCAGTTGGCGCAGCGCCTCGTCCGACTCGTACGCGAAGCGCGGGTCCTCCAGGAAGTCGAACAGGCCGGCGGTGTGGTTGAGCACCTGACGGACCGTGATGTTCGCGCCGTTCGGGATCATGCCCGGCAGGTGGCGCTCGATCGGGTCGTCCAGGCCCACCCGGCGTTCCGCCGAGAGCTGGAGCACGACGGTGGCGACAAAGGTCTTGGTGATGCTGCCCGCCCGGAACTCCCCGTTCACCGGCGCGGGTTGCTGCGTGGTCAGGTCCGCGACGCCCGAGGTGCCGCGCCACACCGCCCGCCCGTGGTCGCGCACCTCGGCGACCGCGCCACTCGCGCCCGCCCGCACGGTCAGCGCGTCCAGCCCCTGCTGGAGCGCGGCCCGCTGCGGCACCGGGGTGCTCGGGGTGGCCGCCCCGGCCGTGGGCGCGAGGGCCAGCACCGACGCACCCGCCAGCAAGGACGCGGCCAGCCGCAGTGCGGATCGGTAGTTCTTCACACGAGTCTCCTTCGACAAACGCTCAGATCGGAAGGGGGTTCGTCGCCCGACAGCCTCACGGCTGCACCGTTCGCACGGCATCGCTCGCCGGGAGGAGAGACCGCACCGGAAGATCATTCTCCGGACGGAAGGTGACGCATCGAGACCCCGTCGATCGACGGGGAGGATGAGCTTGTCAGGGGCGCCCGCTAACCTCCCGGGCATGAGCGACTCTTCGCAGTACCGCCCCGTCGTCACGCGCCTGGTGGACGACCGGATCTGCGCCTACCGGCCCGACGGGGACACGGTGGGCGAGCTGGTGCCCGCCGCCGTGTTCCGGCCGGTGGCCGGGGACGAGGTGGTGAGCCGCGCGGTGGCGGCCGATCTCGGCCGGGCGTCCTACGCCACGCCGGACGGGGTGGTGTGCGTGAGCGCGGACGGGGAGCAGATGTGGCGCTTCGGGTTCGGGCCGCAGAAGGACGGGACGTGGAATCACACGCCCAACTGCGCTCTGGCGCCGGACGGGCGGAGCGTCTGGGTGTACCAGCCGGACGCGATGGCCGGGCGGGGCGAGGCCGACCGCTGGACGGTGCTGGACGCCGGGACGGGCGAGGTGCTCGGGCAGGCCGGGCTGGAGACGGCCGGCCACGGGGGCGAGCAGTGGGCGGACCGGACGGGCGGGGCGATGCTGCTCGATGTCGGTGAGGGCCAGGACGGCACCACCGTGTACCGGGGCACACTGAGCGCGGACGGCCTGAAGGTCGAGCACCTGCCGTGGGACGACCGGTGCCCGATCGGCATGTCGCCGGACGGCCGCCGGCTGCTGACGGTCGATCACAGCCAGGAGGACGCCACCGTGCTGGCGCTTCCCGGCGGCGAGGTGCACCTCACCCTCGCCGTGGGCGACTTCGGGTACGACGCCGAGGAGCTGGAGGCCGTCGTCGAGTGGAGCGGCGGCTACCTGGACGCGGACACCCTGCTGCTGGTCCTGGTCGGCGAGACGGAGGACGAGCAGGAGTGGTTCCGGACCTACCGCGTCGATGCCCACGACGGCCGGGTCCTCGGTGAGCTGACCACCCACGGCGAGCACGCCTACGACCTGCACCCGCTCGGCGACGGCAGCTGGCTCACCACCGGCCCGGCCGGGCACCCCGTGCGGTGGCTCGCCTGACGGGGGGTCAGGCTGCGGGCTTGCGGGCCTCGATCAGGGTGCGGGAGGTGGTGGAGACGAACACGCCCTCGCGGGTGATGTGCTCGTGCAGCTCGCGCAGGCGCTCGCGGTAGCGCTCCACGGTGAAGTCCGGCACCGCCCAGACCACCTTGCGCAGGAACCAGACCACGGCGCCGACGTCGAAGAACTCCAGCCGCAGCCGCTCGTTGCGGCACTGCACGATCTCCAGCCCCGCCGCCCGGGCCTGCGCCGACTCCACCTCGGGCTCGCGCGCGTCGCCCACCTCGAACGGGCCGAGGAAGTACGCGCTGAGCTCCACGTTGGAGCGGCCGCCGACGTGCTGTGCGAAATAGCTGCCGGCGGGGGTGAGGACGCGGGCGATCTCCGGCCACTGCACCGCGATCGGGTGGCGGCTGGTCACCAGGTCGAACGCGCCGCCGCAGAACGGCAGTGGCGTGCCCTGCTCGTGCGTCACCAGCGTCGCGCCGATCGGGTGCAGCAGCCGGGTGGCCCGCGCGGCGTTCGGCGGCCAGCCCTCGGTGGCGGCCAGCGTGGGCGGGAAGTTCTTCACTCCGGCGCCCGCCAGCACCTCGCCGCCGCCGGTCTGCAGGTCGAGCGCGGCCGTGGCGGCCGCGAGCCGTTCGCCCAGCAGCCGCTGGAAGCCCCAGGAAGGGCGCTGCTCGGTGGCCCGGCCGTCGAGCCAGGAGAAGTCCCACCCGTCGACCGGGGCGGTGGCGGCCTCGTCGAGGAGGGCGTCGAAGGAAGCGTCCATGCCAAGCATTCAAGCACTCGGGAGCCGCTGCGGGCGAGGGAGTTGATGTTCGGGGAGGGTTTCCCGACAGGGTGTCGGCAACGAGCTTGGTTAGGTTAGGCTCACCTATATCATTGGGGGAATTCGATCTCTGGAGGCCCTTCCTCATGCCCAGCTCCGCCCTGCTGCCCGTCCCGTTCTCCGCCCAGCTCCGCACCGCCAGCGCGGAGGAGCACCAGGCGGCCGAACAGTCCTCCTTCATGAGCGACCTGCTCGGCGGACGGCTCGGCATCGAGGCCTACACCGACCTGACCGGCCAACTGTGGTACGTCTACCGCGCGCTGGAGGCCCACCTCGCCACCCTCGCCGAACACCCCGCGGCCGGGCCGTTCATCGACCGCGCCCTGCTGCGCACCGCCGCGATCGAACGCGACCTCGACCACCTGGCCGGCCCCGACTGGCGCGACACCCTCGCCCCGCTGCCCGCCACCACCGCCTGCGCCGAGCGGATCCACGCCCTGGCGACCGGCTGGCCGGCTGGCTACCTCGCCCACCACTACACCCGCTACCTCGGCGACCTGTCGGGCGGTCAGATCATCCGCGGCGTGGCCGAAAGCACCTGGGGGTTCGAGCGGAAGGGCGACGGCGTCCGGTTCTACGTCTTCGAGGAGATCGACAACCCCGCCGCGTTCAAGCGCGACTACCGGGCCAAGCTGGACGCCGCCGGGGAGTTGATGGACGAGACGGAGCGCCGGCGGGTCGCCGAGGAGTGCAAGCGGGCCTTCACGCTCAACGGCGCGATATTCGCGGAGCTCGGGCAGCGGCACCCGGGGCTTGTCTGACGTATCGCCAATTGCTTGTTGTTACTCGGTTGTTCTTCCGGAGGCCGGGACGGGGTGACGTCGCCGCTGTTCGCTCGGGCATCATCGACGCCATGAGCGACACGCACCCCGACCGGCTGGACCAGCTGTGGCAGGACTTCCTCGTCCTGCCCTTCCCACGCAGCTGCTACCGGCAGGCCCCCGCAGGCGAAGACCTGGTCCTGCTCGACAGCCACCTGGCCGGCTGCGTGTCCTCCGCCCTGACCGGCCCGCTCGACCAACGCCGCCGCGAGGCCCTCCGGAACGGCATCGCCGCCGTCCACCGCGTCCTCCCCGCCCTCGCCGCGGACGCCGGGGCCCGCGAGTACTTCACCCGCCTGCGCGAACTCGCCGTCCTCGCCGCCGAACGCCAGGCCCCGAACGGGCAGGACTGAGCGGAACCGGGCGAGGGCGCAGGGCCATGGCCTCCCGGCTCCACCGGCGGTGCGGCGCGCGGCGACTCGTTCGACCGCCTCATGGACGGGCGTGGAGCCGGAGATGAGCTCCAGGACGCGCGGGGCGGTGGCGGGCAGGGCGGGCAGGCCCGCCAGAACGGCCGCGACGTCCACGCGGTCGCTCTCGCCGGGGCCGGTGTGCTCGGAGAGATCGACCAGCCCGGTGCCCGGCCCGTCGCGGAACCAGGCCGGGCGGAGGACGGTGCAGTCCAAGGCCGGACGGGACAACAGCCTCCGATCGGTCCGGCCCCTGGCCCGAAGGAAGGTCTCCACCAGCGGATCGGCCGGATAGCGCCGGGCGGGATCCGCGCCCATGACGGAGAGCATGACGAAACGGCGCACCCCCGCGAGTCGGGCCGCGTCCGCGAGGGCGAGGATCGCGTCGTGGTCGACCGGGTTCGCCTGCTCCGGGGAGTCCCCGCGACCCGCGCCGGCGGCGAAGAGCACGGCGTGTGCGCCGGCAAGCACCTGCGCGAGCTCCCCCGGGGTGGCCCGGACGAGATCGGCGACGACCAGCACGGCGCCGGCGGCCCGCGCCCCCGTGGCCTGCTCGGGGCGGCGGATGATCCCCACCACCCGGCGGCCCCGATCCGCGAGTGGACGAGACGTCAGAAGCGCGACCTGCCGTGGCCGCCCGCGATGACAATCGGCATGCCCGCCACCCTACGAGCGGTCACCCGCTCACCGGCCGCGCCGCGCACCGGAAGGCCCGAGGGCCCGGGCGGAGTTGAGGCTCCCGCCCGGGCCCCGAGGGCTTTCAGCCGGTGGTGCGGCGGCGGACCAGGACGGTGGTGGCGCCGCCCAGCAGGACCAGGCCGGCGGCGGTGGCGAGCAGGGGCAGCGAGTTGCTTCCGCCGCCGGTGAAGGCGAGTTCGCCGTTGGTGCTGGTGAGGGTTGCGCCCGTGGTACCGGTGGTGTCGGTGGTGTCGGTGGTGGAGGTTCCCGAGGTGCCGGTGCTCGGGGCGGTGCCCGGCGTCGGGAGAGTGGCGTTGCGGTCGAAGGAGAGGGTGACGGTCAGGGCGTCGAGGGCCTCGCCCGCGCGGTAGGTGCCGAACGCCGGGACGCCGTCGGCGGTGAGCTTGGCGGGCACCTGGCGGAGTGTCACCACGCCGTTGACGGGCTTCAAGTCGGCCTTGGAGAGGTCGAGTTCGGCGAGGCGCACCCCGCGGAGGGAGACCGGCGCGCCGCCCCCGCGAGTGGCGGCGGCCACGTCGGCGACCAGGTACGCGCCGGAGCCGTCCACCCGCAGGCCCAGGTGGGAGAGCCGGGTGTCCAACTCGTAGTGGCCGTCAGCCGCCTGGTGGCCGAGGAAGCGGACCGAGCCCGCGAAGTCGGCCGTCAGCGCGTGGGTGTCGGTGCGGTAGCTGCCGGTGGCCGACCCGAAGCGATAGTCGTTCGCGCCGCCGTCGAACTGCACCTGGCCACCCGCGATCGGCCCCGTCACGTAGCTGCGGAACCCCTCCTTGACGCCCCACTCCAACCGGCCGTCCACGACTGCCAGTTCGTTGGTCGCCGGGGTGGAGGGGGAGGGGCTGCTGGAGGTGGAGGTGGAGGCGGAGGTGGAAGGGGAGGGGGAGGGAGTGGTGGAGGGGCTGGCGGACGGTGCGGCGGTCGGTTCGGTCGAGGGCTGGGTGGACGGCTTGGTGCTGGGTTCGGTGCTCGGGGTCGGGGACGGCGAAGTGGTGGACTGCTTCAGGACGACGGACAGCGGGTCCAGTTCGGTGCCGGCCTGGTAGAAGCCGGCGAAGGCCTTGGCGCCCTCTGCGGTGAGCTTGGCCGGGGTGGCGGTGCCGTTGGTGGTGTCGCGGGCGACGGTGAAGGTGGCCAGCGGGACGTCCTGGCGGAGCGTCGGGGTGGGTGCGCCGACGGTCTCCTTGGAAGCGGTGTCGGCGGTGAGGGTGCCAGTGGTGCCGCTGGTGGTGATCCGCAGGTCGCTGAGGGCCACGTCGAGCGCGCCGCCGTGAGCGAGGAAGCGGACCCCGCCGTCGAAGGCCGCGTTCAGCGAGTGGGTCGTCATGTCGTAGCCGGCGGAGGCCAGGTTGAAGTGGTACGAGCCGTCCGCGTTGAGCGTCGCACCGCCGGTCAGCTCGACGCTGCCGCCGCCCGCCGGACCGGTGACGTAGGTGCGGAAGCTCGCCTTGACGCCCCAGTCGAGCGAGCCCGTGTCGTACGTGACGGCGGGGGGTGCGCCGGCGCCGAACGCGAGGCCCGGCAGGCCGAAGGCGGTCAGGCCGAGGCCGGTGGTGACGGCGGCGAGGGCGGCCAGGCGGGTGCGATTGCGGTGGGACGTGGTGGTTCGGGACATGGGTGAAGGACTCCAGGTGAAGGGGGAAAAGGGGGACAGGTGGTCAGGACGGCGAGCGTGGTGGCTGGCGCAGGGGCGGGGAGGGTGCTGCGGACGGCGGGCGTGTTGGCGGACGGGCCGCCGCTGTCGGTGTGGGCGGCGAGCGTGGTGGCTGGCGCAGGGGCGGGGAGGGTGCTGCGGACGGCGGGCGTGTTGGCGGACGGGCCGCCGCTGTCGGTGTGGGCGGCGACCGGGGTGCGGTGGCGCTGGGGGCCGGGCTGCCCGGATCGGGGAGGTGGTCAGTGGCGGCGTCGGCGGACGATGAGCGTGGTGGCCGTAGCGGCGGCAAGCAGGGCGCCGAGGGCGGTGAGCGTGAGGGTGGCGGACGGGCCGCCGTTGCCGGTGCGGGCGGCGGCCGGGGCGGGGCTGGGGGCCGGGCTGCCGAGGTCGGGGAGCGGGGGGAGGGGGGCGGTGGGGTCGAGGGCGATGGCGAAGGTCAGTGGGTCGAGTTCGGTGCCCGCCGGGTAGAGGGAGCCGAAGGCCTGGGCGCCGGAGGTGGTCAGGGTGAGGGGGAGGTCGGTGGCGGTGAGCAGGCCGTTCTCGGCCTTGAGCGCGGTGGCGGGGAAGGTGGCGAGTTCGGTGGCGGGCGAGGTGCGGGTGGAGCCGTCGGGGGTGCGGCCGTTCACGTCGGCGAGCAGGCGGCCCTGACCGTGCGTCACGGTCAGCCGGGGATTGGCGAAGGTCAGGTCGAGGCCGAGGGTGTCGCCCTGGCGCAGGCCGGTGAAGTGGACGGCGCCGGTGAAGGCCGCGTCCAGGGTGCCGGTGGTGGCGTCCCAGGTGCCGTGGCCGGGCGTCCAGCGGAAGAACGCCCCGCCGTCCGCCGCGCCGTCGGTCGGCTGCCAACTCCCTTGGGCGATCGAGCCGGTGACGTAGTCGCGGAAGGTCCGGCGGACGCCCCAGTCGAGTGCGCCGTTGCTGAAGGAGGTGGCGGCGGGCGGGGCGGTGCTCGACGAGGGAGCGGAGGGGGAGGAAGAGGAGGCGGGGGGTGTGGACGGCGGGGCGGACTTGAGGGTGACGGAGAAGGTGAGCGGGTCGAGCGCCGTCCCTGCGGTGTAGAAGCCGCCGAAGGCGTTGGCGCCGGCGGAGGTGAGGGTGGCGGGCACCTGGCTGAGCGTGACGGTGCCGGACGCGCCCTTCAGTGAGACTCCGGCCAGCGAGAGGTCGGCCAGTCGGGCTTGCTCGGTGGACGAAGTGCGGCCGCTCTGGCGGGACTTGGAGCTGACGTCGGCGTACAGCGCGGCGCTGCCGTCCTCGGCGGATCTGACGGTGAGCCGGGAGATGCTGAGGTCCAGCGCGTTGCCGCCGTTCTCCTGGTGGCCGGTGAAGCGGGCGCCGCCCTGGAAGGTGGCGGACAGCCGGCCCGTCGTCGGGTCGTAGGCGCCGGTCGCGGAGTGGAAGCGGAACACTGAGCCGCCGACCGTGGACGCGCTGCCGGTCAGGGCCCATTTGCCGTTCGCCACCGGGCCGGTGACGTAGCTGAGGAAGCTCGCCTTGATCCCCCAGTCCAGCCGTCCGCCGGAGACCGGGGACTCGGCTGCGGCGGCCCGACCGGGGAGGCAGAGGAGCGTCAGCAGCAGGGCCAGCGGCATGGTGAGGGCGGCGCGCAGGCGGCTGCGGGGAGCGGGGGGCCGTCCGGAGACGGGCATGGCGAATCACTCCTCGGGGAGGGAAGGGAAGGGAGGGGGTTGCTGAAGTGAGGTAAGGCTAACCTAATATATGGGTCAAGTGTTCCGCCCCCAGCCCCTTGGTTCGGCCCGGCCGGGACGTCAATGCACCTGGAAAGGCCCGAGGTTGAGCAGCCCCCGCAGCCCCCGCAGCCCCCGCAGCCCCCGCAGCCCCCGAAGTCCACGCTGTCCGCGCCGCCCACGCAGCCTGCGCGTCCGCGCGGGAGCCGCCCTCGGCGTCCTCGCCCTGCTGCTCGGCGCGAGCGCCTGCGCCACCGGCGCACCCGCTGCCGCGCCGGCGACGGCCGGTGCCGCGAGCCCGGACCGGATCGAGGCGCTGCCCGGGACGCCGACGCCCCGACTGCCCGTCACCGTGCCGTCCGCCGACGGCCGCCAGGTGACCGTCAGCAGCGCCGAGCGGATCATCCCGCTGACCGGGAGCCTCGCCGAGCTGGTCTTCAGCCTCGGACTCGGCGCCAACGCGGTGGCCCGGGACGTGTCCACCACCTTCGAACAGGCCGCGCGGCTGCCGGTGATCACCCAGGCGCACGAGGTCTCCGCCGAAGGCGTGCTCTCGCTGCGCCCCACCGTCGTGCTCGCCGACCGCAGCACCGGCCCGGCCGAGGCGGTCGAACAGATCCGCGCCGCCGGCGTCCCGCTGATCGTGCTGGACGACGCGAAGAAGCTCGACGACATCGGCGCCCGGATCGACCGGGTCGCGGCCGCGCTCGGCGTCCCCGAGGCCGGGGCGGAGCTGAAGTCCCGTACGGCGCAACAGATTTCCGAGGTGCAGGCGCAGATTCCGGTGACCGGCGCGGCCCGGCCCAAGGTGGCGTTCCTCTACCTGCGCGGCAGCGCCTCGGTGTTCCTGCTGGGCGGCCCGGACTCCGGCGCGCCCTCGCTGATCGAGGCCGCCGGCGGCGAGGACGCCGGCACCGCCGCCCACCTCACCGGCGACTTCACCCCGCTCACCAGCGAAGCCCTGGTCAAGGCCGCACCCGACGCGATCCTGGTGATGAGCAAGGGGCTCGATTCGGTCGGCGGCATCGACGGCCTGCTCGCGCTCCCCGGCGTCGCCCAGACCCCCGCCGGACTCGACCGCCGGATCATCTCCGTGGACGACGGACGCCTGCTGTCCTACGGGCCGCGCACCCCGCAGGTGCTGCACGAGATCGCCACCCAGCTGCACCGGGACGCCAAATGACCACGACGCTCGAAAAGCATTCAACTACTGTGCAGGCAAAGGCGGTTCGCGACCGGCGGCCGCTGCTGCTGGCCGTCCTCGGCGTCGCCCTGCTGGCCTGCGCGCTGCTCGCCGCCGGCACCGGCGCGTACCGGATCCCGCTCGGCGACATCCTCGCCTCGCTTGCCCACCGCGCGCACCTCGGCGGCCACCCGCTGGAGCGGGTCCCCGAATCGGTGCTGTGGAACGTCCGCCTGCCCCGGGTGGTGCTCGCCCTGCTGGTCGGCGCCGCGCTCGGCTGCGCGGGCGCGCTGATGCAGGGCGTGTTCGGCAATCCGCTCGCCGAGCCCGCCGTGATCGGGGTGTCTTCCGGCGGCGCGGTCGGCGCCGTCAGCTGCATCGTGCTCGGCCTGGACGCCCTCGGCAGCTGGACCGTCACCGCCGCCGCGTTCGCCGCCGGACTGCTCACCGTCGGCGTCGTCTACGCGATGTCGCGCAGCGGCGGCCGCACCGAGGTGGTCACGCTGCTGCTCACCGGCGTCGCCGTCAACGCGTTCTGCGGCGCGCTGATCGGCCTGCTGCTGTTCACCGCCGACACCGCCGCGATCAGCCAGGTGACGTTCTGGCAGCTCGGCTCGCTCTCGCAGGCGAGTTGGAGCAAGGTCCTGGCCGTGGTGCCGTTCGCCGCCCTCGGACTCGCCGTCGCCCCGCGCCACGCCCGCCGCCTCGACCTGCTCACCCTCGGCGAGCGCCCCGCCCGCCACCTCGGCGTGGACGTCGAGCGGATGCGGATCGTGCTGATCACCGTGGTCGCGCTGCTCACCGCCGCCGGCGTCGCCGTCAGCGGCATCATCGGGTTCGTCGGCCTGGTCGTCCCGCACCTGCTGCGAATGCTCGCCGGACCGGGCCACCGCTTCCTGCTGCCCGCCTCCGCCCTCGGCGGCGCACTCGTGCTGGTCGCGGGCGACCTCGCCGCCCGCACCCTCGCCGCACCCGCCGAACTCCCGCTCGGCGTCCTCACCGCACTCCTCGGCAGCCCGTTCTTCTTCTGGCTGCTGCGCCGCACCCGACGCCGCCAGGGAGGCTGGGCATGACGGAACTGCTGCACGCGCACGCGATCGGCTGCGCGGTCGGTGGCCGCCCGCTGCTGACGGACGTCGGGCTGACGGTGCGCCGGGGCGAGATCCTCGCACTGCTCGGACCGAACGGTGCCGGGAAGTCCACGCTGCTGTCCGTGCTGGCGGGCGACCGGAGGCCGAGCAGTGGCGAGGTGCGGGTGGACGGTCGTCCGCTCGCCGGGTACCGGCCGGCCGAACTCGCCCGCCTGCGCGCCCTGTTGCCGCAGCACCACGAGGTGTCGTTCCCGTTCGCGGCCGGGGAGGTGGTCCGGATGGGCCGCGCGCCCTGGGCCGGTACCCCCGCCGCGGGCGAGGACGAGCGGGTGGTGGCCGCTGCGATGGCCGCCACCGACTGCGCCCACCTGGCCGCCCGTCCGTTCACGGCGCTCTCCGGCGGCGAGCGGGCCAGGGTCGCGCTGGCCCGGATCCTGGCCCAGGACACCCCGCTGCTGCTGCTCGACGAACCCACCGCCGCGCTCGACCTGCGCCACCAGGAACTGGTCCTGCGGATCGCCCGGGAGCGCGCGGAAGCGGGCCGGGGCGTGATCGTGGTGCTGCACGACCTCACGCTGGCCGCCGCGCATGCCGACCGGATCGCCCTGCTGGACGCCGGCCGTACCGTCGCCCTCGGCCCGACCGGCGAGATTCTGGACGCCGCACTGCTCAGCAGGGTCTACCGGCACCCCGTCGAGGTGCTGGCGCACCCTCGCGGGGGCGCGCCCATCGTGCTGCCCGAGCGCCCCCGCGAAACAGATTGACGGATCGTCGGCCCGGGGAGATCCACTGCTGGGCGACGACCGACCGGGGGAGATCCGGATCGCGAGGCGGTCCGGGCGGGTGATCCCGCGCCGGCGGCCCACATGTCCGGGCCCGGCACGGGAACGGCCACCAGCAGTAACCGGACCACCCGGAGGCACGGTATGCACCTGACCATGGTTCTGCTGCTCACCCCCCTCGTGCTGGCCGGCGCCGTCAGCGCCACCCGCGCCCCCGCCCGGCGCGGTCGGCACCGCGCCGGGCCGCGCCGTCCGCACCCCTGATCCGCGCCGCCCGTGCCGGTGCGATCGTCGGATCCGATGCTCCGGTTGGCGGTTGCCGGGATGACAAGGGCCGTCAGGGATGCTGGGCCCGGCGGTCGATGAGGGCGGCCAAGCCGTCCAGGATCCGTTCGATGCCGAAATCGAAGGCGTTGTCGCGGCCCTCGCCCGGCTCGGCCAGGGCGGACGCGAGGGCCGGGTAGCGCTCGGCGTGGGCCGCGACCAGCCCGCCGAGCGCGCGCAGCAGCTCGGCCTCCGGCGAGCCCTCCCGGGACTGCCGCTGCTGGGCGGCGATCGCCCGCACATGGCCGACCAGCAGAACGGCCGCGTCCATCCGCTCCGCGCCGCTCAGGCCCTGGCCGTCGAGCGCCGCCACCACCCGCTCCAGCCAGGCCAGTTCGCGCGGGCCGGTGAGCCGGGGGCCGGACAGCGCGTCCAGCACCCACGGGTGGGCGGCGAACAGGGCCGCCATCCGGTGCGCCCAGTCGGTGAGTTGGTCCCGCCACGGGGACGCGCTGGGCGGCGGGGGCTCGCCGACGGTGTACTCGACCATCAGGGCGATCAGTTCGGCCTTCCCCGGCACGTACCGGTACAGCGACATCTTGGTGTACGCCAGCAGCCCCGCCACCCGCTGCATGGACACCGCCGCCAGCCCCTCGGCGTCCGCGATCTCGATCCCGGCCCGGGCGATCGACTCCAGGCTGAGGGCCGGCTTCGGCCCCCGGGTCGGCCGGGCCGGTGGGCCCCACAGCAGCCGTACCGCCGCCTCGTGCTCCGCCTGCTCCGGGTGCTTCTCCACGGGCCCTCCCTGGTGCCGTGCCGGGCCCGCCTTGCGCCCGGCCAGAAACTGCGTCTACCGTACACAGCAGCAAACAGTGTCCGCGAGACACACTTTTGCTCCGGGCCCGGGGAGGGCCCGTCGGACCTGCCTTCCGAGGGGGAAACACCATGCAGATCCTGATCTCCGGCGCCGGCATCGGCGGACCGGCGCTCGCCCATTGGCTCGGCCGGTACGGCCACCGGCCCACCGTGGTCGAACTCGCCCCCGCGCTGCGCGCCGGCGGCCAGGCCGTCGACTTCCGCGGGCCCACCCACCTGACGGTGCTCCAGCGGATGGGCCTGCTGGAGGAACTCCGCACGCTCGACACCGGCGGGAACCCGATGACCTTCACCGACCGGCACGGCCGCGTTCGGCTCCGGCTGCCCGCCGACTTCGCCGGCGGCGAGATCGAGATCCCGCGCGGCGAACTCGCCCAACTCCTGCACCGGCACAGCGAATCCACCACCGAGTACCTGTTCGGCAACACCGTCACCGCGCTCCGGCAGGACGACCGGGGCGTCCGGGTGGCCTTCCGGTACGGCCCCGAACGGCGCTTCGACCTGGTGATCGGCGCCGACGGACTGCACTCCCGGATCCGCGCCCTCGCCTTCGGCCCCGAACGGGACTACGTCCGCCACCTCGGCTACTACGCCGCCACCTGGCAGCTCCCCAACACCCTCGGCCTGCCCGCCGGCAGCACCGGCATCAACACCCCCGGCCGGCTCGCCGCCGCCGGCGCCGACCCCCGCGACCCGGCGCGGGCCGGGGCCTTCCTGCTGTTCGCCTCGCCGCAGCTCGACCACGACCGGCACGACACGGAGGCCCTCAAGTCCCTGCTGCAGCAACGTTTCGCCGACCTCGGCCGCCCCGTCCCGCACCTGCTGGACACCCTGCGCGACGCCGAGGACCTGTACGTCGACTCGATCAGCCGCGCCGACGTGCCGAACTGGTCGAACGGCCGGATCGCGCTGCTCGGCGACGCCGCCTGCGGTGCCACCATCGGCGGCATGGGCACCGGCACCGCGCTGGTCGCCGCGTACGTCCTCGCCACCGAACTCGCCCGCGCCGACGGCGACTTCCGCACCGCGTTCACCCGCTACGAGCGGGCCGTCCGCCCCTACGCCGAGCGCTGCCAGCGCGGCGGCGACCGCACCGGCCCCTTCCTCGCCCCGCGCACCGCCGCCGGCCTGCGGGCGCGCAACGCCCTGCTCGGCCGGCGCCGGATCCTCGACCGGATGCTCCAACTCGGCCAGGACGTCGCCACGATGGAGCTGCCGGAGCCCGTGTGAGACCCCGCCGGTGCGGCAATGCGCTTGCCCGCCGTCCCGGGGCTCGCCGAAGATCGTGCGCATGAACCACGTGATACGAGCCACCACTGCCGAGGACTGGCAGGACGCCAAGGAACTCCGGCTGGACGCGCTGCGCGATCCGGTGGCGAGCATCGCCTTCCTGGCCACCTACGAAGCCGAGGCCGCCAGGCCGGACGAGTTCTGGCGGGACCGTGCGGCAGGCGGCGGCGAACTGCTCGCCCGCCAGTTCGTCGCCGAGCGGGCCGACGGCGGCCTGGACGGATCGGTGACGGTGCTGGTCGAGCGGGCCGGTCGGGACGTCTTCGGCGGGCAGGCCGAGGCCGACCAGGCCCACCTGGTCGGCGTGTTCGTCCGCGCGGAGCAGCGCGGCAGCGGCCTGGCCCGCGCCCTGTTCGACGCGGCGATCGCCTTCGCCGACGGGCTCGACGAGCCCCGGATCTCCCGGGTCCGCCTGTACGTGCACCAGGACAACCGGCGTGCGGAGGCCTTCTACCGGAAGATCGGCTTCATCCACAGCGGCCGGACCTTCCTCGTCCCCGGTGACGAGTCGGCCGTGGAGTACGAGATGGTCCTCGACCGGCGCGTCTGAGTCTCGACTCACGCTCGCTGCACGGTCGTTGCCGGGCGGTGGGCGAAGGCGCTGCGGTACGCGGCCGGGGTCATGCCGAGCTGGCGGTTCAGGTGCTGGCGCAGGGACTCGCCGGAGCCGAGGCCGCTGCGGTCGGCCACCTGGTCGACCGTCAGCCCGGTGGTCTCCAGCAGTTCGCGCGCCCGCAACAGCCGCTGCTGGAGCAGCCATTGGAACGGTGTGACACCCAGTACCTCGGCCCCGGCGCCGCCACATGTCCGACCGCCCGTTCCAGGTGGACGACAGCGACATCCGCGACACCTTCGGCCTCAAGGCCTCGACGCTGCGCGAAGCGCTGACCGCCTGACGGTGCCCGGCGCGACGCTGCGCGAAGCGGTGACCGCCTGACGGTGCCCGTCCGGGCCGGGGGCGGGGGGAACGCGGTGCGGGGGAAGCGGGCCATACTTGGGCGATCCATTTGTCGAGAGGCGTCGTCCACATGGCCAAGAACTCCGCCGCACCGCCCGCCACCGCGCGCAAGGCACTGCTCCAACTGACCGGGGTGAGCCGGTCGTACGGCCTCCGGGAGGTACTCCATCCCGTCGACCTCGACCTGGCGGCCGGAGAGTGCGTGGCGCTGCTCGGGCACAACGGGTCCGGAAAGTCGACCCTGCTGCGGATCGCCGCCGGACGCGACCTGCCGACCAACGGGACCGTCCGCTTCGACGGCCTGGCGATGAACGAGAACGACCCCCGGATACGGGCCCGGGTCGCCGTCGTCGGCGACACCGTCGCCTGCTACCCCGACCTGACCGTGCGGGAACACCTCCTGCTGGTCGCCGTCGCCCACGGCGTCGCCGAGGCCGCCGACTGGGTCGAGCAGGTCCTGGAGATGCGCTCGCTCACCGAACGGGCCGACGCCCTGCCCTCCGCCCTCTCCTCCGGCCAGATGCAGGCCCTGCTGCTGGCCTGCGCACTCGTCCGCCCCCGGGACCTGCTGCTGCTCGACGAGCCCGAGCAGCGGCTCGACCCGGAGGCGCGGCGGCGGCTCGCCGAACTCCTGAAGGCGGAACTCGCCGACGGGGTCGCGGTGCTGCTGGTCACCCACCACACCGACCTCGCGCTGGAGGTCGCCGACCGGGTGGTGATGCTGGAGGAAGGACGGATCGTCCGGCAGGGCGCACCCTCCACGGTCCTCGCCGCCTCGGCCGGCGCCCGGTGAGCGGCAAGGCCGTGGCCGAGGACGCCTCGGTCGCCGAATGGACGGCGGACGACGACTGGACCGACGAGGCACTCGCCGTGCTGCGCGCCCTGCGCGCACCGCACCGGCGCAACCGGGCCAAGCAGGCCGCCTTCGCGCTCTACTGCACCGTGCTCATCCTGGTGATCTGGGGCGGCATCCCCAGCTTCGGCCTCTTCCTGCACGCCTCGCTGGGCGCCGACTACACCGGGCACGGCCCCGACCTGCTCGCCGCCATGCCCAGCGGCATCGCCGCCGCCGGCCTCGCGACCCTGCTGCTGGCCGTCCGCGACGGACTGTGGCGCGGACCGGTCGTGCCACCCCGCGCCACCACCGACTGGCTGCTCGCCCACCCCGTCCGGCCCCGGCCGGTGCTGCGGCCGTGGTTCTGGCTCTCCTGCGGGCTGGCCGTCCTCCCCGGACTGGTGATCGCCGTCGGCGGCATGGTGGCGCTCGGCCTGACCGTGCGTGTCGGCCTGCCCGCGGCCCTCGGCTGGTGCCTGGTCGGCGGGCTCTGCCTGCCGCTGCTGGGCGTCTGCGCCGGCCTGCTGGTGCAGAACAGCCCACCGGCCGCCCGCTGGGCGCGGCGCCTGACCCCCTACGCGGCCGTGCTGATCCTGGCCCTCGCCACGCAGAGCGCGCTGGCCGTCGCCGGCCACCCCGTCCCCTGGCTGGAACGCGTCGAACTCTGGTCCGGCCCGTGGGGCTGGGCGGCCCTCGCCGCGCTGGCGCCCACGCCCGCCGCCGTCCCGGGAGGCATGGTCGCAGCCGTCCTGCTGGCCGTGCCCACCGTGCTGTTCCTGGTGCTCGCCGACCGTGCCGTCGCCACCCTCCCGCTGCCGCTGCTGCGGGAGCGCGCCCGGACGGCCGCCGGAGTACTGGCCGCGCTGCGGACGGTCGAACTGCGCGCCGCGAAGCTGACCGTGGCCGGCGCGTCCGGCGGCGACCGCCAGTTCCGGGTACGGCTGCCCGCACCCCGGCAGCCCTGGCTGATCCTGTACTGGCGGGACGTGCTCTCGCTGCTCCGCGCGCCCGCCCGAGTCGGACGCGCCGTCCTGCTGACCGTCCCGGCCGTGCTCTGCGCCGTGCTGGCGCACGACACCCGGGGCGTGCTCTCCTGGGCCGTCACGGTCGTCGCCCTGACCTTCGGCTACCTGGCCGTCGCCCAACTCCTGGAACCCGCCCGGATCGAGACCGACGACGTCCGCCGCGCGTCCTGGTCCCCGTACCCCTTCGCCGGCCTCATGCTGCGCCACGCGGTGGTACCCACCGCCCTCGGCCTCCTTCTGGCGGCAGCCGGGTCGGTGGCGGTGCTCGCCCTCGGCGGCGGCCCGACCGCCTGGCTCGCCCCGTTCGCGGTTCCACCCCTGGTCGCCGCCGGCCTGGTGAACGCCTGCCGCGGTGCGGCCCGCCAAGACCTGCTCTACCGCTCCGCGGGGGCCGGCGGGAGCGGCGGCGTCGCGTTCTTCACCGCCTGGTACGCCGCAGGCCCGGCCGTGGCCGTACCGGTGCTGGCGCTGCCGTTCTCGGCGGCCCTGCGCAGCGGCTCGGCGGGCTCGCTGCCCCAATCCCTGGCCATCGCGCTGACGGTGGCCGTCGCCCTGTTCCACTGGGCGAAGGGCAGAGCGGGCAGACTCCCCGCCCAGGCCCGGCCCGGCACGGTGGGACGGCCGTAGCGGGTCGCAGGCCGGGAGGCGGCGGGCACGGCCTTCCGGCCCTGCGGTGTGTGGTGGCGTCGTCGCTGTCCAGGGTCACGGGCCGACGGGGCCGGCAGGGTCGGCGGGGCCGGGCGGGGTCGGCGGCCGGTCTCGGCCGGGTTCGGGCCCGGGTGGGGAGTACCCTTATTCCATAGAATTACCGAGAAGGGGGCCGCAGCAATGGCGGACCGGGCCGCGAAAACCGAGCTCTACGAGGCGTTCGCCGCCACCGGGAAAGCCCTCTCCAGCGGCAAACGGCTCGAACTGCTCGACCTGCTGGCCCAGGGTGAACGCACCGTCGACGCACTCGCCAAAGCCGCCGGCCTCAACCTCACCACCGCCTCCGCGCACCTCCAGACCCTCAAGCAGACCGGCCTGGTCGCCACCCGCCGCGACGGCGTCCGCATCCACTACCGCCTGGCGGGCGGGGACGTCGCTCAACTCCTCGACCTGCTGCGCCGGGTCGCCGAACGCCACCAGGCCGCCGTCGCACCCGCCCGGACCGCCTACCTCGGCCCCGAGGCCCCCGACGAGCCGGACGTCGTCACCCGCGAGGACCTGCTGACCCGGATCGCCGCCGGCCGGGCCGTGGCCCTCGACGTCCGCCCCGCCGAGGAGTACGCCGCCGGGCACATCCCCGGCGCGCTCTCCATCCCCGTCGAGGAACTCGTCGAGCGGATCGGTGAACTCCCCGAGGATGCCGAGGTTGTCGTCTACTGCCGCGGCGCGTACTGCGCCCTCGCCTACGACGCCGTCCGACTGCTCACCGCGCGCGGGCGGCGGGCGATCCGGCTGGACGACGGGATGCTGGAGTGGCGGCTCGCCGACCTCCCCGTCGATGCGGGGGAGACGGTGGGTTGACGGCCCGTCGGGGTGGTGGGCGCGCGGTGGGGTTGTGGGGGAATTGTGGGTGAGTGGTGGGGCTTTGGGGGTTGGCGTCACCTCGGTCGGCCCGGAGCTTCGTCGGTGGAACACCGGGGCCGACCAAGGCCGACGGGCTCCGGGCCGGTGATCGGGGGAGCGATCGGGGAAGTGCGGGCCACCGGCCGGGCGGTGGAGGAGTGGTGGCGAGCTTTTGCACAGTCGGCAGACAGCATGGCTCGGCAATGATTCCGGTCCTATGATGCAGACACCAAAACGGACCCACAGCCGCCGAAACCGGCCCGAGGGTCCCGAACTTACGGGGTCGGCAGTGCGAGCGGACCTCGGCGGTCCGAGTCGGGGGCGGGCATGTCTCAGCAGATCGTGGTCGATTCGGCGAGTCTCCGGACAGAGGGCAGGAACATGTCCGCCGTCGGCCAGGACTTCCTCGCCGCCCTCCAAAACCTCTCCGGCCGGCTCGAATCGCTCGAACAGGGCGACACACCCCCCTGGGGCGACGACGACCTCGGTGAAAAGTTCGGCATCGTCTACGAGGGCCTGCGCGACGGCATGAAGGAGTCGATGGACTCCCTCGGCACCCGGCTCGGCGAGATCGGCGACAAGTTGCAGGGCATGGCCGACCGTCACGAGGCCAACGAGAGCCGGACCGAGGGCGACATTTACACCCTGGAAGCCCGCGAGGGTGAAGTCGGCGGCCAGATCCGGTCGTTGTACCGGCCGCGGGTCTACTGACCCGCCCCGCGCGGCGCGACGGGCGTGCAGCCCGAAGCCGCGCCCGTACCGGCGTCCGCCGCGGCGTCGATTGACGGTCCGCTTGTCCGGTGGTCCAGCTGCCTGTTGGTCCGCTCGTCCGTTCGTTTCCGTAAGGCGCAGGGGGTTTGACGAAGTGTCGCTGATGTTGCCGGACAGTGTCGAGTGGGTCCTGGAGATGCTCGGCTTCGACTGGCCGACCGCGGACGAGGACAAGCTCCGGGAGTCCGCGCAGGTCTGGCGGGACTTTGCGGACCAGGTCGACGAGCTCCACTACCGGGGCGTGAGCGCCGCGAACGGTGTGCTGTCGAGCAACGCCGGTGACAGCATCGACGCGTTCGGCAAGACCTGGGAGAAGTTCTCCGGCGGCGGCTCGAACGGCTACCTGGCGGATGCGGCGACGGCGGCCCGGATGATCGCTGTCGCGTTCGACGCGGCGGCCGTCATCGTGGTCACCTGCAAGGTCGCGGTGATCGCGCAACTTGTCGCGTTGGCAGTTGAGTTGATTGCTGCTCAGGCGGCTGCGCCGTTCACGCTCGGTCTGTCGGAACTGGGTGCGGCCGGTGCGACGACCGCGACGAAGATGATCGTGCGGCGGTTGCTGAAGGAACTCCGTCAGGCGCTGATGGAAGCGATCATGGAGACCCTGAAGGAGCCGGCGGTGTCGGCGATCCAGGGGATGATCAGCGACCTGATCGCGCAGACGGTGAACCAGAACTTCGGTGCGCAGAGCGGGTACGACCTGGGTCGTACGGCGAAGCGCGGCGCGGAGGACTTCACTGACGCGGTGAAGAACTCGGGCCAGACCTTCACCGAGGCCCTGCGGGACGGAGTGGGCTCGCGCGCCGGTGGGCATGCGCGCAGTGGCATCGATCACGCGGCCGGGCACGGCGATTCGTCGGGTGGCGGGCATGATTCGAGCGAATCCGGTTCCGGGGGCGGCGAGCGTTCCGGGGGCGAACGCTCGGGGAGTGACCGTTCGGGGAGTGACCGGTCGGGGAGTGGGGGAGGGGACTCGTCGGGTTCGGGCTCGGGCTCGGGTTCCGGGTCCGGGGTGGGTGCCAGTACGGGTGGCGGTGGGTCGGTGCCGTCGAGTGGGCACGTGAACTCGCCGTCCGGTAGCGGGAGTTCGTCCACCGGCGGGCCTTCGCAGCACGGTGGGAGCGGCAGCAACGGTCCGACGCTCAGTTCGTCCGGCAACGCCGATTCGACCGGCAACGGGTCGGACCACGCGTCGAACGGCGGAACCCAGCCCACTCCGCCCCGCCCGCCGCGCGCTGACAACGGCCCGGCACTCGACCCGTTCGGCACCCGGCTCGGCACCGACCACCAGCCCCCCACCCACGACGCCACCCCCGCCCCGTCCTCGCACGACGGCGCGTCGCGTGGGGCTGGGCCGGATGTGGGTCGCCCGGCGGGGCATGACGGTTCGTCGCATGGGGCTGGGTCGGATGTGGGTGGTCCGGCGGGGCATGACGGTTCGTCGCGCGGGGCTGGGCCGGAGGTGGGTCGTCCGGCGGGGCAGGACGGTGCGGGGCGTGGGCCTGAGCATCATGGGTCGTCGCAGGATGGCACTTCACGGACAAGTACGGATGGGCGTCCGGCCGGGCATGACGGTTCGCCGCATCGGTCGGAGCCGGATGTGGGTCGTCCGGCGGGGCATGACGGTTCGTCGCGTGATGGTTCGTCGCAGACGGGTACGGATGGTGCGCCGCATCGGTCGGGGCCGGATGGTGGGCGGCCCGCCGGGCACGATGGTTCGTCGCACCGGCCGGATGCTGATTCGGGTCGTCCGGCCGGGCACGAGGGCGCGGGGCATGGGCCTGAGCATCACGGGCCCGCGAGTGATGGCTCGTCGCAGACCGGTACCGACGGTGGGCGTCCGGGTGGCCCCGACGGTCCGTCGCGTGGGCCCGATCACAGGTACCAGCTGTCCTTCGACGAGCATTCGCTGGACGGCGAAGTCGTCAAGGACTCCAACGGTGTCAAGGTCACCCCTGACCAGATGAGTTCCCCCTACCACGGCGGTGCCGCCATCGACTTCGGCGACGCCGCCGACAAGCCGGGCTTCACCGTGCATCAGCCGACCGCGCATCAGCCGGGGGTAGGCGACAGCTTCGGGTCCGAGTCGGTGCGTGGGGGTGATTCGTCCTCGGGCCCGTCGCACGGGGCCACCCCGATTCCCGGGTCGCGGACCGGGGAGGCGCCGAACCACGAGCGGGCCGGGATCGCCGTGAACGAGCCCGCACCCTCGGGCGGGACGCCCGGGCCGCAGCACGCGCCGGGCCCGGACGGGGCGCAGCACGGAGGTTCCGGCGGGGCCGACATGCGGCCGCCTGTCGGGGCCACTGCCTCGGCCGGGGGTGTGCCACCGTTCCGGGGCGGCGAGCAGCGGAACGGTGATTCCGACCCCGGGACGCACACCAGCCAGGTGCCGCCGCGCCTGGACGTGGCCGGCCTCGGTGCCACCGCCACGGCGCCGCCGCCGTCGCACGCCGGTCCCGATCAGCGGCCCGGCGCCGGTGGTGCTCCGACGGCCGGTCCGGACGGTACTGGCGCCGGTGTCGGCGCCGGGGGCGGGGCCGGCGTTCCGGGTGGTGGCATGCCGATGGGCGCTGGTGCGGTGCCGGGCGGCGGCGCTCCGTCCGGTTCGGGCGCGGTCCGGCCGACTTCGGGACCGAGTTCCACCCCGACGGTGCCGGGCCAGGGACCCACCCGCCAGGGCCAACAGCCCGACGGCAACTCCACGTTCACGCCGCGCCCGGCCGCCGACCGCCCCGACCCGCGAGCGGCCTTCGGCCAGCGCTCGGGTGCCGACACGGCCCGCCCCGACACGGCCCGCCCCGACGCGAGCGGCCCTGGCGGAGGACGTTCGGATGCGGCTGCCCGTCAGGACGCGGGTCGGCCGGGCCCGGTGCGCCCCGAGGGCGGGCGCCCGGACACGGCGCGGCCGGACAGTGCACGTCCCGACGCGAGCGGCCCTGGCGGGGGTCGTCCCGAGGCGGCGCGCCCGGATGGCGGACGCCCCGATGCGGGCCGTTCGGACTCGATCCGTCCCGACACGGCACGGCCGGACACGGCCCGGCCGGACATGGCGCGCCCTGACGTGGCACGGCCGGATGCGGGTCGTCCGGACTCGGCCCGCCCTGATGGTGGGCGTCCCGATGCCGGTCGCCCGGATTCAACGCGACCGGATACGGGCCGTCCTGACGCCGGTCGTTCCGACGGTTCGCGTCCCGATGCTGTTCGTCCCGACACAGGTCGCCCAGAGACGGCGCGCCCCGATGCCGGTCGCCCGGACTCAACGCGACCGGATACGGGCCGTCCTGACGCTGGCCGTCCGGACGGTTCGCACCCCGACACGGCCCGCCCGGATGCGGCTCGTCCGGACTCGGCGCACCCCGACACCGGCCACCCCGACGGCGCACGCCCCGACACGGATCGGCCCGACGCGGATCGTCCCGACACCGACCGTCCCGACACCGACCGGCCCGACGCGGGCAGTTCGCACCCCGACGCGTCGAACGCCGACCCTGCACACCCCGCCGACCCCTCGCAGCACGACGGTGCCGCGGACGGCCACGCGCCCCGGCCGGAGGCGCTTGCGGACAGTCGTCCGTACGACACTCCGGGTGGGTTGGACCGGCCGGATCCGCAGCATCAGGTGGATTTGGAGAGCCGGGTGCCGCGGAATCCGGACGGGACGCCGCAGCGGCATCCGGATCCGAACGGGGACTGGCCCGGGGCGGTCAATGGGGACGGGCATCGGGCGCCGGGGCGGGACAACAACTGCCTGGACGTGGCGCTTTCGACGGCCGACACGTACAGCGGGAACCCGACGGCGGCGGCGCCGCGCAGTGATGGTGGGCCGGAGGGCGAGCGGGGCGGCCGCGACCGGGCGGAGAGTCAACTCGGCGCGCCGTTCCGGGACATGGGCAACGGAGACGCGGCGTTCCGCCGGGTCGAGGACCAGTTGCGCGGGGACGGACACGGCTCGCAGGCGGTGATCATCACGCAGGACGCCAACGGGCGGGCCCACGCGTGGAACGTCGTCAACCACGACGGGAAGATCACCTATCTGGACAATCAGACCGGACAACGCAGCGACCGGCCGCTGCACAACGGTGACCACGGCGTGTTCGCGATCACCCTGGATCCGGACCGCAACCCCACCAACAGCCACGGCACCCCCGACCACGGCACCCCCGACCACGGCACATCCGACCACGGCACATCCGACCGGCGGCCGGAGGACCCGGCCGGCAAGAAGAACAAGGCGGAGGACGACCCCGAGGGCGGCGCGGCCAAGAAGAAGGCGAAGCACGGGGACGGCGACGGAGACGCCGAAGCGGGGCCGTCGCACAGCAACGAGAAAACGCCCCCCAAGACCGACAAGGAGGTCATCGAGGAGCGGCGGGCGAACGACCCCGACCACCCGATCCACGAAGCGGCCCGCAGCGAGGAGAACCTCGGCCCGAAGGAGGGGAAGAACGACACCATCTACAACCTCCCGCCCGACGAGGCCCAGGGCCGGCTGCGGGAGACCAACGACGTCCGCCAGGTCGACATGGACCGCGTCTACGACAACCTGAACGACTGGGCGAGCAGCGGCGATCTCGCCAAGGTGCTGGACGAGAGCAAGGGCAGCGCGGGCACCAACCCGAAGACGTTCAACCGGGCCGACCTGGAGGCCAAGCTGCCCGGGTTCAAGGACATGAACCCGGGCGAGCAGGGCGCGGCGGTCGCCGCCATGGGCCGGATGAGCGACGCGTTCCACCAGAGCCACGGCGTGGGCGCCAGCCCCGAGTCGATGGCGTACCCGTACAACGCCGACCCGCGGGTGGCCGGTACCGCTCCGGGCGAGGCGGACACGGCGAGTCGCGGTGGTGCCGACCACGGCACGTCCAAGGGCGAGGCAGGACTGAAGCAGTCGCAGAACTACCAGGACCTCCGCAAGGACATCAAGGACGCGTTCGGCACGCGCAGCATCCAGGCCGCGGTCAACCAGGCCGTGCACCGGCCCGACCTCACCGGCCGCAACTACGCGGTGATCGAGGTGTACGACCCCAAGACGGGGCAGGTCGGCTTCGTGGTGGACAGCTCGGTACCGCCCAGCAGCCCGCGGGTCGGGGTCACGCCGCTGCACTCCGAGACCCACCTCGGCGGGTGGATGGAGCACCTGAAGGCCACCCGTGGCCAGGAGGACAAGCCGGAGGTGCTCAGCCTCTACACCGAGCGCGAGCCGTGCGGCATCGGCAAAGGTCACGCGGACTGCTCCGGCTATCTGGGGCGTGAACAGACCGGCGTGCCGGTCTACTATGCGACCGGGTACCGCACGGATCCGGCGGCCGGAACGACGCCTGCCGACGGCGGGCTGACGGGCAAGCAGAAGATGGACCGGGACTTCGGCGACCACGTGGCGGAGGTGGGCCGGGCCTGGATGGAGATGGAGCAGAACCGCCAGCCCGGAGTCCCCGGGCCGCCGCAGCTGTGAACGAACATGAGCCAGTGAGCAAGGGAGTGGCCGGATGGCCGGGCGCGACGAGACGGCGGTGACGGAGGCGATCGCCGCCGCCACCGAACGACTGCAGGGCGGCAGCCGGGGTCGGCTCCACGTGACCGGCCCGGCCGGCAGCGGGAAGAGCGCGGTGCTCGCCGGGATCGCCGAGGCCTTCCCGGCGGCCCTCCTGATCGACGTCGCCGGGCGCAGCGCCGACTCCGTGGTGCAGGAACTGATCGACCGCACCGGCGTGTTGCGGCGGCGCGCCTTCGGCACCCTGGACGACCTGGAGCGGGCGCTGCGCCGCGACCGGACGGCCCGCACCGTGCTGCTCGCCAACACCCAGCTGGCTGGCTCGCTGGCCTGCGGCGGCGAGGCCGACCGGGCCCGGGCGGTGGTCGCCGCGCTCGCCACCTCCGCCCAGGAGGGCCGGCTGCAACTGGTCGTCGAACAGTCCCAGCCCCCCGAGCCGCCCCCCGTCGAGCCCACCGCGTACTGGCTGGAGGTCCTTCGTCTGCCGGGCGGGCCGGGCCCGGAGGAACTGGCGGCGCTGACCGCGGCCGCTCCGCCGCAGGCCCTCGCCGCGCTGCGGGCGCTGGCCAACGCCCAGCTGCGCCGGGTGCCGGTGGCCGCCTGGGCCGAGCTGTGCCGGGCCGCCGATGTGCCGTTCGGTGAGGCGGAGTTGGCGGCCCTCGCGGCCGATCCGCTGGTGCGGGAGCCGGACGGGACGGTCGGCTTCGACCGTCCCGCGCTGGTCGAGGAGTTGCGGTACGCCCCGGCCGAGGCCGCCGCGTTCCACGGCCGGATGACGGACCGCCTGCTGACCACCATCGATCTGACCGCCCCGTGGGCGGCCCGGTCGCTGCCCGGCCACGCGGCCGCCGCCGGACGCTTCGACGAACTGGTCGAGGACGCCCGCGCCCTCGCGCACGTCCCGCAGGACGCGCTGACCGAGGCCCTGCGCACCGCGTACGGCCGCAGCGGCGGCTTCCGGTACGGCACCCCCGCCGCCGCCCTGCGCTACCTCACCGGCTACGGCCTGGCCGGCGCGCCGCACGGCGAGTGGGTCGCCCGGCTCGCTCACGACGCCCACACCCGAGGGCAGTTCGACCGCGCCGAGGCGCTCGCCGCGGCCTGCCCCGAACCGCTGACCTTCCGCACCGTCTGGTCCCGGTGGCGCCCGATCGGCGCGTTCACCCCCCGCACCGAGCCCTGGCACACCGAGGAGATCGACCTGGTGCAGGCTGCCGAACTGCGCGGCACACCCGTCGTCCTCATCGAGGACGAGGAGGAGAACCGCTTCCTCCGGGACGCGGCCACGGGCGCGTCGATTCACCAGGAAGGCGACGAACTCGGGCCGGGCAGCGCCGAGTTGACGGTACGCCAGAAAGTCGGCTATGCCGAGATCCTGGACGGCCCCGACGGCGCCCCGCTCGGACTGTTCCACCACCCCGACGCGGACGCCGCCGGCGCCGTCGGCGACCTGCTGGTGCTGGCCGGGGTACGCGGCGCCTACGCCGTCCGGCCGGACGTCAAGCTGCTGCGCGACGCGCCCGAACACCGACTCGTCGCGCTGGTCGGCTCGTTCGGCCGCCAGCTGCCCCGGCCCTACGACCCCGCCGACCTGCCCGACCTGCGACAGCTGCTGGAACAGGCCTTCGGCGCCGGGCAGTTGCACCGGATCGACCCCGTCCCGGACGGCATCACCCACCGGCCGACCCGCGAACTGCTCGCCACCGTCGGCCTGCCCGCCATCGACAGCCCCACCGGCTACTGGCTCACCCCCGCCGACCACCTGCCCGCCCGCCCCTGGCCGGACGGCGTCGAGCCCGCCGGCCGCGGACCGTTCCACCTGCTCGGCGGCTGGCTCGGCGCCGACCTGGTGCTCGACGGCAGCGACGGCCGGGTCCTGCGGATGATGCCCGCCCACTGGCCCGACACCAGCCGCCCCCGCGAGCCGCTGATCGGTACCACCCTGGAACGCTTCCTCACCCTGATCGCCGTCCAGGCCCAGTACCTGTCGGCCTACTGGCCCCGCGAGGCCGACAGCCACGACCTGCTCTCCGAACTCCGCACCCGCCTCGCCGGAATCGACCCCGACGCCGCCGCCACCGACAGCTGGCAGCACGTCCTCGAACCCGACACCTGGGCCTGATCCCCGCCACCCCCTCCCCGCCGCCCCCTCCCCCCGACCGGAGAGACCCGACGTGACCGACACCACCGTCGCGCACCAGCCCCACCCGCACCTCGGCGGCCGGGCGGCAGCGCTGCGCGCCCTGGCGGCCTGGCGGTCCGGCACGGCCGACGCGCCGCGCACGGTGCTGATCACCGGCGACAGCGGCAGCGGCCGCACCCGGCTGCTCACCGCCTTCCTGATGCTCTGCGACCCCGCCCACCGCACCCGGATCGACACCGCCGCCCTCGACCCGGCCACCGTCCCGCCCGCCGAGCTGCCCGCACCCCCCGTCCTCGACGCCACCGGCCTGACGGCCGTCCAACTGCGCTGGCTGCTCGCCGACACCTTCGCCCCCGGCGCCGACCGGGCCGACCACCTGCCCGCCGTGCTCGCCGGAATCGGCACCCCCCAGCAGCCACAGGCCGTGGTCGTCGCCGACATCGACCGGGCCGGCCTGCTGACCGGCACCGACGAGGCCGCCAAGGTCACCACCGAAGTGCTGCTGCCACTCGCCCTCAACCCCGGCGTCCGCCTGCTCGCCGACCTGCCCCGCGCCGAGGCCGACCGGCTCGCCGAGGACATCCCCGACGGCCAGGTGCAGATCCTCGACCTCGACCAGGACCCGTGGCGCGACCCGGACGCCCTGCTCCGACAGGCCGAACTCGCCGTCCCCACCCCCACCGTGGCCCGCCAGCTGGCCGCCGTCGCCGGCACCCCGCTGGTGGTCCGGCTGGCCGGCTGGTCCGTCCAGGCCCACCCCACCGGACCACTGCCGCTGCCCCGCAGCCCCGGCGACGCCCTCGACCTGCACGCCGAACGCTGCGGCAGCGACGAACTCACCCTGCGCCGCCTGCTCGCCCCGCTCGCCCTGGCCGGTCCCGGCGAACCCCTGCCGTTCCACCTGTGGGCCCCCGTCGCGTCCGCCGTCGCCGGCAAGGACCTCGGCCCCGCCCTCGCCGCCGGACGCGACCTGCTGCTGCCGTTCTTCGACCTCGCCGCCACCGAGGACGGGACACCCGGCGCCCGCATCGTCCACCCCGCCGTCGCCGAGGAGATCCGCGAACGCCTCGGCCGCACCGCCCGCGAAGTCCACCGCCGGATCGCCACCGCCCTGCTCGCCACCCTCGACGCCGACCGGCCCGGGCGCTGGGCCGACGCCCCCCGCTACGTCCGCGAACAACTCGCCGGACACGCCCTCCACGGCGGCCTGCTCGACCAACTCCTCACCGACCCCGGCTTCCTGCTGCACGCCGAACAGCACCGGCTGCGCGCCGCCGTCGACCGGCTCGACGCCGCCGCGCTGCCGCCACTCGGCCGCACCTGGCTGCGCCTCGCCCCGCTGTTCGCCCGCCAGGAACTCGACATCGAACTGCGCGCCGCCCTGCTCGACCACGCCGCCCGCCAGGACGGCCTGCCCGGCCTCGACACCACCGGCCTGGACGTGCCCTGGCACACCCTGTGGGCCCGGCCGCTCACCGGCGTCGGCGCCGTCACCGCCGCCGTCCGCCCCGACGGCAGCCACCTGCTGGTCGCCCACCGCCCGGGCCGGCAGCCCGAGTTGGCGGTCTACGACGCCCGCACCGGTGAACCCGACACCACCGACCCCGAGCAGCTCGCCCGCCCCGGCGACGAGCAGCGAGCCACCGGCACCCTCGCGCTCAGCACCGGCAGCGACTACGTCCGGCTCTGGTCACGCAACCCCCTCGACGGCACCGTCACCGGACCGATCGCCGCGTTCCTGTCCGCCGCACCACTGGCGGGCGCCGACGTCACCCCCGACGGCCTGCTGCTGATCGCCGACGCGCACGGCGTCGCGGCCCTGCAACCGGCCGGCCGGTGACCGGTACCCGTCCACTACTGTGAACACCGACCAACCGGCTCCGAAGGAGAACGACCGCGTGACGACCCGCGAACAGGCCATCGAGACGGCCCACCAGTGGATCAACGGCGCCCGGCCCGAGGAGCAGTGGCACCGGATCGGCGTGCACGAGTTCGACCTCGGCTGGGTGCTCTGGCCGATCCCCGACGCCGAACCCGACCGGCCCGTCGGCGAACGCCGCGCCCCCGCCGAGATCGGCACCGCCTGCGCCGTGGTCGACCGGGAGACCGGCGAACTCACCCACTGGCCGTCGGTGCCCGTCGAGGAGGTCGTCCAGCTCTACCGCGACAAGCTCGGCGCGGGCAGTTACGACCCGTCCCGCCCGCCGGTGGTCGGCCCCGGCACCTCCGTCGTCCTCACCTACCGGGACGCCGCCGGCGAGCAGCAGAGCCTGTTCCAGCTCTCCACCCCCGGCGCCGGACACCCCGAGGTCCGCGCCTGGCGCACCCTCCAGCAGCAGGGCGTCCGCCCCGAGGACGTGCTGTCCGTCTACACCGACCTGCGGCCCTGCGAACTGCCCGGCGGCTACTGCGCGCCCGTGCTGCTCGCCGAACTCCCCAACGCCACCTTCGACTTCGGCCACGCGTACGGCCCGCGCTACGACCGCCGGGCCGCCGCCGTCCGCGCCCTCACCGACGCCACCGAGGCCACCTTCAGGCGGGCCGGGCGCCCCGCCCCGCCGCGTCCCAACCGGATCCCGTTCCCGCGTGCCGTGCCCGCCGCCGCCCCCGAGAGCGACCGCGAACTCGGCGCCCGGCTGGACGCGCAGTTCGGCGCCGAGCGGATCCACCGCGTCACCGGCGCCGCGCCCGCCGACGGCCCCGCACCCGCCGCACCCGCCGCCACCGCGGCCACGTTGGCCGAGGCCGGGCTGCCCGCCGAGGTCCCCGGGTTCTTCCACCACCGCCCCGGGCTGCCCTCGGTCGCCGCGCACCTGGCCGCGACCGGCCGCGGCGCCCGCGTGCCCGAGCGGACCCGCGCCCTGCTCGCCTCCTACCTGGTCCTCGGCGACGACGGCCACGCACTGATCGCCGTCCAGTGCGGCGACGGCGGCACCGGCACCGGTGCGGGCATCGGCCGGATCTGGGCCGTCGACCCCGACACCGGCACCGGCCGCTACCTCAACACCGACCTCGCCGCATACCTGCGCTGCCTCTCCCTGCTCGCCACCCGCCACCCCGCCCTGCGCGGCCTCGACCCGCAGGTCGCCGGGCTCGCCGTGGACGCCTTCCAGCGCGAACTGGCCGCGCTCGACGGCACGGTGTTCGGCGACCCGGAGAACTGGTGGGCCGTCATCGTCGAGCAGCTGTGGGACGGCCTGCTCTGAGCGACCGTCAGTACCCCGGCGTCATTGCCCTGCCCGTCAGTGCCCCGGCGTCAGTACCCCGGCGGCAGGGTCGCCACCGCGAGCGCGACGGCTTCTTCGGCGGTGGCGGCCGGGCCCGCGTCGCTGACCAGGAAGGTCCCGTCGCGCAGGGGCTCGATGGCCGTCCGGCCGACCGGCTGGTACGGGTACTTCGGTGTGGCGGAGAACCACAGCGTGAAGTGACTGGTCACCGGCGTCAGTCGGCGCAGCCTCGGCTCGGCGAACGCCGCCTCGAACAGCGCCCGGTAGCCGGGCGGTTGGTAGTGGGGTGCCTGGGTGTCGAACCGGCCCAGCCGCTGACGCCAGACCAGCTCCGCCTCGTCCAACGGCTCGCTTTCGTGGGCGAACGCCCAGTCGTGCACGACCAGGAACGGCGTGGCCGCTCGCGCCGCCGCCAGGTCGGCGCCCGCCAGCCAGGCCACCACCGCGCGCACCGCCGCCACGAGGTCCGGGGCGTGTCCGTTGGCGAGCGTCACTCCGCCGCGGGCCAGTGAGACGGACGGCCCCGCGTCCGGAGTCCAGTCCCGGATCCACGCCCGGTCGCCGGTCGCCGCGTCATGGAAGTTGGCGTAGGCGGGGCCGAACCTCTCCGGCGCGGGCAGTGCCAGCCCCTGGTCGGCGGCGATTTGATCGAGAACGGCCCTGAAGTCGGCAGTGGCGGGTGTGTCGGTCATGGCGCGCAGTGTAGGGGCGCGGGTGCGAACGTGCCTGGCGGACTGGGCAGTTGTTGCCCGGATCTGCCGGGTCCCCATCTTCTGGCGCTGTCTCACACTTGATCCGAGCGTCACCGTGAGCGGCTTGCCGCCAAGTATTCCGATATCGTACTATCCGAAACCGTGAAGTCCGAGTCCGTGAAGTCCGAATCCGTATCACCGGGTCGGTCCGCGCTGCTGGCCCTGCAACGCGCGACCCACGCCACCTTGCACCTGATCGCCACCGAACTCGTCGACCTCGACCTGACCGCCTCCGAGATCAACGCGCTGGCCAACCTCGCCGACGGTCGGGGCCGTACCGTCTCCCAGCTGGGGGCCGCGGTCGGCACCCGCCCCACGACGCTCACCAGCGTGCTGGACCGGCTGGAACGCCGCGGCCACATCACCCGCGGTACCCGCGCCGGCGACCGCCGTTCGGTGCTCATCGAGCTGACCGACTCCGGGCGCGCGGCGGCCGCTGCCATCACCCAGTCCCTGGCCGAGATCGAGAACCGCGCACTGGACGGCCTGCCCGCCGAAGCGGTCGCCGGCTTCCACGCCGTCCTTGACGCGCTCGTCAAGGAGAGCTCATGACCACGCACCACCACGGCGCGCACAGCGCGGAGGGGGAGTCCTCGCCGTTCGCCGAGTTGCTGGGGGAGGTGATGGCGACCGCCGAGCGCTTCGGGCACCGCCAGCACATCCAACTGACCTGGCTGGCCGTCCGACACCACGGCACCAGTGCGGCGGTCGAGCTGGTCAGCGACGGCATCCGGCGCACCGCCCGCGACGCGGGGGCCCCGCAGAAGTACAACGCCACCGTCAGCCGGGCCTGGGTCGAACTGGTGGGCCACCATGCCGAGCAGTCGGACACCGCCGACTTCGACGCCTTCGCCGACCAGCACCCCACACTGCTCGACAAGAACTTGCTCACCCGCTTCTACCGGTCCTCGACGCTGACAAGCGACCCGGCCAGGACCGGCTGGGTCGAACCGGACCTCGCTCCGTTCCCCTGGCGCCAGGCCGGCGGCTGAAGCGCGGGTCGCCCCTCGGCCCTGCCTGCCGGACCGGTCGGCCTGCGGGGGCGGCCGGCGCTCCCGCCGCGATCGGCAGCGGGCTCAGGACGCGTCGCGAGTTGCTGACCGCCATCGAAGCGGCGGGCCTGCACGTGGTGGACAAAATCGACACCAGGCCGCAACATCCGCGGGCTTCGGACCGCACCGACCCCCTCCACGCTGCCCGCGCTGCGGAGGTCACATCGCTGTGGCGTCTGGCCGGCGGTTGACCACGGCTCACGCACGCGGCAACCCCGGCGCCGACGGCCTGCAGCTGCCTGCCGGCCGGGCTCTGGCGGTCAGCCCGGGGGCGACCAGGGCGAGCCAACGGGCCCGGGCTGCGGGTGGTTGATCGGTGGGGGCGGTGGAGAGCAGCAGGTAGATGTCACCGACGGTGACGTCCGGGTGGATGTCGCCGTCGGCCTGGCCTGCTCGGATGAGTGCGGCGAGGGCGGCGCCGGCACGGTCCTCGTCGGCGCGGTCGCCCGGCTCCGCGCCCAGCGTCCGGGCGGCCGCCTTCACGGCGCGGTCGGTTACGGACTTTTCGATGACGCGGCCGAGGAAGGCGGTCAGCTCGTCCGCGGCCCGGGCTCCGTCGGCGACGCGGGCGAGCACGGCTTCGGCGTCGTCGGCGACACGGGCGACGTACTCGGCGACGACGGCGGCGACGAGGTCCGTCTTGGTGAGGAAGTGCCGGTACAGAGTGCCCACGGCCACACCCGCCGCGGCGGCTATCTCGTCCATGCCGACCTCGGGGCCGTGCTGGGTGATCTGCTCACCGGCGGCGGCGAGAATCTTCCTTCGATTGCGCACCGCGTCGGCGCGCGGTGCCCTGGCCTGGGTCACGGGGACTCGCCTGCCCTTCCACTTGCATGAAGGGAACCAAGGTTCAGGATGGATGGTGAACCACGGTTCATCTTACGTGTGAGGACTCCCGCCATGCCCGCCAAGATCGCCCTTGTCACCGGTGCCTCCTCCGGCATCGGTGAGGCCACCGCGTTGAAGCTCCACGAGCTCGGCCACACCGTCTACGGGGCCGCCCGCCGCGCCGACCGCCTGGCCGAACTCGCCGACCGCGGCATCCGCCCGCTGACCATGGACGTCACCGACGACGCCTCCATGCGGACCGGCATCGACAAGATCATCGCGGAGACCGGCGGGATCGACGTGCTGGCCAACATCGCCGGCTACGGCTCTTACGGCGCCCTCGAGGACGTGCCCCTGGACGAGGCCCGCCACCAGTTCGAGGTCAACGTCTTCGGCGCGGTCCGCCTCACCCAGCTCGTCCTGCCCCACATGCGCGCCCAGCGCTCCGGCACCGTCGTCAACGTCACCTCGATGGGCGGCAAGATCTACACCCCGCTCGGCGGCTGGTACCACGGCACCAAATTCGCCCTCGAAGCCCTCAGCGACTGCCTGCGCCTGGAAGCCAAGCCCTTCGGCATCGACGTCGTCGTCATCGAGCCCGGCGGTATCGCCACCGAATGGGGCGCCATCGCCGCCGACAGGCTGAAGAAGTCCTCCGCCGACGGCGCCTACGCCACCCAGGCCGCCGCCGTGGCCTCCTCCCTGCGCTCCGAAGCCAACGCGAAGCGCAACTCCCCGCCCGGCGTCATCGCCGACGCCATCGGAAGGGCCGTCACCGCCCGCCGCCCCAGGACCCGCTACGCCACCGGCTTCGGCGCCCGCCCCCTCATCGCCCTGCGCCGCCTCCTGCCCGACCGTGCCTTCGACGCCGTCATCTCCCGCGCCGTCGGCCTACCGCGCTGAACCACCCGGGAAAGTCGTCGAGGCCCGCAAGGTGCTGTCGAATCAGGGTCGTTCGCCTGCGGTCGGGCGGCCGAACAGCAGGGCGTAGCCGGGCGGCAGCTGGAGCAGGACGCGCCCGGTGAGGTCGTCGCCGGCGGCGTCGGCCAGCGTGGACAGGACGGCGCCGATGTCCCACAGGGCCGTGGCCTCGGTGGCGCCCTCGATCCAGGCCGCGGTCGCGCGCACGAACCGCTCGGCGCTGAGGGGCTCGGCGGCCTGCAGCGGGTTGAGCAGGATCAGGGCCATGATCTCCGGCAGGCGGGCGGCCAGTTCGGCCCGCACCTCACCGACCAGGTGGGCGCCGAGCAGGGCCAGGACGACCCGGGCGACCCGCTCGGCCTCCTGCGGGGTGTCGTACTCACCGCGTTCCTGGACCTCCTCCAGGAACGCCTCCCATCGAAGCGTCATCGCGGTTCTCCCTCCGTCCCGGCCTGCCCGGCACGCCGCCAGTCAGGGCTCGACGGCCAGGCGCCGGTGCAGGCCCGTCAGCCTGAGCAGCCGCACCACGCAGCGCCCGGCCCCCCGCAGGACCAGGTGGGCACCGCACCGGTCGGCCTGGTTGCGGGCCCGGACCAGGGCGCCCAGGCCCGCGCAATCCATGAACGTCACCTTCGACAGATCCAGCACCACCTCCCGGTGCGACTCGAGCGCGGTGGCCAGAGCACGGCCCAGCGAGGGTGCGGAGTCGAGGTCGATCTCGCCGGTCAACCGCACGGTGAAGGGTTCGTTGCTCTCGCCGTTCATGGCGTTTCCGCGTCGCTGCGGGTAGGCCGGTCCGGGCGAGGCCGGCCCGGCGGTCGAGGGGTGTTCCGGCCGCCCCTTTCGATCGAGGGGGGAGAGATCACGGGCGGCCGGAACGGCATCGGGGAACGCGTCAGGCCTGGATCTGTTTGCGGCTTCCGCTGTGGCTGATCGCGACCTTGCGGGGCTTCGCCTTCTCCGCGACCGGGATCTTCAGGGTCAGCACCCCGGCGTCGTAGTCGGCGGTGATCCCGGCGGGGTCGAGGGTGTCGGAGAGCATGACCTGGCGGGAGAACACGCCGAGCGGGCGCTCGGACAACTCCCACTTCACGTCCTCGCCTTCCTGGCGCGGGCGGCGCTCGGCCTTGACGGTCACCATGTTCCGCTCGACGTCGATGTCGATCGCCTCCGGGTCAACTCCCGGCAGGTCGAAGCAGATCACGTACTCGTCGCCGGCCCGGTAGGCGTCCAACGGCATCGGCGTCGGACGCGACCATGTGCCGGTCGTGTTGAGGAACTGCTGGGTCAGCCGGTCCAACTCGCGGAACGGGTCAGTGCGCAGCAGCATCGCGAAACACCTCCACTGATCGAATGGGTGCCAGTGCGCTTCACCTGATTCCTTTCTAGCGCGTCATCCATCCGATGACAAGTCGTGTTGTCGCCTATAGAGTGACTGCATGAGCGAGAAGTCCCGCAGAGCCGCCCCCGACGCCTCCCCGCCGGTCGAGCCCGCCTCGTTCCTGGCAGCCGCGGCCGCGCTGGCCGCCATCGACGATGCCGTCCGCACCGCCCAGAATCCCGCGTCCCGGCCCCCGACCACCCCTGACGAGCACGGAGGCCCCGAGCAGGCCCTGGCCGCACTCGTCCTGCTGCGCGAACTACGCGGCCAGCTCGCCGGCTGGGAAGCCGGCCTGGTGGAGACCGCCCGCGAGGCCGGTGCCACCTGGGCCGACCTCGCCCGGCCCATGGGCGTCGCCAGCCGCCAGGCCGCCGAGAACCGCTACCTGCGCCTCAAACCCGCCAAGGGCACAACGCGGTCCGGTACCGGCGCGGAACGCGTCAAGGCCGTCCGCGACCGGCGGGCCGCCGACCGGACGGTCACCGCCTGGGCCCGCGACAACGCCGCCGAGCTGCGGGTCCTCGCCGCCCAGATCACCACGGCCGCACTCGCCCCCGACGCCCGCCCCGCCCAGGCCGCCCTGACCGCAGCCCTCGGCGCCACCGACCCCGCCGACCTCATAGAGCACCTCGCCGCCATCCGCCCCCATCTCGGCACCGGCCAGAGCGACCTCGCCACCCGCCTCGACGCCCTCACCCACCGCACCACCCAGCTCCGCGATGACAGCGACCGACGCCGCGCCTGACCCTGTCGCCGTCGCCGAAAGGCGTAGGCAGGACCTCCTGGACGGGATCGACGACCTCGAAGCACGAGTAGCCGCCACCACGAGCACCGTCAACGCCGCCCGCGACCACCACCTCGCCCGGCTCGACGCCCTGCGCCACCATCGCGGACAGCCCCTGCTGGCCGCAGTGCGCATCGCTCGCCCCTCCCCAGGCCGCTGCACGTGCCGGGACAACCGTACGCGCCCGCTCCGGCACCGGCCCATGGTGATTCGGTGGAAGTCGCAGACGGGCGGTGTGGGCCCCGAAGGCCCGGAAGGCGAGCGAAGGGTGCTGGTCGGAGCGGAAGCGAGCTTCAACGCGGGTCGGCGCGAGGGCAGTTGGTGGTGCGTGGAGTCTGCCTTCGGGGCCCGCCCGGTGGGGCGGGATTCCCGTGTTCAGGGCCGCAGTTGGACGGCCGTCACCATCACATAGCCGACCAGCAGGCCGAACAGGCAGACCGCCGTCACGTACCGGGGCGTGAACGGCAGGCCCGCCAGCGACGGGTACAGCAGCACCGCGCCGCCCGCCGCCAGGTCCGCCAGGTACAGGCCGTCCGGCGGGACGATGCCGGTGCTGTGCGCGGCCCAGCCGGTGGCGATCAGGAACCCCGTCAGCAGGGTGAACCCGGACAGCAGTCCGGAGCCGATCGCGCCCAGCGCGGGGTGCGGGTCCGGTGGTGGCTCGCCCTCCGGCGTCCTCGGGCGGAGCCGGTGGGCCATCGCGAGCGCGCCGACGGCGAGCGTCATCGCGGCCAGCGCACCGAGCAGCGGAGAGGGATTCATCGGTTCCTCCTGGAGAACGCGAGAGCCTGCCCGGCCAGCGCGGCGAGCGCCGCCGGCAGCAGGACGGTGAGCATCAGCACGGTCGCCCACACCGACGGCTCGATCGCCGCCGGGGCGGCCGGCGCGGCCACCGGCGGTGGCGCGGCGACCGTCGTCGAGGGGGTGAGGGTGGGACGCGCCTGGACGGCCGACGGGGACGGCGCGACGGCGACCGGGGCCGGTGCGTGGTGTGCGGGCACCTTCGGCTTGGCAGGCGGGGACTGACGGGGCGTCGGCGTGTGCGGCGCCGGGGCGGCCGCTGTCGGAGTCGGGGCGGGTGTCGGGGTCGGCGTCGGGCTCGGCGTCGGGGCGGGGTGCGACGGGGGAGCGGGGGTCGGAGTGGGCGTGGGAGGGGGCGTGGGGCTGGGGGACGGGCAGTGCCAGGGTGGCGGGTGCGGATGTGGGTGCGGTGATGGCCACGGCAGATGCGGGAAAGGGGGGACGGGCGGTGGGAACGCGCCCGGGGCGGGGTCCATGGCAAGATCCTCCGGCCGCCGCCACCCTGTCCGACACCCGTCACCGCCCAAACCCCACGGGGCGGTGAAACACCCACCGCCCCGGGCGGAATGTCCGAGCGATGACGGACCGTCAGTTCGACGCGAAGTTCACCGAGTTGAGTTGTGAGAGTTCGTCGGACGAGAGCCGCAGCGCGCCGGAGGCCATGTTCTCGGTGAGGTGATCCGGATCGCCCGTGCCCGGGATGGCCAGCACGTGCGGCCCCTGCTGCAAGGTCCAGGCCAGCCGTACCTGGGCGACGGACGCACCGCGCGCACGGGCGACCTCGCGCACGGCCCCGTGCTCCTCGGCATCCGGACCCGACTCGCGCCTGGCGCCGGCGATCGTGAAGAACGGCACGAAGGCGATGCCGAGTTGACCGCAGAGCCGCACCATCGTCCGGTCCTCGTCGGACGCGCCGATCCCGAAGGGGTTCTGCACGCAGACGACCGGCGCGATGGCGCGGGCCTCGGCGAGCTGCTCGGCGGTGACGTGGGAGACGCCGAGGTGCCGGACGAGGCCGGCCTCGTGCAGCTCGGCCAGGGCGCCGAAGTGCTCGCCGATCGAGCCGGTGCGACGGCTCGGCGGCACCCGCAGGTTCACCACATCCAGGTGCTCGCGCCCGAGTTGACGCAGGTTCTCCTCGACCTGACCGCGCAGCTGCGCCGGGTCGGCCCACCACCAGGCGCCCGAGGGGTCGCGGCCCGGCCAGACCTTGGTGCTGATGACCAGCTCCTCCGGGTAGGGCGCCAGCGCCCGGTTGATCAACTCGTTGGCGGAGCGCGTCGCCGAGAAGTAGAACGCGGCGGTGTCGATGTGGTTCACGCCGAGCTCGACCGCCCGCCGGAGCACGCCGATCGACCGTTCCCGATCGCGCGGCACACCGCCGTGGAACGGCGCGGTGCCGGTCAGCCGCATCGTGCCGAAGCCGAGGCGGTTGACGGTCCGGTCGCCGAGCCGCCAGGTACCGGCGGGTGCGGGTGCGGGTGCGGGTGCGGGTGCGGGTGCGGGTGCGGTGGTGTGTGGGCTCATGGCAGGGGTCTCCCTGGGCAGTGGGGAAGCGGTGGTCGGGCGCGCGGGCCCGGATCCGGGCATGAAAAAAGCCTCCCCGGCGGATCGGAATCCGCGCCGAGAAGGCTCAGTTGACGGTCGGGATTCTAGCAGCCGGCCGGCCCAGCCGTCAGCTCAACGACCCTCGTGGGAAGCCAAAGTCACTGTTCCTTCCGCGAGTTCGGGGCGGTCCGGGGCCGGGGCAGCCGTTGCCGGGCGCCGCCCGGGGAGGAACGCCGCCGCCAGGGCGACCGCGACGACCGCGAGGACGGGCCAACCGGTGCCCAGGACCAGGGCGAGGACGGCCGGGCAGCACACCATCGCCGCCAGCCGGGGCAGTCCGTCCAGAACCCGGATCGCGGCGGCCGTGCAGGCCAGGTAGACGGAGAGGAAGAGCGCCGTCGGCACGGCCACCAACTGGTCCGTCGTCAGGACGCCCGAGCCGACCAGGGCGATCAGCGGGCCGCCGGTCAGTGCGGTGACCGCCAGTACCGCGTACGAGCCGCGCCGGCCGGGGCTGGGGGTGGGCGGCAGCAGGGCCTCGGTGAGTTCGGCGGCGCCCGTCAGGTAGGTGTTGGTGGCGGCGAGGGTGAGGACGAGAGCCGCTCCGACGGCGAGGATCCGGCCGCCGTCGCCGATCGCGGCACGCATCAGGTCCGCCAGCGGGACGGCGCCGCCCGCGCCGGGGCCGAGCACCGCAACGGTGGCCGCGCCCAGGCCGAGGCAGAGCAGCGACGTCACCACGAAGGCGATCAGCACCACCAGGCGCAGCTGCCGGCGCGGGTCGCGCAGCCGGGTGGTCAGCGAGGCCGCGGCCTCCCAGCCGACGAAGGCGAACATCAGCGGCGGTGCGGCGCGCGCCACGCCCGCCCAACCGTACGGCAGGAACGGCGTCCAGTTGGCGGCCCTGGCGGACGGCGCGGAGCCGAGCATCGCGAACAGCACCAGGGCCACCAGCACGGACACCAGCACCAGTTGGAGCTTCGCGCCGGTGCGCACCCCCACCAGCCGGACCGTCAGCACCAGGCCGAGCAGCACCAGCCCGGCCGGTACCGCCGCCGACTCGCCCGCGCCGATCGCCGCCGCCGCGTAACTGCCGCCGATCAGGCAGACCACCGGCGCGCCCGCCACCACGCCCGCCAGGAAGCACCAGGCGGCCGCCCGCCCCGCGCGCTCGCCGAGGCCCGCGGCGGTGTACCCGGCGACACCGCCGGTCGAGCCGATGCGGGTGCCCAGCGCGCAGAACACCACGGCTATCAGCCCCGACAGCACCAGCAGGGCCAGCCACACCAGCAGCGAGGCGGGACCGGCCGCGCGGGCGGCCAGCGCGGGGAGCAGCAACAGGCTCGGGCCCAGCAGGGCCCCGATGTACAGCGCGGACGCGCCGGCCGTGGACAGGTAGGAGCGGGCTTCGGTGCTCTTCTCGGACATGCGGCGATTGTGGCCCCGATCGCGCGGCACGCGCTGGCGAATTTCGCCGTGCGGGATGCCCGGAACGGCAGAATCCACCGCGAGGCGGCCACTAGGGTGCACATCATGCCGAGCCAGCAGTACGACCGCATCGACCGTGCCATCCTGGAGCACCTCCAGCGCCACGGCCGCACCGCCAACGTCGATCTCGCCGAGGCCGTCCGGCTCTCCCCGTCCTCCGCGCTGCGCCGCACCAAGGCGCTGGAGGCGGACGGGGTGATCGCCGGGTACCGGGCCGAACTCGACCGGGAGCGCGTCGGGTTGGGCCTGACGGTGTTCGTCTCACTGCGGGTGGAGCAGCACTCGCGGGAGACCTCGCGGCAGATCGAGCAGCGGCTGACCGAGATCCCCTCCGTGGTCGCCTGCCACGTGGTCTCCGGCGAGGCCGACTTCCTGGTCGAGATCGCCGTGCCGGACCTGGCCACCTACGAACTGGTGCTGCTGGACGAGATCCTGGCGATCGGACCGGTCCGCGACGCCCGCTCCACCTTCGCGATCCGCACCATCCGCTCCCGGGGCCCGCTCCCGCTCGACCGCTGGCCGGCCACCCGAGGGCGGTGAACGGCGGCCCGAGGGCGGTGAACGGCGGCCCGAGGGCGGTGAACGGCGGCCCGAGGGCGGTGAACGGCGGCCCGGTCGCCAGGGGCCGCCCGCACGGCCGTTGATGATGAACCTTCACATTGGCGGCCGGTATGGCCATCAGACGGTAATGCAATCTTCACGACGGAGGATCTACCCGCATAGACCGCGGGCTGGCACGCTGGCTCGGCACTGCACCCCTGCCCCGCCGCCGAGTTCAGGAGTTCTCCGCCGTGACGAATCGTTTCCTCAGCCGCTTCGCCACCCTCGCCGCCACCGCGGCCCTCGCCGCCGGTGTTCTCACGGTCAACGCCGGCACCGCCGAAGCCGCGCTGCCCACCCCGGTCTCCGCCGCCACCGCACGCGGCTACCTGGCCCAACTCACCGTCCAGGCAGAGGACCGCACCGGGTACAGCCGCGACCTCTTCCCCACCTGGATCACCATCTCCGGCACCTGCAACACCCGCGAGACCGTCCTCAAGCGCGACGGCTCCAACGTGGTCACCGACGCCAGCTGCGCCGCCACCTCCGGCACCTGGGTGTCTCCCTATGACGGCGTCACCATAACCTCGGCCTCCGGCCTGGACATCGACCACATCGTCCCGCTCGCCGAGGCCTGGGACTCCGGGGCCTCCGCCTGGACCACCGCCCAGCGCCAGGCCTTCGCCAACGACGTCACCCGCCCCCAGCTGCTCGCCGTCAGCGCCAGCACCAACCGCTCCAAGGGCGACAAGGACCCGGCCGAGTGGCTGCCGCCCGTCACCGGCTACCGCTGCACCTACGTCCGCGCCTGGGTGCAGGTGAAGTACTCCTACAACCTGTCTGTCGATGCCGCCGAGAAGACGGCCCTGACCAACGTCCTGGCCGGCTGCTGACCGTCCGACGGCTGTTGCTCGTAGGGTTCTCGCTGTGACAGCCCACCGCATGCCCGCTGCCGAGGTCTCCGTCTCCGTCGAGCTGGTGCGCCGTCTGCTCGACGGGCAGCACCCCGACCTGGCGGGCCTGCCCATCGAGGTGCTGGCCAACGGCTGGGACAATCTGGTGTGCCGGCTCGGCGAGGAGTTCCTGGTCCGGCTGCCGCGGCGCGCCGCCGCAGCCGGGCTGGTGGCCCACGAGCAGCGCTGGCTACCGGAGTTGGCCGGACGGCTGCCGCTGCCCGTGCCGGCGCCGGTGCGGGTCGGGCGGCCGACGGAGGAGTACCCGTGGGCGTGGAGCGTGGTGCCGTACTTCCCCGGCCGGATCGCGGCGCAGGCGGAGCCCGACGACCCCTGGTCGGCCGCGACGGCGCTCGGCGGCTTTCTCGCCGCGCTGCACACCCCGGCCCCGACGGAAGCACCCGTCAACGCGTTTCGCGGGATCGCACTGGCCGCGCGCGCCGAGGGCGTCCAGGCCGGGCTCGCACACCTCGGCCCGGCCGACCGCACCACCGCACGGCGGATCTGGGAAGCCGCCGCCGCCACGCCCGGGTGGGACGGGCCGCCGCTGTGGCTGCACGGGGACCTGCACCCGGCCAACATCCTGGTCCACCGCGGCCGGATCAGCGCCGTGATCGACTTCGGCGACCTCACCGGCGGCGACCCCGCGACCGACCTGTCCGTGGCCTGGATGCTGTTCACCCCGCAGCAGCGCGCCGCCCTCCGACAGGCCTACGGCCGGGCGGACGACGCGGCGTGGGAGCGGGCCCGCGGGTGGGCGCTCGCGCTGGCCCTGGTGTTCCTCTCCCACTCGGCGGACAACCCGCTGATGCGCGGCGTCGGCGCACGCACCCTCCGAGCGGTGCTGAAGTAGCGGACGGCGCCGGAGAGTTCAGCGTCCCCGCTGTCAGGAGGTGGCAACACCCCCGAGTCGGCGCCCGCTCCCCACCCGAGTTGACTCGCGCGGCTGGTCAGGGAGTTGGGCCGGTCTTCGGTCCCCGCAGTACCTGGAGGCCGCCCAGCTCGTGGACCTGCGGCGGAGGTGGCGGCGGCGGACGCAAGGGCAGTTCGAACAGGCTCCCGCTGCGGCTGCCGGCGACGGTGCGCACCGAGTGCCAGCCGTGGGCGCGGTAGTAGGCGTGCAGGGACGTGTTGTCGCTCCACACGTTCGCCCGCAGCACCAGGGCGCCCGCGCGGGCGGCCCGCCACCGCGCCCAGTCGAGCAGCCGCGTGCCGACGCTGCGCCCGGCGTACCGGCGGTCCACCACGAAGCCGCTCAAGTAGCCTGCCGGGCAGGACCGTTCCTCCGCGGTCCACAGCCCGGAGCCGGCCGCCGGCCGGAGGGTGAGCGTGGCGATCGCCTCGCCGTCGGGTTCCGGTATCGCCACCACCGTGGCGCCCCGGCCGATCCGGGCCAGACCGCGCCGGGCGTTGTACGGGTCCGACCACTGCGGCGAGCCGTGCACACGGGCGATCCAGTCGGCGGCGGCGCCACGCAGGTCGGCCAGTCGCTCCAGGTCGGCCGCGACCGCCGCGCGGAGGTACAGCGGGAAGGGCGCCGTCAGCACGGCGCACCGACCTGGGCCGGCTCCAGGACGAAGCCCGTGTACAGGGCCTCGACCAGTTGCCGCCCCTGCGGGGTGAGCCCGGACCCGTCCGGGCCGGTCAGCGAGTAGCGGGTGACGAGCCTGGCGATCGGTACGTCGGGCTGCAACACTGTACCGGTGGCCGGGAGTTGGAGCAGCACGCAGTCGTCGGGCCCGCACTCCAGCAGGCCGAATCCGTCGCCGCAGCGCTGGAGCCGCCCGTCCTTGAGCCGGTGCAGTCCGCCGGTCGGCGCGGCGGCCACCCGTACCGGGCCGCCGGTGTGCCGGACCACCAGCTGACAGCCGTCGGCGGCGTCCAGGACGGGCTCGCCGCCGGTGGGGTGGCCGTGGCGCTCCAGCGCGTGGCGCAGCGCGGCGGGCAGCGCGTGCTGGGCGAGTTCGATCTCACCCAGCAGCCAAGTGGAGCCCTGCATACGGGAGTTGACTTCGAGCAGCAGCGCATCGTCCGGCCCGTCGAGGACGAGATCGGCGCCGAACAGCCCCCGGTAGCCGAGACCCGCGAGCGCCGTGCCGACCCGCCGGGTCTGCTCGACGGCCCGGGCGAGGGCGCGTGGCGGGAGCAGGGCGGGTGCCGCGAAGTCGCAGCCGGAGTAGGCGCCGAAGGCCGCGCCGACGCCCTCGACCCGGGTCAGCTGGACGGACGGGCGCAGGATTCGCACCGTGCCGTCCACCGAGACCAGGCCGTGGACGTTGACCGGAGGGCCCTCGACGTACCCGCTCACCAGCCACGGCCCGGGCCCCGCGTGCAGGGGCAGCAGGTCCGCCTCGTCGGTGACCAGGTGTGTTCCCTTCCCGCCGGAGCCCCGGGGCGCCTGCACGACGTAGGTACGGCCGAAGCGGCGCCGCAGCTGCTGGTGGTCGAGGGTGCCGACCACCGCGTCGGGCGGCGTGTTCGCCCCCACCGACCGCAGCCATGTCCGCTGCGCGGTCTTGTCCTGCAGGCCCGCCAGCGAGACCGACTGCGTGGGCTCCACCAGCCGGGTGCCGAGCTCCGCAAGCGCGGTGCGCCAGTGCGGCTGGAACGCCTGATACGGCAGCAGCGCCAACTCCCGGCCCAGCCTCGGCCGTTCACCGCTTCGCGCGAGCGCACGGAGTAAGTCGTGGATCCCGGTGCCCATCGCGGTGTGGTCGCGCTGCCCGGTGGTCGCCTCCAGCGCGTGGAACTCGGCGCCGAACTCGCCCTCCCAGCCCGCATCCGGGGCCTCGACACTGAGCACGGCGGACAGGCACCCGGTGCGCAGCAGGGGCAGCGCGAGCAGGGGGCGGGGGCAGACCGAGAGCCCGGGGACTGCCCGCAGCCGGTCGATCGCTTCGTCACAGGATGTGATCACCAGGTGATTATGGGAGTCCCCGCGAGGCCCCGGCGCCGCCCCGTCACGAACCCACTGGTGCGGGGCGCGCGCCGCCCGCGACCTCACCCGTACGAGGGGGCGCGCTGCGTTGACGGGCCGTCGGCCGGTGGTCGTGGTGCCGGTGACGGGTGGGTCCGCAGGCCCGGGCCGGGCCTGCAGCCAGCGGGCGAACCAGGCGCGGATGCGGCGCAGGGCGTCGAGTTGGTGGGCGCGCTCGTCGAGGCCGTGGCCCTCGCGGGGGTAGACGACGAACTCGTGCTCCACTCCGGCGTGGCGCAGGGCGCGGTGGAAGTGGATCGCCTGGCTCAGCGGGACGTTGGTGTCCTCCTCGCCGTGCAGGATCAGGATCGGGGTGCGGATCCGGGAGGCGTAGGAGATGGGGCTGTTGCGGTCGTGGACGTGCGGTCCCGGGCCCTCCCAGCCGGTGCTGCCGCCGAGTGCCGCGTCGAGGATTCCCCAGTCGCCCGTCCCGGCCTGCATGCCCCAGTCGCTGATGCCCGCACCCATGACGGCGGCCTTGAACCGGTCCGAACGGCCTGCCGCCCAGGCCGCGAGGAAGCCCCCCGTGGCTCCAGCCGGAGATTCCCAGACGTTCGGGGTCGGCGACGCCCCGGGCCACCACCAGTTCGGCGGTGAGCGGCTCGGTCGGTGCGGGCGGCTCGGGCGGTGCGGGGAGCGGCATGCGGACCGCCCTTCGCTCGTCAGGACGGCAGGCGGACATACTGTCGCACCAACGGGTCAGCGGCGCCCGGAACTTGGCGGATCCGCGGGCGGTGGTCGGCGCCGAGCACCGCCCGTGGGCCGCAGGGTGGTGGGCAGCGATGTTATGGCCAGTCAACGTCAGATGACATGTCACATGCTATTGAATGACGGTCAGATGACGTGGAAGCATGCGTGCGCGCGCCCGCTTTGCGGCCCCTCACCGCCTGGCCAAGGCGCGCCCCCCTGTCACCTCCCCCCACAAAGGACGACCGACTGTGCGCCTGCATACCCGCATGCCCAGGCTCCTGGCCGCGATAGCGGCCGGCACCACCCTCCTCGGGCTGGCGGCCGCCCCCGGCGCGGCCGCCGTCCCCGCCAAGCCGCCCGTCGCCCGCGCCGACCAGGACACCGTCGCCCCGGGGCAGGTGACCGGCAGCAGCATCGACCCCGGCAGCGAGAACGCCGCCCCGCAGGCCCGCCGGCTCGCCCCGACCCAGCTGCTGCCGCTGAGCCCGCCGAACCCGTCCGAGGCCACCGCCCCCGGCACGACGACCTCCGCCCCCGCCAAGGCCCCGAAGGCCCTGGCCGCGTCCGGCGGCGCGGACGCGACCGCGGCCCAGTCCTGCTCCCCGGCGGACTACAGCTCCCGCACCGGCACGGCCCTGGTGTCGTACATCAAGGCATCCACCCCGAAGTGCATCGGCAGCCTGTTCATGATGTCCGGAGCGGACGGGGCGGCGGTCTACCGTCAGAGCCAGATGGCCACCGTCGCCGACGCCTTCCAGAGCGCCTCCGCGACCTACTCGGGCGACAACTCCACCTCCCTGTGGCAGCTCGTCCTGTTCCTGCGCGCGGGCTACTACGTGCAGTCGAACTACCCGAAGAACATCCCGGCCTACGACAGTTCCCTCACCGCAGCGGTGACGCGCGGCATCGACAGCTTCGTCGCCAGTCCGCACCTGACCGACGCCGCCGAGGCCAACGGCCAGGTCGCCAACGACGTCGTCATCCTCACCGACAGCGCCGGCCTGCAGGCCCGCTACCTCAACACCTACAAGCAGATCCTCAACGGCTACAACGCCTCGTACAACAAGTCCCGGGACCTGCTGACCTTCGTCAACAGCGTCTTCACCTCACTGGACCGCGGCCACGACCACCCGGACTTCGTCGCCGCCGTCACCGCGGACCCCGGCATCATCGACACGCTCGACGCCTTCGCCCTCGCCCACCGCGACCTGCTCGGCACCGACAACGCCTTCCTCGACGCCAACGCGGGCTTCGAACTTGCCCGCTTCGTCAAGTACCCGGCCTTCCAGGCCAAGGTCCGCCCGATGGCCAAGGAACTTCTCGACGGCTCGGCGATGACCGGACCCACCGCCCCCCTCTGGGTGTCCACCGCCAACATGACCGACTTCCTCGACCACGACCAGTGCTCCTACTACGGCATCTGCGACCTGGCCAAGCGCCTCACCGCCGCCGTCCTGCCCACCACCTACAAGTGCGACGCCGCCCGCACCATCCTGGCCCAGGACCTCACCCCGGCCGAGCTCGCCGCCGTCTGCGCCGACCTGACCCGTGAGGACGCCTTCGTCCACAACCTGATCCGGGACAACGGCCCCGTCCCCGGCCAGTACGAGTCCACCGTCCAGATCGTGGTGTTCGCCAGCCAGGCCGACTACCGGACCTACGCCGGCGCGATCTACGGCGCCAACACCAACAACGGCGGCATCACCCTCACCGGCGACCCGACCGACCCGGCCAACCAGCCCGTCACGATCATGTACCGCCACCCCACCGACAACGGTTTCACCGCCCGGATCTGGAACCTCAACCACGAGTACGCGCACGTCCTGGACGCCCGCTACAACTTCAAGGGCGGCTTCAACCAGCAGACCAGCGTCCCCAACCTGTGGTGGCTCGAGGGCTTCGCCGAGTACGTCTCCTACACCTACCGCGGCCTCACCGACGCCTTCGCCGTCGGCGAGGCACCCAAGCACACCTACGCGCTGAGCACCCTGTTCCAGAGCACCTACCGCAACAGCGACACCACCCGCACCTACGCCTGGGGCTACCTGGCGACGCGCCACATGTTCGAGCGCTACCCGACCGTCATCCAGGGCATGCTCTACTACTTCCGCCTCGGCGACTACGCCCGCGGCTACGGCTACTACAACGCCCTCGGCACCTCCTACGACCCGGGCTTCGCCTCCTGGCTCGACACCTGCGCCACCGACACCTGCCTGACCGCAGGCACCCCGGTCGCCGCGTTCGACGCGACCACCACCGGCCTGACCGCGCAGCTCACCGACCGCTCCACCGTCACCGGCGGCAAGGGCACCATCAGCACCCGCTCCTGGAACTTCGGCGACGGCACCACCTCCACCAGCGCCTCCCCCTGGAAGGCCTACACCACCCCCGGCACCTACACCGTCACGCTGACCGTCACCGACAGCAACGGCAAGAGCGCCACCACCAGCAAGCCCGTCACCATCACCGCGCCCGCCGCGCCCACCGCCTGCACCGGCAGCGACACCCGCGCCCTGGACCGCAACTGCTTCCGCGCCGACCGGTCCGCCGACGCGGGCGGCCTCGACCGCATGTACATCTACATGCCGGCCGGCACCGTCACCCTCAACATCACCACCACCGGCGGCACCGGCACCGCCTACCTCTACTACAACGCCGACACCTGGGCCTCCGACACCGCCTGGACCGCCTCCTCCACGAAGACCACCGGCGGCCAGAGCATCACCGTCACCAACCCCACCGCCGGCTACCGCTACATCAGCCTCTACGGCAAGACCGCCTTCAGCGGAGTCACCGTCACCACCCAGTACTGACCCCGCCCGCACCACCACCGACACCCGACACGGCCACCGCGCCGTCCAAGGGGCGCCCCGCTCCGGCCACCCGGCCGGAGCGGGGCGCAGTGGCCGGTCGGGACGCACGGAGGCGGGGCCGGCGCCGGTCTGCCGTCGTTGCACCAGGCCACCGGCCCGGCCCCCAGGCGTACGGCCCCCGGACGAATCGCGGGCGACCCGAGCGCCTTGGCGATATCGCGGTGAAGGCTTGACGAATAGTCAACTCGGGCTCTGGACAAGCCATTACCCGTCGGTGAATCTCAGGTGGTGTGACCGAACCCACCGCCACCGCGCCCACCGCCCGCCCAGCGCGCCGCCAGGTCATCCAGGCGGCCGCCCTCACCGCCGGGGCCCTCGCCCTGCCGCTCACCGCCACCGCCGGCAGCGCAGCCGCCACCGACGGGGCCCAGTTCCTGCACGGCGTCGCCTCCGGTGACCCGCTGCCCGACGGCATCCTGCTGTGGACCCGGGTCACCCCCGCGGCCAACGCCGTGCCCGGCTCCGGACTCGGGCCCGACACCGCCGTCCAGTGGCAGCTCGCCACCGACCGCGCCTTCACCACCGTCGTCGCCCAAGGCACCGTCACCACCACCGCCGCCACCGACCACACCGTCAAGGCGGACGTCCGCGGCCTGCGCCCCGACACCGCCTACTGGTACCGCTTCCTGGCCGGCGACACCGTCTCGCCCCTCGGCCGCACCCGCACCGCCCCCGCCACCGACGCCGCCGTGGACCGGCTGCGCCTGGGCGTCGCGTCCTGCGCCAACTGGGAGGCCGGCTACTTCTCCGCCTACCGCCACCTGGCCGCCCGCGGCGACCTCGACGTCTTCCTGTTCCTCGGCGACTACATCTACGAGTACGCCTCCGGCGCCTACGGCACCCGCGGCACCGTGGTGCGCCCGCACGCCCCCGCGCACGAGATCCTCACACTCGCCGACTACCGCACCCGGCACGGCCGTTACAAGACCGACCCGGACCTCCAGGCGCTGCACGCCGCCGTCCCCACCATCGCGATCTGGGACGACCACGAGTTCGCCAACGACGCCTGGTCCGGCGGCGCCGAGAACCACACCCCCGGCGCCGAGGGCGACTGGAGCGCCCGGGTCGCCGGGGCGAAGCAGGCCTACTTCGAGTGGATGCCGGTCCGCCCGTCCATCGCCGGCACCACCTACCGGCGGCTGCGCTACGGCAAACTCGCCGACCTGCACCTGCTCGACCTGCGCTCGTTCCGCTCGCAGCAGGCCGCCATCGGCAACGGCGACATCGACTCCGCCGACCGCACCATCACCGGCCGGGCCCAACTCGACTGGCTGAAGGCCGGACTGGCCGCCTCCGACACCACGTGGCGGCTGGTCGGCAACGAGGTGATGATCTCGCCCGTCGCCTTCCTGGCGCTGCCGGACTACCTGCTGCGCCCGCTCGCCCAGCTGCTCGGCCTGCCCGGCGAGGGACTGGCCGTCAACCCCGACCAGTGGGACGGCTACACCCACGACCGGCGCGAGCTGCTCGGCCACCTGAAGGACCACCACATCACCAACACGGTGTTCCTCACCGGCGACATCCACTCCGCCTGGGCCTGCGACGTGCCCTTCGAGGCTGCCACCTACCCGGCCTCCGGCAGCGCCGCCACCGAGTTCGTGGTCACCTCGGTCACCTCCGACAACATCGACGACATTCTCAAGGTCGCCCCGCAGACCCTGTCCCTGGTGGCCTCCGCCGCGATCCAGTCGTCCAACCGGCACGTCAAGTGGACCGACCTGGACTCGCACGGCTACGGCGTCCTCGACATCACCGCCGAGCGGGCGCAGATGGACTACTACGTCCTGTCCGACCGCACCAAGCCCGACGCCACCACCAAGTGGAGCCGCTCCTACCGCACGCGCTCCGGCACCCAGCAGATCGAGCGGGTCCACGCTCCGATCAACTGACGGACACCGCAGGCGGCCTGACGGTTCGTCAGGCCGCCGCCTCAGCGGGTGGTGCTGCGGTTGAACAGCGAGCGCGACCACAGGTGGCCGACCGCGCCGATGCCCGCGCACCAGGCCAGCGCCAGCCAGCCGCTGGAGCCGATCGCCGTCCCGGACAGCAGGCCGCGCAGGGTCTCCGTCATCGGGGTGAACGGCTGGTACTCGGCGAACAGGCGCAGCCCCGGCGCCATCGAGTCGGCCGGTACGAACGCCGAGCCCAGGAACGGCAGGAACTGGATCAGCAGCGGCTTGTTGCTGGCCGACTCCACGGTCTTCGAGATCAGCCCGAGCGCCACCGACAGCCAGGTCACGGCGACCGCGATCGCGAGGATCAGCCCGAGCGCCGCCAGCCACGCCAGCACGCCCGCGTGCGACCGGTAGCCGACCGCCAGTGCCACCGCGACCACCAGCACCACACTGAGCACGGTCTGGAGCACGCTGCCGATCACATGGCCGGTCATGAACGAGGACCGGGTGATGTTCATGGTGCGGAAGCGGTTGATGATGCCGCCCGTCATGTCGGAGCAGATCGCGACCGAGGTGGTCATCGAGCCCGCCGCCACGCCCATCACCACGATGCCGGGCGTCAGGTAGGCGAGGTACGCGTCGCGCCCGCCGCCGGGGCCGGAGCCCAGCCCGGCGCCGATCGAGTCGCCGAAGGCGTAGACGAACAGCAGCAGCATCAGGATCGGCGTCATCGCCGAGCTGAACGAGAGTGCCGGGTAGCGGGCCGCGTGCTTGAGGTTGCGGCGCAGCATGGTCATCGAGTCGCGCGCGGCGAGGGCGAGGGTGCTGCTCATCGTGGGGTCTCCTCGGTGGCGAGACGGGATGTGGTGGCGGTGCCGGTCAGGGCGAGGAAGACGTCGTCCAGGTCCGGGGTGTGCACGGAGAAGTCGGCGGCGGGGACCCCGGCCGCGTCCAGCCGGTCGATCACGGCGCGCAGGGCGTCCAGCCCGGCGTCGCCGGCGATGCGCAGGGCGAGGTTCTCCTCGTCGCGGCCCGCGCGCGGGAACGCGGCGCAGGCGCGGGCGTATCCGGCCGGGTCGGCGAAGCGCAGGCGGACGTGGCTGCCGGGGATGCGGGACTTCAGTTCGTCGGGGCTGCCCTCGGCGACGATCCGGCCGCCGTCCAGGACGGCGATCCGGTCCGCCAGTTGGTCGGCCTCCTCCAGGTATTGGGTGGTCAGGAAGACGGTGGTGCCGCGGGCGACCAGGCCGCGCACGGTGTCCCACATGGTGCGGCGGCTGCGCGGGTCGAGGCCGGTGGTGGGCTCGTCCAGGAAGATCACCTGCGGGTCGCCGACCAGCGTCATGGCCAGGTCGAGCCGGCGGCGCATCCCGCCGGAGAAGGCCGCGGCGCGTTTGCCGGCCGCCTCCGCGATGTCGAAGAGCTGGAGCAACTCCCTTGCCCGGGCGCGTCCTTGAGCCCGGGGCAGGCGCAGCAGGTCGGCCATCAGGAGGAGGTTCTCCTCGGCGGTGAGCAGGTCGTCCAGGGCGGCGAACTGCCCCGTGACCCCGATCGCCGAGCGCACCCCGTCCGGGTCGGTGGCCAGGTCGTGGCCGGCGATCTGCGCCTGGCCGCCGTCGGCGCCGACCAGCGTGGAGAGGATCTCCACCGTGGTGGTCTTGCCCGCGCCGTTCGGTCCGAGCAGGGCGAACACCGTGCCGGTGGGGATGGTGAGGTCGATGCCGTCGAGGACGGTCTTCTTCCCGTACGACTTGCGCAGGCCGATCACGGTGATGGCGGGGCCGCTCGGCGCCTTCCTGGGCGCGGGCATGACAAACGTGGGCATGTGCCCTCCCGGTGGGTGAGTTGAGATTGACGGGGCGTCAGGCGCGGGCGCGACGGATGTCGATGTTGCCGTAGCGGGTGCGGGCGCGGACCTCGACGGTCTCCTCGCCGCGCTCCGGGGCGTCCGTGCCGGTGAGCGAGTTGCGGACCTGCCCGCGCTGTGCGCTGACGTCCAACCAGGCGGCCGTGCCCGCCCGGACGCCGAGCTCGATGGTGCCGAAGCCGGTCTCCAACTGCACGCTGCCGCGCGCGACTTCGCCCACCAGCAGGGTGCCCCGGGCGGTGCTGGCGCGCAGCGAGGCCTCGGCCCGCTCGACGGTGATGTCGCCGTGGGCGCCGCTCACCCGAAGGTCGGCGGCGGCGAGCGCGACCGTGGTGCTGCCGTAGGAGTTCTTCACCACCGCCGGGCCGTCCAGCAGCCCCACCCGGACGCTGCCCGAGCTGGTGCTGATCTCGGCCCGGCCCCGCACCTGCTCGACGGTCACCGACCCGTGCGCGGCCGTCAGGTGGAGCGGTCCGGTGCTGTCCAGCCGGACGTCGCCGGAGGCGGTCTTCACCCGCACTTCGCCGAGCCGGCCCTCGCCGATCACCTGCGTCCACGCGCCGCCCGCCTCCAGGTGCGAGCCGGCCGGCAGTTCGACGCACACGTCCACCGTGCCGGTCCGGCCCAGCGGGTGGCGCTGCTTGGGGGTGCGGACGGTCAGCACGCCGCCCGCGAAGTCGATCCCGGTCTGCTCGGCGGCGCGCACGTCCACCTCCCGGTCCGGGTCGCGCGGACGGGCCTCGACCACGGTGTCGGTGCGGTCGGTCGCGATGACGTGCAACGAGCCCGCCTGCACCTGGACGTTCAGCGAGATGGGCTCGGGAGTGTCGAAAGAAGGCATGGCGGTACCGTCCTCAGGGGTCGTCGGAGGCGTCGGGGCGCGGTCGTCGGGTGTCGGGGTGATGGCGCTTGCCAGGTCAGCGGACCCAGCCGGTGAAGCTCTGGCCGAACGTCTGCGAACGCTCCGCCTGCGGGCGCGGACGGGCCCCGCCCTCGACGGCGGAGGCCACCGCCCGCACCAGCCAGGCGTTGACCGACAGCCCCTCGCGGGCGGCGGCCTCCTCGGCGCGCGCCTTCAGCTGGGCGGGCAGGCGCAGGTTGATCCGGGCGGTGCCGCCGTCGTCCTCGGCGGCGGGCAGGTCGCCGATGGGTGCGGGTGCGGCGGGTGCGGGCGCGGCGGGTGCGGGTTCGGGGGGCGGGGCGGTGACCACGAAGTCCGGGTCCAGGCCGCGCAGTCGTACGTCGACCGAGCCCGGGGCGAGCTCGCGGGTGACCTCGGCCATTGCGGCGGAGAGCACGTTGAGCATGGTCAGCCGGGTCGCCGACTCCAGTGGGGCCGTCAGCCGGTCGGCCAGCTCGCGGGCCTCCGGCCCACCGGCCTCGGCGGCCACTGCCAACTCGCGCCGGAGGTTGTCGACATACGGGGTGAGGTCCATGGCTCCATGGTGGCACCATAGTGATGCCACGACAAGTCCCTTGTGGCGAGCGGCTGTTGCTCTCCGGCTTTGGATTGCGCTGACCAGCGGGGACAGCTGGTGGATCGGGGAAACCTGTGGTGGCGCCATATGGTGCCAAGTGGTGCCACTGATGGTGCGTCATGGTGGCGATCGGCCCGGCGGGTAGCATCCCCGGGAGGAACCGCCGACAGGGGAGGACCGCCACCATGACCGAGGAGCACCGCACCCGCTGGTGGCAGCGCCGAACCGCCCCCGCCGAGGCCGCAGTTGACGGCCCGGCCGCCCCGTTCGACCTGGTGCGGCGCGGCTACGACCGGCAGCAGGTGGACGCCCACCTCGCACTGCCGCCCGAACAGCGGCCGCGTCCCGCCGCGTTCGACATCGTCCGGATCGGCTACGAGCGCGGCCAGGTCGACCGGGCGCTGCGCGAGCAGGGCTGAACGATGCCGCCGCCCTGATGTGTGGTCGAAAACCCTTTGCATCCGATCCGGTTGGTGTGCGATCTTGCGCCGGTCGTCGAAGGAGGGTGCCCATTGGAGCACTTCGCGTGCGCGCACTGCGCGAGCACACTCACCCGGCCGGTCAGCAGGGTCCGGTTCCCGCCCTACGCCCATCACCCAGTGGGCAACGGCCTGCGGATGCCCGCCCTGATGGAAGCCGGGGGCTACGCCGTCGACCCGGAGCCGTCAGGCCCGCCCTGGCGGCGTTGGGAGGAGCTCGCCGACGGCGAGGCGGAGGCCCGCGGCTACTACGACCGCGTGTACAGCCTGTCGGATGGCGCTCCCGGACGGATCCTGCTGGCACCCGGCGACGACATCGGCACCACACTGATCGTCGACGGCGCCGACGGCTACTGCTGCGGCGTCACCGGCCAGTACGGCCCCAACCTGGCCTGCGCGCACTGCGAGCAGCCCGTCGGCGTGCGCGAGGACGACTGCTCGGTGTGGCAGACCGTCTGGCTGGAGCCCGACGCGGTCCGCGCGGTCCCTGCCGGCCTCGATCCACCCGTCGCCGACTGGGACGAGCTGATCCACGAGCCCTGCGCCGTCCCCCCGATCGAGCCGCGCGGCCGCTGGAGCCACCGCTGCGAGCAGGAGATGAGCGTGACCCTCGTCGACCTGGCCCTCGCCGCCGATGGCGCGCCCGTCGTGTTCGACGACGACGGGGCCGCCGCCGTCTTCGACCGTGCCATGCGCCACTTCCCGGCCGGCGCCGGCCGGCCCGCGAAACGCTGCGCCCTGCACGGCCCCGGCCGCCCCCTGGCGGACCGTCACCCCGAGCTGGCGCTCGTCCCGCGCCACCCGCAGACCGGCCGCCCCTGGCCCACCCCGCCCGGCGTCACCGGCGTCCCGCTCGACCACGAGGTCTGGCGATACCTCGCCTTCCCGCGCACGCGGTCCGCCGTCCGCGTCCACGGCCGACTGCGTGCCGAACTCGACCGCGACGACCCGCCGTTGCCGACCTGGCGCACCGGCACCTACTTCGACGACCGGCTGATCCACGACCTGCTGGCCCGCCGCCCCGCAGGCCGGCGCCCGGTCGTGCGCTCCATCCACCCGGGCTGGAAGCCGTTCGGGTGGTGCTGACGGGGCGTCGGAGCGTCACCGACCACTTGTCTCGGCCTGCGGCGGGCGGTGGCTCAGCAGGCGTGCGGCAGCCTTCGGTTGACCGAACCGGGCGGCGAGGGACGCGAGCTCGTCGATGAGATGCGCGATTGTGTCGGGCTTCATGTCGTGGACGAGTTCGTGGAGGAATTTGGCCGTTGCGACCCACGAGGTACCGGGGTCGCAGGAGACGATTCGGACGATGAGTTGGTCGATCACCTCGATGGTGTCCGCCGACAGGCCCTGCGGGTGACGAAGGGCAAGATGGGCGAGCGCCAGGCTGGGATCCACGCGAAGTGCGTTCCGGAAGGCCTCGCTGAGCTCCATCTCCCGCCTGTGCAGCTCCTCCTTCAGGTGGTGCTCGTGGATGCGCTGCATGGCTCGGTCGGCGCGGGTGACGTCCTCTGCTGTCGCCCACAGACGGACGGATGCCCAGCGGACGGAGACCGGCCTGCCAGGCACCGAAGTCGGCATGCCGAGACGGGAGTTGACGCGCTTCTCCGCCGTGAGTGCGTCCGGTGTCGAGTGAGCGCCGGCGATCTCGCGGATGACCGTGAGCACGTGGTCGGTCGCAGCAGCCTCGGGGTCGTGATGGCGATCCGGTCCTGGGGAGTCGCACCAATGGCCCGTGGTTTCGAAGTGGAACCGGTAGCACTCGACGGAGCTCGGCACGGTGCCGGCGGCCTGGAGGGGCCCGTCGCGAAGCCTACGGCTACGGCTGCGAAACACCGGAGTCCGTTCGTGAGGTGCTGGGGTCCGCGGCCCTGACCCAGTCGATCAGCGAGTCACGGAAGCGGGCACGTTCGGTCAGTGGCTTCCTCGGCTCGGACGGTTCCCAGTGGCTCGCCAGCCGGTTCAGACTCAGGAAGCGGACAGCACTGTTTGCCTCGGGCGCGTCGTGGACAGCTCGGGCGAGAATGTCGAACACGGCATCGCGGGTCTTCGGTTCAGCGGCCGAGTGGTCCATCCAGACCTTGAAGGCGTCGATCGCGTTGTCGGGAGCAGTGTCGTTCTCCAGGGCGGTGCGCCAACTTTGGACGATCCAGGGGAGATTGCCCTCGTACTCGGCACCTGCGACGAGCAGGGACGGCGTGCCGCATGCCTCCGTGCGGATGGCGAGGTACAGGAACGCCTGACTGCTGGAGCGGCGGAGCGACTCGGTGGAGCTACGGGCCCATTGACGCAGTACCTTCCGAGTCTGCTGGCGTTCGTCGGGGCGCTCCCACATGGTGTTGATCGCTTCACCCACCGCGGCGGTGACGGCGGTATTGCCACGAGCGGCCAGTTCACCCAGCCGAAGCAGTGCCTCCTTCGGATAGACCTGGCTCACCTGCTGGCACACACCGGCCAGGGTGGCCCGAAGGCTGTCCGGCTCCTTGTCGTCGCGTGTCCAGACGAGACTCTGCTCGCGCACCAGACGACCGACCCCGCTGTCCACCGCCGCGATCGACAGGAGGTCGCGGGCGTGCCCGCGGAGGAGGGGCCTGGCGGACCACACCGTGGCCACCGCCTTGAGCACTTTCACCGAACGGCTCTTCTGGGTGTGGCGGATCACCCACACCGCCACGCGATCGGCGAGTTGTGTGCCGAGACCGCCAGGCAGGCAGGCGGCCTGGTGCGCCGTCCACTCGGTGAAGCGGTCCACGAGATGGGCCCGGTCCAGCAGGAAGTACTCGACGACCGCCTCCGCGTAGTCCTTGCTGGGCAGCGTGACCGTGGCTTCGGCGGAGAGCTCCGCGCCGATCATGTGGGTGAGTTCGATGATGCCCGGCCCCTGCTGGCCCGGCCTCGGCGTGGGTTCCTCTCCGAGATCTTTGGCGAGGCTCTCCGAGGCGTGATAAATCAGCTCGACCGGACTGCCGTCCATGGCGGCTGCCGCAAGAAGGTAGTTGCGGTGATCACTGTTGGGGTGGGCCATGTGCCAGGAGAGCAACTGGTTTCGCCAGTCGGCCATGGCCTCGACGACACGTTCAACCCGAGCCCTGAACTCTTCGACGCCCTGTTCACCGCCTGCCGCGGCAACCAGCGTGGGGGCCGGCCGAGCCTCCTCGGTCACGATGGCCTCGGCCCAGCGCTTCACCTCGCCCGGAAGCTTACGGGCGATCGCATGCTCGATCCGCGAATTCCCGATCCACCGCTCGGGCTCCTGACACCCGGCCAAGGCCAGATGGGCCCGGAGGACCTCCGGAGCGTCGGCCGGCTCGATCAGCACATGGGACTTGTCGCTGCCGTCGCTGATGGTTGACCACACCTGTGGGCTGGTCAGTACGACGAGGTACGACGTCGCGGCCTTGAGTGTGCCGGTGTCCTGAAGCGAGTAGCCCAAGCCGCCCGCCACCGTGTCGCCCTCGGCCCTGAGATCAAGAATCCAGCCGATGTTCTGTTGGCCTGTCAGGTCGGCGAGCGAGAACGGGTCCCGTGGCTCTCGGTGGAAGCGCTTGAACGTGAGGTCCTTGCCGAGTTCCCGCAGGAGACAGAGGCCGGCGGCCTCGCGTCCTGCACCGTTCTCACCGATGAGTACGACGACGTGCTCGTCGCGCAGCTTGATTCTCGCCTCGTCGAGGTTCTTCGGCGGGACGTGGACCGCGAGCTGCTGGTCGACCCAGCCCGGGCGCAGCTCGACGGTGCGCATGCCATTGATGATGTTCTGGAACTGTGCGCCGATGGTGACACCGTAGTTCGTGCCGACGTTCTGTTGGACCGACGGCCCGGCGGCGGTGGGCTGTTCGGGCAGCAGGACACCCGGGTCTTCCTGGTGCGTGCCGCCGGGTGCAGCGTGCTCGGCCGGATCCGTCGCTGCGGAGGCCGAGTGCCGGTCAGGGGATCCGGTCTCCTCCGGCACCTCGTTGTCGGAATCCTGTTCCGGCGTGCCGGGTGGCACCGGCCGGTGGTGGCCGTGCTGAGCGGTAATGCGGCCCGCCGGTTCGTCTTCGGCGCCGTCGTCGAACTCCGCAACTGCTGTCGCTGGTGGCAGGTGTTGACCGGGGGCCAGGAGGTGGGCGGTCCCGAGATCGACCGCCTCCGCGGGCCCGTCCGTCGAAGCCGCATCTGCGGGAAGAGGCGCGGGCGTGGGCGGCTGATCGTCGGCGGGGCCCTGGCCACGGAATCGGAAGGGGGAGTTCATGCCGCATCTCCTGGTGCTGGACGAGTGTGGTGCCGGGGACGCTCGCGGGTGGCGGGGATCAGTTCCTCATGCCCCGCCGCCGATCACGGGGGCGGACATCCCGATCACCGTCGAGCCGCGTCCGACGGTCTTGACGTCCTGCTCGACCGCTCCGGCAACGATCGCCCGGGACGCGTGCATGCCCGTCAAGTCGCCTGCCAGGTCGTCGATTCGCTGCATGACCACGGGGGCGGAGTGCGGACGCTGCTCGCCGGTGAAGGTGAAGCGGTGCGAGTAGATCTCCTCCAGTGCCGCGCGGAGTTGACCGAGGACCTCGGTCAACACTTCGTCGTCCGGTACGACCAGGGCCGGATTCTGCTGGTAGCGGGCAAGTACCGTCCTGGCCATCCGCAGCTGCCCGGCGCGCTCATGCAGGCACTGGTCGTTGACCGTCAGCGGCAGAGCGACGGTTCCCACGAGTGTGAGCGGCAGGTCGGACGCGGTGAGTTCGACGGCGGCTCCGCGCCCCCCATGACGGTCGAGGAGTGCCTCAACGCGCCCGTAGAGGAAGGTGAAAGTCGGCTGGAGTGCCGTGGCGGCCACTGCGGCGAGGCTGAGAACGTCGGACATCGGATCCCCCGGAATTTCGACAGCTGGTCAGTGGAGAAACATTCATACAGCCGGGGCAGGTGGTGGCGTGTGGAAAATCGAGACAATGGCTGAATCCGAGCCGGCCGACATGGAGAACGTCTTTTCGATCTGTCGATCAATCGGTCAGAGTTTCGATCCGGCGGCAGCCTTCGGGTGTGCCAATTTGCGCATGCCGAACTGTCGGAAATGGTTCGTGTATTGATAGGAGGAATGGTAGCTCGTCAGAGTTGAGACACATGCGGGCCGTTCCCCACGCGGTGTCCGTGTCGAGCATGCCGGCGCTGGCGCGAACCAGTCGAAGCGCGCACCAGCTCGTCAGTGGAGCCAGGATCCATCGACGCATCGTCATTGCTGGAGTGTGGCACGGCGAAGAGGGTGGGGCGGCAGATGTGGAGAGCTGGTCGACCAGCCTCATGTTCGAATTATTGGAATCTCTCGGGCCGGAGTGTGGGAACCGGTTGAACAAGGAATTGGCTCGTGTGAGTTCAGTGGACGCCGCCGCCTGACCAAATCCGGTGCAACGGGGGTGGGGTGCGGTGTCGACCATGTGTGTGGGCAGCGGCTCCCCGCTTCCGGGGGGCTGATGCTGTGCAGGCGGACGGCGGTGACGGGTCCGCGGCGGAGACCTTGAGCGGGCGGTCGCCTGCGGGCGCAGGTGGGGAGGGGAGCGCCGGCGGTGGAGAAACCGACTCTCCGCCCGCCGGGCATCGACCGTTCGAGCGCCGACGGCGCGGGTTGGTCAGTTGCTGGTCCAGCCGGTGAGGTCGGCGGGGCCGCGGCCGAGCAGGTGGGCGGCGGCGGAGCGGTACTCGCTGCCGGGGATTCGGACCGGACGGGGGGAGCTGGCATCGAAGTCCTGCGAGATGCGCAGCTGGGCCTGCTCGCAGGAGTCGGCCGCGTGGGCCGGGGAGGCGCCGGTGAAGGTGCCGACGGCGAGGACGACCGCGGCGGCGATCGAGTGGGCCCGGCGGGCGAGGTGGTGGAACTTCATCGTGCGCATTCCCTTTCGAATGGCCGTGCGGGAGGAGTGGCACCGCGCAAGCACGCACTGCGGGCGGCTGGAAGCCGGTCGCAGTCACGGTGGTTCGGGTACCGGCACGATGATGGCGGGCGGATGGGACCGCGATCGATGCGAGAGTGGTCCCACTCGGCCGATCGGGTGGTACGTAGTACCGCGTCCCGGCGTGCGCCGGCCCGAAGTGCGCCCCATGCGCGCTGTGGGAACGTGAACTGTCTTGAGAGCAAGGGGGATGGCGAGTGAACCGATGGCCGGACGAGGTGACCAGGGTGCTGATGGCCTTCGGGTGGACACCGGGAAGGGCCGTGGAGATCGGGCAGTGGCGGGAGCTGTTCGAGCCCAGGGGTGTGGAGCTGCACGCGGCGGCGGAAGCGTTCCTGCGAGAGTTCGGCGGGCTGGCCGTCGAGATCGACGGGCCCGGAATCACCTGCGCGCACACCGTTCGAGCTGGATCCCGAGCTGGCCGTGGGGGAGGAGGACAAGTACCTGGAGCTGTGGAAGACCGTCGGGCGGTGGATCGTCCCGCTCGGCGGACGCGGACTCGACCGCGGCCGGTTCTTCCTGGGCATCGACGAGACCGGCGAGGTCTACCTGGTCGAGTGCGGGCCGGCGAGTTTCGGGCCGATGCCGCAGGCGATGGAGCACCTGATCCTCGGCGGCCCCGCCCGCTGGATCCGTGACGGACCGTCAACCAGCGCTCAGGAAACGAGCTGACCGCCGTGCCGGGTTCGGCGTAGGTTCGACCGTGGTGATCCACAACTGACGGGTGGTAGAAGGATGATCGAGTCGCATCCCTTGCTGGAGTACTTCCTGAACGCCGCCAAAGGCGTGTTCCCGCCGGCGGACGGCGAGGTGACGGTGCACGGGCCGCTGGGCGGCGGGCTGGAGTGCTCGGTCGCGTTCACCGGGCACGCGGTGGTCGCCACCGCGCGGCCCGCCGAAGAAGTACGGGCACTGGGCGCGGACGGGTTCGGCGAGTCGATGGCGCCCGACTTCCTGCGCCACCTGGCCGGCCCGGGCGGATGGATCGGCTGCCTCGACGCGACGCTGGTGGCCCCCGGCAGCGGCGGCCCCGCACAACTCGGGGCGCTGGACGGGGCGGACGAGCACCCCCGGGTACGGCACGCCCGCGAGCTGCGCAGCGGCGTCGAGGTGTACGGGGACGGGCGCGGACTGGTCACCCTCGCCCAAGGCCTGGCCGGGCGCCGGGAGTTGAGCATCGAACTGAACGATCCGGACGAGCCCGTCCCGGGCCGCGGGCGCTCGCTGATCACCGACGCGCTCACCCTCGTCCCGGAAGGCGAGCCGGTCTTCGCCGCTGTCTCGCCCGGCAACGCGCGCTCGCTGCGCGCCTTCCTCGCGTGCGGGTTCACCCCCATCGGCAGTGAGGTGCTGCTGCGCCCCCGGCGGCCCGCGCCCGTTCACCCGGCGTAGCGGCCCGCGCCCGTTCACCCGGCGTAGCGGCCCGGCCGCACCGGGGCGCGGAGATCCGGGGCGCGGGCTAGCGTGGGACCGGGCCGGTAAGCGGCGAGCGCCGCCGGCCCGATCCCGGTCGGCAAACGTGGCCGACCGGCCGTCCCCGGGAGCCGCCGTGAGCAACGAACCCCAGGGCCCGGACGAACTGGGCCCGATCGACTACCTGGTGATCTCGTTTCCGGGAAGCCGACTGACCGGTGAGGGAATGCCGCTGCTGCTCGACCTGGTCGAGCGCGGCATCATCCGGATCCTCGACCTGACGTTCCTGCGCAAGGGCGCCGACGGCACGGTCGTGGGCGTCGAAGTGGCCGACCTCGACGGGGACGGAAAGCTGGACCTCGCCGTGTTCGAGGGCGCCTCCTCCGGTCTGCTCGGCGACGCCGACCTCGCCGAGGCCGGCGCCCTGCTCGACCCCGGCGACTCCGCCGTCGTCCTGCTCTACGAGAACCGGTGGGCCGCCCCCCTGGCCGCCGCGCTGCGCCGGGCCGACGCCCGGATGCTCGCGGGCGGCCGCGTCCCGCTGCAGGACCTGGTCGACGTCCTCGACGCGATCGAGGAGACCGGGACCGGGACCGGGCGCACGGCCTGAACCGCGTCCGTGGAGAAGCTTGCGGGGAAGTCCGTGGAGAAGCCTGCGGAGAAGTCCCCGGAGAAGCCTCAAGAGAAAAGAGAACACCATGCCAGGACTGCTCCGCGGCGTCGCCCGCACGGCGGTCATCTCCGGTACCGCCACCGCCGTTTCCAACCGGGTCTCCCGTCGGCAGGCCGGTCGGTGGGCGCAGCAGGAGTCCCAGCAGGTCGGCTACGCCGAGCCCGCCGCCCCGCCCCCGCCGCCGCAGGCACAGGCGCAGGCGGGCGCCCCGAGCATGGAGCAGAAGCTCGACCAGCTCCAGCAGCTCGCCACCCTCAAGGAGCAGGGCGTGCTCACCGAGCAGGAGTTCGCCGCGCAGAAGGCGCGGATCCTCGGCGGCTGAACCGGGGACCGGCACGCCCGGCAGGCTGGGAGGCGCAGTGAACAGGTGGAAGCCGCTGATCGTCCTCGGGACGGCCCAGTTCCTGATGGTGCTGGACGCCTCGGTGATGAACGTGTCGATCAGCCAGCTGGTTGCCGACTTCCACACCGAGGTGACCACCATCCAGGCCGTCATCACCCTCTACACCCTGGTGATGGCGGCCTTCATGCTGACCGGCGGCAAGATCGGCGACATGGTCGGCCGGCGGCAGGTCTTCGTGATCGGGCTGGTCGTGTACGGCATCGGCTCCGGGCTGACCGCGCTGGCCCCGACCGTCGCGGTGCTCGCGCTCGGCTGGTCGGTGATCGAGGGTCTGGGCGCGGCGCTGGTGCTGCCCGCGCTGGCGGCCCTGGTGGCCGGGTCCTACCAGGGGCGGGAGCGGGCGATCGCGTACGGCGTGGTCGGCGGTCTGGCGGGCGCGGGCATCGCCGTCGGGCCGCTGCTCGGCGGCTGGGTCACCACCTACCTGACCTGGCGGCTGGTGTTCGCGGGCGAGGTGGTGCTGGTCGTCGCGATCCTGGCGGTGATGCGCTGGGTGCCGGCGCAGCCCCCGCCGAAGGTGCGACCCGCGCTGGACGTGCTCGGCGCCGCACTGTCCGCCGCCGGTCTCGCCCTGATGGTCCTGGCCGTCCTGCAGAGCGGCACCTGGGGCTGGGTGCAGCCCCGCAACCCGCCGTTCACCGTGCTCGGCTTCGCGCCGACGCTGTTCGCCATCGGGCTGGGCGTCGTACTGCTGTACCTCTTCTCCGTCCACGAGCGGCACCGCGAACGGCGGGGCGGGACGCCGCTGGTCTCGCTGGACCTGTTCGGCAACCAGCCGCTGCGCGCCGGGCTGGTGACGCTGTTCAACCAGAACACCGTGCTGCTGGGCCTGTTCTTCGTCATCCCGCTCTACCTCCAGGTCGTGCAGGGCCTGGACGCCTTCCAGACCGGCCTGCGGCTGCTGCCGGTGTCCGTGGCGATGCTCGCCACCTCGATGTGCGGCTCGCTGCTGCTGCGGTTCGCCTCCTCCCGGACGATCGTCCGGACCGGCCTGCTGGTGCTGCTCGCCGCCACGCTGTGGCTGATCGCGGCGATCGGGCCGCAGCTGAAGGGCGCCTCGTTCGCGGGCGCGATGGCGCTGCTCGGCGTCGGCATGGGCATGCTCGCCTCGCAGCTGGGCAACACCGTGCAGTCCAGCGTGCGGACGGAGGAACGCAGCGAGGCCGGCGGCCTGCAGTACACCGCGCAGAACCTCGGCTCCTCGCTGGGTACGGCGCTGATCGGCGCACTCCTGATCGGCGCCCTCGCCGCCTCCGTCACCACCCGGATCGAGAGCGACCCACGGGTGAGCGAGGCCGTCGCCCAGGAGACCGGGACGCACGTGGAGGCGGGGGTGTCCTTCGTTCCCGCCGACCAGGTCGCGGCCGACCTGGCCGCCCGGACCGACATCCCGCCGCAGGAGGCCGAGGCGATCGTCGGCCACTACCAGGACGCGCAGATCCAGGGCCTCAAGTCCGCCGTCCTCGCCTGCGCGATCATCACCGGCGGCGCGCTGCTGTTCACCCGCCACCTCCCCACCACCCGCCACCTCCCCACCACCCGCACGGCACCCCGGCCGTCGGGCTGACGCCGTTCGCGGCGCTCAGCGCCTTTCGCGGCGCCCAGAGCCTTCGCGGCGTTCGGTGCCGCCCGCAGCGGTCAGCGCCGTCCGCAGCGTTCAGCGCCGCCTGCGGCGGGCGAAGCGCCAGGCGCCCTGCTGGGCGAGCAGGGTGAGCACCCCGGCGAGGACGATCCCCGACAGGTTGAGGGCGAGCTGTACCGCGGAGCCCCAGCCCTGCGCGTACTCGCCGTACGCCACGGCCACCGCGGCGTTGGCCGCGGCCGGCACGGTGGTGACCGAGATCGCCACCCCGACCAGCGCGGACGCCTTGGCCGAGGTCAGCGACAGCAGGCCCGCGACACCGGCCAGGAAAGCGACCACGAAGGACATCGCGTCCGGCTGCCAGATGAACGAGGTGTTGGGGCGGGCCGCCGCGAACTTGGCGTCACTGAACAGGCCGAGCGCGTCCATCGCCAGCGCGAACCCCACCGTGAGGACCATCGCCACGGTGAACCCGACCAGCAGAGCCAGCAGCGAGCGGGCCGCCGGGCGGGCCCGGCGCTGCACCATCGCGACGCACAGCCCGGCGAGCGGGCCGAACTCCGGGCCCACGGCCATCGCGCCGACCACCAGGATCGCGCTGTCCAGGACGGCGCCGCAGGCGGCCAGCATGGTGGCGACGGTCAGCAGGGCGAGGAAGACCCAGCTGAGAGTGGACTCCTCGTGGACGATCCCGGACACCTCCTCCCACACCAGCGCGTCCACGCCCTCGCCCGGGGCCCGCTCCTCCGCCTCCTCGGCGGCCCGCGAGATGGTCAGCCCCGACTCGTCCGCGGTGATGGCCCCGTGCTCGGCCAGGCCCAACGCGCGCAGCTCGCCGAGCAGTTCGGAAGCCGCCTCGCGGGCCACGTCGCACAGCACCAGGTCGCCGGCCGGGCGGACCGCCCCGCCGGGCAGCACCGCGACATGGGCGACGCCGACGCAGGCGTCGAGCCGGTCGAGCACCTGCCCGCGCAGGTCGGTGGGAACGATGAGTCGCAGCTGAAGCAAGGAGTCCTCCGGACGGTCGCCTGTCCGCCAAACCCTAGGCCCTGCCCCCGGGCCCGCTTCACCCGGCGTAGCGGGCCGCCAGGGTGCGTGCCGTGGCGGCGAGGCGGGCGCGGAGTTCGGGCGGTTCCAGGACCTCGATCCCGGTGCCCAGACGGAGGAACTCGCCGTGTGCGTGGTCGACCGACTCGATCGGCACCCGGGCGTGCGTCCACGCGCCCTCCGGGGGCACGCCGAGGCGGCGGGCGCCCTCCGGAGTGAGGCGGACCAGGGCGTGGCCGGTGTGCAGGCGGGCGCGGAAATCGGCCAGGTGGGAGGCCCAGTACGCGGGCAGGGAGAAGTCCGGCGGGAGGGTGAACTCCTCGTCGAGGCAGGTGAGTTCGAGGATCTGGTCGACCCGGTAGGTGCGGATCCCGGACGGCCCGCCCGCCACCAGGTACCAGCGGCCGGCCTTCAGTACCAGGCCGTACGGTTCGACTCGCCGCGAGATCTCCTCGGGGGCGCGCCAGCGGCGGTAGCGCAGCAGTACCGCCTGCCGTGCCCACACCGCGCCGGCCACCGCCGCCAGGTGCGGGGTGCGGTCCGCGTCGCCGTACCAGCCGGGGGCGTCGAGCAGGAAACGCTCCTGGATCCGGTCCGCGTGCGCGCGCAGCTCCGCCGGGAGCGCGGCCCGCAGCTTCAGCCGGGCGGTGGTGAGCGCCTCGCCCAGGCCGAGTTCGGCGGCGGTGCCCGGCAGCGCGGCGAGGAACGCGGCCTGCGCCTCGTCGGCCGTCAGCCCGGTCAGCCTGGTCCGGTAGCCGTCCACCAGGCGGTAGCCGCCCGCGTGCCCGGCCTCGCCGTACAGCGGGACGCCCGCCGCGGCCAGCGCCTCGACGTCCCGGTAGACCGTCCGGACGGAGACCTCGAGTTCGTCGGCCAGCTGACGGGCCGTCAACCGACCCCGGTTCTGGAGCAGCAGCAGGAGGGTGACCAGTCGGCTCGCACGCATGATCGCCAGTGTCCCGGACTTCACTGACAGTGGATGTCAGGGGAGCGGCCGTAGCGTGCGCCGCATGAACGACTTCGACTTCCTGCACGGCACCTGGCAGGTCGCCAACCGCCGTCTCACCACCCCGCTGGCCGAGCCGCCCGGCGGCACCTGGGCGGAGTTCCCCGGCCACGCGGTGGTCCGGCCACTGTTCGGCGGCGCCGGGAACATCGACGAGATCGACTTTCCCACCCTCGGACGGCAGGGCGTGACGCTGCGCCTGTACGACCACCGGGCGCGGCAGTGGACGATCCACTGGTCCGACAGCCGCACCGGCCGGCTCGACCCGCCGGTGGTCGGCGGGTTCACCGGCGACCGCGGCGACTTCTACGGCGACGACCAGTACGAGGGCCGCCCGATCCGCGTGCACTTCACCTGGCACCGCCTCGGACCCGACACCGCCCGCTGGGAACAGGCCTTCTCCACCGACGGCGGCCGCAGCTGGGAACTCAACTGGACCATGGACCTCACCCGCACCGGGGCAGCCGCCGCATGAACATCGTCGAACTTCGCCAGTACACCCTGCACCCCGGCGCCCGGGACACCCTGATCGACCTGTTCGAGCGCGAGTTCGTCGCCGGCCAGCAGGACGCGGGCATCACGCTCGGCGGCCGCTTCCGTGACCTGGACGACCCCGACCGCTTCGTCTGGATCCGCGCCTTCCCCGACATGGCACACCGCCGGCGCGCCCTGGAGGCGTTCTACGGCGGCCAGGTGTGGCGGGCGCACCGCGAGGAGGCCAACGCCACGATGGCCGACAGCGACGACGTCCTGCTGCTGCGCGGCCCCGGCTTCCGCCCCGACCCGGGCACGAAGGAGGTGGAGGTGACGATCTGCCGGCCGCCGTCCGCCACCGCGTTCGACACGTACGCCGACCGGCACCTGCACCCGTGCCACGCCCTGCACCGCACCGAACACGCCGTCAACGACTACCCGCAACTCCCCGTCCGCACCGGCCTCGACGTCCGCGTCTGGTTCGGCCCGGCCGCCCCGCCGCCGTGGCCGCCGCTCCAGCGCCTGCGGCTGGCGCCCGTGACGGCCTGACGGTTCACCGGCGCTGCACCGTGCACCCCAGCAGCGTGGCGTTCTCGCACACCACCGCCGCCTCCCCGACCTCGACGCACGAGCCCTCGGCGTCGAGCCCGGCGCCGTACCTGCGCCCCGAACTGGCCCTGCTGTTCAAGGCGTTGTGTGACTCCGGGGCGATCCGCGTGACCCGGAGGAGCACGGGGAACCGGGGAGTCGCGGCGGCCCGGCCGGGCCCCGGGCCGTCAGCCGAGGCGGTGGAAGGTCGCCGGGACGGGCAGTGAGGCCCAGCGGGGGAGGGGCCACAGGAGGACGCGGGCGCGGCCGACGACGTGGTCGGTGGGGACGAAGCCGCCGCCGGGGTTGTGGAGCTGCTGGTAGCGGGAGTCGGCGGAGTCGTTGCGGTGGTCGCCCATCACCCACAGGTGGCCCGCCGGGACGGTGACGGTGCCCACCGGGTAGTCGTCGCAGGGCGTCGCGCCGGGGTAGAGGTACGGCTCGTCGAGCGCGGTGCCGTTCACCGTCAGGGGCCGGCCGGCGCGGCAGTCCACGGTGTCGCCGCCGACCGCGACGACCCGCTTGATCAGGTCCTTCTCGTCGGCGGAGGGCGCCAGCCCGACCCAGCTCAGCGCGGAGCGGACGCCACCGAGGACACCCCCCGTGTCGGTGGCGCCGGTGAGCCAGCCGCCCGGGTCGCGGAACACCACGACCTCCCCGCGCCGCGGGGTGTCCCCGAGCCAGGGGCTGAACTTGTCGACCGCGACCCGGTCGCCCTTCTGCAGGGTGCCCATCATCGAGCCGGACGGGATGACGAAGACCTGGAACACGAAGGTCTTCAGCACGAACGCCAGCACCAGCGCCACCGCCGCGGGCACCACCAGCCCGCGCAGCACCGAACGCCGGCCGGTGGGCCGCTTCCGCTTCGACGAGGCGATCGCCCGCAGGCGGGCGGAGGTGCTGGCGAGCAGCGCGGCACGGTACGACAACGGACGACCCTTCCCCCGGAGGCCGGACCGCCCTTGCGGCTCCGCCCGGGCGCCATCGTAGGGACACGGCCCGTCGGGGGAACGTAAAACGCCTGTCACCGCAAGCCGATACCGTGCCCCAACTCCCGTGACACGAAAGGCAGGAGAGCATCGCCCGTGACGACCGAAACGGACCTCGGCGGATGGGACGCCACGCTGGCCGAGGCCTTCGCGACACTCCTCGGCGAAGGAGCGGCGGCAGGCCCCGCCGCCCGGTACGGGGCGTACTACGCCTCGGAGACCCTCGACGAGTTCCTGTTCCCCAACTCCTGGGCCACCCCCGACGCCCTGTCGGCGGCGCGGCCGAGCCACCTGCCGGACCCGGACGGCCCGCATCCCTTCTCCCCGTGGAACTGGCAGTTCGACCTCGGCGCGTCGCTGTTCCGCTTCGACCCCGACCTGCTGGCCGCGGCGGGAGCGTGGGGCGAGGACGGACACAAGGGCCCCCGGCCGTTCGACGAGGACTTCGTCGCCGACCTGCGCGCCGTCGCCGCCGTGGACGAGACGGACGGAGCGGTGCTGCGCGGCGCCGAACTGGCACCGCTGCTGCGCCGCCACGGGATCGACCTGACCGGCGAGGCGTCCGGAAAGCTGAACCACTGGCTGACCGTCGTGCTGCGCGTCGCCACCGGCGGCACCCTGCACGAGGCGATGCGGGCCGCGACCTTCACCGAGCGCGGCCCCGCGCACCTGATGACCAGGCGCGAGGCACGCACCGACCGCCCCGCCGCCGAGCCCTGGGAAACGCGACTGGGCGCGGTCGCGCACCCCGGGCTCCGCGACCATCTGCGCCTGCTCTGCCGCTCCGAGGCCGACGCGCGCAGCGAGGGCGGCTTCTGCAGCGGCTCCGGGCACTGGCCGTGGAGCGAGGTGCTGGACGCGGCCGGCTGCTCGCTCGTCATGGGCTGGGGGTTCGGCGAGTCCCAGGCGGGAGTCGCCGTGGTCCGCCTGCCCGGCTGACGACACCCCGAAGCGCGGGTGGTGCCGAGGCCGGTCCCCCAACCGGCCGCAGTACCACCCGCGTTCCGCGCCCCCGGGCTAGACGCGCTGCCAGAGGGCCGGGACCACGTCCGGCGTCCAGGTGCTCTGCGAGGTGTGGGCCTGCAGGCAGCGGTAGCCGACGCCGTTGTAGGTGACCACATCACCCACGTTGTAGTTGACGCCCGCGGCCCAGCTGGTGCCATCGCCACCGCCGCCGTTCACCACCAGGGTGAAGGTGGTGGCGTGGGTGGCCGAGGCGCCCGAGCCGGTCACGGTGACCGTGTAGGTGCCGGCCGGCGTCGAGGCGGAGGTGGCGAGAGTCATCGTCGAGCTGCCGCCGCTGGAGACGGTGGCGGGGCTGAACGAGACGGCGGTGCCGGACGGCGCGCCGCTCGCGGTGAGCGACAGGCTCTGCGCCGAGCCGGAGGTGGTCGCGGTGGAGACCGTCGCGGTGGCCGAGCCACCCGCCTGGACGGTGCCGGTGGCCGGGTTCACCGAGACGCTGAAGTCGTTGTCCGGCGTGGTGGTGCCGCCCACCGAGGTCTTCCAGATCGCGTACGCCACACCGTCGGCGTTGCGGTTCAGCACCGTCGCGTCGATGTTCGAGGTGGTGTCGCAGGACTGGTGGTAGCAGGAGTCGTACGAACGGCCCGCCGTACCACCCCACTTGGCGGCCTGCGCCGAGGTCTTGGTGGCGTCCGCGCCCGCCGCGTAGCCCGAGGTCGGGATGCCGCCCTGCTGGAACGAGTAGTCGTCGGAACGGCCCTGGCCCTCGACGTTCTCCTCCGGCTGGAGGTTGAGGGAGTCCCAGTACGCCTTCAGCGGGGCCGCGGTGGCCGAGTTGACGTTGTTGATGAAGTAGCCCGCGTTCGGGGAGCCGACCATGTCGAAGTTGTAGTACCCCTTGATCGCCGAGCGCTGGGCCGAGGACAGCTGCCCCACGTACGACGCCGAACCCTGCATGCCCTGCTCCTCACCGGCCCACCAGGCGAACCGGACGTGCCGGCTCATGGTCGGGTTCTGCTGCGCCAGCACGAGCGCGTTCTCCAGCAGCACCGCCGAACCGGAACCGTTGTCGTTGATGCCCGGGCCGGCCGCGACCGAGTCCAGGTGCGCGCCGAACATGGTGACCTGGTCGGACGGGCCGCCCGGCCAGTCCGCGATCAGGTTGTTGGAGGGGTAGCTGCACGAGGTGCAGGTCTGCTCGGTGACGGTGTAGCCCGCCGCCTGCAGCTTGCCCTTCAGGTACGCCAGCGACTGCGTGTAACCCGCGCTGCCCGCCCGGCGGTTGCCGCCGTTCTGCTGCGCCACGGTGTACAGCTGGCTCAGGTGCGCCTGCACCTTGGCCACGTCGATGTCCGGGGCCGGGCCGCCGGGGTTGCCGCCACCGCCGGTCACGGTCAACTGGTACTGCGCGGTGTGGCTGGCCGGGCCGGAGCCGGTGACGGTCAGCGGGTAGGTGCCCGCCGGGGTGTTCGCGCCCACCGCGATGTTCAGCGTCGCCGAACCGCCGGACTGCACGCTCGACGGGGAGACCGTCGCGGTGGTGCCGGACGGCGCGCCGCTGACGGACAGCGAGACGTTCGCCGCCGGGGCGGTGACCACGGCCGTGGAGACCGTCGCGGTGGTCGAGCCGCCCTGCTGCACGGTGCCCGAGGACGGGCTCAGCGCCAGCGAGTAGTCACTGGTCGGGGTGCCCACGCAGGTCGGGTCGCCGGCCTGGGCCGGCACGCTGACGGCGTCCCAGGCGGCCTTGGTGCGGTTGAACAGGTTGCAGGAGGCGTCCAGGTTCTTGGCGGCCGTCAGGGTCGCGGTGCGGTACTTCCTGTACGTCATGCCGCTGGTCTTCAGCAGCATGCCGCCGTAGAAGACCCGGCCCGCGTCCCGGACGCCGACGCCCGTCACGGACGAGGAGTTGCAGGTCGGGCTGGACGGCTTGCCGCCGCCCGGGTTCGAGCCCTCCGCCAGCAGGTAGAACCAGTGGTTCAGCGGGCCCGCCGCCGCGTGCTCCTCGGTGTTCGGGATGGACGCCGAGTAGCAGTTCGGGTTGCCGGATATCTGCGAGGGGTTGTACATCACCCGGATCGGACCCTGCCCGACCAGGTTGATCATCTCGCCGACCGTGTAGTCCGGGGAGTCGTACGGCGCCGGCTCGTTGGCGTACGCCTCGGTCAGCGCACCCATGATGTCGCCGGTGCCCTCGCCGAGACCGGCCTCGTTGTTCGCGCCGCCCGGCGTGTACTGGTCGAGGCCGTGGCCGAACTCGTGGCCCACCACGTCGATCGCGGCGATCCACTCGTTGGCCTGGCTGTGGCCGATCGAAATGGTCGAGCCGTCCCAGTACGCGTTGACGTCGTTCAGACCGACCTTCACCGGCCAGCTGCCGCCGTTGCCGTTGTGGCCGTTGCGGCCCAGCCAGTCGCGGAGCATGTCCCACTCCTTCTGCGCCGCGAACATCGCGTCGGCGCAGCCGGTCTCCTTCGAGGCGGGATTGCCCGTGCCCCAGGAGTCGGAGGACTTGCTGAACACCGAACCGGTCGAGTAGTCCGAACACTGCAGGCCCGGACGGCTCGGGTCGCGCAGCGAGTACGAACTGCCGGAGCCGGTGGTGGAGATGGTCAGCGGCGACGGGCCGTTCCACTTGCTGCTGACGGTGCCGGCCCGCACGTCGTCGTAGCTGTCGGCGACCTCGCCGGTGACCGCGTCGACGAACACGTGCAGGTGGCTCGGCCGGTTCCCGTCCGAACCCGACAGCACCGACTCCCAGGCCAGGCGCGAGGTACCGTCCTTGACCCGGACCACCAGGCGGGGAGCCTCGGCGGAGTCGACCTTCGCCAGCTTCGCCCGCGCCGCCCGTTCTGCCGCCGCGGCGTCGATCTTCGCCTTCGTCGGCACCCCGACCGGCCCGGACGCCGCGTTCTGCACCGCCCGGACCCGGCCCTGGCCGTCGGCGAGCACCACCGCGTCGCCGCCGACCACCGGCAGACCCTGGTAGGTGCGCTCGTAGGACACCGAGTACAGGCCGCCCAGGAACGGGGTGACGGACCGCCGCTCGTACGACTCGTCAGGACCCTTGGCCAACGCGTCCAACCCGGCCGACGCGGCCAGATCCGCCGCCGAGACCGCCGCGGCCAGTGGCGTCGGCGCGAGCGGAACGGGCGCGGGGGCGGCGGACGCCTGGCCGGCGAAACCGCCCAGCATGCCGCCCAGCACGGCCAGGGTGGTGCCGGCGGTCAGCAATCTGCGTTTCATTCAGAGCTCCTATGGTGTGGGGGGTGCCACAGGTGTGGGGGCGCCACAGGTGTGGGGTGCCCGGAACCCTCACACCCTCGCCATGCCACGGTCAACGGAGCTGACAGGGCGTGCCAAAGGCTGGCAAGTTCCGTCAAATGCCCGGATCTTCAGCGGAGTTGGCAGACAACAGGTACAGACCACGCCATGTACGCGGCCGGGCCGGTTCGGTACCGTCTCGAATACCGCCCCCGCACGGGCGGGCGCAGCGGAACCCTCGGGGAGGTGGCGGCGAATGCTGGGCGCACCCGACCCGGCCGCGACGCCGGACAGCGGCAGTGGCACCGGCGGCGGCATCGGTAGTGGCGGCGGTATCGGAAGTGGCAGTGGCAGTGGCGCCGGCGGCGGAAGTGGCAGTGGGATCGGCGCCGGCGGCGGTACTGGCAGCTGGCAGGAATTCGGCGCACTCCTGCGCCACTGGCGCCGCCAGGCCGGCTGGACCCAGGCCCAACTCGGCGCCGCCGTCGGCTACGACCACACCGCCGTCAGTCGCCTCGAACACGGTGCCCGCCGCGCCACCCCCCGACTCGTCCGCCGCCTCGACGAACTCCTGTCCGCCGGCGGCGAACTGACCCGCTGCTACGGACGCGCCGAAACCGCCGAGGCCGACCGGCCCGTCCTGCCGGCCCACCTGCTGCGGCCGCCGCTGCCGCCCGGCGAGAGCCTTGCCGTGCCCCCCGCCTCTCCGGACCACGTCCCCGCCCGGCTGCCGCACCAGGACCTGCAGTGCCCGCTGCACGGCGCCGCCGGATGTCAACTCCCGTCCCACGCAGAGGTGTTGGCGCTGCACGCGGCGTTCTGCGACAACCCCGCCGCGCCCATCGACACCGACACCGTGCACGCCCTCGCCGCCGTCCTCGGCGCCCAACTCCACAGCGCCGAGCGGGCCGTGGGCGAACGCGGACCCGGCGCCGTGATCGAGACCACGCTGCGCGCCGTGGTCGCCCGGCTCGCGGACGCACCCGCCCGGCACCGCCGCGTCCTCGCCCGCCTCGCCGCCGAACACGCCCACGCCGCAGGCAGCCTGCGCCTGCACGGCGGACGCCCCGCCACCGCGATGGCCTGCTTCGACCGCGCCGTCGGCTGGGCCCAACTCGCCGGCGACCCCGCCACCCAGGTCGCCGCCCTCAGCGACATGGCCGTGCTCGGCCTGCTCGATGACGACCCGTTCTCCTCCCGCGACTACGCCCGCGAGATCCGCCGCGCAGCGCCCGGCCACCACTGGTCCGGCGCGCTCTCCCAGATCGGCGAGGCCCGCGCCACCGCCCTGGCCGGCGACGCCCCCGCCACCGTCCACCACCTCGGCCGGGCCCGCCTCCACCTCGACCAGCCCGAGGACACCTCCTTCCTGGTCCCCTGGCTCACCCCGGCCGCCCTGCGGATGCGGATCGAAGCCGGGTCCGCCGCCGCCCTGCGCGACCTCGCCGCCGCGAACGGCGACCCCCGCCTCGCCCGCCGCGCCCTCGCCGCCGCCCACACCGCACTCGACCTGCTCGGCACCGGCGAACTCCCCGCCGCCCGCGCCATGCTGACCGCCCGCCTCGCCGACTGCCACCTCTGCCAGGACGACCCCCACGCCGCCGTCGCCACCCTCACCCCCCTCCTCGACACCCCGCCCGCCGCCCTCCCCGCCCTGGTCCGCCACGAACTGCGCGGCCTGCGCACCCGCCTCACCGCCGGAGCCCCCCGCTGGGGCCGCACCGCCACCGAGACCGCGGCCCGGCTGGCCGCCGCGATCTGACAACTCGGTCCGTGCCGGCTGGTACGGCGCGGCGAGGCGGGCTCCTGCAGGGCAGTTGGGCCGGTGGGAGGCCGGTGTAGTAGCCGCGTCCGGTCGCCCGGTCGGGGTCGTCGATGATGTCGATGCCCGGTGTTCCGGCCAGCTCGGTACGTGTGCGGGCCAGGACCGGAGCGGCGGACTCGTCGAGGCAGGTGAGGCGGATCTCCGTCCGGCGCGCTCCCGCACGTGTCATCGCCCGGACGGCGAAACGCAGGTGCTCGACCAGGTGCTGCTGCTCGAAGGCCCGGCCGCCGGTGTCCCGGCCGGCGGTCACCAGGGCGAACAGCTGGAAGTGGGCGAGCATGCCGGGCGCGTCGAAGTGCTGGGCACGCACGACTCGTTGGCCGGCGGCCAGCCGGACCGGCACGGCCGAGCGGGGATCGGCGGCCAGGGCCTGGGACCTCCGCCGGGCCGCCTCCAGGGCCAGGGCATTGGTCGGGTCGGCTGCGACCTCGCTGCCTCGAACGGTGGCGACGACCTTGCGCGGGTCCACGGTCGCGACCGCCGTATGCGTTGCCAGCGGGACGAGCGGAGCCAAGGTGACCAACTGGAAGTCGTCCGGCAGCGCCGAGAGCAGGAGGTCTTCGGCCCGCCGCAGTTGCGTGAATCCGGTCGAGGCCGGGGTCACGAAACGGTCGGTGCGACAACGCCGCATCACCTCGGTCGGGGTGAGCCGCTCGGCCCGGCGCCGGAAGACTTCCAGAAGCAGCGTGGTCAGATCCGCACCGGTCAGCCCCTCGGTCAGCAGGTCCAGCAGTTCCGGTCCGCCCGCCTTGGCCAGAACTCGGCGCAACGCCGGATCGGGCGAGTCCTCATCGCTCGTCATGGCGGGCCAGTATCGTTCCACCGGTGGCGGAGAGGCCATTTTCCGCGCATCCCCGCAACGGCGCCGCCACTCGGCCGGGTGGAGATCGAGGCACATGACGCCCCCTCCGGGCGGGGATTATGATCGCCTGATCCACCGATCCCGAGGGGGCAGCCATGGGCGCAGCAGACGATCGCGAGCCGGAAATCTCGGACGCGGACCTGCTCGACGTCGCCGACAATCCGTCGCAGGCCGCGGAGTTGCACCGGGCGCTGCGGACGCTCGCCAAGACGGACGGCGTCGGGCCGGAGCTCCAGCAGATGGCCCGGGAAGTGCTGAGCGGGCGGATCGGGATGCGGGACGTGGTCGAGTCCGACCGGTACCTCTCGGCGATCGGGGCGCGGCTCGGTGAGATGCGCGCCGCGGCGGAGAACATGTCGCCCGAGGAACGCGCGGCGTCCGAGAAGCGGGCGCAGAAGCTGCGCGAGCAGTCCGAGGCCGAGTACGGGCCGGACGAGCCCGACGACGAGTGGGACCGCCCGCGCGACGAACGGCGCTGATGCCTCGTCAGCTGCCCCGCCGAGCTTCGTAGTAGGCGATCGTCCGGGCGATGCGCAGGGACTCGTCCGAGGGGGCGGTGGCCCGGGTCTTGCGGCGTGCCACGGCGGCCCCCTTCTCTGACTCGGTTGTCCCAGCGGGCGCCGACGGCGTCGCGGGCGTTGTGGCCGCGCTTCGGGCCGTCGCCCTCGCCGCGGAACTTGGCGAGGTGGCCGGCCGCGCGCTCGCCCGGTTCGTCTGGGCCTGCGCGAAGCCGGGGTGCAGGACCATCATCCCGGCGCGGTTGCCGCCGGGGATCATCTGGCCTTCGCGCTTGACCGCGGCGTCGAGCTGGGCGGCGCGGGCGAGCATGGCCGCGGCGATGTCGATCGCCACCATGTCGCCCGGTTCGAGGTCGAGTTCGGTCTCGTACAGCTCGATGAGCGCGGCGCGGACGGCTTGTGGTAGCTCCAACTCGGCCTGGAGGCCGAGTTGCGGCGCATGCGTATGGCCCTCGCCGCGCGACTCCGCACAGGGGCGGACCTCGCCGTTGTCTCGCGGACCTACGGCTGCGAGGTCAAGTGGCTGGGCGATCAGCTGGTCAAGTCGACACTGCCGCTCGACCCCGATGGTTCGCGCTCGCTCGACCCTCCTTCGTCGTGGGAAGGGATCTCGCTCCCGGCCCGCACCGCGAGGCCAGCATGAACTGGGCCAGGCAGAGCACCCCGAGCAGCAGCCGGCGGCGCGGGTGCGCGGGTGCGTGGTGGCCGGGGCGTGGGTGGACGGTGGGTGGTGCGCGGTGCCGTGTACGGAGGACCCCAGTAACTCGAACGTTGGTGTACGGGTTGATGGGTGCCGGCAAACCCCGAACTTGAACAGTGCTGTTCGAGTTCGAGGTTCGGGCGCAACAAGCGGGCGGGTCAGGCGAGTTGGGTCAGCGCCCGGGCGGCATCCGCGAAGTACTGCTCGTCAGCGGTCTCGTGAAGGCCCAGCAGTACGCCCTGGGTGAGCCCGACGAACAGCGCCCGCAGCGCGGTGACCAGGCATTGCGCCCGATCTGCCGTCACTGTGCCGCCGGCGGAGGCGCGTCCGGCGAACAGCTCCACCAGCTGCGCCTCCTGGGCCCGGACCGACTCGGCCAGCCGGGTGCGCAGGTCCGCGTCGTGCACCGCCATGTCCAGCAGCGTTATTTGGAGGGACAGCGCGGCCATCGCGTCCGGGCGGTCGCAGCTGCGGCGGTAGTGGCGGGCGAAGGCCTCGACCGCCGCCGACAGGTCGAGTTCGGGTGGCAGGGCCTGTTCGAGCTCGGCGTAGTGCGGGCCCAGATGGTCCGCGACCACGGCCACCACCAGGCCGTTCTTGCTGCCGAACAGCGAGTACACCGCCCCGGTGGTCACCCCGGCCAGCTCGGCGATCTCGTCCAGCTTCGCCCGGTAGCCGTCCCGGGAGACCAGCTGGAGGGCGGCGTCCAGCAGCGCCCGGCGGTTGCGTTCCTTGGCCTCGGCCCTCGTCATTCGCATAGGCTGATTATTGCCGTAATCCCGTTACGGGAAAACAGTCAGGGGAGGGGAACTCGCATGGCGAGGAACAGGACGGCGGGGTTCGTGGCCGACGGCGCCTTCAAGGTGCTGCTGGCGGCGGTGTTCGGACTCGGCGCGGTGCTGGTCGGCCGTCAACTCGGCGTCGCGTCATGGCTGATGATCGCCTGCGCGGTGGCCCTGCTGATCTGCGGCGAGGCCGAGATCAGGCTCGTGCGGCGGCGGCCGGCCCGCACGTACACCCGGCTGATGATCGGCTACGACGCCGGGTGGGTGCTGACCGCCGCCCTCGGGCTGCTGCTGGCGCACGGTGGCAGCAGCGCGGGCGGCGAGGTGTGGATCGGCTACCAGGCGCTCGCGCCGCTGGTGTTCGCGGCGGTGCTGAGCCGCGCCAAGGAGAGTTGAGGCATCGGCCACCGGCATGGCGCTCTCCCCGCGCCTGTCGCCCACCGCCACCCGGGGCGGCGTGCTCGCCGTTTCCTGCGCGGGCGCGCTCGCCCCGATCGGCACCGGGTTGTGACGTGACGGGCTCGTCAGCGCTGCGGCAGGTGCTCCGCCACCAGGGGCGGCGTGCTCGCCGTTTCCTGCGCGGGCGCGCTCGCCCCGATCGGCACCGGGCTGTGACGGGACGGGCTCGTCAGCCTTGTGGCAGGTGCTCCGCCACCAGGGGCGGCGTGCTCGCCGTTTCCTGCGCGGGCGTGCTCGCCCCGATCGGCACCGGTCTGTGACGTGACGGGCTCGTCAGCGCTGCGGCAGGTGCTCCGCCACCAGGACGGCGAACTCGTCGGGGGAGACGATCCGGATGCACAGCTCCTCCGCCTTCGCCCGCTTCGAGCCGGCCTTCTCGCCCGCCACCAGCAGCGTGGTGCGCTTGGAGACCGAGGAGGACGCCTTGCCGCCGGCCCGCTCGATCAGCTCGTTCATCTCGTTGCGCGACAGCTCCGCCAGCGGGCCCGTCATACTGCCGGTGACCACCACCGCCTGGCCCGCCAGCACCCCTGCCCCGGTGGGCTCGTCGGCGGCCGCCGGGGCCTGCGGCTCGGTGACGGCGGTGCCCACGCCCTCGGCGGCCAGCCGGTCCAACAGGCCGGACAGCTCGGCGAGTTCGGTCACCAGCAGGCGGGCCTTCTCCGGGCCGATGCCGTCCACCGCCGCCAGGGTGTCCGCGTCCGCCGCGCGGATCGCCGCCATCGAACCGAAATGCGCGGCGATCCGGCGCGACATGCTCCGGCCGGTGCCGCGGATGCCGAGCGCGCAGAACACCCGGTGCAGCGGCTGGCTGCGGGCCGTCCCGATCGCCGCCAGCAGATTGTCCGTGGACGTCTCGCCCATCCGCTCCAGCGCCAGCAACTGCTCCCGCGTCAGCGTGAACACGTCCGCCAGATCCGCCACCAGACCTGCCTCCACCAGCTGCACCGCGCGGGTCGAACCGAGACCCTCGATGTCCAATTGGTCCCGGCCCGCCGCATAGATGATCGACGCCACCGCCTGGCAGTTGCGGCCCCGGCTGCACCGCCAGCGCTGCTCACTCGCATCGATCGCCTCCCCGCAGCGCGGGCACGCCTCTGGAAAGACGATCGGCCGCTCCGCGCCGGTGCGCTGCTCCACCAGCGGCGCCTCCACCCGCGGAATGACATCCCCCGCGCGGTGCACGAACACCCGGTCGCCCAGCATCAGGCCGCGCCGCTCGATGTCGGCCGGGTTGTGCAGCGTCGCGTACGTCACCGTGACGCCGTCGATCACCACCGGCTCCAGCACGGCCCGCGGCGCGATGATGCCGGTACGGCCCACGTTCCACTCCACGCCCAGCAGCGTGGTCACCTTGTGCTCGGCGGCCAGTTTGCGGGCCACCGCCCAGCGCGGCGCACGCGAACCGTTGCCCGCCTCACGCTGGTCCGCCGCCTCGTCCGCCTTGATCACCACGCCGTCGATGCCGAACGGCAGCGCCGCCCGCAGCTCCGCGATCCGCGCCACCCGCTCCTGCACCTGATCGACCGTCACGCAGCGCACCGGCGCCGCGTCCGTGCTCGCCGCCGTGTTCGCCCCCAGCTCGGCCAGGCGGGTCAGCAGCGCGCTGTGCGCCCACTGCTCCTCGCCGAAACCGACGGCGCCGTACGCGAAGAACGTCAACTCCACCCGGTACGGGCGGTCCTTGGCACGCAGGGTGCCCGCCGCGCCGTTGCGCGGATTGGCGAACGGGGGCGCGCCGTGCGCGGTGCGGACTTCGTTGGCCCGGTCGAACTGCTCGCGGGTGAACAGCACTTCGCCGCGCAGCTCGACGTCCACCGGCTCGTTCAGCACGGCCGGCAGGCCCAACACATCGCCCGCCGCGTGGCTGATCTCCTCGCCCGCCAGACCGTCCCCGCGGGTGATCAGCCGGTGCAGCCGGCCCGCCCGGTAGCGGGCCGCGACGGCCAGCCCGTCCAGCTTCGGCTCCACGCACCAGGCTGCCACCGGCCGGCCCAGCCGGCGCTCCAAGGAGGCCGTCCAGTCGGCGAGTTCCTCCGCCGAGAAGACGTTGTCCAAGGACAGCATCGGCACGCTGTGCTGCACATCGCCCTGCACCGCGCCACCGGCCACCTTGCCGGTCGGCGACTGCGGCAGCACCTCCTCCGGGTGTGCCTGCTCGTACTCGGCGATCGCGCGCAGCAGGGCGTCGTACTCGTCGTCGCCCAGGGAAGTGGACCCGTCGCCGTAGTAGGCGGCCGCGGCCTCGACGGCGGTGGCGACGGCATCGGCGTATGCGCCGGCGGAGAGCGGAGCGGTGTCGTTCATGTGGCGATCCTCCCGGGTCGCACTGACATTCGGGCCGGGTGCGGTGCCCGGCCGACACGGCACCGGACTTCCGGAGATCACCCGGCATTCCCCTAAGGTGACGGCCATGACGAACACGGGGAACGACACCACCGACGTCCACATCAGCCTGATCGGCGGCACCCGCCTCGGAGGCGCCGAGATCCACACCCGCACCCTGACCGCCTCCCTGGTCGGCGGTGCCGACATCGACCTCACCGACGTCGACATCCCCGACGGTGCCGAACTCCGCATCACCAAGCTCAGCCTGGTCGGCGGCATCCGCCTCCGGGTCCGCCCCGACGTCCGGGTCAAGGTCACCGGCATCCGCCTCGGCGGCGTCAGCGACGACGGCCCGACCGTCGCGGGCGGCCCGACGGTCCACGTCGCGGCCTGGGGGCTGGTGGGCGGGGTACGGGTCAGCCGCGACTGAACGCCCAGCCGGCCCGGTGCCCGGACGGTCCAACGGGGCTGTCGGGGGCCGGAATTGGGCCGCCGGGAGGGCCGCCGCCCTCGCTCACACCGCGTGGCTCCGGGATCAAGCCGGTTAAGGCTGCTGGCCCAGCACCGCCGACCGCGAAAGCAGTTTGTGTGCGCATCATGGGCCTCGGCCGCCAGTTCGGCCGATCCCCCTTCCGTTCCCGAAAGGAACGCCCATGCTCCGCACCTCCCGCTCCCGGGCCCGTCAGGCCGTTCTCGCCGCCGCCTGCGCCGTGCTGCCCCTCGGCGCAGCCCTCGTCGCGCCGGCGGCGGCCACCGCCGCACCGGCGGCTGTGTCGGTCTCGTGCTCGGCCGCCGGCCAGGTCCACTTCAACCCGGGCGTGGAGCTGTTCCCGCGTCCGCAGCACGTCTCGTACCAGGGCCAGGACGGCACCTGCGACGACTTCAGCGACTTCGACATCCGCACCGCGAAGCTCACCATGAGCTTCGACGACGTCCCCCTCTCCTGTCTGGCCAGCGGCAGCTCGGGCAGCGGCAAGGGCAGCGGCAAGATCGAATGGACCAACGAGTACGGCGACACGGCGGAGAGCATCCTCGACGTGCAGATCGACGACTCCACCCTCAACGTCGGGCATGTGTCGGGCCACGTGCGCAGCGGCCAGTTCGAGGGCCACGGCTTCAGCGGCACGTTCAAGACCAGCCTGGTCGGCGGCGGGGTCAGTTGCACCATCGGCGCCCCGGCCGGTGGTGTGAAGGACGCCGACTTCACGGGCGACTTCAGCATCGACTGACCGCGACGAGGCGCGTGGTGGCGCTGCCGGTGAGGGCACCTCACCGGTGGCGTCACCACGCCTCTCGTGGTGCGGGTGCCCGTCGAGGCGGGTGCGCACCCACATCGCCGTCGTGGCAACGGGGTTGCCGACCCGTGCCGTCCGCGCGGTCGATCCCCGGCAGCGTCGGGCTAGCGGCGCTCGGCCGGGCCGTGGGCGCGGAGTTGGGCCGGGCCGGCGGGCGGGCGGTGCCAGGTGAGGTGGAGGCCGGTGGCGCGCAGGGCGATGCCGAGGGCGTGGCACATGGCGTTTTGGACGGCGGTGGTCGGGTGCGGTGCGGCGAGGCGGGGCGAGGGGTTCCAGCCGAGGTCGGCGAGGCCGGTCGCGGAGCAGTCGCCCAGGGTGATTCCCGCGCCGCCCGGGCGGGTTGCCACCGGGAGGCCCGCCAGGGTCGCGCTGCGGCGGACCGCCGTGACGATCTCCGGCCGGACGCCCGGGTGAACGGGCGGGTGAACGGGCGGCGGTGCGGGTGGCGATGCGGGTGGCGATGCGGGCGGCGCGAGGTCCGTGCCGGGTTCGGGTCGGTCGGCGGAGCCGCGCACCGTGGTCCGCTCCGGGGTGGTGGTGGCGCGTTCCGCGTCGAGGCCGAAGACGGGGAGCAGTTCGGCGAGCGCGTTCTCGACGGCGTCGGCGACCAGTTGACGGGCCGCTGTCGCAGGATGCCGTCCGCCGCCCGCCGTGGCCGCTTCCTCCAGCCGGGGTGAGGCCAGCCAGCGCAGCACGAGTGCCTCGCCGTTCGGTACCAGATGGACGCCCGGCCCGTGGCCGCCGTGCGCGACCGGCAGGCCCGCCAGCAGCAGGGCCTCCGTCACCCGGTCCGCCAGTGCCGGATCGAGCCCCGCTGGAACCTGACGCACAATCAACTCCCGGCCCTGAGCGGCAAACGTGTCCACTTCGACCCTCCTCCGCGGTGCGGACAGCGCGTGCCGCCCGCGGCGAGGGTACCCATGGACATGTAAAGTCCGACAGCGGCCAGGACGGGTCAGCCTTGTGGCTGGGGGAGTGGCCCGCAGAGCAGGTTGCCCGGGTCGGCGGGGTTGTCGCTGATCCAGAACTGGGCCCAGAACAGGGCGAATTCGGAGCGGCCGAGCCGGCCGTCGCCGTCCCGGTCGAGCTGGTCGAAAACGTCGCCGGTGTCGATGGCCCGGCCGTGCCAGGTGTCCACCAGGCGGCGGTGCTCGGCGCGGGAGATCCGGCCGTCGCCATTCTCGTCGACGGCGTCGAAGACCGCGTCGGAGGTGGCGTTGACGTAGTCGAGCATCGCGGGCAGGCGGTCGACCATGGCGAGGATCTCGTCCAGGCCGACTCTGCCGTCGCCGTCGCGGTCGGCCACTGCGGACAGGTGGTCCCACCAGCCGAGCGTCACTTCCTTCACCCGCGCGGCGAGTTCGGGATCCGCGGCCACCCGGGGCAGGCGGTGCCAGCGGTCGGCGAGGTCCTGGAAGTCGTCCTGGTCGAGGTAGCCGTTCCGGTCGGTGTCGAACGCCTGGAACATGGTGGTGAGCTTGTTGCGCTGAAATTCGCTGGCCAAGGGAAACCGCCTCTCTCGGGGGTGCACTGTCGTGATCCTTTTCCCTTCGGCCGGATCCTGCACCGGCGCACCGCGGCGCGGCCCTCGGCCCGCCCCGCTCCGGGGGCGCGCGGACAACGCCGCACGCGGTCACCCGTTCGGGGCGGGCCCGGTACGGCGGGCAGGCCGATGAATGTGGCCGTTATGTGTCCGTTCATTGGAGGTTTATTCCCGTGCCGCACAGTAGGGACATGGCCGCCGGAGAGACCGGCGGACCGCTCCGGGGGGAGAACCCATGGGAACCTACGCCCGCATCGCCGGCGCCTTCGCCGCCGCTGCCGCGCTCACCGTCGCGCTGACCGGCACCGCGTCCGCCGCCACCACCACCGAGGCGACCACCGCCAAGTCGCCCACCGCCGCGCCGGCCCTCACAACTGCCGCCCGCAGCACGGCTGTCAAGCTGAACAACTGGACCGGCTGCACCCTCACCCGCGAGAACTGGTGGCTCTCGCACGGCATCTGGACCACCCAGCCGCCGATCCACATCTACAACCAGCAGCAGGGCAGCTGGGCGTCCGAGTCGAACGGCTTCGCCACCGGCACCGAGGGCTACGCCCGGTTCTACAGCGAGAACTGCGCCAACCCGGTGCTGAACGGCCGGATCATCCAGGTCCACTGGGACAACCCGTACGTGGGCTCCAACAGCTACGACTCGAACGGCACCGACCTGATGTTCTACGTCCCGCAGCCGGCCGGTGGCGGCGGCAACAACGCCGTCGTCGAGTTCTCCGCCTGGGGGCGCTGACCCTCCGCAAGGGAACGCCAGGGAAGCGGCAAGGGTGCGACCGTCGCGGTACGGGGTGTGGGTGGGACCTGAGTGGGCAGGTATGGCAGGTCCCTGATCAAGTCCCATGGACGATCACGTCAACTCCGTTGGGGGAACCGCAAGATGAAGCGCAAGTCCTGGGCGCTGCTCACCGCCCTGTCCCTGCCGCTCGCCCTGTCCACCACCGCGGTGGCCGCCGAACCGGTGGCCGCCGCGCCCACCGCCGGCACCGGGTGCGTGTACTCGCCCGCAGTGCCGGCGGACAACTTCAAGGGCATCCCGGTCTTCGACGCGAAGAAGGCGGCCAAGCCGTACAGCGCCACCCTGCGCACCACCCAGGGGGCGATCACCTTCAAGGCGCTGACCGACAAGGCCCCGTGCACCACCTACTCGTTCCGGTTCCTCGCCGAACGCGGCTACTACGACCGCACCCACTGCCACCGCCTCACCACCCAGCGCCTGTACGTGCTGCAGTGCGGCGACCCGACCGGCACCGGCAGCGGCGGCCCGGGCTACTCCTTCCCCGACGAGAACCTCGAAGGAGCGACCTACCCGGCCGGCACCGTCGCGATGGCCAACGCCGGCCCGGACACCAACGGCAGCCAGTTCTTCATCGTCTGGAAGGACACCAAGCTGCGGCCCAACTACACCCCGTTCGGCCGGATCACCGCCGGGCTCGACGTGCTGCAGAAGATCGCGGCCGGCGGCGAGGACGACCAGAATGCCCCGGGCGACGGCTTCCCGAACCTGCCGGTGGACTTCCGCAAGGTCACCATCTCCAGCCACTGAGCGGGCCGGGCGCGGCCCGTCACCAATGCGCGGCGGGCCGTTCCGCGACGGCATCAATTCCGTTTGTGCACAGGAGATTGACGGTACGTCAGTATGTCAGTCGATCTGTGGGCTCCCGACTGTTCCTGCGGCCGCCCGGCCGCGAGGGGTGCGGTACGCGATGCGGGAATCGCCTGGACCGGTTCCGGCTCCGAGTTGCCCTGCTCGACGCGGCCGGCCTTCCCGCTGCCCCGGTGCGCGGCCGGTCGGATCCGCGCCCTCACCGGCCATCTGCTTGGCCTGCGACGGGAGTTCGTCGCCACGGGCGAACGCTTGCCGACGCTGATCGACTCCGCCAACGGCATGCTGGACGGCGGCCTGATGAGCGCCGGCCTGACGCACTGCCGCGCCGACCCGTGGCTACTGCCACCGTGCCCCGCCTTGGGCTCCGTCCCGACCGAGGAACCGGCCGCCGTCGCGCTCCGCGGCCTTCTTCTGCGTCGGTCTGCACGCCCGCGCGCACCGCGCCGAACTCGAACGGATGGCCACCGCCAGTCACCAGCTCGCCAACCAGTCCTGGTCCCACCCCCTACCTGCCCGACCCGACCCGTGCTCGCCCAACCGGAGCGCACCGAGGAGACGATCGCCAACAGCGTCGGCGAGGCAGCGGTTCACCAAACCCTGAGGGCGGGTGCCGCCACGGGCGAAACAGCAGGCCCCCGCGTCGCAGTCAATGGCACTACCGCCCGGCCGGTTTCGCGGCCCCGGCCGCAGCGCTGCTGCTCGCCGTCCCGGGCCGCGGCCTCAGCAGTCGGCCGGGCGGCCCCACCGACGTCACTGAAGAACTTCCACTCGTATTTCGACCGTTGACGGCCCATCGGCGGCGCCGAGCGGGCCCTCGGCGCCTGCAGCTTGCTGTCGGCGCGGCCCGGCCGGGCCGTCCGCGCCGCTGTTCAGCTGGGGGAGCCTTCGAGGATCGCGGTCAGTTCGGCCACCTTCTCGGTCACCGCTGTCAACTTCTCGGCATCCTGTGAGGTGTTGAGGCGGCGAAGCGCCGTTTCGGCCTCCACGCTGTTGCCGTTGTGGTAGATCGCGTCGATGACGGTTGCGGCGGGGGTGCCGCGCCGGTAGACGGTGATGATGTCGTACTGGTCCGAGGGGAGCTCGGCCGGGAGATGGGCGAGTCCCAGGCCGTCGAGTCGTCGGCTGATGGCCGAGCGAACGTGGACGCCCAGACGTCCTTTTTCCTCAAGGTCGCGAAGCAGCCACATGGCGACGCGGGAGACGCCGCCGTTGGCAGTGACGACATGGCGAAGCGTGTCCCACTCCTGCACGATCTCGGCGGCGTTGGTGCCGGTGAGGTCGACGATTTGTCCGGACAAGTGGATTCCCCCCAGATAGCAGCAAGGAAAAATTCTTCCTTAAGATTATCCTTCTGTGTATCGCTCGTCCAGGCGTCGGACTCTCATCTTCCGGAAGCCGTAGGGCGATTGACGCACCACCGCCACCTGCCCGGACCGGCCCTCGCCCAACAGCCGCCCGCCACCCAGGAGTTCGACCCCCAGTGGATCGAGGACCGGTTCTGGGTCTGGGTGCACTATGGCGCGACGAAGCTCGGCCGCGGCGAACTGTTCGAGACCATCGGCGTCCTCGCCCAGCTGCGCGACATCGTGCTCGGCCCGCTGGCCGCCCGTCGGGCCGGCGCGGACCCGCGCGGCGTGCGCCGCCTGGAGACCGTCGCACCCGAAGAGGCCCGCGCCCTCCGGGCCACGCTGTGCGGCTACGATCGCCACGAAGCCGGGCAGGCGATGCTCGCCACCGTCCGCCTCTACCGCCGCTGGTCCGAGCAGGACGGCGAGGCGACCGTCGAACGGCGCCACCGGGCAGAGAAGCTCGCCGTGCAGTACCTCCAGGACGTCATCGACCAGGCCCGCTGACAGCGCGCACCGAACGACAGGAGTGACGATGACGGGCGCGCAACAGAACTGGGACCCGGACGAGCACGTGCGGTTCGCCCGCTACCGCCAGGCGCTCGTCGAGGTGGCCCCGCAGGACGCGGCCGGCCTGATTGCCCGGGTGCTCGCCGATCCCGACCCGGCGATGGCCAACAGCGCGGTCGGCGAGTACCTCGACGGGCGGGCCACCGAGCTGCTCACGGACCCCGGCCACCCGGCCTGGTGCGCCGTGATGACCGGCCCGTGGCAGTGGACGACTTCCCCGCCCGGCGCCTGCGCGAGTGGACGCTGCTGCGGGCGGTGACGCTGAACGAATCGTGGGACGCCGAGCAACTGCTCGCGGCGTCCACCTGGTGCCAGCTCCGCGCCGCCGAGACCGCGACGGCCGGCACGGCCCTTGCGGTACTGGCCGAGAGCGGGCGCACCCGGGCGCATCCGCGACCTCGCCAAGTCTCGTCTCCCGCACCGACCTTGAGGAACCGCCCCGGCGAGGTGGGCCCCGGCACCCGCCGGTTGTCCGTCGGGGAGGCGCGCAGGTCGAGCGTGGTGAACACCGAGGCGCGGTGCTTCTCCACCTCCCGCTCCGACACCGAGAGCCGCTGCCCGCCCGCCCAGTCGGAGCGGCCCCCGTTCAGCAGCGCCAGCACCTCGTGCTCGCCACCAGCTCCTCGCCGGCGCCGACGGCCGCCGCCACTCGTCCGTTGCTCGATCACTGTGACGCACTGCTTCCGGCCCCCGCCCGGAGGGACCAGTCGGCGTTGTCGAGGTGCAGGACGCGGTCGGCGCGGTCGGCCTGGGACGGGTGGTGGGTGATGGTGAGCAGGGCGCCCGGGCGAGCGCGGAATGCCTGGTCGATGCGGAGTTCGGTGGTGGCGTCGAGATGGCTGGTGGCCTCGTCGAGGATGGTGAGCGGCGCCGGGCTGAGGTAGGCGCGGACCAGCGCGAGGAGTTGACGTTCACCGGGGGAGAGGGTCGCGGCCGAGACCGGGCCGTCGAGCCCGCCGTAGCGGTCCGTCAGGGAGTCGGCGCCGAGCGCGCGCAGGGCATGGCGGAGCCGGGCGGCCGAAAGGGCCGGGCGCGGCCAGCGGAGGTTCTCGGCGAGGGTGCCGGTGAACAGGTACGGCTCCTGCGGCAGCAGCGTTCGCAGGGCGGCGAGCGCGGCGGGGGCCAACTCCTCGGCGGGCAGCCCGGACAGCAGCACGTGTCCGCGGTCGGGGCGGAGCAGCCCGGCGGCGAGCGCGGCCAGAGTGGACTTGCCGGTGCCGGACGGCCCCACGACGGCGAGGCTCTCGCCGTCCCGGAGCGTCAAGTCGAGCTCGCGCAGGACGGGTTGGGCGCCGCGCCCCCACGCGAAGTCGACGCCGCGCAGTTCGAGGGCCGGGCGCGAGCGCTGTCGATCCGGACGCCGATCCGGACGCCGATCCGGACGCCGATCCGGAAGCGGGGGCGGATCGGCGGCAGGCTCGTCGGCCGTGGCCTCGGCCTTGACGGTGGCCGTGGCGTCGGCCGTGGCGGCGAGGCGTTCGGCGGCGACGGTCATCCGCAGCCAGGACGGCCCGAGGCCCTGCACCAGCAGTCGCAGCGCGGGTTCGAGGGTGCCCAGCAGGTAGGCGATGGCACCCAGCAGCGCGCCCGGGCTCAGGCCGTGACGCAGCAGGGCCGGGGCCGTCAGGATCAGCACGGCGAGCGGGCCGTGCACGCCCAGCGCGACCAACAGGTGCCGGACGGCGGCCAACCGGGCCAGCGCACGGCCTGCGGCCTCGTTCGCCGCGACGTCCGCCAGCACCCGATCGACCGCGCGCTGCTCCGCCCCGCAGGCGGTCAGGTCGCGCAGCGCCGTCACGGTGTGCAGGGCGGACGCGGTGAACTCCTCCTCGGTGCGGAAGAGTTCGCGTTGGCGGCGGGCCATCCGGGGCGTGAGCGCGGCGAAGGCGGCGACCGAGAGCAGCAGGGGCGCGCAGACCGGGACGAGTGCGCCGGGCGCAAGGGCGGCGGTGCCGGCCACGACGGCGGCGAGGGTCAGGGCGAGGTGCGAGACCAGCAGGAGCTGCCCGGCGAGACTGTCGCGCACCGCCTCCACCTGGCGGGTGATCCGGGCGACCGCGACGGCCGCCGCGTCCGGATCGGGCCGGGTGGCGGCCGCCTGCCGGAGCGCGCCGTCGGCCGCCCCGCGCAACAGGCGGTCCCGGGCGGGCTCGACGATCCGGGCGAGCGGGCGGTACGCGTTGCGGGTACCCCAGGCGGAGACGGCCGCAGCGGCGGCGAACAGCGCCAACCAGGCCCAGCCGGTTGCGGGTTGGCGGGCGAGGAAGCCGCGATCTACGGCGAGGGCGAGGGCCTTGCCGGACAGCGCGGCGGGCGCGGCGGAGAGGACCGTCCAGGCGGCGAGCCTCCCGAGCTCCGGCAGGCTGCCGGCCAGCGCACCGCGCAGCAGCCCCAGCCCCGGCCCCAGCCGCAGCGCCAGTCTCGGCCCCAGCCCCAGCCCCAGCCTCGGCCCCAGCCCCGGCCCCAGCCCCGGCCGGTGTGGCGGCGTCATGCGGCGGCCCCGAACAGGGCGCGGTAGCCGGGGGAGGACCACAGCTCGCCGTGCGCGGCGAGCTTGCGAACCCGGCCCCGATCGAGCCAGGCGACCAGGTCGGCCTCGGCGGCGAGCGCGGCGCTGCGGGTCGCACACAAGCGCGTGCGGTCGGCGGCGTGGGTGCGGAGAGCGGCGAGAACGAGGGACTCGGCGGACGCGTCGAGACTGGCGGTGGCGTGGTCGAGGACGAGCAGGCGGGCGTCCCGGCACAGCGCCCGGGCCAGGCCGACCCGCTGGCGTTCACCGCCGGACAGCGGCGCCTGTGCCGGCGGTGTGCGGTAGCCGGAGGGCAGGCGGCGCAGGAACGCGTCCGCCCCGACGGTGCGCGCGGCGGCCACCAACTTCCCCTCGGACACGTCCTGTTGGCCAAGCGTCAGGGCGTCCGCGAGCGTCGCGCCGTACAGCACCGGATCGGCGAACGCGACGGCCACGGCCGCCCGCAGCTGCGGTGGGCGGACGGTGGCGAGGTCGGCGCCGTCGAGCCGCACCGTGCCCCGCTCGGGGCGGAGCAGGCCTGCGGCCAGAGCGGCGAGCGCGGAGGTCGCGGCGTCGTCCGCACCGACCACCGCGACCCAGGAACCGGCGGGGACGGTCAGGTCCAGGTGGTTCAGCAGCAGGCCGGAGCCGGACCGGATCGCCACCTGCTGGAACTCCAACTGGCCCTTTCCCCACGGTAGTTGTGAGTTTCCGGCGACCGGCGCCGGCACCCGGAGTTCGGCCAGGCGGACGGCTGCGGCCCGGGCCCGGGCCAGGTCCAGCAGGCTCTGGGCCGCGCCGAAACCGCCCAGCCCGACCGTGGTGTAGGCCATCGCGGCGGCCAGGCCCCCGGGGGTCAGCCGTCCGGCGGCGAGATCCGCGCCTGCGGCGGCCAGCACGGCGACCTGCGTCGCGGGTGCCAACAGGCCGACCTTCCAGGCGGTTTCGCGCTGACTGCGCCACAGCGCGTGGCCATGCCGCGACAGGTCGGGCAACGGAAGCAGCACCCGGGCGAGTTCGACGGAACGGGCGCCGGCGGCGGCGATCGAGGCACTGCCGCGCACCGCCTCCACCAGCCGGGAGGCGATTTCGGACTGCGCGGCCAGGTAGGCCTCGCCATGACCGGCGGTGCGCCGCACCTGGCGGCGAACCAGCAGCCAGCCGACCGGCGCGGCAAGCAGGAACGCCACGGCCGGACCCGGGGACAGCAGGAACAGGCAGGTCAACGCGCCTGCGGCGGTGAGCAGTTGGGCGACCGTGTGCACCACGGCCGCACCGGCCAGCGCGGCCTGCGGGGCACTGCCCGTCAGTCGAGCCGTCAGATCACCCGCCGTCGGACCGCCGACCGTACCGGTCCCGATCGCACCTGGCCCGACCGTACCGGCCCCGACCGTACCGGGCCCGACCGTACCGGCCCCGACCGTACCTGGCCCGGCCGCACCCACCCGCCGGATCGCTTCCGACCGCAGCGCGGCACCCGTCGCCGCCGCCCCACCGGGCGCGGTGCACTGAGCGGTCGCCTCGGCAGCCGCGGCCACAACGATCAAAACCAGCAGGGGAGTTGAGGCCTCCAAGCCCGCGCCCGCCAAGGTCCGGTCGATCGCCCGGGCGAGGGCCCGGGGCAACAGCAGGCTGCAAGCGGTGCCGGCGGCGACGGACAGGGCGAGCGCGACGGTCCACCACCGCTTCAGCGCCAGCACGGACCGCAACACGGGGACGGGGGCGGGCAGGTCGGCGGGCACAGGGCCTCCCGGAGTGCCGTTCGCGGAGTCGACAGGGCAATGCGGAGCCGGCCGGGGGGGGGGGGGGGGGCCCGCCCCCCCCGGGGGGGAGAGGGGGAGAAACCGCTGGGGGTGTTTAAAAAAAAAAAAAACCCCCAAACACACGCGAAAAA